>CAMHNI010000058.1 GCA_946186505.1 uncultured Prevotellaceae bacterium | reverse complement strand
GACAGCACACCCGTGTAGAGACCGTTTATGGCACCATCGAGGGCTATCAGGACGGTAGTATCTTCACCTTCAAGGGCATCCCCTATGCCAAGGCCGAACGGTTCATGCCGCCACAGACGCCTGACAAGTTCGAGGGCATCCGCCAATGCAAAGTCTACGGACCCCAGGCTCCGCAGGGCGAGAGTCTGACGTGGAACGAGCGCAACAGCCAGTCGGACTATGGCTTCGGCAACCAGTTTGTGACGGAACCTATGGACGAGAAGGGCTGCTTGGTGCTGAACGTCTGGACACCAAGTATCAGCGACGGTAAGCACCGTCCCGTCTTCGTCTGGATTCACGGTGGCGGCTACTCTGGAGGCTCTGGTCATGACCTGCCCTGCTATGAAGGGCGTGCACTGGCTGAGGCTGGCGATATCGTGGTGGTCAACCTAAACCATCGTCTGAACATTCTTGGCTATGCTGACCTGACAGGTCTTGGTGGTAAGTATTCTCAAAGTGTTAACTTGGGCATGCAAGACATCGTGAAGGCGTTAGAATGGATTCGCGACAATATTGATCGATTCGGTGGAGACCCCAATGAAGTGACTATCGGTGGACAATCGGGTGGTGGAGGAAAGGTTTCAACGCTATTGGCTATGCCTTCTGCAAAGGGATTGTTTAAACGCGCCATCGTTCAGAGTGGTTCTACATTACGACAGGCATTACCTGAACAAACACGTTCTTTCGGTATTGCTCTCGCACAAGAACTGGGACAACCTGCTACGGCTCAGGCAGACTTCTCGAAATATACTTATGAAGAATTGAACTACGCCGTTACTCGTCTTGCCCAGCGTGGCATTCGAAGTGGTTTCTCTCCTGTAGTTGATGGTACTATCCTTCCACAACATCCCTTCGAACCAGCCTCTCCCGTTTCAAAAGATGTACCTATGCTTATCGGTACCGATTTCAACGAGTTCACTTTTGACATCAGCAAAGACTTGACGTGGGCTGAGGCAGAGGATGCCGTACGCAAGCGTCAAGGTGAAAAGGCTGACCAATACATTGCAGCATTCAAGAAAGCCTATCCCCATGCTGAGCCTAAGGAGATGACCTATGTGGACACCGGTTTCCGCGCTGGAGCGGTCAAGCAAGCCGCCGCCAAGGCTGCACAGGGCGGTGCTCCAGCTTATCTTTACCTTTTCACGTGGAAACCAGAGAGCAACGCTCTCGGTGCTTCGCACGGTATGGAGTTGCCTTTCATGCTCCACAATGTCAGCCTTCAGCGCGAGATGACTGGAGCCTCGCCCGTCGCCTACAAGTTCGAGAAACTCATCAGCAGCATCTGGCTCGCATTCATCAAAACGGGCAATCCTAATGTGAAAGGTCTGCCCAAATGGGAACCTTATAATGAGAAGACAGGTGTAACCATGATTCTCGATAATAAGTGTGAACCACGACAGCACCATGATAAAGAACTCATGCAGATGAGCCGTAGCATTTGGTAATAAAGCAATCAGTAAATCCCTAAACACATAACAAATATGAATAAACTTTTTTTTACCTTACTTTTGACGATCCTACCATTAATAGCAAGTGCACAGCTGTTTGATAGTTCAACCGAGAAAACTAAGGTTCAGACGAAATATGGGCAGGTGGCAGGGTACATTGATCAAGGAGTTTACACTTACAAAGGCATTCCCTACGCTCAGGCAGAGCGGTTTATGCCCGCACAAGAACCTAAGGCCTGGCAAGGCATACGCTCATCGCGCCATTGGGGACCTGTCTGTCCACAAGCCAAGAACAATGGCTGGCGCAACGACGAGACAGGCTTTTTCTATCAGTGGAACGACGGTTATCAGAGTGAAGACTGCCTACGGTTGAATATATGGACAAAAGGATTGAATGATGGCAAGCGGCGTCCCGTGCTTTTTTGGTTGCATGGTGGTGGCTACACCAGCGGCAACGGGCAGGAACACCCAGGTTATGATGGTCGTAACCTTGCCGACAAGGGCGACGTGGTGGTAGTCACCATCAACCATCGCCTGAATGTGCTTGGTTTCCTCGACCTCTCCGTCTTTGGAGAAAAATATAAAGAGTCGGCAAATGTCGGAATGACCGACATTGTGGCTGCCCTTCGTTGGGTGCGCGACAACATCGCTAATTTCGGTGGTGATCCCGACTGTGTTACCATCTTCGGTCAGTCGGGTGGTGGTGGAAAAGTCTCTACACTGCTCTGCATGCCCTCTGCCCGTGGGCTGTTTCATAGGGCGATGGTTATGAGCGGATCGTTCTTGGGCAGTACACCGCAGAAGAATGCCCGCGAAGTGGGCGAACTAACGGCATGGTATTTAGGACTGACCTCTGCAACCATCGACAGCATCCAGCATGTCCCCTATGAGAAATTATTGGAAGCATCTAACAAGGCATCAAGGGAAGTTAACAATCGACATCGTGATAAACAAACTGGTCAAGGCATTCGTCTCGGATGGGGACCCGTGAATGATGGTGACATCATGCCAGGTATCTTCGAGAATGGTAGTGAACGCATTTCCAATGACATTCCTTTGATCATTGGTTCTACTCTCAACGAGTTTTCTACGCCGAATATAGACCAACGAGTACGCCCTGCCGTTATTCAACAAGCTACTATCCGTTGTCAGGATGGTGGTGCTCCTGTATATGTCTATCTCTCTGCATACCAGACACCTACACTCGACGGGCGCAACCATGCTTGCCATAATAGCGATATTCCTTTTTTCTTTAATAATGTGGTAAAGAGTGCTCAGATGACGGGTGCCACCAAAGAGGGTATTGCTCTGGGTGACAAGATGAGCTCGGCACTGTTGAACTTCGCTCGCACAGGCAATCCGAATGCTAAAGGATTGCCAAAGTGGCCTGCCTTCACACCCGAAACGGAGGCTACCATGCGTTTCGATGCGCCGAAATGTGAAATCATCTACAAGAAGTAAAAGGACGAAATCATGAAGAGACCGACTGTTCTTTGCGTGTTAGCTTTATGGGTAGCGATTAGCATCTGTGCCCAGTCGAGAAAGATCATCAACATGGACGCTAATTGGCGCTTTCACAAAGGTGATGTAACGGGAGCTGAGTTGTCTTCCTTCCATGATGCTGAATGGCGGCAACTCAACATACCACACGACTGGAGTATTGAAGGCGAGAACTTGCGCGACAATCCTGGTGGAGGTAGTATTGGCTTTTTCCCTACAGGTATCGGCTGGTATAGGAAAACGTTCGATGTGAAATCATTCGACAAGAAAAAATGCTATTCCATTGAGTTCGACGGTGTTTACATGAATAGTACGGTTTGGATTAACGGCCATGAATTGGGAACATGGCCATACGGATACTCCAGTTTTTCATACGATTTAACACCGTATCTCCGCAAGTCGGACAACGTGTTGGCGGTAAAGGTGGACAATTCACAACAGACCAATTCTCGTTGGTACACAGGTTCGGGCATCTATCGCCATGTACGACTTGTAGAGACTTCCCCCATCCATTTTGCCAAATGGGGTGTTTTCAATAGCACACAGAAACTGACGGAGCAAGAGGCTACGGTTCGCATCAAGTCAGACATTGAGAACGGTGAGACCAGCGGACGGCAATTAGTCGTACGTCATGAGGTTATCGACGCTTCAGGGATGAGCGTGGCAAAAGGTGAACAAAGAATCAACATCGCGGCTGGCGAGAAAAAGAACAACGAGCAGATTCTTATCGTAAACAATCCTAAGATGTGGGATTTGGAGCATCCTTATCTTTACACCCTACGCTCTACGTTGCTCGATGGCAAGCGTGTAATAGATGTCGTTGACAATGTGTTAGGCATCCGCACTATCGAATATCCTTTGGATAAAGGTTTCCTGTTGAACGGAAAACAGGTGAAGATGAAGGGTGTCAACCTGCACCATGATGGTGGAGCCGTAGGTGCTGCCGTACCAGAACGAGTGTGGGAGCGCAGGTTGGAAATTCTGAAGAGTGGCGGTTGCAATGCTATCCGTACGGCTCATAACCCACCTGCTCCTGAGTTCCTCGACCTCTGCGATCGTATGGGATTTCTTGTCATGGATGAGGCTTTCGACCAATGGATAAACGGTAAGAACCAACAAGACTATCACCTTTATTTCCGTGAATGGCACGAGCGCGATCTTACCGCTATGGTAGCTCGTGATCGCAACCACCCGTCTGTGGTGATGTGGAGTATTGGCAATGAAATACGCGACCAACGGTCGGCTGAAGGACCAGGTGCCGCATCTGAGATGATTGCCATTTGTCATCGCTTGGACGATACACGACTCGTGACCAGTGGTAATGATGAGATAGCATCGAATAGTCCAACGTCACCAGAGTTTTTAGCTGCCTTTGAGAACGACATCATCGGCTACAATTATCCTGACCGTTGGCGCACCCGTCGTGAGGTGGTCTATGCCATAGACAAGGCTGAATATCCTCATCGTCGTGTGGTGGCTACAGAGTCAACAGGACTGGGTGGACCTCGGCGACAATATCAATGGCCAGGTACTATGCCTCCACCACAACTCGGAGCTGGTGCTGATGGCTTCAGTCCACAACAACAGCCACCTCGTTTCCGTCGTCGTAATCGCGGTCTTATCAATAGCGAGATGATTGATGTAGAACAAAGATGGCGTTTCACCACAGCATACGACTATGTCATTGGCGATTTCATGTGGACGGGCATCGATTACTACGGTGAATCGTGGTGGCCTTCACGTGGAAGTCAGTCGGGCTATCTCGACAATTGTGGTTTCCCGAAAGACGGCTATTGGTTATTCAAGAGTATTTGGAGTCAGGAACCCGTGCTTCATCTGTTGCCTCATTGGAACTGGGAGGGACACGAAGGACAGATAACGCAGGTGGCTTGCTTCACCAATTGCGAGGAAGTGGAATTGTTTGTCAACGGAAAGTCATACGGCAAGAAAGCCACAGAGTTTCCTCGTCGTGGTGTCAACCCCAGTTGGGCATCCTACGATCCAGGCAAGCACTTCGCCACTACGGCTGACCTACATCTGACATGGGATGTAGAATATCAACCTGGAGAAATAAAAGTGGTCGGTACACGTGATAGTATGACAATTGAAGAAGTCATCCGTACTGCTGGTTCGCCAACCCAATTGCGTGCCACAGTTGACAGGTCCTCATTCCGTGCCATTCCTTCCGACGTGGCTCATGTTACTGTCGAGGTGTTAGACAAAGACGGCAACCTCTGCCCACTTGCTGACAATCTGATTAGTTTCAACGTGAAGGGTGGTCGTCTCATCGGTGTAGAGAACGGAAATATGACAGACCTCGGTTCCGTACTCGCCTCTGAGCGCAAAGCATGGTCTGGCAAGTGTCTCGCCATCATCGCAGCCGATTGTCCTGGTTCCATTACGGTTACCGTTCAGACAGACGGTTTACCAACCAGTTCTCTGACCTTGATGGCTACTAAGTAACCTCAGTAATTAAAGGCTTGGAAAAGCCAATATGTCTTGTACCATGAATTACTTTTGGAATGATACATTCCTTCAACTGATTGTTACAATGATTACAAGCATTATGATGGAAACTATGTACCTTTGCAACGCTTTCATATCTGAAATAGGTAGTTACGATGTAGCATCATATATCTCACATGAAACCTAAAGTGTTTTTTTCTTTACTAACAGTAATTATAACTAATTTTTATTGCTTTATAAATAGTTTTATCGGACAGCAATAAATTTGCACTTGCCAGTTGAATTCGCGCATAACCATTAGTGTGAGCGATGCAACAGGCAAGGTGGCCTACGGCACGACAGACGTGACGAACGGGCAGCAGACGTTTAACGTTAGGGGGTCTGAGAATGTGGTGCTGACTTTGACGCCCAACGAAGGTTTCAGAGTAAGCCAGGTGACGGTGAACGGCGAGGACAGGACGACGGATGTTGTGAATGGACAGTTAGCGTTAGGCAACTTGTCGGCTAACACGACGGTCAGTGTCAGATTTGGTGCAGCTGGTGAGTTTACTAAAGTGGTTATTGGCTCAGACAAGATGGTGACGTTCTGCCCATTAGCTGATGCAGACCTCTCGACGTTAAATCTCAAAGCATACACAGGCGGTGGCTTTAATCGTCAGACTGGAGTGCTGACCATGATGCGCGTCTATGATGTTCCTGCAGGAGAAGGATTGCTATTAAAGGGTGAGCCAGGAACATACGAGATTCCCTATAGCCAGTCATATAGCGTGTATAGCAATCTGCTGAAGGGCGTGATGACTGCCACGAACGTCAGCGCTACTGAGGGCGGTTACGAGAACTACGTACTGGGCAGCGGCAGCAAGGGCGTGGGCTTCTACAAGGTAGGCTCCGCAGGTGCCAGTTTAGAGGCTGGACGTGCTTATCTTCAGATACCGGCAGAGACGGCGGCAAGCCGCGGCGTCTTGAACCTGCGGTTTGACGATGAGGACGAGGCAACGGGCGTTGACGACGCTGCGCGTCTAAATAGTAAAGATGAAATAACAAATAATAATGTTCTCTACGACCTGCAGGGGCGTCGTGTGGAGCAGCCCCAGCGGGGGCTCTATATACAGAACGGCAAGAAGGTCATCGTAAAGTAAGGAGGGCTGCGCTATGAAAAGAAAGGAATATTTGCAGCCAGCCATTGAGGTGGTGGCGGCTGCGCCAGCGGCACTGCTGTCAGGCTCACTGACCGAAGAGGGAGAGTCAGACCAAATCCCCGTCTTTGATGATAAACTTGATTACGTCCCGTTATAAATGTAACAATCCCCGAGATTCACGTTGAGTCCCGGGGATTGTTCTACAGCAGCCACTGCCACCATGAGTAGTACCGGTAAAAATAGACTTTTCATAATAAGTTGTTTTATATAGTTGTTAAGGTTTATGTTACAAGTTGTTACAAGTGCTTCTGGAAGAACTGGAGTACGCGCTCCTGAGCTTTCAGCGGGCAGCTATGGGGAATGTCCCAAATCTCCGTTTCCAGCTTGTCATCGGCTCCTTGGCTTCTCCAGGTGTCATGCATAATCTTGAATGCTTTTTCCACACCGGGCACGGGGAAAAGCTTGTCCTGGGAACCGTTGATGAAAAGCATCGCTTTAGGGCAGGCTATGCTGGCTACGTGGGGGTAGTCGAGCCAGCGGCGCAGTCCGGGGAAGCAGTTTGCAAAACCGCCGTTCTCCGTACGGTTGTATTTGAACGACATCTGCTCGTCGGTAGTAACCATCCAACAGACGGCGGCACCGGCCTTGATGCGGTCGCTGAGGGCAGAAAGCATCCAAGCCCGGTAGGCTCCCATCGAACAACCCATGCAGCCGATGCGTTGCGGATCTACCTCTGGCATCTGAGCCAGGAACTCTGTACCACTGATGTCATCGTATGTCATATAGGCCGAAAGGTCGATGCCATACATCATCATGTTGCCGGCTATCATGTCGTAGCGGTCTCGTCGGGGACCTTCCTGCTGGCCGCGTTCACCCCACATCGGTGCATCGGCAGAGAACACAACGTAACCGTGGCGAGCCAGATAGTCGCCTACGAACTGACCGTCGTAAAGTTGGGCAGCCCACTCGTCAGCGTCCCTGATGACGGTAGAGTCCTCACAAGATAACGGCCGTATCATCTTCTCTTTGCCAATGAAAAGATGGGCGCCGTGGTCATGCAGGACGTTGACGGCAGGAAACGGTCCCTTGCCGTCGGGGATAAGCACATAGGCTGGCACGGTGTAGTAGCGTGACAGGCGGATCTCAATCTTCCGCGCCGTATATCCATCGCGCTTTTCTTCGAAGAGCAAGACCTCCCTTTCATCCCCCGAGGGGGACACTAACGCCTCCCCTCGGGGAGGTATGGAGGGTGGTGGCGGCGGCGTGAGCATACAGTCGAAGACCTTCTGGCGGGCGGTGCGGCGCCATTCGTCAAAATCGGTGATGGGGCTGTTGCCCCATGCCATAGGGTAGGTGAGGTCCTTCAGCAACGAGTCGGCATAGACGGGCAGATTACGGTAGAACTCGTATTTAGCACGCTTGTTGTTACGCTGTGCCAAAGCCCCCGGACCCAGCATGAGCGCAAGCAGGAGGATGACTACATTCTTATTCATTATTATCTTTTTTGATTTGCCTTTTCAGCCACTCCATCTGCCCGTGGTTTGTCGTTTCACTCGTCCAGTGTTCGTTGATAGGAGTGACAAGCGCGTCCTTCGGGGCACTGATAAGATTCCAAACGATATAACTGGTAGTCGGCGGACACACATTGTCGTTGTAACCCCACGTCATGAAGACGGGACACTGTATGCGACGGGCGAAGTTCACCACGTCATAATACTGCATCGTCTTCACCTTCTCAGGCGTCAGCATTCCGTGTTCATTGTTGAAGTGGGGGTAGCCGCCTGCACGGTGGTCCAGGTAACCAGCCATGTCACTCAGGGCAGGATGGTTGGCCACACAAGCCGTCACCCGTGGGTCGAGGGCTGCCGTTATCAGTGAAAGAGCGCCACCCTGGCTGCCTCCTTGTACGAATACGTTCCTGCCATCCCACTCAGGCAGTGAGCACAGATAGTCGAAAGCACGGACACAGGCCACATAGACGTGTTTCATGTAGTAGTTGTCGCGGTCGTCGAGACCATTTTCCAGATAGCCGTTCTCGCCTGAGAAAGCCGTACTGATTTCCTTGAATGTCTCTGCGTCCAGCTCTGGGTTCAGACCGTGAATCTCCATCTCCAGGCGGATGAATCCGTTTTTGGCATAGTAGGTATTGCGCATGGGTTCCTTAATGGTCTTGATGCCTGCCCCCGGCGGACAGAGCACCACAGGGTGCCTCCCGGCTTTTGCCGTTTTAGGCATGGTAAGGTAGCCGTAGATGCTGTGACGAGCGTCGGTTTTGATTTTCAGCAGATAGCAGTCGAAATCTTCCGTGGTAAACTTATCCACCTTTGTCTTCTCCACCTTCAATGCAGATTTCCGGGCCTCGGCAACAGTCTGTTTCCAGAATGCGTCGAAGTCGGACGGGTTCTGCGTGTAAGGTTTCAACTGTTCGGGCGAGAAGCCCACCTTGACATGGTGCTGGTACTGCCGTCCGTCGAGACTGGCCGTCAGTCGCAGGTCGAGGAATCCGGGCTTCTTCATCGTCCCCATATCAATCGTGGCGCGACCGTTCTTCAGCTGCACGCTGCCCGTATTTGTTGCGGGCATCATGTCTGGTCCAATCTCGTAGGTGACTGTTGCGTCACGGGGAATACCATAGAGGTAGAAACCCACCTCCACGCGGGCCTTCTCGCCTGTTTTGTAGAGCCAGTCGGCATGGTTGGGAACGGTCATCCAAAGGGCATCGCTGCGATAAGGGTAGTTCTCAGCCTTGAGTGCCGCCACGGCAATCGCCAGCAGCAGCACAATCATGATTAGTTTTTTTTGCATAGTTTGTTTTGTTTTCTATTGCAGGTAGTCCAGATGTTTCTTCAGGGCCTGCAGCTCGTTGCGCACGCTGATAAGGCGCGACAGGACGTCAGCCGTCTTGTCGGCACCCTGCCGGTTGCTGTTGATAATCTTCTTGGCAGCAGCCAGTTTGAAGCCGCGAACCTTCACCAGGTTGTGGATGAGCTTGATCTGCTCAATGTCCTTCTCCTGATACTGGCGTACCTTAGCAGGTCCGGAAGTCTTGGGGCGCAGGAAGGGAAACTCTGTCTCCCAGTAGCGCAGGGTACTCTCGTTCAGGCCGAACATCTCGGCCACCTCTTTGATGGAGTAGTACAGTTTCTGTGGTTTGTATTCGTTCAGTGCCATAGTCGTTTATTCTTCAAACAGGAGATAATCCTCAGACAGCTCTCTGCTGTCCTCAATGCCGGGGTAGTCGATTTCAGCGGGCGGCTGGCTGGCCGTCAGTGCATCGGTTGTTTCCATGTCAACAGCCACCGCCATCGGAGTCATATATATATTCTTCATAGTCGTATCCATTTATTTAACCATCTTTTTACCGTTAACGATATAGACACCCTTCGGCAGGCTGCCTTTCACCTTGCGTCCGTCCAACGTGTAGATGTCGCCCGTCACAAGTGGCTCCTTCTCAGGCATGGTGATGGCTGTTGTCTTGCCTCTGCCTGTGAGAATATCGAGCTGATCGTAGCGGTTGCCGATTAACGGAACGAAGTAGGCTCGGAATGCGTCAACCGTGGCATCGCCGTGCTTAAATGCTGAGCCAGCGGCGTTGAGAGAATAGACGTCGGTCTTGTCTATTTGCTTCATCGTTCCGCGGAATTGGTAATTCTCGCCAGTAAGTGCTTGTGATACGCCTTTCCGCAATGAGGTGCTACTGCCCGTGAATGTGATAACTTTGTTGCGAAGGTCCCATTGCTGCCCCCAAGTGTCGTCAGGAACGGCGATGATATAGGGCGTGTTGGCTTGAATGGCGTCAGTATGGTGGAAAACTACAGTCCCGCCGTCGTCGCTGATAAGCTCCATCACCCAGAACTGCTTGCCAGTTTCGCTGCTTGTGTGGAACCAGTCAATGGGTTGACCTTCAACTTCGACCGTCTCAACATCAAAGGGCAGCACCAGCGTCGTCCAACCAGCGCCTTGTCCATTGGTGCCCTGATCGAAGATACGGTTGTACTTGATGGATGTGGCAGTGAAATCGAGAGGAGCTTCGAAGTCGTAGCCGTCAGTAAGTTCCACCAGCTCTGCAGTAGTGCCTTTTATCACGTTTCGTGTCAGACCGCTGGGCGTCTGGGCATCGCCGTCCATCAGGTAAAGACAGTTGGGAGAGGCCTGTGACGGGTCGGCTGACGTGACAACATCCTGGTTGCGCAGGTCAACCACTCTCGCATCGGCAGGAATTACCAGACTGCTCTCGGCCAGCATGAAGTGTTCGTTACCGTTGCCGTCGGTGTAAGCGACAGCAGGTTTCGGGTAATAGGATTTGTAGATTTCATCTCTGTTTTCAACAAACTTACCGTTTTTGGAATAGGCGTAAGTAACACTGTATTCTACGTCGAAGTCAACGTCAAACTCAAATGTGACGTCAGCAGACGAGTTAGCCGGTACAAACAGGTTCTGAGAGTAGCCGCTAGCATCTCCGTTGATGCCTGTCCACGTCCATCTGAACACAAGACAGCTTCCTTCATAGTTCTGGTCGCTATTGTTGGTTGCCGTGAGTGTAGCTTTCATTCTCTTGCCAAAGATGACGTTCTGGTTGTTAACCGTGGTGGAGTTTAGTGTAACGGTGAACGTCAGATCTACATTGTCGGTACCTGTTGTTGCTTCGTCGGTGGAAATTGTTGCAGTGGTTCGCCCGAGTATGGTGCCGTCTTCCTTTGCTGAAGCTATCGCAATTGTGCATGTGCCTGCTGTGCCGGGTACGTACTCGATGTCAAAATCGGCAGTTTCTCCAGCAGCAGCTTCAAACACCTTCCCGACGACAGCCTCGCCATTGACCAGCAGATAGAGGTAACCGTTGTAGTCTGTGCCGTCGTTTCGGATAGTTGCCACGACGTGCTGCATGGAGTTGGTCTTCAGATTTCCCTCGACGTTGATGTTGGTGGCGGTCATGCTGAAGGTGGGTAGCATGAGCTGTAGCTTATCGCCGTCAATAACGGCAGAAATGAAATTGCTTGCTGAATTGGAGTTCACGTGCCACTCGTCCTCGCCTGTCAGTCGGCTGATGCCCATGATGCGGTAGCTGCCGTCAGGGAGGTCAGCACTGAACGTTATGCTATTGTACCATGTCCCGCCATAAGTTCTATCGTATGTCCTGTTGGTGACTATCTGTGTTATAGAGCATAGCGTACCTTTGCGGTCGTATAGTCCTATTCCGACATCGAACGTATGAGTGTCGTCCGACCAGTTCCATGCTTCTAAATAGACTGGTACTTGGAAAGTCCCATCACCTTGTCTGGTCAGGGTAGCATCACCGGTATAGGAAATGGAACCAGTGCCCATGACGGGTGGTTCTTCTTCTATGACTGAGCCAATGTTCTTCTGGGCACCGATGATGGCTCCCTGTCCTATGCTGTAACCGTCTTCGGTAGAGCTGGCACCGATTCCAGAGTTGTTGTAGGGGTTCATTACCGACAATAGGACGTTGCAGTTGAAGGCTCCTCCCCAGCCCCAGTTGACGTGGAAGTAGCCATCCTCATAGCCGTCAACGATGAAAGCGTGACCACTTGACACGCTCGACCCGTCGTACATGACGGGACGACGGTTTGACAGCTCGTCGTAAATCAGGTCCTCCCAGTCTGTAGAAGAATAGGCGGTGCGGTTGACATAGCGTGTGTTGGCATCGAAGTCAAAGTATTTGACCAATGACTGGGCGGCATAATAAGATGAGGCCGACGAACCGCCGTTTTGTGAGGGACGGTATTTCATATTGACCGACGTGCCACAGTAGGATAACAACTCGGCCACAGCATTATTGGCCTGCTGCTCTTGCTGGCTGAGTGTACTTTCCAGAACGTCATCAGAATAATAGGGGTAGGAAGTCCACATGGCATCCCAGTTTATTGTTGTTCCTGCAGGAACACTCGGACGGCTTATTTGACCTAAATCATCCCAATCTGTCTCATATGTATAGCCGGGAATAGTTTCCTTTACCTGGTTCGGCCAGCGGTGATAGTACATCAGTTGAGCCATGGCGGTGGCCACGCATCCCGTGACGCAATGGGTGCTGCCGATAATAGGACACAGATTGTAATAGGGCCTGTCCTGGTCCCACTTGGTTTCCAACAGCGCAGCAATGTTGTGTTTCATGATGCGACGGGGAACAGCCTCCCGTGCGGCTTCAACTTCGATGTCATCTAACAGACTGATTTGCCGGGCGTATTCCTCTAACCATGCCTTCATGTTCTCGGGTATGTCAGCGGCATCGAAAGTGCCGCTGTCGCTATAGCCTAAGATTTCAGGTGCCCTGTCATCGCCGCTGACAATGACAAAGCCCTGCTGCCGGCCTACGTTGAACACGTAGTAGTTGTCGCTTTCGGCCATGGCCAGACTGACATCGGGGCTTACCTGCCCGCTGCCGCGTGCCGCTGCCACTCTGCCCGAAACGAACTGTGCAGCCCTTTTCTGTGCCTCTGCCTTTCCCACTGGAGCTGCGTGAACCGTTGCTGCGAGAAGCACGAAAATCATTAGGAGCAATAGCTTTTGTCTCATATTATCCAAGTTTTAATTATGACAGATTAAAATTCTGTCTGCAAAGATACGAAAATTCTGAATTATTTCGTAACTTTGCACGCAAAAATTTAGGATAGAGCAAAAAAAGAATATTTTATGATGACAGCAAAAGAGATTCGCGACTCGTTCAAGCAGTTCTTCGAGTCGAAACAGCATGCCATCGTGCCGTCAGCCCCGATGGTCATCAAGGATGACCCCACGCTGATGTTCACGAATGCAGGTATGAACCAGTGGAAGGATATTATATTAGGTACGCGAGACCCTGAGCCGCGCCGCCGTGCAGACACACAGAAGTGCCTGCGCGTCAGCGGTAAGCACAACGACCTCGAGGAGGTGGGCCACGACACCTACCACCACACGATGTTCGAGATGCTGGGCAACTGGTCGTTTGGCGACTACTTCAAGGAGGGCGCCATCGATATGGCTTGGGAGTACCTGGTCGATGTGCTGAAGCTGAACCCCGAGGACCTGTATGTCACTGTGTTCGAGGGCGACCCGAAGGAAGGACTGGAGCGCGACGACGAGGCTGCCGGCTACTGGCTGAAGCACGTGCCTGCTGACCACATCATCAACGGCAACAAGCACGACAACTTCTGGGAGATGGGCGACACGGGTCCCTGCGGCCCCTGCTCGGAAATCCACGTCGATAGCCGTACGCCGGAGCAGCGCAAGGCCAGCGGCATAGCAGGTCGTGACCTGGTGAACCAGGACGACCCGCAGGTCATCGAGATATGGAACCTGGTGTTCATGCAGTATAACCGCAAGGCCGACGGTAGTCTGGAGAAACTGTCGATGAACGTCATAGACACCGGTATGGGCTTCGAGCGACTGGTGCGCATGATGCAGGGTAAGCACTCGAACTACGACACCGACGTGTTCCAGCCTATCATCAAGGCCGAGGAACAGATTACGGGGCTGAAATATACAACCTTCGAGGAAGGTGAGGTGAGCAAGGAACAGGACGACATCAACGTGGCTATGCGCGTCTGCGCCGACCACCTGCGTGCCGTTGCCTTCTCGATTGCCGACGGCCAGCTGCCTTCAAACGCGAAGGCCGGCTACGTCATCCGCCGCATCCTGCGCCGTGCCGTGCGTTATGCCTACACGTTCCTCGGACAGAAGGAGTCTTTCCTGTATAAGCTGTTGCCGACGATGGTCGAGGAAATGGGCGACGCCTTCCCCGAGCTGAAGGCCCAGCAGACGCTCATCGCCAAGGTGATGAAAGAGGAGGAAGACTCGTTCCTGCGCACCCTCGACAAGGGTATCTCGCTGCTTGACAAGGCAATGGAGCAGCTCAAGGCAGAGGGCAAGACGGAGTTGGACGGTGTCCAGGCCTTCCGTCTGTTCGACACCTACGGCTTCCCCCTCGACTTGACGGAACTCATCTGCCGCGAGAACGGTTTCACGGTGAACGAAGAGCAGTTCAATGTGGAAATGCAGAAGCAGAAGGAACGTGCCCGCAATGCCGCCGCTGTTGAGAACAGCGACTGGACTGAACAGGCTGCCGGCGAGCAGCAGTTTGTGGGTTACGACTACACCGAATACACCTGCCATATCCTGCGCTACCGCAAGGTGACGCAAAAGAAGAACGAGTTCTACGAGCTGGTGCTCGACTATACCCCGTTCTACGGTGAGATGGGTGGACAGGTCGGCGACAGCGGCGTGCTGGTGAACGAGGCCGAGACCATCAACATCATCGATGCCAAGCGCGAGAACAACCAGACGGTTCACATCGTGAAGCAACTGCCTAAGGACCCATCGGCTGAGTTCATGGCCTGCGTCGATACTGACAAGCGCGATGCCTCGGCTGCCAACCACACGGCAACCCACCTGCTGGACTATGCCCTGAAGCAGGTGCTCGGCGACCATGTCGAACAGAAGGGCTCGTTTGTCTCGCCCGATACGCTGCGCTTCGACTTCTCGCACTTCGAGAAGGTGAGCGACGAACAGTTGCGCGAGGTGGAGCGGATGGTGAATGACATGATACGTCAGGACATCCATATCGACGAGCACCGCGACATGCCCTTCGACGAGGCCAAGAAGCTGGGTGCCATCGCCCTCTTCGGCGAGAAGTACGGCGACAAGGTGCGTGTCGTACGCTTCGGCCCGTCGTGCGAGTTCTGTGGTGGTATCCACGCCAGCTCGACAGGCCGCATCGGCTTCTTCAAGATTGTCAGCGAGGCCAGCGTAGCTGCCGGCATCCGCCGTATCGAGGCCAAGACGGGCAAGGAGTGCGAGGAACTGCTCTACCAGACCGAGGACGTGCTGAAGTCCGTCAAGGCGTTCTTCAATAACGCCAAGGACCTGCAGGGCGTCATCCGCAAGTATATCGAGGAGCACGACACGATGAAGAAGGAGATAGAGTCGTTCCAGGCCCAGGCCGTGGAGCGCTTCGCCAAGCAGTTGGTAGAGAAGGCCCGCGACGTGAACGGCGTGAAGGTCATTTCTGCCGTTATGCCGTTGGAGCCTGCAGCTGCCAAGGACCTGGCCTTCAAGATCCGTGCTGCCGTTGAGGGTAGTCTGCTCTGCGTGCTCGGCACGAAGTATCAGGACAAGCCCCAGCTGAGCATTATGATGAGCGACGATATGGTCAGCGACCACGGTCTGAATGCCGGACAGATGGTGCGCGAGGCTGCCAAGCTCATCCAGGGTGGTGGCGGCGGACAGCCTCACTTCGCCCAGGCTGGCGGTAAGAACACCGACGGGCTGAGTGCCGCCGTTGACAAGGTCATCGAATTGGCCAACCTGTAATATCTTCTGCAAGAACGACCATGTGTGGGGATTAAAACCCTCCATCTGGTGTTAATATCCCCACGCCTGGCGTATCTGGCAAACATTTTGTCGGATGTGCCTGGCGTGGGTTCCCAGTCCCCTCCTATCTTATAATCTATTAGCCTAAATGAGATTCAGAACTATTCTAACGACACTATTCTTTACGCTGACAGCATCAGCGACTTCCAATCCCGAGTTGCGATTATTTCAGGTTACCTCTGAGTCGCAGGTGGTCAGTGGCAGGGCTTACAAACTCTATTACGTCAGTAACAGTACAGGATGTTACATCAAGGCAGAAAGTGACAAGTTCTCTGCGACAGACAATTATGATTCCGATGGCGATGATGTGTTCTACAACTTCATCAGTGACGGGGCGGGCAATTGGAAAATACAAAGAAGTCCACCAGTAAATATTTCCCCGCACCTACTGAGGAGACAAATGCTACTCATTCTTTCATCCCCACCGACGATAGTTCTGCGGGCTTGTGGAAACTGAACTTCCTGGAAGGCGGCATTTTCGCCCCGTCATGCAATGGCTACAGCTTGAACCGCTACGATAAAGTACTACATGGCTGGACGCTGGGAACGGCCAATGTCAATCAGTTTAAGATCTATGAGCGTGTGGCCATCTTTGACGATTCGAAGGTTTATCAGCTGAATGGAGAGACGACGGCTCAATGGATGTTTGTTCATGCCGCTGGTGTTTACAGCTACCTCTATAACACGTCGGAGAAAAAGATCGCCTGCACCTCTATGCTGATGCCTATAAGGGAAAGATTGACAAAGAGGAACTGCTATTGCTCGATAAGATGCTTCAAGGGGCAACGTTTGTCACTAAGGCAAGTTTGAGTAAACCAAGGCCCAATGACGATATCAAGCGATTCTATTATTATCGCACAATAAACAGAAATGGTCAGGAGATATTCTTGAATGTCGCAGAGACAGATGTTGTTATGAGAAATGGCCAATGGAAACATAAACGTTTTTTGTACTCCATTACAAAATCCCTAAAAGAATAAGCACCAAAGGGCGGCAGCTTATGCTCGTTTGCAAGGTCAGCCATTCCCTTCAATGCTTCTTCAGCTGCAAAGGTACAAAAAAATCCGTAACCTCCAAACAAAGTTACGGATTTTTCACATTTGGGGGTACAATTACAATTTCCGGACTGCCGTGCATTTGTAAATCTCAATACTCTCCACTATTTCATCGTGATTATGGTTCGTGTGGGTCTCTGCCAGATCAAACCGGCTGAAATGCTCACCCTCCAGCCCCTGTAGGGCTTTGTGTATGATCTCGGAGAAATCCAGCACCTCCAGGGCCTCTTCCTGAAGCTCCGACACACTGGAGGCATCACCCTTCCAGTCCGTTACAATATGCAGGTTCAAAACAGGCTTTGCCCGATACTCGCGACCTGGCTTTATTACATCCCACAGGATGGGTGTGAACTCCACGAACACCGCAGGGCGTTCCCATGGTTGCTCTTGATCCAGGAACTCCACGTTGTGGTTCCAGAGATCGACATACTTGATTAGTCTCTCTGGCTGTTCCTCAGCCTCCGGGTCTATCATACTGCCGTCAGCTGCTATCAGAAACAGCTTATCAGCGATTGCTTTATAAAGTTCTTTTCTCATTTCATTAAAATGTCAACGTTATTAAAATATTCTCCAAGACTGTCCTCAATAATCTGTCTGACAGTCTGCTCCACAATCGGGCTATAACCCACAAACTGGCGGCGCGGGATCCTGACCTCTGAGCCAACTTTCTTAAGAGCCATATACTTCCAGAACTCCGCTTCGGTTGACAGTCTGACAGTGCGTTTGTCATTTCGCCGTTCACCGTTTTTCTTACGGCCAAAACCGCCCTGAGCCTCGTAATACTTGTGCCAAAAATATGCCTTCATCCTGGCTGTTACCTTAATGGTACCACCTTCATTGTGGATGGCTGCATATTCCTTAGTATATGAAAACTCGATGGCGTTGGCTGTCGTGTTTACTGTAAAGCTACGGCGCAAGGCTCCGGAATCAATCAGGATGGCACCACCAGGACGCAAAGGGCTCTTCCTGCGCTGCCAGGCCTCATTAAAGAAAGCCTGACGTGCAAAGTTCTGGTCAAACTCGTCCTTGTACTCTACACGTATGTCATCGAGCACATGCTTAATCAGGGTGTTCAGATCTGCAGTTGCCATCAGTCTTCAAACTTTAATAGTTGCTCAATAGCATTTGGGGCCTTGGGTTCCTCAATATGTGCGGATGCGTTGATCATATTATAGAGTGTCCTTTCGCTGATGAAATAGACCGGGTAGATATAACGGCGCCAGATCTCCCGGTTAGAGAGACCTGACCTGCTATGTGAGTCAAATTCCTTAACGATGTCGGCTACACGCTTGTTATATGACAGTCCGCATCCGCGTTTTTTCATGCTTTCTCGGGTTTAAATGGCTCGATATTTACGCGCATGTCGCAACTGACGACACAGCGCCCGCTACCTTCACACTGAGGGCATATTTCTTTCTGCCCGTTCTTACCCAAGATGTGACCATTGCCGCCACAACGCCGGCAAATGGTCACTTTCGGTTCTTTCTTCACATGATGTATCATAACTCTGCCATTTATTACATTCTGCAAAAACTGGGTTCCACACGTCGCCAGATGCCATCCTCACCTCGCTCATGGAAATAGTAGTTGATGGCGGTCTTCTGCACTTGGTTGCTTTCCTTAAAGAGGGTCATGATGTCGGCATATTCCTGATCAAATTTATCCTCCAGTTCGTAGAGTTTGCTGATGCTCTTATAATCCAGGTCGCCCATTTTGTTACGCTCCAGCAGCGTCATGGCCATCTGGTACATCGGATCGTCTGCGCCTTTCTCGCTCTGCTGCATGTAGCGCTTAAGATAGTCAATCAGACGCTCAGCAGCAAGGTCGGCACGCTCGTCAAAGGCTTTCACCTTAGAGGCCTTCACCTCCAGTTTGAAGTTGCCGTCTGTAATAGTGAAGTTCATCTGATCCGTGCTCTTCACCTGGCCATACTCTTTCATCGTCTCGCTGAAAGCCTTGGTCTCTTTCTCAATCCAGGAGTGGAAACCTTTCACGTCAGCCACAAGCAGAGTGACCTTTTCCTGAACTTCATGAATAAACTGTGAGCGTAGAGCCTCGTAGGCTTCGCGCTTCTGGATCCTGCTGTTGCTGGCATCGGCCTGAAGCTCTGCCAACAGTGCCGCCTTTTCCTCAGCGGTCAAATTCTTAACATTGATTTCTGACATAACTGTAATTATTTAAAGGGTTATTATTTCTTCGCCAGGCACACAAGGCGGTTGCCATATAGATGCACCTTGACGCAGTTGGTACCAACCGCGTCGTTTTGGCACGTTTCACACTTTGGCGGTTGTGTACTGATAACGGTACCGCCCAATAATCCATTCACACTACGAATCTTGTAGGACCGGATGGGAACAAATACGGAACCTTGCAGTCTGCATACTCCAGCCTTACG
>CAMHNI010000057.1 GCA_946186505.1 uncultured Prevotellaceae bacterium | reverse complement strand
AGAACATGGCTCCACGCTTGGCTCCATCGTGCGACCCGAAGAAGAGCGAGTTGCGCCTGGAGAGGGAGATGTATCGGTTGAGCCTCTCGACAAGGTTGTTGTCCAGATGGTAGTCTCCCCTGGTAAAAATATTCTCTAAGGCTTCCCATTCGTTCAGCATGTAGTGCACGGCAGTGTACTTCTCCGATTTGGGAAGAAGCTTCTCTGGCGGATATGCCGCCATCTTGCCGAGTTTCCTGCGTATGATCCTGAGTATGGGCGGTGCATACTCCTAACGCCATCGGGTGTTGTCCTCCACCGTCCATCCGTCCTTGCCTATTTCATGTATGTGATCCTTGTGGTACAGGTGGTTGATGAGCCTGACGACGACCCTTGCGTCGAAGTCGTCCCCGCAGTCGAGGAACTTCCTCTTCACATGCTGCAGGCAGGCCAGGCGCGTCAGCTTCCTTGCCATCTTCCTGTATGGCGAGAATCCGTCGGACTGGAAGGTTCCTCCGTAATCGCCTATATAATTAAGGATGACCTTCTCGCTCCTGGAGCCATCGTTATAGAAGTAGTACGTAAGTCCCAGGTGGACGGCCGTAACATCCCAGATGTATCCTTTCCTGATGCCCTTGCCGTCCTTGTTCTTCTCTGCAACAAGTACTTTGTGGTAGGTCTTGTCGCCAGCCACGTAGTCATCCTCCTTGACGGCCAGCCCCAGGGCTTTATATAGATTCTCAAACAGCAGCTCCGTCTTGCGCAGCAGTCCGTGGGCAGTACCCTTCTTTATCTCGAAGCCGTTCTCCGTGAAGAAGTTGACGATACGCTCCACGGGCATGGAGTAGAGGTAGCGCAGCTGGGCGATGCCTGCAATGAACGAGCCGTCGTAGTTGGAGCCCAGGAAAGGGGCGTCGGGAGCCTTGCCCTCCATGACGGTGCCGTCCTGCACGTACTTGTTCACATGGTAGATGCGCTTGATGAAGCGCATGGGAATGAGGATGTAGCGGGCGGATTCTCGTTCGGATATCCACCTGGCCCTTTCCCTGTCAAACCTGGGGTCGTCGGGATCTACGGCCACATGCTCCACCTCGGTGACATAGTGATCTATCCGCTTTGCACCGTAGTTGGTCTTCTCGCGGGGCCTTGCCGCCGGGGCGGCCTGGCCGCTATCATCATCCGGGGTGTCAGCAGCGGGGGCAGTCTTCACAGGCGTCTGCTTCTCAGACCTGTTCTGCATGATCTTCAACAGCCCCCTGGCGATGTTGCGCTGCTTCTGCTCCTCCTCCGTCTTGCGGACGAGCAGATCCTTCAGCTCGGCCACCTCCTGAAGCAGCGCGTTCACCCTCCGGTTGGAATCTGCGAGCTGCCGCCGGAGGTCAAGGACAATCTCGTCCTTATTCATACTGCAAAGGTACGAAAAAAGGACGAGACCGCCAAGAAAAATAGCAACTATTTTTTTACTATTTTATTGATATTCAGATGATTGCAAAAAATCGAATTTCCCGATTCTTAGCCTGCTGCGATATCTCACGCTCCTGAGGCTCATACCCCGCATGATGGCCGATAGCGTCCTGTAGGGCATCTCTGTGGCCTTCTGACCCGCCTTGAACAGGGGTAGCTCGAAGGTGCCTTTCTCCAGACGCTTCTGATAGAGAAGGAAACCGTCACCGTCCCAGCACAGCAGCTTCACCGCCTGCCTTCTCTTGCCGAAAAAGATGAAAACGTCACCGCTGAGCACTGGCTGCTTCAGTTCATTGCTTACGATTTTGGACAATCCGTTGATGCCCAGGTTCATCCTCACATAACGCTGGCACACGTAGTACCTGCAGCTATCCTCTAATCCGAACATGGCAGGCCCTCCCCGGAATAAAGCTTGAGAAATGAGACAACGGACTCGACACTGCCGCGACGGATCGAAACCATCGTACCGTCGGGAAGCGTCAGACTGACGCCTGTCTGAAGATCCGGCTAAGGACGGCCTGTGTCACTTCCCAATTCGTAGAGCTGACGAACTTAGTGGCCAGAGTGATGGGCGATACCGTCTGATTTGGACGGGGAGTCACGGAGACCGAGTCACGAGCCACGGGGACTCGCGTGATCATTTCTGAACTCCCATACAGTCAGTCCCAATAGATCAGGCGGTTCCGTCATGCAGGTGCGTGTGACATAAAAAACACGTCCGCGGATTTGGCGGTTTCAGGGAAAATGCTTATCTTTGCCCCGAAATTGCAACGAGAGCTATGGGAAAGAACAGATACATCCGCTTTGACTGGGCCATGAAGCGGCTGCTTCGCGACAAGGCCAACTACGTGGTGCTCGAGGGGCTGCTGACGACGCTGCTGGGCAAGAAGATCACCATCCAGAAGCTGCTGGAGAGCGAGAGCAACCAGGACTCGGAAGTGTCGAAGCAGAACCGCGTCGATCTGCTGGCCGAGGACGAACACGGCGTGCTGTACCTGATGGAGGTGCAGAACGAGACGGAGTTCGCCTACTTCCAGCGCATGCTCTTCGGAGCCTCGAAGCTGGTGACGGAGTACATCAACCGTGGCCAGGGCTACGAGAATATCCACAAGGTGTATAGCATCAACATCGTGTATTTCAACCTGGGGCAGGGCAAGGACATCGTCTATCACGGCAAGACGGAGTTCCGCGGGCTACACAACGGCGACGTACTGCAGCTGTCACCGTTCCAGCGGCAGAAGTTCGAGGTGGATGCCGTTAGCGAGCTGTACCCGGAGTACTTCATCCTGAAGGCGAACGACTTCAACCGCTGGTCGAAGGTACCCTTAGAGCAGTGGATATACGTGCTGAGCACGGGCGACATCCCCGACGACGCCGACGCACCGGGACTGAGCGAGGCACGCGAGAAGCTGCAGATTGCCCGCATGACGAAAGCCGAGCTGGATGCCTACTACCACCATCTGGACAACGTCGTCATCCTGCGCGACAACATCGAGACCGCCCGTGGTGAAGGCTGGATAGACGGTCGGGCCGAAGGATTGGAGGAAGGCCGGGCCGAAGGATTGGAACAAGGTCTGGCCAAAGGCCAGCGACAGGCCATGATGGCTGTGGCCACCAGCCTGAAGTCGAAGAATATGCCTATTAATGAAATTGCCAACATCACTGGCCTTTCCGCTGAGGAGATAGCGCAGCTGTGAACGGGTTAATGAAAAGTCCCGAAACGGTACAGTTCTCCCGCTACTACTGACATTTTTTCGACCAGCGGTTGAAAACAAACCTGACGCTGACCTGCTTCAGCCGCTAACCCTGTCGGTTATGCCAAGCAACTCTAAGTCTAAGGATTCAAAGGATTAAGAGGATGATGGCACTCAGTGCCTTAGACTTTATCATTGTTGCGCAGCTCGAAAAAACTCATCCCTGCAAGTCTGCGGGCCATCCTCGCGGAATCCTAACTGCGTCGGCAGTCAAGATGTGCTGTACGTCCTAGTCTTACAGTGTACAAGACAAACAACTGGTAACACCTCTTACACCTGAATCTTAACACACTGATTTTCAGTGGTCATTTCTTCTGGTTGGTGACACCCGAGGTCGCACCTAATGGTAGCACCTGACCATGCGGCGGCCTCTCGTCTGGCTGTAGCGCCACCCCATCCGGATGAGAAGCCGCCGCACGAAGACGTGGCGGCAGCTCACCGTCAACAGGTGCATTGGGTGTCACCTTGGGTGTGGGTTATCATAAATAAATACCCATTGATTTCCAATAGGTTAAGCTCTGGGTGTTAGAGGTGTCACCAAGTGTTTGGAATAGACAATGGTAGGTGTATTCGGAAATAAGTGCTACAGGTTGGCAATGTTACTTTGAAAGCCACTTGTGAACCTGCGGGAGTAGAATTAAACGTAAGGCTTAAAAGGGCTGTTTTCGCGCACAAAGCGGTTGTGTTCGCACACAGACGCTTGATTTACATCAAAAGAAATGCGGTTTTTATGCAAAAAATGGTTTCTGGCCATTGCCGGTTCGGAAAATCGTCGTACCTTTGCATCGTCAAAAGGAAACAAAGACAAGACTTCAATAGGAAACACAGACACAGAAGGTATTAGTAAGGTAAAAAGTAGTTTTAGTTAGTAAGGTATTAGTGAAGGTAAAAATGATTGCTTCGTAGGTTATTAGTAAGGTAAAAGATTGCAGTAAAGTAAGGGTAACAGAAAAGATTGTTAAGGATAACGTGATTCCGTCGTGAGACGTCCATCACTTTTTCATAAGAAGGTTTTTGGTTATTTAATATTGGGAGTGCAGTTCTCAGGCAGAGGCCTGGGTACTGCACTTTTTTCAGGGGGGGAGGTAACTTCAGGTATTCCTCAGCCATCTGCCCCTGAAGAGACGGACGAGGAAAATGACACCACGGAAAGACAGTTCAATGGCCATGGCCGTCCACACACCGCGCAATCCGTAACGCAGGGCGAGAGTGGCGGCCAGTGTAAGACGAACGGCCCACATCGACAAGAGGCTCATGATAGCAGGGACGATGGTGTCAGCCGCTCCGATGAAGACACCGTTGCAGACAATCGAAGCAGCAAACATCGGTTCGGCCCATGCTTCGATACGCAGGACATCGGCACCCAGGCTGATGATATCATCGACAGGCGACATGACGGCCATCAGTTCGGGAGCAAAGCCCCACATAAAGACACCCATGAGAGTCATAACGGCAACGCCCAACGACACAGACATATAGGCAAAGGACCGCGTCAGCATCCGCTGTCCGGCTCCGATGCCCTGGCCGACAAGCGTTGTCGCGGCCTCGGCGATGCCGAATCCCGGCATATAACACAGGCTTTCGACAGTGATGGCCAGCGAATGGGCTGCAATAGCTACTGTTCCCAACGGAGCGACGATGATTGTGCTCACAATCTGTGCGCCCCCCATCAGCATGTGTTGCAGTCCCATTGGTGCCCCAATCTTGAAAGCGGTCTTCACGGTGTCTTCCTTCGGGCGGAATGACCCCGGCCGTCCTTTCAGCGACAGAATTGGTGACTTCACCAGCAGGAACCACAACATGAGCACGGCGGTTACGAGCATGGCCACGCCGGTGCCAATGGCAGCACCCACCACCCCCAAGCCTAATATATATATAAATAGGTAATTGAACAGAACATCCATGACGCACATGCCGATGTTCAGCATGCTGGGAATCTTCATATTGCCTGAGCATTTCAGCATCGAGCCTGCCAGGCCCTCCATCTGGAAGAACAGACCGAAGGCACCGAATACGGCAAAATACAGCGAGGCATCATGAGCCACCTCCTCGCTGCCCCCCATCCAATAAGGCAGCGACGGTGCAATGACGATGGACATCAGCGAGATTACCAAAGCCCACAACAGGGCGCAGACCAGCGCCTGACGCAGCACACGGCGCGCCGCCACGAAGTCGTTGGCACCAATAAAATGGGCCACCTGTACGGAGAACCCCATGTTGACAGCCGAGGCCAGACCACCCATCAGCCATCCGGTAGTCTCGACGAGTCCTATGGCCGCCGTCGCCTTGGCGCCAAGGTGTCCCACCATCGAGGCGTCGATGAAGAACATGACCGTAGCCGAGATCTGTGCCAGGATGCTGGGAACACTCAGGCTGACAATCAGCCTCATCTTCTCAGACCTGGTCATCTCCCGTCCCTCGCGGATATATGACAGTAGTTCTTCGCTGTTTTTTGCCATCGGTGATAGATTCTCGGCTGCAAAGGTAAGAAAAAAATATATGATACAAAAGCGAAAAGCCACGAAACAATATTATTATTTTACATAGAAATGATTTCGTACCTTTGCAGCCGTAAATGAACCCTTACATAAATATCTTGCTAATGAAAAAAATTGTTACCACAGTACTTGCATTGGCTGCCATCACGGCAGTTGAGGCAGCTAGTCTCACGATTACCGTCAACAGCACCCGCAAACAGACCGTCACAGGATTCGGTGCAGCCTGCTGCGACGGTGCCATGAAACCCTATGGCACAGACACTCAGCCCGTCAGGCTGCTCTACGGCCCGACGTCAAAAATCGGCCTGAACATCATGCGCATGGAAATATCGCCCAGTTTCAGGGGCGACGAGAACGCGAGCTGGAGCACCTACAACTGGCAGGGCTGTGTGCCCTCAGCCAAGATTGTCAAGGAGCGCGGCGGCATCGTTTTCGGCACACCGTGGTCGCCTCCCGGCGATTATAAGACCAACGGTACGGCACAGGGCGGCAATACCGAAGACGCGAACGCCGTCAGAGGGAAGCTGCGCGAGGACTGCTACGATAAGTTCTTCCCGTGGCTGAACACATACCTGAAGTATATGAAAACAAAGGGTGTCGCCGTCGATGCTGTGTCCATCCAGAATGAGCCCGACTGGTGGGTGAACTATTCCGGCTGTCTCTACGACCCACAGGACCTGGTAAAACTTGTCAAGAACTATGCCTACATGCTTGACCGCGAGACCTACCCCGGTGTCAAGCTTATCAGCGGCGAGAGCTTAGGCTTCACCCAGAACTACACCGACCCGCTCATGAACGACGCGACGTGCAGGGAGCAGATCGACATCGTGGCAGGCCACCTCTACGGTCACGCCCCCCTCATCTACATGAAGGAATCGGCAAAACTCGCCACAAAGTATGGCAAGGAGGTGTGGATGACCGAGCACTCGGTGACCGACAACATCGACCATCTGCCCAACTGGCACGAGCAGCTCATCTTCGCCGAGGAACTCAACGAGTGCATGCTGGCCGGCTGCACAGGGTATATCTACTGGTACATGCGTGCCCACTGGGCTTTCGTCGGCACGGGTGAGACGAAGTATAATGTCGGTACCATGAGGAATACGAAGAACCAGCTGTTGCCACGAGCCTACGTCATGTCGCACTTTTCGAAGCACGTCACCGGCTCCACCCGCCTGACCACCTCACGCGACAAGACATCAGGTGAAGGCGCCGCCTCAGAGTACTCGGCCTACATCAAAGGCGACTCGCTCATCGTCATGGCCATCGACACCACGAAGAACGCCATCGACCTGAAAATCACGCTGCCCTACAACGTGAAGAGCGGCGTACACCTGCTGTCAACAGGCAATGAGAAAGAGAATCTCTGCCAAGAGAAGCCCATTACCATCGAAGAATCCACGAAAACAGTAACCGTCGAGATGCCTGCCCGCAGTCTGAACACCTACATATTCATGATTGACAACGGCAGCACCGCCATCAGCGAGCATACGGCCACGCCCACGGAAGGAAAGTCCACCTATTACGACCTGCACGGCCACCGTCTTCCCGCTCCCAAAGGGCTGTGCATCGAGAAATCGGCCGACGGTATTACAAGGAAAATATACGTAAACTATTAAATTAGTCTCTTAATCGCGAAAAAACGAGGTGATTGACGAAAATGAAACGATGCGAAACATACGAGATAGCCTCATAGCGAAAAAACCCCTATCTTTGCATCGCGAAAAGGAAAAAGCGTTTTCTTTTAGTTGATAAATCTATCTCATACGCATAAGGTTATTAGTTATAGTTAGTAGTTATAGTTAGTAGTTAGTTTTTGTAGAGAATTAGTTATGGTAAAACTAATCAGAGTGGTTGCCCGTATGTGAATACCGGCAGCCACTTCTTTTTTGGCCGTCTGGCCGAGATGAGACAAAAAGAAAAGTGTAAGAAACGTTAAATAATCATGTAGTAATGCAGGAATTTTGTATCTTTGCACCCAAAATACTACTATCTGAACATAACTATGAAGAAATTATATTTCTTTTTATTGCTCATTCTGACATTTTGCACCCGGCTGAACGGTCAGACGGGACACTTCATACCATCCGACAGGTTCTCAAGCAGCCTTATCTCATATATCTGCCAGGACAAGTACGGCAGCATCTGGGTAGCCACTGACTACGGCCTAAACCGTTTCGACGGTTACCGTTTTGAGTCGTTCCTCCATAGTGACGAAAACAGCAGTTCCATCTGCAACAACGCTGTCGTCTGTCTGCTCTGTGACCGTGACGGTCGCGTATGGGTAGGCACCAATCGAGGTCTTGACCGCTTTGACGAGGGCACGAACAATTTCACCCACTACACATTTCCAGAAGACGTCAATCCACGCGTCACCGACATGTTGCAGCTGTCCGATGGTTCCATCCTGGTAGCCACGGCAGGTTTCGGCACCTTCCTTGTAGGCAATGACGGCGTGGTACGTCCTACCACAGAGTATTCCGACAACGAAAACGAGCGCTACTTCAACCATATCATACAAGATTCCCGAGGCCGCATCTGGATTACAGCCTACGACAATTCGGTGCTCCTGAAACAGGGCAAGAAGTTCGAGCGGTTCCAGTCGAAAGGCGAGCCCTTGAGCATCATCGAGCGCGGCGACGAAATACTGGTCATCGGCAACCGTGGCATCATGTCCTACCATAACGGACGCATGACAGAGGCCGACATCGACATGAGCGTCTTCAACGGCAAGGATGTTGTCTGCAGTTCGGCGTGCAAGGACGGCGAAGGCAATATATATATAGGTACGCGCGGCCGCGGACTCTACCGCGTGGCACGCGGCAGCCGCCGTATGGAACGGGTGGAGGCTGACGTCTTCGGGACCGACCTGAACACGGCCAAGGTATGGAGTATCCTGGCCGACCGCCGGGGCAACCTGTGGCTCGGTCTGCAGCGCAAGGGACTGGTATTCATCCCCCAGCGCCCCATGCAATTCAACAACTGGAGCTTCGAAGCCCAAGGTGTCAACCTCGGCTCGTCCATCAGTTCCGTCTGCGAGGGTGACGGCGGCATTGTCTGGTGTACGGTCCAAGGCGTAGGTGTCTATGGTTTCGACCGCCGGGGCCATGTCGTAGCCCACCCCTCGGCTCCCGATGCCGTCGAGCTGATATTCCGCGACCGGCAGAACCGCTACTGGATAGGCACTGACGACGGTCTGCACGCCTACAACCCCCTGACGGGTGCCTCTCAGCAGAAGGTTACATTCGACTGCGACAAGTTCAACGACATGACCAGCGACGACAGTGGCAACCTGTATATATCGACCTTCTCACGCGGCTTCTGCGTCTATAATCCAGAGACCGGAGTGCTGACCAACTACCGCAACACCGGCGACGACACGCTGAAGGTGGGACACCTCTGCAACGACTGGATTATGTGTATGATGCCAGACTGCAATGGCATGATCTGGATGGGCACAGCCTCGGGCGTATCCTGCTTCGACCCCCAGACGAAAAGCTTCCACACCCAGGGTTGGCACCAGCTGCTCAATGGCACGATGTGCTTTGCCATCTGCGAGCTGAAGGACAGCAACATCGTCATCGGCACCGCCCACGGACTCTACCTCTACAACCGCAAGACCCGCCAGACAGGCCTGTTTCCGCACAGTGAGGAGCTGACAGACAAGACCATCAGCTACATCGTACAGTCCAACGACGGTGACATCTGGTGCTCCACCTCCTTAGGCATCTGGCAGTACGACACCAAGCGTAAGCGGTTCATCGGACATGTCAACGGCAACGGCCTGAACAAGCGGGAATACCTCTACGGCGTAGGTCTGCACAGCGATGACGACATGGTCTATTTTGGCAATAACGACGGACTCACCGTCTTCAAGGCTCGCGAGGTGAAGAGCGTGAAGGCATCGGCCGACGAGGTCATGCTGACAGCCTTCCTCGTTGGGCGAACCTACGTCCACAGCGGCAGCGAGTTCAACGGTGTCCGAGTAACCGACCGCCCTGTCATCGAGTCCGACCACTTCACCCTCTCCTACCTCGACCATACTGTCACCCTGTGCTTCTCACAGCTCAACTTCGAGAATCCCAACAACGTGCTGTTCGAGTATAGCATCAACGGAGGCGACTGGGTACACAAACCGGAGGGTGAGAACGAATTCACGCTGAACCACCTGCTGCCAGGCACCTATCATCTCCAGGTCCGTGCCATGTCGGGCAACGTCTATTCACCCGTCAAGGAGATTACCATCACCGTCCGTGCCCCATGGTACCGCACCCGGCTGGCCTATCTGCTCTACCTGCTGGCACTGTTGTCCCTGGTTGGCATCATGTTCTACAACTACCGCCGCCGTGCCAACCGGCAGCTGAACGAGGAGAAAATGAAGTTCCTCATCAACGCCACCCACGACATACGCTCGCCTCTGACGCTCATCATGGCTCCGCTGTCGAACCTGCGCCGCCGTCTCGGCTCCGACCAGAAAGAGGCACACCGCGACGTTGACACCATCGAGCACAACGCCACCCGCATTCTGAACCTGGTGAACCAGATTCTCGACGTGCGCAAGATTGACAAGCAACAGATGCACCTGCATTGCGAGCAGACGGACCTCGTTAGTTTTGTACAGGGCGTCTATAAGATGTTTGAATATAATGCACAGGAGCGCGACATCAAATTCAACTTCAGGCACGACGGCTTCGACAAGCTCGACGTGTGGATTGACCGTGGACAGTTCGACAAAGTGGTCACCAACCTGCTCTCAAACGCCTTCAAATACAGTTTTGATGGTGGCACCATCGACCTCACACTAACCCACGACGACCAGCAGGCAACCATGGCCGTGGCCGACAACGGCGTAGGACTCGACAGCGACGGACTGAAGCACATCTTCGAACGCTTCTATCAGGGCGGCAACTCACGCCGCATGCATATCGACGGCACTGGTATCGGGCTGAATCTCTGCAAGATGATTGTCGATATGCACCACGGCACCATCGAAGCCCGCAACCGCACCGACGAGCGAGGCTCGGTGTTCACTGTTACCCTACCCCTGGGCAATGCTCATCTGCTGCCTGAGGAAATTGAGGAGACCCCGATAATCCAAGATACCGATGAGAGCATGCAGGCTCCCCAGGAAGGACGGAAGGGCGGCAAGTACCGCGTGCTCATCGTTGACGATGACGAGGAGATAGGCCGTTATATCTCCACAGAGCTTGGCCGCTACTATAAGTTCACCCTTTGTCCCAACGGCCGCGAGGGACTGCGCGAACTGCTCAGCAACGAGTACGACGTGGTGATCAGCGACGTGATGATGCCCGAAATGGACGGTTTCACCATGCTCCGCATGATCAAGACCAACATCAACATCTCCCATATTCCCGTCATCATGCTCACCTCCAAGGCCGACGTGGCCAACCGACTCGAAGGCCTGGAGCGCGGTGCCGATGCCTTCCTCGCCAAGCCCTTCGACATGGAGGAGCTGCGCATGAACATCGAAAACCTCATCCACAACCGACAGCGGCTAAAGGGCAAGTACACCGGTGCGCAGCAGCAGGCCGAGCGCGTGGAGCAGCCCGAGGTGAAGGGCAATGACGAAATCCTGATGGAGCGCATCATGAAAGTTGTCAACAAGAACCTGTCGAACAGCGACTTCAACGTTGACATGCTCACCCAGGAAGTCGGCATCAGCCGTGCCCAACTACACCGTAAGATGAAGGAGATGACTGGTATCTCCACCAGCGAGTTCATCCGCAACATCCGTCTGGAGCAGGCCGCCCGCCTTCTTAAGGAGCAGAAGATCAACATCACACAGGTGGCCTATACTGTGGGCTTCTCCAACCTGGCCCATTTCTCTACCATCTTCCGCAAGCACTTTGGCGTCTCGCCATCGGAATATGTGGAACGAGGCGGTGCATGACGGGGTCGTGAAACCAACGAACAAATAAAAGAGACAAACAGAAAAACAGTTTAGGGCTAATTCTAATAACTTTGCATCCGTATTGTTATAATTAATTATTAACCCTAAAACTGTTTTTATGAAAGTATTTACTAAATCATTTCTTGCGCTGTTGCTATGTATGCTCGGCGTAATGAATGTAGGTGCGAAGACAGAAAAGGTCCATGCTACTTTCGAGGCTCCCGCGAACACCAACACTACGTGGGATGCTGCGACAAAGACCTTCACATGGTCAACCACCTACTACAATCAGTTGCGGAACATCGGTTTACCAACGGGTGACTTGTCCAAGTACAAGAAACTGGTGGTTGACTGCACCATCAAGAGTGGTGATCAGTTCCGTATTCTTTTCTACAAGGGCGGCTCAAACATGACCCTTTATGCCAGCAACGGTGTGAACGAGTTCATTCTGGCCGACACGCTGAAAGCTCTCTCTCCTGATGATTACAATGAGTTCCTGTTGAACTGCGACGAAATTTGCCTTTCAGGTAATAATGCCGTCGCTCCTGGTGAGGCAATCATCAATGATGTTTATCTGGAAACATACGATGATGAGGGCGAGAAGGTCTATGCAACCTTCGAGGCTCCCACGAACACCAATACGACATGGGATGCTACGACAAAGACCTTCACATGGTCAACGACGTATTACAACCAGCTTCGTAACATAGGTCTGCCTACAGGTGACATCACGAAGTACAAGAAGCTGGTGGTGGACACCGAAATCAAGAGTGGTGATCAGTTCCGCATCCTTTTCTACAAGGGCGGCTCAAACAAGACCCTTTACGCCAGCAATGGTGTGAATGAATTCATTCTGGCCGACACACTGAAGGCTCTCTTTCCTGATGATTACAATGAGTTCCTGCTGGCTTGTGACGAGATTTGCCTCTCTGGCAACGATGCCGTCGCTCCCGGCGAGGCTGTCATCAACAGTGTATATCTTGAAACCTATCCTGAAAACGAGTCGGTCGAGATTCCTGATATCGTTTATGAAGAAGATCCCGGCAAGCCAGCCGGCGAATTCGTTGACTTTACCGAAGCTTTCCCCAGCCTCCAGCCTAAACTTGGCATTGGTGCTGACGGCCATCCGATAGTACTCGGTAATGGTGATGTGGTGGTTGGTCAGAGGACAAAGGATGTCATTGCTGACCTCTCTGAATACAGCAAACTGACTATGGTGACTACACCTGGTCTGAAGCTCGTGCTTTACATGAACCATGAGGTTGATGTTCAGCAGAACGCTGGCGACTATGCTGAAGGCGATGCCGGCAAGTATGTGTTTATGAATGTCCAGGCTGACGAGAATGGTCTGATTGAAGTTGACCTGACACAGTTTGACAAGCAGGATTTGAACTGCATCTGCCTGCCTTGGGACAACACGAACAAGGGTACCGTATGGTATCTGCTGCTGACGAAGAAGGCTGATACTCCAGCAGAAGACGTTCTTCCTATTGATATCCAGTTCGGTGCTGACTACAATAGTGAAGCTATCTCGAGCTATGCTAAGACATGGACTGCTACCAAGGACGGAAAAACATGGACCTTGGTCAACTTTAACAACAACAATAACGGTTGGTCTTCTGTCAAGTGCGGCAGCAAGAATAATGCAAGTGTTGCCACTGTCACTTCTCCCGCTGTCAATGCAGCAGTCACGAACTACGTTGTTTCTGTAGCCAAGGCCGCCAATGTCAACTCTGCCACGCTGACCATCATGAATGGCGAGGAGACAATTGGTGAGGCTATTGACATCACGGCTCAGTTCGTTGCTGGCGACGTCAATATTCCTGTTGAGGGACAGGCCGGCTACAGCTATGTCCTGACTATTGACAACGCCCAGGCTTCTGGCAACGGCTCTGTTGAGATTATCAAGATTGCCCTCTATGGCGAAGGTCAGTATGTGAAGAAGACTATTGCCAACACCGCCGAGACGGCTTATACCGTAGCCGAGGCCATCCAGCTGATTGATGCCGGTGAGGCCCTGACCGACGTGGTGTTTGTCAAGGGTATCGTCTCCAAGGTTGACAAGTTTGAGTCAAAATCCATCACCTACTGGATTTCCGAGGACGGTACTACTGAGAGTGCCCAGTTCGAGTGCTACAAGGGCAAGGGCATCGACGGTGCCGACTTCGCCTCTATCAACGACATTCTGGAAGGTGCAGAGATTATCGCCACCGGTAACATGAAGAAGTATGGCGAGACCTACGAGTTTGACGCCAACAACGCTCTCGTCAGCTATACGGCTCCTGCCATGCCTACAGAGGAAGATCTTGCAGTCCTCAATGAAGAGATTGCCATTGCCAAGAGTCTTGGCGTGGATGTCACTGCCTATGAGACCGCCGTATTCACCGCAGCCAAACTTCCCGCAGCCATCGAGGCCCTGAAGGTCGCTGAATACGCTCAGGTCAACAAGGACTATACCGTCAATGCTGCCACACTGATTCCAGACTTCTCTCAGTGGGAAGGTGAAATGGTTTCCAACAAGGGACAGCACTGGGATGGCACCGGTACCTCTCTCTATTACGAGCAGACTGGCGCACAATGGGGCCAGAGTGCATGGACCAATAACAAGAAGACGACCGTAACGCTGCCGAAGGGTAAGTATGTGCTCTATGCAGCCGGCCGTGCATCTGCCGGAACAGCTTGCACTGCCTACATGAAGGTTAACGATGTCACCCGCATCTACACCTCTAAGGGTGATGTAGGCTTCGGTATCGCTACTGACGGTACTGCATCGTTCGATGCTGCCGCTACATACGCCAATGGCGGCAAGGGACGCGGCTTCGAGTACCGTTATGTCACATTCGAGGTGACAGCAGAGGAAGGCCAGGACATCGCACTCGAAGTCGGTGGCGAAGCTACTGCTGAACACCAGTGGATGAGCTTCACGGCTCCTGTTCTCCTCACTACCGAGGACAACGTTGCTATCATGGTTCCCGTCCTTAACGGCAAGGTAACAGCTGCCAAGGCTGATCTTGAGGCCGCTAAGGGTACTGTAGGCGACGGACTCTTCATGAAGCCTCAGGCCGCTTACGACGAATATGCTGCTGCCGTTGCTGATGCAGAGGCTCTGGCTGCCGAAGCTGCTCCTACTGCCGAGGCCATCAAGAGCGCCCTGGCTGCCATCGATGCCAAGGCCGAGGCATTTGCCAACGCACCTGTTACTGCTCCCGATGCTGACAAGGCATACACCTTCCAGCTCCGTCTCGACGGCGAGACTCCTCTCTACATGGCTCTTGCCGAAGGTGGCATCACCATCGCTGAGGAAGCTACCCCGCTGAAGTTCGTTGCAAACGAGGCTGCTGCCGATCAGTACTACCTGGCTAACGAGGACAATACGCTCTTTGTGGGTCTCGCAGGTGGTAACGCCTGGACTATGTCAACACTGGCAGACAAGAAGGCAGCATGGACATTCACTGCCCTGCCCGACGGTGCTTATCGCATCAACAACCTCGTAACGGCTGGCCGCTTCGTCGGTACCAACGCTGCCGACAAGGAAGCTGGCAAGCCCTGCTATGCTGACAAGAAGACTGACAATGGTAACATTGACTGGATTATCGCTGAATATGCTGCTCCGTTTAACGGTCGCATCTGGGACTTCACGCAGTGGAGTGATGCTACGGTTGCCAACCTGAAGGCCGACGCTGCTGCCAGCAAGACCTCTGGCTGGAGCGACGTGGAGAAGAAGACCGATGCCGAGGCTGACGCCGATCCTACCGAGGCATCCAAGGACAACTGCTTCTGGTATGCAGGTACAGCCAATGAAGATGGTAGCCTGTCTGCTAACGGTGTTGTCATCGAAGAGCTGAAGGGTCTGGTGTTCAGCAACAGCTACGCACCTAACCGTTCGCTGGCTATCGCCGTGAACTATCCTACTACAACATTAGGTGACTATGCCGGCGGTGCCTACCTGTGGTTGGGCGGCGGCAAGAAGAAGATTCCTTGCTTCACGATTCCCGAAGTAGCTGCCGGTTCCACTATCACGATGGAGGTAGAGTCGCACAAGCCCGCCGAGGGTCGTGGTGTTGAACTTTACTACGGTCTGGACGCTGACGGTCTGGTGGATGCCGCCACGAAGATTGGCGACACCTTCAATCCGACTGTCAAGGAGAGCCACACCTGGACTGTTGAGAACGCCGGTGACGTGATTGTCTATAATACCAACGGTTGCCACATCTATACCATTACCGTTGAGGAAGGTACTCCTGCCGAGCAGCCGCTGCTGACGCTGAAGGCCCCTGTGGGCGAGGAAGTGAACCTGACCTTCGGCGTGTATGACACTGAGGACACTTACAGTGTTGACTTCGGTGACGGCAATCTGCAGACAGCTCTGGTCGGTATCGACAACAAGGGTCCTGTGAAGGAAGACGGAACGACTGGTTCTGCCACCAAGTTCACGGGCACTGTAGCCGGTGACGGTACCATCAAGGTTTACGGTAAGAACGACATCTGGTATTTGTTAACCACGAATGGTGCCATGCCGACGAGCTTCGACCAGCCCAAGCTGATGAACGTTGTCCAGATGAGCATTACAGGTGCTGATGTCGAGAGTGTAACCCTGCCTGCCTACGAAAAGATGACGCAGTTCAACTTCAACAACAGCTCTGCTAAGTCTATTGACGTCTCAAAGGTGACAGGTCTGACCTCACTGAAGATTGACAACACGTCTGCTTCGAAATTAGAACCACAACTTGAGAGCATCGACCTGAGCAAGAACGTCAATCTGGAAAGCCTGAGCTTACAGGGTAATAATAAGGTTTCCGGTAAGTTGACTAGCCTCGACCTGACCAACAACACCAAGCTCACGGGTATGGGACTGTATGTTCAGTACAACCAGATCTCCGAACTGAAGTTAGGTGAGAATTCGCTGACGCTGATCAATGTCCAGAACAACCAGCTGAAGTCAATTGACCTGACCAAGCTGCCGAAGCTGAAGAGCCTCTACGCTGCTGCCAACCTGCTCGAGGGTGAGTTCGATCTGACTGCCTACGAGACAATGGAGAATGTCCAGCTGAACGACAACAAGCTCACTGGCGTCAAGGTGAACAACGTCACGAAACAGTTCTATGTAGATGGTAACCAGTTGACGCTGGCCACCATTCCTGCTCAGCCTGCTGGCATGAACACCTCCAGCAAGACCAAGCAGTTCCACTATGCTCCTCAGGCCGACCTCGAGGTGGCTCTGTCTAACATGGAACTTGACCTGACCAGCCAGCTGACCATTGAGAAGGGTGAGCTGAATCCTGATGGCTTTGCTTCTTGGCTCACTGGCACCACTACCTTCAGCTTCCTGACCGCTAAGGGTGACACCCTCGTCGAGGGTACCGACTACGAGGTGACCGAGCCGGGTAAATTCAAGTTCCTGAAGGAGCAGACCGAGAAGGTTTACGCTGTCATGCTGAACACCGCACTGCCGAAGTTCACTGCTGAAGCTCCCTTCAAGACCGCTGAGTTCGAGGTGAAGGAAGGTGCTGCACCTATCCTTGCCGACTTCGAAGATGGTAAGTATTATTTTGTCAACGTGAGCAGCGAGAAGTCATGGGGCGCCGGCAACAACTGGGGCACACAGGGTTCGCTTGTCAAGCATCCCGAATACGTTACCCTGCACAAGCAGGAAGACGGTACCTACTTCATGGAGACTCAGGTCAGCAATGGTGGCGAAAGCTACTACTTCGGTGGTGAGTACATGGACGGTTCTCCTGTTGCCCTGTCCATCGTTCAGGGTGAGGAGCTTGGCTCTGACAGTGATAATAACCCCGTTTATGCTTACTACGTCACTGTTGACGGTACCAACTTCTACGGTTGGGACGGTACCGAGAACACCGTGCTTGCACGCAACCTCGCAGCTGACGACAAGAAGGCCCAGTGGATTATCGTTCCTGCAAAGAAGGCTTTCGACGAGCTGGCAGAAGCAACAGCAGCTGACCCCATGGATGCAACATTCCTGATCCTCGACCCGGACTTCGGCCGCAACAACCGCAACAAGAGCGCTTGGACGGGTGATGACTTCGGCGTTCCTAACGGCAATGAAAAGTACTATAACGCAGAAAAGTGGGGCGGCAACTCGCAGACCTTCGACATCAGCCAGACTGTTGACGCTCCTAACGGAAAGTACAAGATTACCTGGAACGGTTTCTATCGTTACAACAACACTACCGACAACACCAATGACATCGCTATTGCTGCCCATGCAGACGGCACGGAGGTCATCAACTCGTTCATCTATATCAACGGTACGGACTATGCTCTGACAAGTATTGCCGACGACGCTGCTTCTGCAGCACTGGAAGGCAAGCTGCCGTTCTCTCAGCAGGAAGCTGGCGCAGCCTTCGCTCAGGGTCTCTACGCACAGAGTGCTGAGGTTATCGTCACCGACGGTAAGCTGACCATTGGTATCAAGAAGATCGAGCATCCGGGCACTGACTGGACCGTTTGGGATAACTTCGAGATTGAGTACTACGGAGCCGCTGATGAGCCTGTAGTTGATCCCGACGAGCTGATTGTCAACGGTAACTGCGAAGGCGAGGATGCCGGCTACCTGGTTGTCAAGAACGGCGAAGATGGCGGTGCCTACAGCTGGAAGGCTGTTGACGGTGTCGGTATCGACGGTTCGAAGGCTGCTGTGGTTCACGCTACATCAACAGCCGCCGAAGAGTGGGATGCCCAGTTCTTCATCTATGCCAAGGACCACGTGTTTGCTCTGGGCGAGAAGTTCAAGCTGACCTTCTGGGTGAAGGCTGACAAGGAAGCTCAGGCTGACCTCCAGGCCCACACCACTCCTGGCAACTACTGCGGTTGGTACATCGATGGCTTCAATGGCCCATTGCAGATTACGACCGAGTGGCAGGAAGTCGTTATCGAAGGAACTATCTCTGACGCTATGTCGCAGTATGGTGCTGTCATGAGCGGTATGCAGACCGTTGCCTTCAACCTGAACAAGGACAAGGCGTTGGAGAACAACTACTACTTCGACAACATCTCTTGGAAGCTCGTCAGCGATGATACCGCTGTTGAGACCGTGAAGACCGTGAACATCCTTGACGGTGCTATCTATGACCTCCAGGGTCGCCGTGTAGCTAAGCCCGGCAAGGGTCTCTACATCATCAACGGCAAGAAAGTCTCGCTGAAGTAAACACAGAAGCGAATCTGTAATAAAAGAAGTCCTTCCTTCACGGAGGGGCTTCTTTTTGTGTGACTGCATTTCTCACGGAAAAGTTTGGATGTTTCTCATAATATTTGTATCTTTGCAGCAAAATTGCGATGAGAAGTCGTGTAGGAGCAATACAATAACCAGAAAACGAAAGAGATTATGGAAGTACAAATCACAAGCGAGAACTTTGAGACATTAAAGAACGGGCAACTGCCGTTAGTCGTTGACTTCTGGGCAACATGGTGCGGACCGTGCCGTATGGTGGGGCCTGTCATTTCCGAACTGGCCAAGGATTACGACGGACGGATTGTCGTCGGCAAGTGCGACGTTGAGGAGAACGAGGAATTGGCTGTTGAGTTCGGCATCCGCAATATTCCAACCATTTTGTTCTTCAAGGGTGGACAGATTGTTGACAAGGTTGTGGGTGCACAGAGCAAGGCCAAGCTCGAAGAGAAGTTCAATTCACTGTTGTAAGCCATGCCGAATTTTGAAGAAGAACTTCGCATGGACGAAGAAGAGAACCGCCGCGAGATAGCATTTATTCGTGAGCGGCTGCCTCAGGATCTGAAGACCCGTTTCTCTGAGGATGACCTGTATTACTTCCTGGATGCTATTGTCGATTATTATTACGACAGTGGCATCTTGGAGTCAACAGCTGAGGAAGTGGACATTGATCTTCAGCAGGTTGCCAATGCCGTTGCTGAACAGGCACGGTGTGACAAGCAGGGAAATTTTGACCCTGAAGAACTTTACTACGTGGTAGAGGCCGATATGGACTTTCAGGAACAGAATATCTGAGGACGGTCTGGGAAAAAGAGAAAAAGTGCCAGCTCTTTTGTGGGGAGCTGGCACTGTCTTTTATCTCAGACGGAACGAGACGGGAATGGTGTACTTCACGCGAACTTCTTTGCCGTTCTGCCTGCCAGGCTTCCACTTCGGCATCAGTTCGATAACGCGGACGGCTTCGGCATCCAGATCATCGCTGACGTGCTTCACAACCTTGGTGTTGCTGACACTGCCGTCCTTCTCAACGATGAACGTGGCAACGACGCGGCCCTGGATACTGTCTTTCAAAGCAGAAGCGGGATATTTGATGTTCGTCGACAGAAACTTCATCAACTCTGCCGCACCGCCAGGGAAGTCGGGCATCTGCTCCACCACGTCGAAGGCTTTTTCTTCAGGTGCATCTGGCGTGAAAGTACCGATAGCCGTATGCGCTGCTTCCTTATCCTTGGCCTTGACGACCACGACATAATCCTTCTTCCTTTCGTCGCTTTTGGCATACTCCTTGGTGACGATGAAGATGATGCCGTTCGACGTGTCGGCGTTGTACTTGTCACCGTAGACTCTCAGAAGGTCTTTCTTCTCCTCGCTGTACTTCAAGACGCTGATGTGGTCGATGGTCTCCTGGTCGAGGGCCTGCAGTTGTTCGCGTGCGGCCACCTTGCCGTCAATGACGAGTAGCGGCTCCTTGTCGCCAACCTCGCCCATGACGATCTTGACATCCTTGAGTGGGTCTGGAGCGGGTACAGCCTCAGCCTTCTCTTCCGTGGCTTCAGGTTTGGCCTCCTTCACTTCGACGGTGGTATTGTTCATCTTCACTTCGGCATTCTTCTTGCCTTTCTTTACCACTTTCTTCTGCGGCGTCTGCGGCTTTTCGGCATAGACGTAGTCGGTGATGGTCTCGGCATTCAGGGCCAGTGCGGCGCCCACGATGGGCAGCAGAGCGAGCAGCTTGAGCCAGCTCGCGCGGTTTGTTTTCTTATTGGTAAGCATCATGTGTATGCGGTTTTTGAGGGTACTGTGAGTAATACCGTTAGCCACGGAGTACCCGCACGCGGCGACGGCCTTTTGGATAAGCAGATACTGATACTGACGCATATTGATGCCTTGAGAGAGTACCGCTGCATCGGCCTCGTACTCGTGGATGGCGCGCAGATCCTGGCGCAGCATCCACATAGCGG
>CAMHNI010000056.1 GCA_946186505.1 uncultured Prevotellaceae bacterium | reverse complement strand
CATGAGCAATATTTGGAAATTAGCACAGAATCTTGCTACCGAAGGGACGCAAGAAAGGCCAACAAGCACATAGCCCAGGGCATCGCCCTGGGTATGGAGAGCAGGTAATGCACGCCTTGAAAGGGCAAAAGCATTGATTACTGTTAAGGCTTTTGCCCTTACTTTAAGACTCATATATCAGTTGCTTATCTTGTTCGACATTAAAGTAAAACATTGAATGAGGACTATTATACCACTCATCCTTTGTATAGGTATGAACACTAAAGTACTGCCACAAGTCAAAGCCTTGTTCCATAATTGGATAGGCATACTTATCGAAATCGGCTGACTCCCTTTTAGGCTTATCAAGCAGCAACAACAGATCCCAGTCGGAGTCTTCGTGATTATCTCCTCGGGCGCGAGAACCATAGAGATAAAGGGTACTACCTTTAGGAAGTACTCGCGCAGCTACCTGCCTGATATTTTCTATGATCTGATTGCGTTCCATATTGCCCATAGGCATCACGGTTTTTAGGGTTTGACATGTTGTTTGTTTATTGTTTACACAATAGTTCCAGAATATAATTGCTCAACTGGGAATATTAAGTCCCAGTTCTTGCCCCATACAATATTGCCATTTTCTAATGTGAAACGGCTGAACTTGCGTGGATCAAGATATTTGTTATACTGCGGATGGGGATGACGACGAATGAAGTCGCCGACATCTATTGTCTGCTTGGTGTTATCGTTGAATGTCAGGCAAACGCTCAGGTCACCCACTTTCTCCGCATTGATAATGATGATTCTATCCATAATGTTTCCTCCTTATAGCTTCTTCTTTATACTTGTACTGCGTATGCTCTGCTTAGGCATTTGCTTACAATTATGGGTTCTCGCCCGCAAAGATAAAGAAAAAAGCCGAAAGTGCAAAACTTTCGGCTATTATTTTTGTAATGCGGACGCTGAGTGCACAGCGGGTCACGGTTCCTCTGTGCATTTCCTGTATGTGTTTCCCCTTAGCCCATCCTCTCCATCTTTTTCGACATATTCTTTTGGCAGTTTCCGAAGGATTCATTAACTTTGCACACGATAACTGAACGTCCTATGAATAACGCGAGTACACACGGGAACCGACCCCGTTGTGTTCAAGTGATATAGGCAAACGAAATATGAGAGAAGAAACAGAAAAGAAACAGACGATAGCTATTTATACGCTCACATCTGAGCTCCACGACGAAAAAGCGGTGGGGTCTGTCCCGTGTATCAGGAATAAAAATGAAAGCTATTGATAACACATTTAACAAAGAAGATGGCAGGGCGTGAGGAATGGCAATGGCAGGAACCCGGAACGGCATGGAGGGGTGTCGGGGTGTATCATGTCACGTTGACGGTGCCGTCGCGTGAGCCACTGCTCGGAACCTTGGTGATTCAAGAGGGTGATCCCTCTAAGGCACAGATTGAACGGACTGCCTTAGGCAATGCCGTTGTTAATGAGCTATATGTGATGTGCAGGCATTATCCGGCAATCCGCATTCTTCAATTCTGTCTTATGCCCGACCACTTTCATGCCGTTATCCATGTGACACAGGTGATGGAGACGAGTATTCGCAGCGTTATTCGTGGGTACTGGCAGGGGGTAAAGAAGCATGGAAGGGCTTATTCTTTGTCGGTTGCTGCCGAATTTAATTCGGCGACAACGAACGAAGAGGGGAAGAACTCAGGGACAACTGGCGAAAGGGGAAAAAACTCAGGGACAACTGGCGAAGGGGGCTATCCTTTCCCTGTTTTTACTGAGCGCCCTTTTATTCGACCCCTGTCCCGTCGCGGACAGTTGCATACGATGATCCGGTATGTTCAGATGAACCCGCAACGGTTGGCTACTAAGCGCCTGAAGCCTGGCTTTTTCCGGGTACAGAAGGATATAGAGATTGGCGACAGAAAATATGACGGTGTGGGGAATGTTACGCTGCTGATAGCTGAGCATTTTGAACCTGTTCATGTGCGTAGTGTTATGGTGAAAGCGGCAGAACAGGGTGATACTGAACCGTTGCGCAATTATATGAATGGCTGTGTTTTGGCTGCACGTAAGGGGGTGGTGATGGTTTCGCCTTTTATCTCCCCGCAGGAGAAACAGGTGATGCAGGTGCTGTTACAGGAGGAACGTCCCTTCGTTCTCCTAACGGACAATGGCTTCCGTGATTACTACAAACCTGCAGATGCTCTTTTCGATGCGTGTGCTGCCGGTCGTTTACTAATACTCAGCCCATGGCCTTATGACGAAGGGAAACTTCACATCAGTCGTTCAGAGTGTGTAGCTCTCAACGCGATGGCTGAAGAAATCTGCAAGTACCTTAATGGCATGACACAAGGGGCTGTCCACGTGTGTCAGGGTGAGACTTGATGCATATATTATATATGGTAGAATAATTGAACAAATGAAACAGACGATAGCTATTTATACGCTCACATCTGAGCTCCACGACGAAAAAGCGGTGGAGGGTGTGACTCGGGCGTTCTTGACGAGCCTTGGCATCCGGTATGAACTGAAAGGCGGCGACTACAGTGACTACGGCAGTCACGCGCTGAACCTGATATACGTCCGCACAGGCGGCACAGAGGGCATCTTCCGTCGGCTGCTGCCTGAGCTGCAGGCCAGGAGCAGGCGGCCTTTCTATCTGCTCACGTCGGGCAAGAGCAACTCGCTCGCCGCCTCGATGGAAATCTTGTCGTATCTGCGTCAGCACGACATCAACGGCGAGATCATTCACGGCAGCAGCGACTACATTGCCCATCGCATCGGTCTTCTCGAAAAAGCCGAGAAGGCCAGACTGACACTCTGCGACAAGCGGCTCGGCATCATCGGAAAACCCTCCGACTGGCTCATCTCCAGTGATTCCGACAAGGAGAAAGTGAGGGATTTGCTGGGCATCGAACTGGTGGATATTCCCATGCAGGAACTGCTCGACGAGATTACCGACTCCGAGAAAATCTACGAAGCGCTGAAGACTATCATCGACCGTCATCAGCTGCAAGGTTTTACGCTGCGCTGCTTCGACCTGCTGACAACCGTGAAGAACACGGGCTGTATGGCTTTGGCCAGACTCAATGCCGACGGCTATGTGGCTGGCTGTGAAGGTGATGTGCCTGCCATGCTCTCGATGATGATAGTACGTTCGCTGCTGGGCGTCTCTGGTTTTCAGGCCAACCCCGCCAGCATCAATCCTGAGACGGGCCAGATCATCTTTGCCCACTGCACCATTCCGCTTGATATGGTGGAGCGCTACGAGACAGACACCCACTTCGAATCGGGCATCGGCGTTGGCATCCGCGGCTATATGAAGGAAGGTCCCGTCACCATCTTCAAGGTCGCCGGCGACCTCTCGCGCCACTTCATTGCCGAGGGGGCACTGCTGCGCAACGAGGCCAAACCCGACCTCTGCCGCACGCAACAGGTGATAGAACTTGCTGACAAGAGCCTCACAACCAACTATTTCCTGACCAATCCCATTGGCAACCACCACATCGTTATGCCTGGACACTGCAAGGATGTCATTGAACAACTGCTTAATACGATTTGATATGGAACTGAAGGTGACGATTGAGGAGCGGGTGTTGCATTTCAAGCAGCCTGCGGGGACTTCGCGAGGGGTGTATATGGAGAGAAGGAGCTGGCTGGTCGGTGTGTCCGACGGGGGAACCGTCAGACACTCTGGAGGACGATGGGGACGCGGGGAGTGCGCACCGCTGCCGGATTTGAGCTGTGATGCGCGGGCGGACTACGGTGAGGTGCTGAGGCGTTTCTGTGACAACTTGGAGCGGACGGGGCGGATTGACTATGAGGGGATGAGAGATTTCCCCTCGATGCTGTTTGGGCTGGAAACGGCTTTGTTGAATTATCAGAATGGCGATTGTCTTTTCGATACCGCTTTCTCGCGCGGCGAAGTGGGCATCCCCATCAACGGACTGGTGTGGATGGGGAACTACGACGAGATGCTGCAGCGGATGGAGGAGAAGTTGGAAAAGGGGTTCCGCTGCGTGAAGCTGAAGATTGGAGCCATCGACTTCGAGCAGGAACTGGATTTGGTGAAGCGTATCCGTGACCGTTTCAGCAGGCGCGAGGTGGAGCTGCGGCTCGATGCCAACGGGGCCTTCAAGCCCGACGAGGCACTGTATAAGCTGGAGCTGCTGTCGCAGTATGCGGTTCATAGCATCGAGCAGCCCATCCGGCAGGGGCAGTGGGGCTATATGGCCGAGCTGTGCCGCGAGTCGCCGCTGCCTATTGCGCTCGACGAGGAGCTGATAGGGATGAACGACCGTGAGCATAAGGCGCAGTTGCTGAACATTATCAAGCCTGCCTACATCGTGCTGAAACCGTCGCTGCACGGCGGTATGGCGGGTTGCCGCGAGTGGATTGAGACGGCGCGTCAGCACGATGTGGGTTCTTGGATAACGTCGGCATTGGAGAGTAATATCGGGCTGAACGCCATTGCGCAGTTCTGTAGTGCGGTGTATGGTGATGATATCACTATGCCGCAGGGGCTGGGTACGGGGCAGCTGTTTACGGATAATATACCGATGCCGTTGGAGATTCGCGGCGACAAGCTGTATCGCTGCGCTGATGAGAAGTGAAGAGTGAGAAGTGATGAGTGAGAAGTGATGAGTGATAAGTGATAAGTGATGAGTGATAAGTGAGAAGTGATGAGTGATGAGTGATAAGTGATGAGTGATAAGTGATAAGTGAGAAGTGAGCGTTGAGGAGTTTTTAGCCGAGTGGCGGAATGAGAGGCCGACGGTGCTGGTGCATACCAGCGGATCGACGGGGAATCCGAAGCCGATGTGGGTCGAGAAAAGACGGATGGAGGCTTCGGCGCGGATGACGTGCGACTTCTTGGGGTTGCGCGAGGGTGATACGGCGCTGCTGTGCCTGCCGGTGGACTATATTGCGGGGAAGATGATGGTGGTGAGGGCGCTGGTGAGGAGGCTGCGGCTGGTGTGCGTGGAACCCAGCGGAGAACCGCTGGGCACGGGGGCTGGTGGCGAAGTGCTGGGCACGGGGGCTGGTGGCGATGCGCTGGGCACGGGGGCTGGTGGCGATGCGCTGAGTGGCTTGTTCAGACCCCTCCTGACCTCCCCTGACTCAGGGGAGGAACTGGCGATTGACTTTGCGGCGATGGTGCCGATGCAGGTGTGGAACTCGCTGCAGGTGAAGGAGCAACGGGAACGGCTGATGGCGATTAGAAATTTGATTATCGGCGGCGGAGCCATTGATGACGCACTGTCCCGTGCGCTGATTGGTTTCCCCAATCAGGTCTGGAGCTCCTACGGAATGACGGAAACGTTGTCGCATATCGCACTCAGACGGCTTAATGGGCCGGAGGCTTCGGAGTGGTACACACCGTTCGAAGGTGTCACGCTGTCGCAGACCGCCGAGGGCTGTCTGGTCATCGATGCGCCAGCCGTTCACGACGGACAGCTCATCACCAACGATATAGCCGAGCTTGCCGATGACGGGCGCTTCAAGATTCTGGGCCGTAAGGACAATGTCATCTGCTCAGGCGGGCTGAAGATTCAGGCTGAGGAGGTGGAACGGCTGCTTCGTGCGCACTTGAGCGAACCTTATCTGATTACGAAGCGGCGCGATGAGAAGTTTGGCGAGGTGGTCGTGCTGCTGACCGAGGGCGACACCGCTGCTGCCAAAACCGTCTGCGAGCAGGTGCTGCCCAAATTCTGGCAGCCGCGTGCCTACGTCCATACAGACCGCATCCCCTTGACGGCCACAGGCAAACCCGCCCGTCGTCAAGCTGAACACATAGCAAGAAAGTAGTAATAGCGCCAATTTTACTGCCAAAGATTTTGCAGATTGAAGAAATACTCGTAATTTTGCAGCCAAATTACTGAGGAAGCGAATGAACAACTTAAGATTCCAAGTCGTAGAGGAGGCTTTCAAGAAGAGAGCACTCGACGTGAAAGCCCCTGCCGAGAGGCCGTCGGAGTATTTCGGCAAATATGTTTTCAACCGTGAGAAGATGTACAAGTACCTGCCCAAGAGCGTCTATGACAAAATGATAGACGTGATGGACAATGGTGCCCGTCTTGACCGCTCCATTGCCGATGCCGTGGCTGCCGGCATGAAGCAGTGGGCCATGGAAATGGGGGTGACCCACTACACCCACTGGTTCCAGCCTCTGACCGAGGGTACAGCCGAGAAGCACGATGCCTTTGTAGAGCACGACGGCAAGGGCGGCATGATAGAGAAATTCAGCGGTAAGCTGCTGGTGCAGCAGGAACCTGACGCCTCGTCGTTTCCCAACGGCGGCATTCGCAACACGTTCGAGGCCCGTGGCTACTCTGCCTGGGACCCCACAAGTCCGGTCTTCATCATCGACGATACGCTGTGTATCCCAACAATTTTCATAGCCTATACCGGTGAGGCGCTGGACTACAAGGCTCCGCTGCTGCGTGCTATCCACGCCGTGACCCGTGCTGCCAAGGATGTTTGTCAGTATTTTTATGACGATGTGTCGAAGGTGCAGGTGAACCTCGGCTGGGAGCAGGAGTATTTCCTCGTTGACGAGGGCCTCTACTCAGCGCGTCCCGACCTGCTGATGACCGGGCGCACGCTGATGGGTCACGAGTCGGCGAAGAACCAGCAGATGGACGACCACTATTTCGGTACCATTCCCGACCGTGTGCAGGCTTTCATGAAGGACTTGGAGATACAGGCTCTGGAACTCGCCATTCCCTGTAAGACGCGCCATAATGAGGTGGCTCCCAACCAGTTTGAGCTGGCACCAATCTTCGAGGAGTGCAACCTGGCCGTCGATCACAACATGCTGCTGATGTCGCTCATGAAGAAGGTGGCACGTAACCACGGTTTCCGTGTCCTGCTACACGAGAAACCCTTCGATGGCGTCAACGGAAGTGGCAAGCACAACAACTGGAGCCTGACCGCCGAACATCATTCGAGGACTTCGACGCTGCTCCATGCCCCCGGCAAGACCCATGAGGAAAACCTGCGCTTCGTCGTCTTCATCGTCGAGACGCTGATGGCCGTCTATCGCCACAATGGGCTGCTGAAAGCCAGCATCATGTCGGCCACTAACGCCCACCGCTTAGGTGGCAATGAGGCTCCCCCGGCCATTATCTCCAGTTTCCTCGGTACCCAGCTCACGGAGTTGCTTGACCATATTGAGATGTCGGACAAGAACGAGTTGTTCACCCTGAAGGGCAAGCAGGGCATGGAGATAGACATTCCCCAGATTCCCGACCTCATCATTGATAATACCGACCGCAACCGCACGTCACCCTTTGCCTTCACCGGCAACCGGTTTGAGTTCCGTGCACCAGGCAGCAGCGTCAACTGTGCCTCGGCCATGATAGCGCTGAATGCCGCTATGGCTGAAGCCCTGAACTCGTTCAAGGAGCGTGTGGATGCCAGGATAGCAGGAGGCGAGAACAAAATCAGTGCCATCCTCGAAGTGCTGAAGGATGACATCAAGTCCTGCAAGCCCATCCGCTTCGACGGCAACGGCTATAGTGAGGAATGGGTGCAGGAAGCGGCCCGCCGCGGTCTGGACGTCGAGAAGTCGTGTCCCGTCATCTTTGAGCACTATCTTGACGACAGCAGCATCGCCATGTTTGAATCGACCAAGGTGATGAACCGCAAAGAGCTGGAGGCTCGCAACGAGGTGAAGTGGGAGACGTATGTTAAGACCGTGCAGATAGAGGCCCGCGTGCTTGGTGACCTGTCAATGAACCACATCATCCCTGTTTCGACCCATTACCAGTCGCAGCTCATCAAGAATGTGCAGGGCATGAAAGACGTGTTCCCTGTTGAGAAGGCCGACCGCCTCAGTGCCCGTAACATGAAGCTCATTGAGGAGATTGCCGAACGTACGGAGAAGATTGAGCGGCTGGTGGAGGAACTGACCGATGCCCGTCGCGTGGCCAACCGCATTGAAAGCATCCATGAGCGTGCCATCCGGTATCACGACACCGTCTGCCCGAAGATGGAAGCCATCCGCTACGAGATAGACAAGCTTGAGATGATTGTCGAGGACGGACTCTGGACACTGCCAAAATACAGGGAGCTACTCTTTATCAGGTAGCTCCCCATATCATATCTTTCTGTTTCCTCTTTGCAGGGCGTCAGATCAGTGTCATGCCCAAGGCTTTGCACTCTTGTCGCATGTCCTCTGGCCATATCGAGGCCTGTATCTCACCGATATGGGCTTTGTGGAGCAGTACCATGCACAGACGGCTCTGTCCGATGCCGCCGCCGATGCTCAGGGGCAGCTTGTCGTTCAGCAGCTGCTGGTGGAAGTAGAGCTGCCTACGTTCCTCCTTGTGCTCTAATTTGAGCTGGCGTAGCAGAGACTCCTTATCAACACGGATGCCCATGGACGAGAGTTCGAACGAACGTCCCAGAACGGGGTACCATATCAGGATGTCACCGTTCAGTCCCTTGCGGCCGTCCTCGGCCACCGTTGACCAGTCGTCATAGTCTGGTGCGCGGCCGTCGTGCTTCTCGCCGTTAGCCAGTTCACCGCCTATACCTATTATAAATACAGCACCGTAGGCTTCGCAGATAGCGTCCTCGCGCTCCTTGGGTGTCTTGTCCGGGTACATCTTCAGCAGTTCCTCGGCATGGATGAAGTGAATCTTCTCGGGCAGGAACGGCTTGATTTGCGGATAAGTCTCACAGACCAGATACTCCGTGCGGCGGATGGCTGCATAGATACGCTCCACCACATTCTTGAGGAACGACAGTGTGCGGTCCTCCTTCTTGATAGAGGCCTCCCAGTCCCACTGGTCAACGTAGAGTGAGTGCAGGTTGTCAAGCTCCTCATCGGCACGTATGGCGTTCATGTCGGTGTAGATGCCGTGTCCCGGCTCTATATGGTACTCAGCCAGTGAAAGGCGCTTCCACTTGGCTAAAGAGTGTACTACCTCGGCACGTGCGTCGCCTAAGTCCTTGATGGGGAAGGTCACGGCACGTTCCACGCCGTTCAGGTCATCATTGATGCCCAGTCCCTGCAGCACGAAAAGGGGTGCCGTCACACGGCGCAGCCGCAGTTCTGTTGACAGGTTCTGCTGGAAGAATTCCTTAATAAGTTTGATACCCTGTTCGGTCTGTTTCGTATCAAGCAGACGCTCGTAGTTTATGGGTTTAATCAGTTTGCTCATGTCCTTTTTTCAAATTTGCGTGCAAAGGTAATCATAAAAGATTAAATTGCAAACAAAAATGCAGGATATTTTTGCAAAATGACACAATTTGTTGATTTTTGCTAACTTTTTGCCCTTTTTGCCTGCTGTTATATGTCGGGTTTCAGCTGTCCATGGCGGTTGAACACCTGTCTGTCGGAGAACCATAGCGTCAGTACAAGCGAAAGCATGGAAGCCGCCAAGGCTCCTATGATGAACAGGACAAACAGTGTCACCGCCGCTATGGGTTCCAGCCCCCCTATCAGCAGGCCTGAGAGCAGCATAGGCATCAGGAAAAGGCCCATGACCGACAGGCTGGCCATAGCCGGCACTGTCAGACTCTTTATGGCACGGGTGATGTAGGGTGCCAGTGCCTGCAGCCGCGTTGCGCCGTTGCCTAAGAGCGTGTAATAGGCCTGGCTGTCCTGGCGCAGACAGTCGAAATAGGTACGGACGGCGTGGATGTTGGTCGTCAGGACGTGGGCCATGAGCACACCTGTGACCGGAACAGCCCAGCGGGCACTGAGGGGGGCGTCGGGGCGTAGGACGACAAACAGCATGTAAGCGCTGACGGCCAGCACGCTGGTGAACATGGCGGCACAGGCAGGCACGAACACCCTCCTTATGTCGATGCGGCTCACCATCAGGAAGGCTACAGCCACCACCAGTATGGCGAGCCACAGCAGGTTGAGCCATACGGAGTCGAACTTGTAGAGCAGCCACAGGCATGCGCCCAAGACCGCCATTTGAGTTCCCATGCGTACCAAGGCTATGACGGCTTTCTTCAGTGTCAGGCGGTCGTAGGCATAAAGCAGGTAGCCGGGAATAACCAGCAGTAGCAGGCCCGCCAGTAGGTTAAGATATGACAGTGTCATGATTTCCAAGTGTAATGATTTTGTCTGACAGATTGATGATTTCCTCGCACTGTGTGGTTACTATGACCGTATGTCCGTTGTTGGCCATTGACCTTAGCGGATTGATTATCGACGGTTCAGGGTCATCAGCAATGATGATGGATTTTGTGGACATGGGAGCGGTGTTCAGACTGCTGTCAATCGGGGTGGGGTGGTAGTGCTTGGTGGCGTATGGTGCCCATACCGTTTCCAGACCGCTGGTGTTGTCGGCAGCAGGCTCCAGTACGATGTCGCGGTGCTGTGGTATGTATGCCATCAGCCGGCGGAATACAGGAGCAGAGCGGGGTGTCAGCAGTTCACCGTCAATGCTGACCAGTCCATCGTCCAAGGGCAGGAAACCAAGCATCACCTGCACCATGGCTGTCTTGCCAGAGCCTGCAGGTCCTGTGATACAGGTCAGCTGTCCGTCGAGTGCCATGAACGACAGTTTCTTGAACAGCTCGCGCCCTTCTATTGTCAATGAAGCATCCTTCAGTTCTAACATCATGCGCTAATTTGCTGCAAAGGTAAGAAATAATTGAGAAAACTATGCTATAAGAGCGAAATAATTTCTGCCAGACAATAGATTATTGATAATAATTTCGTAATTTTGCGCCATGAAAGCGAAATAGCCTCGTTCCTATGGGGCTGATGGGACTCATGGGGCCTATGAGGCGCAGGATTGAGAAAAAGTCATAGTATGAAAGAATTGAGAATAGGATTCCTCCAACAGCATAACACGGCAGACACCGTCGGCAATATTGAACGGCTGTCAGAGGGCATCGGCGACCTGGCCCGTCGGGGGGCGCAGCTCGTCGTGTTGCAAGAGTTGCATAACTCGCTCTACTTCTGTCAGGTAGAGGATGTCAGGAACTTCGACCTGGCAGAGCCTATCCCAGGGCCCTCCACCGACATCTACGGCACACTGGCCCGTCGGTACGGCGTGGTCATCGTCACCTCGCTCTTTGAGCGCCGTGCCGCCGGACTGTACCATAATACCGCCGTGGTCTTCGATACCGACGGCTCCATTGCCGGTCGTTACCGCAAGATGCACATCCCCGATGACCCAGGGTATTATGAGAAGTTTTATTTCACACCAGGAGACTTAGGGTTCCGTCCCATCGACACTACGCTTGGGCGTTTGGGCGTGCTGGTCTGCTGGGACCAGTGGTATCCTGAGGCTGCCCGTCTGATGGCACTGCGCGGAGCCGAGTTGCTGATTTATCCCACGGCAATCGGCTATGACGCTAACGACACCCCCGAGGAGCAGCAGCGCCAGCGGGGTGCGTGGCAGACCGTGATGCGGGGCCATGCCGTTGCCAACGGTCTGCCGGTGGTGGCTGTCAACCGGGTGGGCTATGAGGAGTCTGTCAAGTTCTGGGGCACGTCGTTTGTCTGCGGCCCCCAGGGCGAAATGATATACGAAGCCAGCGAGGATGACGAGGAAAGCATCGTTGTCGCTATGGACATGGAACGCTGTGAACAGGTGCGCCGCTGGTGGCCTTTCCTGCGTGACCGGCGCATCGAGGATTATGCCGACATCACCCGCCGTTTCATCGACTGACAGCTTTTTTCTGCCCTTTTTCTGTTAATAAATGTTCATTTTTATGGTGGTTTCGTTTTTTATGCGTATCTTTGAGGGCTAATTTGGGTTATTGTGCCCAGTAGCCACCTAAGCGACAAGAACAAAAAACGATATAAATGCATTTCAAATGGAATTACGAACCACCAACATCCGACAGAACCGCGGCGGCTAAAGAGCTGGCAGAGAAGATTGGCATGAGTCCAGTCCTTGCCGACCTGCTCATTCAGCGCGGCATCAAGACGGAATCGGCGGCTAAACGATTCTTCCGTCCTATGCTGAACGAGCTGATAGACCCCTTCCTGATGAACGACATGGACGTGGCGGTTGACAGGCTGAATGATGCAATGGGCCGCAAAGAGCGTATCATGGTCTATGGTGACTATGACGTTGACGGATGTACGGCGGTAGCTTTGGTGTATAAGTTCCTGCAGCAGTTCTATTCCAACATTGAGTACTATATCCCCGACCGCTATGAGGAGGGATACGGCATCAGCAGGAAAGGACTGGAAATTGCAGCGGAACATGGTGTGAAACTCATTATCGTGCTTGATTGCGGTATCAAGGCAATCAGCGAAATCAGCTATGCCCAGAAGTTGGGCATAGACTTCATTATCTGTGACCACCACGTGCCGGATGAGGAACTGCCTCAGGCGGTGGCCATTCTCAACCCCAAGCGCGAGGACTCTACGTACCCGTTCAAGCACCTCTGTGGCTGCGGCGTAGGCTTCAAGTTCATGCAGGCCTTTGCCAAGAACAACGGCATACCCTTCTCGCGGCTCATACCGCTACTCGATTTCTGTGCCGTGGCCATTGCTGCCGACATCGTGTCGATGACGGGCGAGAACCGCATCCTGGCCTTCCACGGTCTGAAACAGCTGAATCAGAACCCCTCGGTGGGCTTGAAGGCCATCATCGAGATCTGTGGGCTGACCGGGCGTGAGCTGACCATGACAGACATCGTCTTCAAGATAGGTCCGCGCATCAATGCCTCCGGGCGCATGCAGAACGGCACCGAGGCCGTTGACCTGCTGGTGGAGCGGGATTTCAACCGTGCGCTGGCTGAGGCTACCCATATCAATGAGTACAACGAGCAGCGTAAGGATGTGGACAAGCAGATGACCGAGGAGGCCAACCAGATTATCGAGAAGTTAGAGAGCCAGAAGCACCACAACAGCATCGTCCTCTACGACGAGAACTGGAAGAAAGGTGTCGTCGGCATCGTCGCCTCGCGCATGACCGAACTGTACTTCCGTCCCACAGTGGTGCTCACCCGCAGCGGTGACCTGGCCACGGGGTCGGCCCGTTCCGTTGCCGGCTACGACATCTACGATGCCGTGAAGTCGTGCCGCGACATACTCGAGAACTTCGGTGGTCACACCTACGCCGTCGGCCTGTCGCTGCCCATCGAGAATATCCCTGAGTTCCGCCGCCGCTTCCAGCAGTATGTCAATGAGCATATCCTGCCCGAGCAGACGGAGGCCACGCTCGACATCGAGGAGGAGGTGGATTTCCGTGAGATCACCAAGAAGCTGCACAACGACCTGAAGAAGTTCGCTCCCCACGGCCCAGACAATCCCAAGCCACTGTTCTGCACCCGCAACGTCTATGACTACGGCACCAGCAAGGTCGTTGGCCGCCAGCAGGAGCATATCAAGCTGGAACTGGTCGATTCGAAGTCGTCGAACGTCATGAACGGCATCGCCTTCGGCCAGAGTCAGGCGGCGCGCTACATCAAGTCGAAGCGGTCGTTCGACATTGTCTATACCATCGAGGAGAATATCTACAAGCGTAGCGAAGTGCAGTTGCAGATAGAGGACATCAAACCTTCGGAAGAGTGAGAAGTGATGAGTGAGAAGTGATAAGTGATAAGTGATGAGTGATAAGTGATGAGTGATAAGTGATAAGTGAGAAGTGAGAAGTGATGAGTGATAAGTATCAACTCATTCTCAAAAAGTATTGGGGCTATGATGACTTTCGCGGCATTCAGCGTGAAATCATCGAGTCCATCTGTTCCGGGCACGACACATTAGGACTGATGCCGACGGGTGGGGGCAAGTCGATAACCTTTCAGGTGCCGGCCTTGGCACAGGAAGGTACTTGTCTGGTCATCACGCCCCTCATTGCCCTGATGAAAGACCAGGTGCAGAACCTGCATCGGCGTGGCATTCGTGCTGCTGCCATCTACAGCGGCATGGAGCACGACCGCATACTGACCATCCTCGAGAATGCCGTCTTTGGAGCCGTCAAAATACTCTATGTCTCGCCCGAGCGGCTGTCGTCCGACCTGTTCCGTACCAAACTGCGCCATATCAAGGTCTGCTTTATCACCGTCGATGAGGCTCACTGCATCTCACAGTGGGGCTACGACTTCCGCCCGTCCTACCTTGAGATAGCCACCATCCGCCGTGAACTGCCCGGCGTGCCCGTCCTTGCACTGACGGCCACGGCGACGCCCACCGTCATTGAAGACATCCAGCAACGGCTCGAGTTTTCGGCGAAATGCGTTTTCCGCATGTCTTTCGAGCGGACCAACCTGGCATACGTCGTCCGTGAGGCTGCCGACAAGTCTGACGAACTGCTCCATATATTAAATAATGTACGCGGGACAGCCATCGTCTATGTCCGCAGTCGTCGCCGCACCAAGGAGACTGCTGACCTGCTGAATGCGGCAGGTATCAGTGCAACCTACTATCACGCTGGACTTGACACTGCCGACAAGGATGAGCGGCAGCTGTCCTGGCAGCGGGACAAGGTGCGCGTCATGGTGGCCACCAATGCCTTTGGCATGGGCATCGACAAGCCCGATGTCCGTGTCGTCGTCCATGTCGATTGTCCTGACAGCATCGAGGCCTACTTCCAGGAGGCGGGACGGGCAGGACGTGACGGTGAGAAGGCATACGCCGTGCTGCTTTGTAACGGCAACGACCAGCGCAAACTGCTGAAGCGCGTCAGTGACACTTTTCCTGAGAAGGACTATATCCGCAAGGTCTATGACCACCTTGCCTACTACTATCAGGTAGCAACGGGCTCGGGTTACAATGCCACCTTCGAGTTCAACGTCGATGACTTCTGCCGCAAGTTCCGGCACTTTCCCATACAGGTACACTCCGCCCTGAAAATCCTGAACCGTGCCGGCTATGTCGAGTACATCGAGGAACAGGAGTCGCTGGCGCGTGTCATGTTCAACCTCAGCCGCGACCAGCTCTACCGCCTTGACCAGCTGGAACACTCTGAGGATGTTGTCGTCACCGCACTGCTGCGCAACTATGGTGGCCTTTTTGTTGACTACGGCTTTATCGACGAGGGCCTGATAGCCCATGAGACGGGCCTTACCAAGCCCGCTGTCTATGCCACCCTCAAAGGGCTTGCCCAGAAACGCATCATCCACTTCATTCCGCAGAAGCAGACACCTTACATCCGGTACATGCAACGCCGTGAGGATTCCGAGCACCTGATGTTCCCCCCTGCCGTCTATGACGACCTGAAAAGCCGCTATGCCAACCGCATAGCCGCCATGCTGCAGTATATGCAGACCTCAGACCAGTGCCGCAGCCGCCAGCTGCTGCGCTACTTCGGTGAAGAGAACGACCGCGACTGCGGGCAGTGTGATGTCTGTCTGAGCGATAACCAGACACAGGTCTCAAACGTAAAGACAGGTGATGCCTGCCAGCAGATACTCGCCCTTTTGGCCGACGGCCAGCGTCATCACGTTTCCCAGTTGCGCTCTATAGCGTTGCCATACGAGCAGATAGAAACCGCCCTCGAACAGCTTATGATCGAGGAAACACTCTATATGGAGGATGGCTATCTTTACTTGGCTTGATACTGTCAGCGCTGGAAGTGCTGATAGTCTTTTGTTGAGCGCCAGGCACCGCCCCATGTGAATCCGTGGCTGACAAAGAGACGGTAGCACAGATCCGTGCGGTCGATGGCGTAGGGCTGTTTCCTGCTGCGGTCAGCATAGCGCCGGGCAGTGGCGGGCTGAACGATGAGGGTGCCGTCTTTGCGGTGCTTGATACAGGGGTTGTAAAGGGGATTGATGTCTATGGCCAGGCCTAAGGCGTGCTTGGAGAGTTTCTTCGATCCTGCAATGCTGCGGTCGTTAAAACAGCTGGTGTTGTTGGCCTGCATCGAGCGCTCGTCGTCGGCATCATAGTCATCGACGAGCTGCATACGTTCAATGGGGTATCTGTTTTTGTAGAGTTCCTGAAAGATCTCTTTCACGTCATTGGCAATCTGTTTGTTGCAGACGAGCTCGCCGACATGCTCCTTGCCATCGTAGCCGACATGTGACAGCCGCAGATAGCGCAGTTCGCTGCGGCTGACGGTGCAGCCGCTCTTGTAAGACTTGCCTTGCATGCGTTTGAAGACACTGTCGGGTATGGTATCGACCGTGAACGTCTGGGCACTGGCGGTGAAGGCTGTAAGCCAGAACAGTATGCCTATGATGTGTCTCATGTCTCTCTTTCAGTTTTTTGTAACAACAGCACCGCAGGCTCGCCTGCGGTGCTGTGATATACAGAGAAGTTGTGGTTACTTTTTATTGTCAACAGCGCTCTGCTCGATGGGCAGACACTTCTTGTAGTTCTCGATGTAACGCTCGAAACCAGCGACATCCTCAGCCGTGGGGGCTATGGAGACACCCGTGTTGCCTGCGAAGACAACGTCCTCCAGGTAGTCGGCGAGGTTCTTGCCGTTCTTGTTGATCAGGTAGCCAGCCAGCAGGGCGATGCCCCAGGCACCACCTTCGCCAGCGGTCTCCATCACGCTGATGGGGCTGTTGAGGGCGGCAGCAAGCATACGCTGACCCACACCGGCAGTCTTGAAGTAGCCACCGTGCCCCGTGATGCGATCGACGCGAATCATCTCGTCCTTGAACAGGATGTCGTTACCAATCTTCAGCACGCCGATGGCACCGTAGAGGTTGGCACGCATGAAGTTGGCAAGGTTGAACTTGTCGTTGGCAGAGCGCACGAAGAGGGGACGGCCGTCGGCAAGTCCCGTGACAGGCTCGCCGCTGACGTAGTTGTAGGCCATGAGGCCGCCGCAGTCGGCATCGCCCTCGAGGGCCTTGTTGAACAGCTTGCCGTAGAGCTCGTTCATATCGACGGGCACGCCGAGCAGCTGCTGGTACTCCTTGAAGAGTCCCACCCAGGCGTTGATGTCGCTGGTGCAGTTGTTGCAGTGTACCATAGCGACGAGCGAGCCGTCGGGGGTGGTCACCATATCAATCATCTCGTAGGGCTTCGACAGCGGCTTCTCCAACACAATCATCGAGAACGACGAGGTGCCTGCCGAGACGTTGCCCGTGCGCTGCTTGACGGCGTTGGTGGCAACCATACCCGTACCAGCGTCGCCCTCTGGAGGACAGACGGGACAGCCGGGCTTCAGGTGGCCGCTTACGTCAAGCTTCTTGGCGCCCTCGGCAGTCAGCGTACCAGCGTTCTCACCGGCGTTCAGGCTCTTGGGCAGAATGTCGAGCAGCTTCCAGCTGTAGCCCTTCGGAGCAATGAGCTTGTCGAACTTCTCGACCATCGTGGCATCGTAGGTCTTCGTGGCGGGATCGACGGGAATCATACCCGAGGCATCGCCAACGCCGAGGACGAACTCGCCTGTCACCTGCCAGTGAACATAACCTGCCAGCGTGGTGAGGTACTTGATGTCCTTCACGTGCTCGTTGCCTTCGAGGATGCACTCATACAGGTGGCTGATGCTCCAGCGCAGGGGGATGTTGTAGTTGAACAGCTCCGAGAGCTCGGCGGCAGCCTTGCCAGTGTTGGTGTTGCGCCACGTGCGGAAGGGCACGAGGATTTCCTGCTTCTCGTTGAAAGCCATATAGCCGTGCATCATGGCTGAGAAGCCGATGGCGGCCAGTGCCTCAATCTCGCAGTCGTACTGTTTGAGCACGTCCTTGCGCAGGTCGGCATAGCAGTCCTGCAGTCCGTACCAGATGGCCTCGATACTATAGGTCCACAGTCCGTCAACAAGCTGGTTCTCCCACTCGTGCGAGCCCTGTGCGATGGGTTTATTGTCCTCGTCGATGAGGACGGCCTTGATGCGGGTAGATCCAAACTCAATACCGAGAATGGCCTTTCCGCTTTCTATTGTCTGTTTTGCACTCATATCTTTAAGTTTATCTTAAAGCTTTGTTCAACATATAGTAAACCTCGTTGTTGCGGAGGGTCTGCTTGAAGTCGGCGATGTTCGTCTCCTTGTTGATCTTGACATACTCGATGCCGAGCATCTCAGCGAAGTCCTCCCAGTATTCCTCGTTGATGTCGTAGGAGAAGGCGCTGTGGTGAGTACCACCGGCCAGAATCCATGCGGCAGCACCAATCTCGAAGGTGGGCTGGGGAATCCAGAGTGCAGAGGCGACGGGCAGCTTGGGCATGGGCTTCGGCTCGATGCACTCCACCTCTTGAGAAATCAGGCGGAAGCGGTTGCCGAGGTCAACGACAGTAGCCTTGATACCACGACCGGTCTTCGAGGTGAAGACGAGGCGGGCGGTCTGCTGCTTGCGGATGCCGATGCCGAGGAAGTGAACCTCGAGCTTGGGCTTGTCGCTGGCAATCAGCGGGCAAATCTCGAGCATGTGGCTCTGCAGGCACGACGAGCGGTCGCCGGCGAAGTTGAGGGTGTAGTCCTCGAGGAACGAGCAACCGATGGGCATTCCCTGCTGGATGACCCACAGCGTGCGATAGAGGCAGGCGGTCTTCCAGTCGCCCTCGGCACCGAAGCCGTAGCCTTCCTGCATCAGGCGCTGAGAAGCAAGGCCGGGAATCTGGTCGAAACCGCAGAAGTCGGGAGCGTCGATATCGGCATCGCCGAGGTCGTCGAAGTTGGTAGTGAAGGCGGTAGCGCCCTCATCCTTCAGCACGCGGCGCAGGGCAATCTCAGCCTTGGCCGAGTTCTTTACCTTCTCCCAATAAACGGCTTCGCCGCTTTCGTCTATCTTGATGGTATAGAGCTTCTTGTACTCCTCAACGAGTGCGTCGGCCTCAGCGTCGGTCACCTTCTTGAAGTACTCCATCAGCGAGCTGACGGGGTAGTAGTCCACATGATAACCCAGACGCTGCTCGAACTCTACGCGGTCGCCGTCGGTAACGGCCACGTTGTTCATGTTCATACCGAACATCAGGCAGCGCACGTTGTGAGCGTCAGCAACACCGGCGGCAACACGTGCCCAGACGGCAATCTGCTTCTGAGCCTTCTCGTCCTTCCAGTAACCGCAGACCACCTTGCGGGCGATGCGCATACGGGTGCAGATGTGTCCGTACTCGATGTCGCCGTGAGCGCTCTGGTTCAGGTTCATGAAGTCCATGTCGATGTCGTTCCAGGGAATCTCGGCATTGTACTGTGTGTGGAAGTGGAGTAGGGGCTTCTGCAGCTGCTGCAGACCCTTGATCCACATCTTGGCAGGCGAGAAGGTGTGCATCCAGGTGATGATACCCACGCACTTCTCGTCGTTGTTGGCTGCCAGCATGATGGCCTCTACCTCCTTTGAACTGTTGGCTGTGCCCTTATACACAATCTTCACGGGGATGTTGCCCGAGGCGTTCAGGCCCTCGACCATCTCCTTTGAGTGACCGTCAACGGCCACCACTGCGTCACCACCATAGAGCAACTGTGCACCAGTCACCCACCAAATCTCGTAATTCTCGAATGCTTTCATCGTTTGTGATTGTTTTTAGTTATTGATTAATGTTTCTGTCCTTTCTGACCGTAGTAGGCGTTAGGGCCGTGCTTGCGGTTGTAGTGCTTCTCGACCAGCAGCGGGTTCATCGTCGTGTTGGGATTGACGGCGAACGAGACGAAGGCCATCTTAGCACACTGCTCCATCACCTTAGCGTTATAGACGGCGTTGTCAGGAGAAGTGCCCCATGAGAACGGGCCGTGGTTCTTCACCAGCACGGCAGGCGTGTGGTCGGGATTGATCTTGCGGATGTTCAGAATTTCGTCCACAATGACGTTGCCCGTCTCTAACTCATACTGGCCTTCCACCTCTTCCTTGGTCATGTCGCGCGTACAGGGGATGTCCTTGTAGAAGTAGTCGGCGTGGGTAGTGCCGATGTTGGGAATGTCGCGACCGGCCTGAGCGAAGGCGGTGGCGTAGGTAGAGTGGGTGTGTACCACGCCCTGGATGTTGGGGAATGCACGATATAAAACAAGGTGTGTGGGTGTGTCGCTTGACGGATTCAGTTCGCCATCGACCACCTCGCCTGTCTGGAGGTCAACAACCACCATGTCGGAGGCTTTCATCACGTCGTAGTCAACGCCGGAGGGCTTGATGACCACCAGACCGTGTTCGCGGTCGATACCCGAGACGTTGCCCCAGGTGAAGATGACCAAGCCCTGCTTGACCAAATCAAGATTGGCCTTGAATACTTTTTCTTTCAGTTCTTCTAACATAATTATCAATTGTCAATTATCAATTATAATTTAAAGTTTGGGTCTTCATTATAAGAACGGTGGTTGAAACGATAGAGGAAGGCGCCGCGTTTGGAGCTGGTCTTGTCGATGAGTTCGGTCTTCTCGATGAAGTCCATCTCCTTGATGCGCTTACGGAAGTTACGCTTGTCGAGTTCTTCGCCGTTCACTGCCTCATACAGATTCTGTAACTGGGTGAGTGTGAACAGGTTGGGCAGCAGGTGAAATCCAACTGGCTCGACATGCAGTTTCTGGCGCATGAGTTTCAATGCCTTGCGTATCATTTCGTTGTGGTCGGAGTACAGACTGGGAAGGTTGTTGACATCTGCCCATTCCACGCCGTGCTCCAGCCGTTGCCGCTCGCCGTAGTCTTTCACGTTTATCAGCGCATAGTAGGCTATGGAGATGACGCGCTCGCCCGGGTCACGGTCCACGCTTCCGAATGCACCTACTTGTCGCATATAGAGATTACGGAGTCCCGTTAGTTCTGAGAGAGTGCGGGCGGCAGCGTCGTCGATGCTCTCGTCGGCGGCGACGAAGCCTCCGTAGAGACTCCATTCGCCGCGTCCGGGATCCATCTGTCTGCGGCCTATGAGCACCTTTAACTTACCTTCATCGAAGCCGAAGATAATGCAATCTACCGAGACCCAGACTTTTGCGTGCTGACTATAATAGGTCATTTTCTGCTCTTAGAAGAAATACCAATAGAAGCAGCCACAGAGGAAGAGAACACCGAGTGTTCCCACAATGTCCCATACGTTCCAGCTTTGTGCAATCTGCTTACGATAGTCGGCTGTGAAGGTGATGGCATCCTTCTGCTCGGCAGTAGGAGCGGGGGTGAAGAAACTCACGACCACCATCAGCAGCACAATGAATACCAACAGCCAGCACTCGAAGACGAGCCAGTTGGTCTGCCAGAACCAAGCGGTGGCATTCCAGAAAGCACCGTCCATCTGAGCCGAGCCGGTATCGGTGATGACGTTTGTCACCAGACGCAGCATACCGATGATGAAACCACCAATGAGGCCCCATTCACCAGCCTTCGGCGTAATCTTTTTAGAGAGAATACCCAGCGTGAAGACGGCCACCATCGACGGAGCCAGCAGCGACTGGATGCCCTGCAGATAGCTGTAGAGGTTGCCCATACCCATCATAACGGGGAGCCAGAGCAGGCCGAGAACAACGACCACAACGGTAGCGATACGACCGACGAGCACGTAGTGGGCCTCGCTTAGGCCTTTCTTCATTGGCTTGTAGAAGTCCTCGGTGAACAGCGTAGCGCAGCTGTTGAAGAAGGCTGCCAGAGAGGTAACGAGGGCGCAGATGAAACCGATGGTCACGAAGCCTTTGATACCGGCAGGCAGGATGCTCTTCACCATCATGGCGAA
>CAMHNI010000055.1 GCA_946186505.1 uncultured Prevotellaceae bacterium | reverse complement strand
TCTCGGCAATCATCTCGTCGGTGACGGTGTAGTTCTGCAGGTCGCCCTTGATGAACAAATCGTACGACGGCATGTCAATGAGTCCGTGACCCGAGAGGTTGAACAGGATGACCTTCTTTTCACCCATCTCCTTGCACTTCTGAGCCTCACGGATGGTGGCTGCGATAGCATGGCAGCTCTCAGGAGCAGGGATGATGCCCTCGGTACGTGCGAACAGCATACCGGCCTCGAAGGTCTCAAGCTGAGGAATGTCAACACCCTTCATGTAACCGTCCTTGATGAGCTGAGAGATAATCATACCGGCACCGTGGTAACGCAGACCACCGGCATGGATGTTCGACGGTTTGAAATTATGGCCCAGCGTGTACATCGGCAGCAGCGGCGTATAACCGGCCTCGTCACCGAAGTCATAGCGGAACTGGCCACGTGTCAGCTTCGGACAGCTGTCAGGCTCGGCAGCAATAAACTCCGTCGTCTTGCCGTCAAGGATGTTGTGACGCATGAAGGGGAAAGCAATACCACCAAAGTTGGAACCGCCGCCAAAGCAGGCAATCACCATATCGGGATATTCACCGGCCATCGCCATCTGCTTTTCAGCCTCCAGTCCGATAATGGTCTGGTGCAAGCCAACGTGGTTAAGCACCGAGCCAAGCGTATATTTGCAGTTCGGTGTGGTGGTAGCCAGCTCGACAGCCTCGGAGATAGCAGTACCGAGAGAGCCGCTGTGCGTCGGGTCCTTGGTTAGGATGTCCTTTCCGGCACGGGTGGACATCGAGGGCGAACCTTCGACCACGGCACCGAAGGTGCGCATGATTGACGAACGGTAGGGCTTCTGCTGCATGGTGATCTTTACCTGATAGACGGCACAGTCAAGACCGTAGATCTTGGCGGCATACGACAGGGCGGCGCCCCACTGTCCGGCACCAGTCTCCGTGGTGACGTTGGTCGTTCCCTCCATCTTGGCGTAGTAGCACTGCGGCAGGGCGGAATTAATCTTATGTGAACCTAAGGGGTTGGTAGATTCGTTCTTGAAATAGATGTGGGCAGGGGTGCCGAGGGCCTCCTCCAGTGCGTAGGCACGGACGAGGGGCGTGGAACGGTAGTACTTATACTTGTCGAGCACTTCTTCGGGGATGTCTATCCAGCGATGCTCGGTGTCCAGCTCCTGGACGCAGCACTCACGGGGGAAGATGTGGGCCAAGTCATCAACACCTAACGGCTGTTTAGTTGCCGGGTGAATCGGCGGCATGGGCTTGTTCACCATGTCGGCCTGGATGTTGTACCACTGAGTTGGAATCTCACTCTCTTGGAGGATAAATTTCTTTTGTTTTGACATAATACTTTAGTTTTAGAAGGTGATTCCGCGTGCAAAGATACAACAAATACTTGACAATCTCTCACAGGAAGCGCTTTTTTTTCGGACTACTGCCAAAGATTCTCCAAAAAACGGCTCGCCGGGTCGTTTTTACCCTCATCGTCAATGCCGCCGTACTCTATGCCATAGTCTCCGCTGATCACCTCGCTCCCAGCCAACGGTTCCATTACTTCACAGATGACTACCTCGGTGGTAGGGACAGAATAGATTTTCTTCATAGCTGCCTTAGTATTTTTTATTTTCTGATGATTACTTTCTTTCCGTTTTGAATACAGATGCCCTTTGCCGGAGCTTTCACGCTAATGCCCTGCAGGTTATAGACCTTGCCATCTGTGACACCAACGCCCAAGACAGCACTGACAGCCGTTGTTCCGTCAACAGTCAAGGTGATACGCGAGCCGTCAGACACCTTGTCATTGAAATCAAACCAGGCACGGTAGCCCTTTGACTGCATAGTCTGGTCTGTGGCATACCAGAACTTGTTTCCGCTCAAGAAGAGGCAGCCACTCGGTATTGTGGTTTCCGCAACGTAGGTGCCTGCAAACGTGGCGTTAGCTGTCGCCTGATACGTCGGCTGGGCGGTGGTGGTGATGTCCACGCCGTTGACAGTAAACTGCGTTACGCCGTTCTTCACCTTAATTATATAGGGATGGTTGGCCTCTATGGCCTTCACGGTCTGGAAGTTGACGTTCAATCCGCCGTCAGTTTTGGTGTAACCTGTCAGGTCGGCTACCTGCACATCGTCACCGAAGAGTTTCTTCAGTTGGGTCTCTGACAGTGCAAAAGGTAGCACGATAGTGCTCCATTCGTCCGCGTTCAAGGTACGCTTTACCCGGATATTTGCCGAGGTGACTGTTGACGGAGCTGTGGTAGCAGTCTCGTCAAGCAGGGTACGGGCTTTCTCATAGTCGATAATAAGGACTACACACTGCTGATAGCCTGCATTCTTGAAGTCAATCTGTGTGAGATAGTTTAAATCGAAACTCACATGGTCTGGGTTGGTAGCATTGTTGATGCCTAATGTAGTCGTAGTCTCAGGTGTGTAGTCCACGCCACCGACGTGTGCCCAGTAGTTGACGCGGTCGGTCTCGGTCTTGTTGGTGTAACTCCAGATGGTCATCTTCGTAGCCTCATAACCCTCAGGCATATAGACGGTGTTCATGGCACCGTTGGAGGTCTTGATGGTGGCGAATTCCGATGTGCCGTTGTTGTTGACTTTGATATTGCTGGCAGCTTGGTATTCTTTCTCTAAATTGCCTGTGAGTACCATGCTGAAGCCGCTGGCCGAGCCGCTGCCCTTGAGCATGTTGTTGGCTGTTGTCCCTGGGTAGGAACCCACGGTCATGTTATCCATGCTTAGCACAGTGGTCTTGGTCTCTACCGTTGGCTCTGGCTCGGGCTCTTCGCCAGGCTCGTCACCCTCACCGATGACCTTTAGCAAACCGCTACTGTAGAGTGCTGACGTATCCCACTTCAATCCGTTTCCGGGAGTCGCAGGGATTATTTCAGCGAAGGTGCCGCTGCTGACACTGCCGGTGAAGGCTTGTATCTGGTCGCCACTGCAGTAGCTCCTGTTGAGCATGGCATCGTTCAGTCGCAGGATGGCACCGCTGCTGAGCTTCAGGCCCGTCAGTTTCAGACCGCTATCGTTAGAGCCTTCGTCGCCAACCATGAGGATGCCGCCACTGCTGATGGTGACCTGACCGGCAATCGATCCCTTGCCTGCCAGCGTGGCATCGGTTGCTACCGTCACCTTGCCTGTGCCACTGTTCGTACCGTTGACGATGAGCGTACCGGCATAGACATTAGTCGTACCCTTGTAGTCGTTCTTGCCTGTCAGACGCCAGATGCCTGTACCAATCTTATTGATGTTGACAGTTCCAGTATAGCTTTTGCCTGAGCACGACCAGTTGTTAATGATACCGGCAAAAGTTTCATCTGTGTTAGCTCCGCCTATTGTCCATGTACAATTGAAATTAGCGGTGTTCTTGCTGGAACCTGTCAAATAGGTGCCTGCGTCGCCTGAGAGACCGCCGATAGCACCATCAGCGTTAGTCTCCCATGCACAGAGGCGTGCATTACCAGTCAGTGTGATGGGTACATTTGCCATAACTGAGGCGTAGCCGCTGTCGAATACGAAGAGACTGCCGTCACTTGAGTTTGTGCCGTTGGCAATAACGCGCCCCGTGAAGTTAGTCCAGTTGCCGCGGATGTATTCTCGCAGATATGGAATGTTCCATTGTAGTGTACCGCCACCTGTGACAGTGCTGGTCAGTGTACACAGACGGTTGGGAGAGAACTGTGAGGTTGTCCCTTCTTGTACCTCTATCGGGAAAGAGTATGTTTCAGAACTACCACTCTCACCCTTAGTCTTCAGGTGACCGCCAGCCATGACAAGTTTTGATGACGATCCGATGCCTGTCTTCGAAATTTCGGTTGTGCTGAGATAGAGCGTTCCGCCCTTCAGCACGGTGGCTCCTTTATAGGCAAAGAAGCCTGTGGTGCCAACCGTTATCTGGCCGTTGCCGTCAATGATAAAGTCGGCTGTGGCGTCGCTGCCCTCGATGGCTCCGTTCATGGTAACGGTCTTGCCGCTGGCTATCTCAAAGGTAGATGTACTCATCAGTTTCATCGAGCGGTTGGTGGTCGTATTACCGCCCATATAGCGATAGGTGCCACCGTTGGCAATCCAGTTTTGGGCATGTAGTGAACTCATGCCGATTGCTGAGGCCGTGCCGCCATCAGCCAGGGAATTAAAGTTCAGTACGCCGTCGTGCAGGACTGTTGCACCGCTGTAGATGTTTCCGTATAAGGCAGTGTTAAGTGTCAGTACACCTGTGCCCGCCTTGTTGACGGATCCTGTGCCTTGAATGTTCTTGCCGGTGATGGTCAGATTCTTGTCGCTATTGAATACAAGGGTGGCAGGCGAGATGGATTGGGTTAGTTCCAGCTCGGTGCTGCTGGCAGGAGCCAGCAGGATGTTACCTCCAGCCTTGCTGTAGTCGAACTCGCCGCCCGTCCATGTGTAGTCGGGCTCGTAGTTGTCGATGTCGACGATGTCTGTGTCTGAGAGTCGTGTCCACATCTCTGTGACGTCTGTATAGTCGGAGTAATTGTCTCCGTCAAAGGCACGGACTCGGATGCTGTATTTTGTGCTTTCTGTCAGACCTGTGATGGTGTAAGACGTAGCGTTTGCCTGCGTGCGCCCCACTTCCGTGCCATTAACCTCAATGGCAAAGCCTTCTTCAGCGTAGGTATAGTCACGCCATGATATCTTTAGCGTGGTGGTAGTGGCCTTGTCAAGCGTCAGGGCGACGGGCACGCGGAGGAAATAGTCACGGTCGTCGACGGTGATGGAGTTGATGTAGTTCTCGATGTTAGCATAGCCATTGCCGGCTTTTGTCATAGCGTCGTTACTGTTTGGGTTGGTGCCGTTGGCCGTTTCCCATTCATCAGGCATGCCGTCACCGTCGGAGTCCTGTTTCTTCACGCCAGCATAGACGTTCCATGTCGAGGGAGCACCATAGATGAGCGTTTCCTCATTGCTGATGAGAGCGCCTTTCTTGCCATACGACATCACCTCGTCTACCATATAGCAGTCGGCAGGGTCGCGGTAGGGCAGGGAGGCACCCACCGTCGGCAGGTTGGTCTCTAAGAGCGTCCTGCCCGGGTTCAGTGTCAGCTCGGGATAGTCGTAGGGCGAACTCTCGACGGTGGCTCCGCTGTATTTCGTCACTTCCGACGGATTGAAGACCCCGTCCTTATTTGAGTCCTGCCAGTTATCGACGGCGTAGCAATGGAAGTCGGCGTTACCGCCAGTAAAGGCATCACCGCCGCCTGACGGGCCATTGATAAAGAGATTTGACTGGATGTTGACATACGACGTGCCCTCGGAATCGCCTCCCATAATGTAGGCACCGTTCTGCCAGTTGTAGACGATGTTGTTGGCATACTGGTTGATACCCTTAATCTTGTTGTTGCGGGTGGAGTTATCGCAGTAGAGGTTGCCAACGAGCGATACGTAGTCGGTCTGCATCAGGCCACCGGCAGAGTGGGTGAGCAGTCCCTGTCCGATGATGCTGTTCTGCAGGGTGATGTTCTGCGGGGTTGTGCCCTTGCCGTCGGGGTTGATGGAGAACGTCTCGTCCAGTCCCCATGAGAACGAACAGTGGTCGAAGATCATGTTGGCACCGTTGGCTATTCCGGCAGCGTCCTTGCCGCTGCTGCCCTTGTGACCCATGCGGAAGCGCATGTAGCGTACGATGATGTTGCTGGCACCTGAGAAGCTCACGCCGTCGCCATAGACAGTGATGCCCTCGCCAGGTGCCGTCTGTCCGGCCACATAGAGATTGTTGGAGAATACAATGCGCGAAGAGATGTTGATAACGCCCGCCACGTCGAACACGACGATGCGGTTGGGCTGGCTGACGGCATCGCGTAGCGAACCGCTGCCTGAGTCGTTGAGGTTGGTGACGTGGTACACTGAACCGCCGCGTCCCCCCGTTGCGAAACGTCCCCAGCCCTGAGCGCCTGGAAAAGCTAATTGCTGGGCAGAAATAGTTGTAGTGAACATGGCCAACATCAGAGCCATGACATACTTTGAGAGAGTTCTTTCTTGCATTTGTAGTAGATTAGTCAGTTTCTTAAGATTCTGTCGGCAAAGGTACGAAATAAATATGAAATACAAATGACGAATTACGAATTATTTAGTACCTTTGCAGCCGTTATGGCAATAATCCTTGTTGTTTTAGCATATTTCTCGGTTCTGTTCTGCGTCAGCCACCTGACCAGCCGACGTGCTACAAATGAATCGTTCTACCGCGCAGGACGACGCTCGCCATGGCCTATGGTAGCCTTCGGCATGGTGGGAGCCTCCATCTCGGGCGTGACATTCGTCTCGGTACCTGGTATGGTGCAGGCGTCACAGATGACTTACCTGCAGTTGTGTCTTGGCTTTATTCTCGGCTACGTCGCCATTGCATTCATACTGCTACCACTCTACTATCGTATCAATCTGACTAGCATCTACACTTACTTGGGACAGCGCCTAGGTCCACAATCCTATCAGACGGGGGCATGGTTTTTCCTGCTGTCGAAGATGACTGGTGCTGCCGCTAAATTCTATGTTGCCTGCCTCATCCTGCAGCAATTCGTGTTCAGTGCCATGGGCATTCCCTTCTGGGTGAATGTTGCAGGTTTGGTGCTACTCATCTGGCTCTACACCCACCGGGGTGGCATCCAAACCTTAGTGGCTACAGACACTGTGCAGACCCTCTGCCTACTCACAGCCCTGCTCCTTATTATATATAAGGTTGTGGACGGCCTTGGTATGACCATCGGAGGAGCTGTACAAACCGTGTTCAACAGTCCCATGAGCCGCATTTTCGTTTTTGATGACTGGCTTTCGCCCCACAACTTTTGGAAACAACTCTTCAGCGGTGCCTTTATCGTCATCGTCATGACCGGTCTCGACCAAGACATGATGCAAAAGAACCTGACATGTCGTACCCTCCGAGAAGCCCAAAAAGACATGTGCTCCTATGGAGTCGCCTTTGTCCCTGTCAACCTTCTCTTCCTCTCACTCGGCATCTTGCTCACTATGACATGCACTACCGCCACTGGTGACAACCTTCTTCCCGTCTATGTCCAAACATTCCTCGCTGACGGTGATACCCTCATCCCCATTCTCTTCACCCTCGGCATTGTAGCCGCCTCGTTCTCCACAGCCGACTCTGCCCTGACGTCGATGACCACCAGCTATTGTGTAGATATCCGTCAGCGTCCTGCTGACGAGCAACTGAGACGCCATACGCATAAGGTGATGTGCCTCGTTTTTGTACTGTTCATCCTATTATTCCGCTACGCCAACAGTACTTCGCTCCTTGATGCCATTTACACTATAGTCAGCTACACCTACGGCCCCCTGTTGGGTCTTTTCTCCTTTGGATTGCTCACACACCGCCGTCCCTCAGACCGCTGGGTACCTTACATTTGCGTGGCCTCACCACTCATCTGCTATGCAGCCGACATGCTGACGCAAACGCTGTGGGGCTATCACTTCGGCTATGAATTGCTGATGCTCAACGGTCTGTTAACATTTACAGGCCTTTTTGCAAGTTCTCAATGTACTCGCTCGGCTGAAGGCCGAACTCCTTCTTGAAGCAGGTAGAGAAATATTTCGGATCCTTGAAACCAACCTTGTAAGCCAAGTCGCTGATACGTATGTCAGGCTGCTGCTGCGCAATATGCATAGCCTCCTTCATTCGGATGTCTCGGATAAAGGCAGAGACGTTCAGTCCCGTCATGGCACGCAGCTTGTTGTACAAGGTCGAGGCACTTGCTCCCATATCGGCAGCAAAAGTGTCGCGATCGTAGTCAGAATCATCCAAATGGGCATACACACAATCTATGGCTCGCTTTAGGAACAGCTCGTCAGCCGTTGGCTCTGCGTCAATCTCTTGCTGCCGAGGAGGCTCGCTCACCTGACTGATGAACTCCTCCTGTATGCGTTTACGGTTCTCCACAATATTGTTGATACGCAATTCCAAGTCACCAATTTTGAACGGTTTCGTGACAAAGCTGTCCGCACCTATCTGAAGAGCTTCTGTACGGTCTTCCTCCTGTGTTTTGGCCGTCAGAAGGATGATGGGCAAATGCTGGAAATTCACGTCACTCTTAATGCGGCGAGTCAGTTCCATGCCATCCATGACGGGCATCATGACGTCTGAGATAATAATGTCAATTTCCTCATTTTGAATGATTTCCAGAGCCTCCTTACCGTTGGTGGCCGTCCTGACATGGTATTTCTGGCCGAGCAGTTGGTTCATCAGCAACAGCAACTCGATGTTGTCCTCTACAATCAGCAGTTTGTAGGCATCGTCATCGGCATTGCCAGGCAACTCTGACGGCTCGGACATCGGACTGCGCATGCGGTTGGCCATGTCAAGAATGGCAGTGGATTCTACATTGACGTCTATCATATGGTTTTCGTCTATCTGCGATGACGAGAAAGCATCCTTGCTGATGGGCAAGGTGACGGTGAACGTCGTACCGCGTCCCTCCTCACTGTCACAGTCGATATTACCGCCATGCAGATAAACCAATTCGCGAGTCAGAGCTAGTCCCAACCCCGTACCAGTAGTCTGCTGCCGCCTATAGTCTCCGTCATAAAAACGGTGAAACAGCTTTTTCATTTTCTCATGGGGAATACCAATGCCGTTATCGCTCACTTTGATTGTAATCTGGTCAAACTTCTTATTGGTCCGTACACTCAAGGCCACCTTCCCCCCCTCACGCGGCGTGTATTTGGCAGCGTTTGACAGGAGGTTATATATTACTTTATCCAACTTGTCTGTATCTATCCACCCCATCATACTTTCAGGGTGACACTCCACGGTGAAATCTACCCTCTTTTTTGCCATCAACGGCTCCAGGCAAAGAGCCGTGCGCCTGATGTATTGCATGACATCACCATGTGCTACCAATAGCTTCAATTCTCCCGACTGTGACTTGCTGGTTTCCAAAATCTGTTGCAGCAGACGTACCATACGGTCAATATTTAGCTGCATCAAGTCATAGTCCTGTTCATGGGCTGGCTCTTTGTCACGCAGCCGCTCAACAGAGGCCGATATAACGGTAAGCGGTGTAAGCAATTCATGGGTAATGTTGGTATAGACGGCACTCATCTGCAACCTGTTCCTCACCCGCACACCACGCTGAAAAAGTTCTCTTCCTATGAAAAAGAGACCCACCACAGCAGCTATGACAAGGATAATAATAATGGTTTGCAGGTTCATAGAAGTTGATTTTGACGCTGCGAAGTTACAAAATTTATCTCAAAATCCTTATTATTTTATCAGAAAAAGTGCAGAAAAGGGCAAAATAGGTTTAAAATCCGTGATTTTTGGGTGAAATAACGCCAATTCACGCATTTTAAACCTTAAATAACCGTCGTTGAACCTTGTTTTAAAAAACTTGCCCTATCTTTGCATCACGAAAAGATTTTTAATGGTTAAGGTTTATGGTTGATTAATTTAGTTTTTAAAGTATGGAAAAGTCCCGCTGTGAAGCGAGGCTTTTTTTTGTGCCCTCGTTGACCATATTATCTAAGTGAGTTGGTAACAAAGCACAAAACTGCCATCCTTTGTTTTTTGAGAATCAAATATTGTTTTTGCTAAATCAAGAGAAAATACTGTTTGTTTTTTGTCTGTCCCACCTATTATTATTACCTTTGCCCCGCAAAAGAAGACTTCTAACATTATCCAAATTATTAATTAATAACAAATCAAATGAAAAAATTTACTACTATTAAAACGTTGCTCGTCGGGCTTTGCGCGATGGGAGCAATGAGTGCGTGGGCAGCTGACCCCGATCTGGAAAACGATTACACACTGGTAAAGAGTGTGAGTTGGGGAGGTGCTGATGCCGTCAGCATTGCTGCAAGCGGTGCATGTGCCTATACTGCATGGGAGACTGGTAACCAAAAGCAACAGGCTCTTACTATTTTAACAGCCCCTGAAGATGCTGCTGGCTGGATTGCCATGCAAGGATGGACAGATGGTAGTGGGAAAGGATGGTGGAACCGCAGTGGACAAAGTCTCTATTGCGTGAACGCCCAACGTTCTGCCGCTGTCTTTGGAGAAGATCTCACCACAGGATGGCTGGTTGTATTTGAATGTAAAGGTAATGCCTCCGCTGGATTAACTCTGACTAACGGGGCAGGAAATCCTGACGGTACTTTCAACTACGCTGTTAGTGAAGATGGTAAAAAGTATTTCTGCACTATTACTGCATCTGAAAATGCCTACGTCGGATTCTGCGGAGTTAAAAATTCGCAAGGCATTCTGAAGATTTCAGTCTACAAGCCCAATCAGGCTGTTGTTATGTCCAAATATACTGTAAAGTTTGTCGACATGGACGGTAACACGCTGAAAGATGACGCTGAATACGATGCAGTCGGTGGTGCTTCTGTTTCTCTTACAGATGCAGATAAAGCAAACATTACAAAGGACGACGTAACATACATCTACGACAACGATGACAGTGAAGGTGTTACTGTTGCTGAAAATGGCTCAACAGTCGTCACCGTCAAGTTCCACGCTGCTGCCAATTTCTCATATACCGTCAATGAGATTTGCGACGGTGAAATCGTGAGAGCTACTGAAGGAACCAGCTATGAGACTGCTACTGTCAAGGTACCCTATCGCAAATATAATGTTAAGGATGGTGTGCTGTATAGTAAAGGTGATACCGGCAAAGAATACAATTACTCTTTCAGTCTGACAGAAGACAACTTGGTTAAGTCGATTGAGTACACAGCTTCAACAACCATGACTAACGTGGTGTTCCTTTCTGAGGGTGAGGACATCGAAGGGTTGACACCCTGTAATTCAGACAACACAGGCATCCGCAGTTCTAACTCTGCTTCCGCCTATGCCTCCAGCGACACAAAGATTACAACCCTGGAGCCTGGTAAATATAAGCTTCACGCAGTCATCTACGATGCTAGCAAGACACCAGACAGCCACTGGATTTTCAAGGCTGGTGACAGGCAGATTGCCGATCTGAACTGCACAACAGTAAACATTCAGGAACTTGCCTCTCCTGAGTTTGAGGTCTATTACGAGACTGACATCATTATGGCTAAGATGGGTGGCAACACCATGGGCCTCGACGCCATTTACATCGAGAAGACTGGCGACGTTGAACTGCCCGAGAATGTAACTGTGACCATTACCGATGCCGGCTATGCCACCTATTGCAGCGAGTACGCACTCGACCTCTCAGGTGTTGAGGCTTATACAGCCACTATCGATGGTGGTCAGGTTAGTTTCGTTTCCCAGACTGGTGTTGTAGCTCCTGGTACTGGCCTGCTGATTAAGGCTGAGGCTGGTGATGTGACTATCCCCGTTGCCGCTGAAGGTGCTGAGACTATTGCTGATAACGTTCTGATTAGCGGTACTACAGCTCCTGCTGGCAGTTTCGTACTGATGGGCTCTCCTGCCGTTGGTTTCTACAAGACCAAGGCTGAGTTCACCCTCGGTGCCAACACCGCTTATATCGCTCCCGTAGCATCTGAGGCTCGCGAGTTCATTGCCCTCGGCGAGGCTACTGCCATCAAGGCCATTGAGACAGCTAAGCAGAGCAACGAGATCTACAACCTGGCTGGCCAGCGCGTGAAGAGCGCCCAGAAGGGTCTGTTCATCATCGGCGGCAAGAAGGTGATTAAGTAATTAAGAGTATTATAAACAGATATTAAAGAGAATAAAGTTATGAAGACATATCAGAAACCCGAGGTAGACATCCTCGACGTTATGACTGAAGAGATGATTGCAGCAAGTGGCCTCCTCGAGGACGGCTTCGACACGAACTCCGCTCCTGACACTGACGCTACCAGCGGCAACCTGGCCCGTGAGCTGATCTTCTTAGAGGACTAATCAGAACAGCAAGGAATTGCTAACACATCATTATCAGGTGGCGGCCATCCATTGAGGGTGGCCGCCACTTTGTTGTTGTGCTAAAAATACCTAAATATCTCCTCCGCTTGACTCAACTTCGGTTGTTTTTATTTACCTTTGCTCCGCAACATAACTGAACGGAAATGAGCATTAACAGACATAAAGCACTTTTTGCTGCCATCGTCACCGCTACGCTGCTGACGGCGGCTTGCGGCACCAAGAAAGGAGGAGGAGAGGCTGACAAGGTCATCAGCACAGAACAGAACATGCCGGGTGACTCGACGGTCTATGGACTGGCGTGCGACGGGTGCAACGACACCATCCTGGTGTTCCTGCCCCGCACGGGAGGTGACCCCGACACGTTCAACATCCTCGGGGCGTCGAAACAGCATCAGGTGTTCGGAAGGCCGATGATCGGCGACAAACTGGCCGTGGTAGTGAACCGCGAAAACCCAAAGGTGGCAGACATGGTCATCGACCTGGAGGAACTGAAAGGCGAATGGTGCTATATGGTCACCCCCCGGCTGCGCGAACGGGCAGGCATGAGCATCTCTGCCAACCGGCGCGAGATGACGGAAGAGATGGACTCCATCTTCCGCGAGATGATGCAGCCTCGGGAGTATGGCATGGAAATCAAAAGCGGGCATATCGCCCGTCCCATCGGCATGGTGCGCACCACCACATCAGACGAGGAAAGTCCCGTGGAGCTTCCTCCGCTGAAACGCTACCGCGAATGGCGCATCTTCAATGGACGGCTTATCCTGAATGAGACAAGTCGCGACACGTCGGGTGTGACTACCGTTATCAATAGCGACACTGCCCGGTTGATCCTGCTTCGCCGTGACACCCTGGTACTATGCTTCTGTGACGGCAGCGAGCAAGGGTACTACAGGCGCTCCACCAACGAATAGTGAAAAGTGAAAAGTGAAAAGTAAAGTGTGGAGAAGTGGTTCCCCCACTTCTCAAATAACCTGATGGCTGAGCATACGCTGCTCTGCCATCTGTTCATATTTCGTACCGGGCTTGCCGTAATTGGCATAGGGGTAGATGCTGATGCCACCACGGGGAGTGAACAGTCCGATGACCTCGATATACTTAGGAGCCATGAGTTTCACCAGGTCTTTCATGATGATGTTCACGCAGTCCTCATGGAAGTCGCCGTTGTTACGGAACGAAAACAAGTAAAGCTTCAGGCTCTTCGACTCCACCATACGCTGTGACGGAATGTACATAATCTTGATTTCAGCGAAGTCGGGCTGCCCGGTAATCGGACAGAGCGATGTAAACTCGGGGCAGTTGAACTGCACCCAATAGTCGTTGTCGGGGTGCTTGTTCTCAAAGGTCTCCAGCACCTCTGGAGCATAGTGGTTCAGGTACTCCGTCTCACGGCCCAAGGCCTTCAGGTTGTCTTTTGATCTGTCCATAGCTGTCTTCTTAGAATTAATTGACTGTCATTCGTCGAAATCAAATTCATCCCAGTCACCGAAGCCCTCAAGTGCCGGGCCTACGAAAGCATCCATCTGGCGACGGTCCTTCTTGGTGGGACGACCCGTGCCCCTCTGGCGGTCAACGAATCCGCTAATGCGGTTCATCTCCAGCAGTTCATACTGATCGGGGGTGGTGATGTTCTCATAAATGTCGGGCAGTAGCTTTGCCCCCACCCGCTGCTCAATGGTTTTCAGAATGCGGAAGGTGTAGGTGACGGGGGGCTTGCGCACACCGACAGTGTCACCCACCTTGACCATTCGCGACGGCTTAACGTTCACGCCGTTCACGGTGACACGTCCGTTCTTGCAGGCATCGGCGGCAATAGTGCGCGTCTTGAAGATGCGTGAGGCCCACAACCATTTGTCTATCCTGGCTTCGTCACTCATGGTTCATTTAGGTTATGGGGCTCATTAGGCCTATAGGGCTCATGGGAATCATGGGGTTCATGGGACTTAGGAGACTTTCCCAACTTGTTATACTGGTTCATCGTGATGTCGATGCCGGCCAGCACGAAACTCCTGATGATTTCCACGGCAGTGTCAATGGAGGGCTGCAACTGCTTCAAGTCCTCCTCACTGTAATTGCCAAGCACCCAGTCAATCTGACCACCCTGCGGATAGTCATTGCCGATGCCCATGCGTAGCCGGGCATAGTTCTGGCCAATGAGCTGCTGAATATGTCCCAGGCCGTTATGGCCTCCGTTCGAACCGCCTGCCTTCAGCCGAAACTGACCGAGAGGCAGCGCCACGTCGTCGCTGATGACGAGCAGCCGCTGCTGGTCAATATTCTCCTTGTTCAGCCAATAGCGCACGGCATTGCCACTGAGGTTCATGAACGTGGTGGGCTTCAGCAGCACCACCTTGCGCCCCTTCAGCGTAGTCTCAGCAACATAGCCGTAACGGCGGTCGTCGAAAACAGTATTGGACGCCTTGGCAAAAGCGTCCAATACCATATAACCTGTGTTGTGGCGGGTTGCGGCGTACTCGTCGCCAGGATTTCCCAGCCCTACAATCAGGAACTTGTCCATCAGCAGTTTTTACTTCTCAGCCTCAGCAGCGGCAGCAGCCGAACGTGAAGCACGGGTTGCCTTCACTGAGCAAACAACAACCTCAGGAGAGGTGGCAATCTTCAGGCCCTCGAACTGCAGCGACCCCACCTTGATAGCCTTACCCAGCTGCAGGTTGGTAACATCGATGTCGAGCTGCTCGGGAATCTGCTTGTAGGGAGCGGTAACGTTGATCTTGCGGATGCTGAGGTTCAGCTTACCACCGTCGCGCACGCCCTGTGCTAGACCGTTCAACTTGACGGGGATACCAACGGTAATGTCCTTGGTCTCGTTCACCTCAAAGAAGTCGGCATGCAGCAGGGCATCCGTCGTGGGATGGAACTGCAACTCCTTCATGACAGCCTTATGCTCCTTGCCATCGATATTCAGATTGACCACATAGACATGGGGAGAGTAGATAGCCTTGCGCAGTTCTGCGAACGAAGCCTGGAAAGCCAGGGCCTCGGGCAGACCATTCTTACCTTTCTTCTCACCATACAGATTGCAGGGCACCATACCCTCCTTGCGCAGAAGCTTCGAAGCCTTCTTACCGGTTGCGGTACGCATCTGACCGCTCACACTGATTTCTTTCATAACCTTTTAATGTGTTACTCTAAATTAATACTTTTTTGTTGTTAATTCACCATCACACGGTGTGCTTTTTTCCAAAAAGCGGGTGCAAAGGTACAATAAAAAAGTGAAAAGAGAACAGTGAATAGTGAAAAATTTATGTTTTTTACGTGTTTTTCTTGCATAGTCGGCGAAAAAAGAGTACTTTTGCAGTCAAAACAATGCATAACTATCCCACATAACAAATGATAAACCGTGAACTCATACGCATCAAGACTGTTCAGTTAACCTACGCATACTATCAAAACGGTAACAAGAACATCGACACAGCCGAAAAAGAGCTGTTCTTCAGTCTTTCAAAAGCATACGACCTCTACAACCTGTTGCTGGCTCTGATGGTGGCCGTAGCGAAGGAGGCCAAGCGCCGCCTTGAGATTGCCGAGGCCAGGGCACGCCGTGAGGGTGGCGACAAGCCATCTACCCGCTTTGCCTATAACAGGTTCACCCTACAGTTAGAGGAGAATCACCAGTTGAACGACTTCATCAGCAACCAGAAGCACACCTGGGCCGATGAGCCGGAGATTGTGGGCAAGCTGTTTGAGCAGATTGAACAGAGCCAGATTTATAAGGACTATATGGCTGACCCCGTGGACAATTATGCCACCGACCGCGAACTGTGGCGCAAGCTTTACCGCACACTCATCCAGGAGAACGGCGACTTGGATGCCCTGTTAGAGGAGCAGAGTCTCTACTGGAATGATGACAAGGAGGTGGTTGATACGTTCGTGCTGAAGACCATCAAACGGTTTGACGAGCAGAATGGTCCCAAGCAGGAACTGTTGCCCGAGTACGACAACGAAGAGGACAAGGACTACGCCCGCAAGCTGTTCCGTGCTTCCATCCTGAACGCCGACGAATATCAGCACTATATGAGCGAGGCTTCACGCAACTGGGACTTCTCACGTCTGGCCTATATGGACGTCATCATCATGCAGATAGCCATTGCAGAGCTGATGACCTTCCCCTCGATTCCCGCCAGCGTCACCATCAATGAGTTTGTCGATATTGCCAAGCTCTACTCCACGCCTAAGAGCAGCGCCTACATCAACGGCATGCTCGACGCCATTGCCCGCCACCTCATCAGAACCGGACGGCTGATGAAACGGATGGAGGACAAACAGTAAATCGTAATTCGTAAAATAATAGAAAATAGTAAATTGTAATGGAAAACATGATTTTAGCTGCACAGGCAGCATCAGGAAGCGGCAGTGGTATGTCGATGATTATCATGATGGTGGCTATCTTCGCCATCATGTGGTTCTTCATGATCAAGCCGCAACAGAAAAAACAAAAGGAAATCCAGAAATTCCAGAACGAGCTGACCGAAGGCCAACAGGTGGTCACCGGTGGCGGCATCTACGGCACAGTGAAGAGCATTGACCTGGCCAAGAACACCGTCGAGGTGAAGATTGCCCGCGACGTTGTCATCACCGTCGATAAGAGCTACGTGTTCAAGGACATGGCCAACACCCCGTTGCAGAAATAAAGCATGATGTCGTCAGACAGACTCATCACCATCATCAGAAGCTTCCTGTTTAGTCGGACTAACAAGGAGTTTCTGATTTTCCTGTTTTTCTTGGCCTTGTCGGGTGTCTTCTGGCTATTGATGACACTCAATGAGACCTACGAACGGGAGGTGACCGTGCCTGTCAGCATAACCAACGTACCGTCGGACATCATGCTCACCAGTGACGAGACCGACACCGTCAAGGTCGTCATCCGCGACCGGGGCATCGTGCTTCTTACCTATATGTATGGCGAGGCCCTGAAACACATCGGTGCCAGTTTCAAGAACTACAACCAGTCAGGTGGGACGGGCAGCATTCCTGCCTCCGAACTGGCTAAGATCCTGCAACAGAAGATGGCCGCGTCGAGCAAGATTGTCAGCATCAAGCCCGACAAGCTGAAATTTTTCTATAATACCGGAGCCTGCAAACGGGTACCCGTCCGATGGCGGGGACGAGTCATTCCTGAACATCTCTACTTCCTCAGCCACGTCAGCTATGAACCCGACAGCGTGACCGTCTATGCCACGGAAGAACGGCTTGACAGCATTTACCTGTTATACACAGAACCGCTGAACCACGTGGGATTCCGCGATACACTCGTTGTCGATTGCCGGCTTCGCAAGATGGAGGGCGTGAAGATGGTGCCCGACCATGTGAAAGCCACCTTCTTTACCGACGTGCTGACAGAGGGAGTCGTTGAAAACATACCCATTCAGGGCATCAACCTGCCGAAGAATAAGGTGCTACGCACATTCCCCGCCAAAGCCTCAGTGAAGTTCGTTACCGGTGTCAACGTCTATCGCACGCTGACACCCAGTAACTTTACCGTTATCGCCGACTACAACGAGTTGCGCGACCATCCTTCTGAAAAATGTACCCTATACCTGCAAAAAGTGCCGCAGAGTGTCACCCGCGCAGCACTCGTCACCAAGCAGGTTGACTATCTCATAGAGGAGGTTGCGGAATGAAGATAGGCATTACCGGAGGCATCGGCAGCGGAAAGAGCTATGTCTGCAAGCGGCTGGCCTTGCGGGGCATCGAGGTCTATGACTGCGACTCGGCTGCCAAGAGGCTGATGCGCAGTGACGTGATACAGCAGCAGCTAACAGCACTGATAGGCTGCAAGCCCGACAAGGCAGCGCTCACCCGTTTTCTGCTCGCCTCCGAGGCGAATGCCCATGCCCTGGACGCCATCGTTCACCCCGCCGTTTTCGCCGACTTCAAGCAGAGCGGCATGCAATGGATGGAGTCTGCCATTATGTATGAGTCTGGAGCCGACAGCCTTGTTGACCGCGTCATCGTTGTCACAGCACCCGAGGAGGTGCGCATCAGCCGCATCATGCGCCGCGACGGCATCACCTGCCAACAGGCCCTGCAGTGGATTGAGCGCCAGTGGCCACAGGAACGAGTACGTCAATTAGCCGACCACGAAATTGTCAACGACGGCATAGAAGACATCGATATCCAGCTTGATGCACTACTCCCCCTCATCATCCCCATTAGCCCCATAATAATTTCAAAATAACAACAACTATGCAACAAACCATTTTAGCTATCGCCGGCAAGCCCGGCCTTTACAAACTTATCTCCCGTGGCAAGAACAACCTCATCGTCGAGGCACTCGATACCACTCACCGCCGTCAGCCGGCCTTCGCAACCGACCGCATCACATCATTAGCCGACATCGCCATGTACACTGAGACCGACGATGTGCCCCTGATGACCATCCTCGAGAACATCAAGAAACTGGAAGACGGCAAGAAAGCCAGCATCGACCCGAAGAAGGCCAAGCCTGAGGAATTGCACGACTTCTTCACTAAGGTGCTGCCCGAGTGGGACCGCGACCGCGTGAAGAACTCCCACATCCAGAAGCTCATCCAGTGGTACAACATTCTCATTGAGGCCGGCATCACCGAGTTCGAGGAGGAGATGAAACCCACCGAGGGCGACAATATCGACGACCGCAAAGACAACGAGTAATCGAGTCATCGACAATACGACAAAGGCTTCGGAATTCCGAAGCCTTTGTTATATCTCAGAACCGGCCACCGCCGCCGAAACCGCCGCCGGGTCGTCCGCCGCCGAAACCGCCACCGCCCATGGGACGTCCGCCGCCGAAGCCACCACGACCGCCACGACCGCCCTCAGCGCCACCAGGGCCTCCCATGCGCATGTTACGGCGCATCTCACTCGTTCCGAAGAGGTTCAGACGGTAGGTGACACGCAGCATGACGTAGCTGTTGATGCTGTTGTACCAGTTGTCGTTACGCGACATGGCGCTGATGGCACGCGAGAAGTTGGACTGCTGTCCGAGGATGTCGTAGAACTCCAAACGGACGGAAAGCGGTTTGCCCGTGAGGAACGACTGCGAAATCTGCGCGTTCCAGATCAGCTCGTCAGTGTTGGCAGCCTCGTCGCTGAAGCCCCGTCGGCTCGACATGTTCAGACTGGTAGTGAACTGCATACCCCACGGCATCTGCATCGTGGTGTTAAAACCGTAGTTGAAGTTCCATGTGTTGAGCTTGGAATTAGCCTGCAGGGCGTTGTACGAATAGTTGTACTGCACACCGCCGTTCAGTTCCAGTTCAAACCAGTCGTTGCGATAGCTACCGCCGAGACGCTCGCCGATGGTAGTCGATTTGGTGGTCATCTTTGATATGTCACCGTTACGATAGAGGTCAATATAGCCTACACGATTGTTATAGCTGGCATCGGTAGAAGTGTTCAGGTTGAAGCGTCCGAGGGTGTCAAGGGCAGTGTTGAAGGTCAGGTTAGCGCTGATGTTCCAGTTGCCGTTAATGTTCTCAGGTCGCGAGGTGGTTCCACCGGTCACAGGGTCGTACTTCGTCATCTGCGCCACAGAATTCCTGGTGGTCGAGAACCTGACGTTGGCAAAGATGAACTGCTGACGTTTCTCGAAGAAGTCGTTGTAGCGCCAGTTGAAGCTCTGGGTGAACGAGGGTTTCAGGGCGGGATTACCACTGCGGATGCTCAGGGGGTTGGAGTCGTCTGTAATGGGTAGCAGGTCGCTCATCGAGGGCTGGCTGGTATTACCACGATACTCGAAACGCATATTGCCCCGGTCGCTGAGCTTCCAGCGGAAGTTGGCCGTAGGACTCCAGTTCACGACATTGCGCTTGGTGATTGTGTCGAGACCTAAGTAGCGGTATGTGAACTCACTGGATTGCGGAATAATCTGCACACCGACGTTGAAATTGTAGGCAGGACGGATGACACGCAACATGATTTCGCCCGTATGAATATAGTTTTTATATTGGGAGAACCGGCTCTTGTCCTGGTCGTAGAACTCCGTGTAGCTGCGACCACCGAGGGCACCGAAGACATCACCCCACTCACGGTAGCCGGGCTGGACATTGTCCATGCCGTAACGACGGGTAGGATCGTTCTCGTTCCAGAAGTTGTAGGCCGACTGGTCACTCTTGGTGTAGCGGTATTGGAAATTATAGCTGAACTGCAGGAACATAGCCGTGAAGATAGGCTCACTGTAGGTCAAGCGCACATTATAGTCGTAGTTTTTCTGGGGCGTGACGTAGTAGTAGTTACGGTAGTAGCTCGAGTCACCCGTAGCCAACTGATAGAGGTTAACAAGGCTGCGCGAGAACGACTCCGAGGCTCCGTCGCTATAGTTGACACCTGTCTGCAGAGTCACGTTACGGCCACGGCCACCAATCTTACGGTTCACCTGAAGCGTACCACCGTAGCGTTTTGAATCGCTGTAGGAGAGTCCGCCGTTCTGACGCTGGTTGATGACAAGCGTATCACTGATGCCCAGCATCTTGGACACAATATAAGAGATATCGTCTGTTGAAGTAGTGTAGGAATAAGGATCGTCACTGAACGTAGCCGAACTGCTACGCGACGTGCCGTCGTTAGTGCCATAGCTCCAAGTCGGACGGAAACTGATGTTCCACAGCGTGTCGGGTGTCCACTCAAGTCGCATCTGTGCATTCCAGGAGTTCGAACGCGAGAAATTCTGGTTCAGCGACTCCGAGAACGACCCGGTGGTTGACACGAAGTTCTCAGTAGAAGAGCGGCTCCAAGTGTCTCCATCGCCGTGATTCCAGATTACGCTACCGTCAAGCAACAGCAACTTGGTCTTCTCGTAGTTGAAGTTCACCATGGCCATCTTCGATGCCTGGAGTCCGTTACGGCCACCGCCGCCGAAACGTCCGCCACCGCCACCACCGCCGAAGCCCATGTCGTTGGTGTTGTTGGCATTGAGCATGCTCATCACACGCATCTCGTCCTTCATAATAGCACCGAAGGCACGGCCACTGTAACGATGCTTGGTACCCACGCCGGCATCAACATTGGCAAACATTCCACGGTTCATGCCTCTCTTCAACCCCAGGTCAAGCACCATCTGCTCGTTTCCGTCATCAATGCCCGTGATGCGGCTCAGGTCACTCTTCTCATCGTAGGTCTTAATACGGTCAACAATCGAGGTAGGCAGGTTCTTAACGGCTGTCTTCGTGTCGCCAGTCATAAACTCCTTGCCGTCCACTTTGATCTTCTGCACGGTCTTACCGTTAATCTTGATAGTACCGTCATCCGATACCTCGGCACCCGGCAACTTCTTGATAAGCTCTTCCACCACCGATCCTTCTGGTGTGCGGTAAGCACCTGCATTATATATTATGGTGTCGTCCTTGGTGGTCACTTTGGCTATATTCTTCACCACGTCCACGTTCTTCAGCATCTTGGCATCGGGGGCAATGGTAATGGTGCCCAGGGCCAGTGGCTTACCCTCACTGACGGTAATGCTCTTCAGATAAGTCTTGAAACCTACGTATGTGATGCGGATCATGTACCCCCCGTCCTGAGGAGCGGTCAACTTGAACTGTCCGTCCATGTTGGTAACGGCATTGGCAACCAGCGAAGAGTCGCTCTTCAACAGAGCAACGGTTGCCTGGATGACGGCCTCTTTTGAGTCCTGTTCAACAACTGTTCCGCTAATAGTACGCTGTGCCAGCGTTACTGTCGATGCCGTCAACACGACGACCATGAATAGTAGAATTCTTTTCATAAAAGTGTTACATTTACAAACAATCTGACGTTCCAAGAAAAGAAAAGTTTAATTTTGTGCACACATTTCCAAGATTTTTATGTAATTTTGCATCCTGAATGGAGAAACAGAAAGTTATTATATCGCTCCAACTGGAGCAATCACTGGCTTCAGCAGTCAGTGAATGTGAACGCGACCGCATCTTTATTCTCGTTGACGAGACAACGGAAAAGCTCTGTCTGCCACTGGTCGCAGGGTTCGACTGCGTACGCGGTGCAGAGATAATTACCATCGGAACCACCGACGAGAACAAAACGCTGGAATCGCTTTCCCATGTGTGGAGCTGCCTGCAACAGGGTGGTGCCACCCGTCACTCACTGATGATCAACCTTGGAGGCGGCATGGTGACCGACCTCGGAGGCTTTGCCGCTTCGACGTTCAAGCGGGGACTGAACTACATCAACATCCCCACCACGCTGCTCTCGATGGTCGATGCTTCGGTGGGCGGAAAGACGGGCATTAACTTCGGTGGACTGAAAAACGAACTCGGTGTCTTCAACAACGCCAGCAGCGTCATCCTCGACACCACGTTCCTCAAAACGATGGACTATGAGAACATCTGTTCAGGCTATGCCGAGATGCTGAAGCACGGACTGATTTCCAGTGAAGACATGCTCGGCGAACTGTTAGCGTTCGACCTTGACATCATCGACTACCACCACCTGCAACGCATGGTGGCCGACTCCGTAAAAGTGAAGGAGCGCATCGTCGAGGAAGACCCCACAGAACGCGGTATCCGCAAGGCACTCAACCTGGGTCATACCATCGGCCACGCCTTCGAATCCTTTGCCATGAATCCCATAAGCCCCACGAGCCCAATAAGGCCCATCCTCCACGGCTATGCCGTCGCCTACGGACTTGTCTGCGCGCTCTACCTCAGCTGCATGAAGACAGGCTTTCCCGTTGAGAAGATGCGTCAGACTGTGCGCTTCATCAACGACCACTACGGACGGCTGGCCATCACCTGCGACGACTACCCCACCCTGCTTGAACTGATGACCCACGACAAGAAAAACGTAGCAGGCCAGATTAACTTCACCCTGTTGGGCGGTGTCGGCGACATCCGTATCAACCAGACGGCCACGATGCAGGAGATTGAAGAGGCACTCGATTTCTACCGCGAGGGGATTTAATGCAACTTTTTGTGGCTTTTCTGCGTCAAACGGATAGAAACATGAACAAAACCAGTATGACGATGAAGAAATTAATGTTTTTACCATTCGCATGCAGCCTTTTATTGCTGGCATCGTGCAAGATTGAACTCAATGGCGGACGGAAGATAGAACCGAGTGCCACTATCGTAAAGAATGAGTACAAGCTGTCGGCCTTCGACCAGATAGATGTTGACGTCATAGCCAACGTGAAGTTCATTCAAGGTGGTGAGGGAGACTACCGTGTAGTGCTCTCCTGTCCTGACAACTATGTGGAGCTGTTCACGTTTGAGGTTGAAAAGGGAAAGAACGAACTGGAGATTGAGTTTATCCACGGCAACGTCAATATTGAAGCCAAGGATGTGGATATCACTGTCTATGCGCCCACCCTCCATAAGCTGGAGAACTCGGGCGTGGCCAGTGTCGAAATAGACCGCTTAAAGGGCGACCGTCTGAAAGTGGAAAACTCCGGCGTTGGCACTCTCTACCTTTCCGGCTTGCAGCTCGCCGACTTGGAAGCGGAGTGCAGTGGCGTGGGGAATATTGAACTTTCTGGCGAGATTGGTCGTGCCGAGTTTGACTGCAGTGGTGTGGGTAGCATCAAGGCAGAGTCCCTGAAGGCAAAGTCGGTCAAGGCCGATGTCAGCGGTGTCGGTGGTATCAGTTGCTTTGCATCAGAGGATATTGATGGTGATGTGAGTGGTGTCGGCTCCCTGAAATATGGTGGCAATCCCCATGAGAAGAAGTTGAAGCGTTCAGGCATCGGCGACATCTCCGAAATTGATTTATATCAATAAAATGTACTTTATACACTAAAAAGACAGGTATTGTTTGCGGAAACAGAAAGAAAAGCGTAATTTTGCACCGTGTTTTTCATAGTATTAGATTTAAGGTTAACAAAGGTTGGGGCTTA
>CAMHNI010000054.1 GCA_946186505.1 uncultured Prevotellaceae bacterium | reverse complement strand
CCGGGGACCTCTGCAATGTGACTGCAGCGCTCTAAACCAACTGGGCTACGCCCCTGAATTTCTATTTGCGGGTGCAAAGGTAGTTATAATTTCTGAAACCACCAAATATAATTCCACTTTTTTCTTTCTTTAACCCTGTTGACTGCCATACGGCTATCGTTTTACTTCTTGGAGCCGCTGAACGTTCGTATCCGAAAGGTTAATCTTCTGAAAATTACTTTGCCGCTTCAGCATTATTTCGTACCTTTGCAGGCAAATTCAGTAATAAAAGAAGAACTATGGCACAAGAAGATGTATTCAAGAAAATCGTAAGCCATTGCAAGGAGTATGGCTTTGTGTTCCCCTCAAGTGAGATTTACGATGGTTTAGGCGCCGTCTATGACTACGGTCAGAACGGCGTGGAGTTAAAGAACAATATCAAGCAGTACTGGTGGAAGGCCATGACGATGCTGCACGAGAACATCGTGGGTATCGACTCGGCCATCTTCATGCACCCGACGATATGGAAGGCCAGCGGACACGTTGATGCCTTCAACGACCCTCTCATCGACAACCGCGACTCGAAGAAGCGCTACCGTGCCGATGTCCTCATTGAGGATCAGATTGCCAAGTACGACGAGAAAATCCAGAAAGAGGTGGAGAAGGCCCGCAAGCGTTTTAAGGATGCTTTCAACGAGGAGCAGTTCCTGGCAACCAGCGAGCGCGTGAAGGAAGCCAAGGAGAAGCGCGATGCCCTCCATGCCCGCTACGCCGCCGCCATGCAGGGTCCAGACCTCGAAGAACTGAAGCAGATTATCCTCGACGAGGAGATTGTTGACCCCATCAGCGGCACGAAGAACTGGACTGACGTGCGCCAGTTCAACCTAATGTTCTCGACTGAGATGGGTTCTACGGCTGACGGTTCGATGAAGATATACTTACGTCCTGAGACGGCTCAGGGTATCTTTGTCAACTACCTGAATGTGCAGAAGACGGGGCGCATGAAGATCCCCTTCGGTATTGCCCAGATTGGTAAGGCTTTCCGTAACGAGATTGTTGCCCGCCAGTTCATCTTCCGTATGCGCGAGTTCGAGCAGATGGAAATGCAGTTCTTCGTACAGCCCGGCACAGAGCTGGAGTGGTTCCCGAAGTGGAAGGAGACTCGCATGAAGTGGCACCAGGCCCTTGGCTTCGGTGCTGAGAACTACCGTTTCCACGACCACGACAAGCTGGCTCACTATGCCAACGCTGCTACCGACATTGAGTTTAAGATGCCGTTCGGCTTCAAGGAGGTGGAGGGTATCCACAGCCGTACCAACTTCGACCTGTCGCAACACGAGAAGTTCAGTGGCAAGAGCATCAAGTACTTCGACCCGCAGACCAACGAGAGCTATACACCGTATGTCATCGAGACGTCTATCGGCGTTGACCGTATGTTCCTTTCTATCATGTGCCACGCCTTCGAGGAGGAGAAGCTGGAGAACGGCGAGACCCGTACGGTGCTGAAGCTGCCCGCAGCCTTGGCTCCTGTGAAGTGTGCTGTGATGCCGCTGGTGAAGAAGGACGGTCTGCCCGAGAAGGCCCGCGAGATTATCGACCAGCTGAAGTTCCACTTCAACTGCCAGTACGACGAGAAGGACAGCATCGGCAAGCGTTACCGCCGTCAGGACGCTATCGGCACGCCGTACTGCGTCACCGTCGATCACGACACGCTGAACGACGGCTGCGTCACCCTCCGCTTCCGCGACACGATGGAACAGGAGCGCGTGGCCATCAGCGAGCTGAACAATATCATCGAGGACAAGGTAAGCATTGCGTCACTGCTGAAAAAACTGTAAGTCCTCCCCAAGCCTCTCCCAAGGAGGGGATGTTTAGTAAGATAAAGCTAACAAATATTTTATAATGTATGGGAAATAAGACATCCATTCATATAACCAAACATTCCTCCCTTTGGGAGGGCTTGGGTGGGCTTTTGCTCTTTTTACTCTTGGCAGTCTCTTGCTCGGAGTCTGACGACGAGGCGGCTGACGAGTTTGCCAACTGGCAGGAGCGCAACGATGCCTACTTTGCCACTCTGGAGGACTCGCTGTTCAAGGCTATGTCAAGTTCGCTGGCTACACAAGCCTTCAGCTGGAAGAAAATCAAGACCTACACCAAGGACGAGACAGCCCAGAGCAAGAACACCGACTATATCTACGTGAAGGTGCTTGCCAGCGGCGACCAATCTACAGCCAGTCCACTGTACAGCGACTCCGTGAGGGTGGCCTACCGCGGACGGCTCATCCCGTCGGTAACTTATCCTGAGGGCTATGTGTTCGACCAGACCTACACAGGTGACTACCATATCGAGACAACGGGTGTTGCCAACAAGCTGGTCAGCGGCTACATTGACGGCTTTTCAACAGCCATCCAGCACATGCACAAGGGTGACTACTGGCGTATATATATCCCATACCCATTGGGCTACGGCTCATCTGGCACAACGGGCGTTCCCGGCTATTCAGTGCTGATATTCGACCTTGCGCTGATAGACTTTGCGACAGCGCCAGACATACTTACGCCCTGGACCAGCCGACAACCTTGAATCCTTTGAAAAAACAACAAAAAGCCTATGCAAAAATACGCTGACTATATCAAGAGAATTGAGATTGACTCGCTTTGGAGCGGCAAGAAACACATTGTCTGGGAACTGTCACCACGGGTGAACATCCTCAGTGGCATCAATGGTGTGGGCAAGTCCACAATCCTGAACAAGGTAGTGAAGGGGTTGAGTGCCGGCGGTGAGTTCCCTTCACACATGCTCAAAGGCGTTAAGCTCGAAGTCGTGCCCGAGGATGCCAAGTGGATACGCTACGATGTCATAAGATCATTGGACAGCCCCGTGCTTGACCTCGACACCATGGCTCATGTCGATACCCGCATTTCCTCTGCCCTCGACTTTCAACTCTACCACCTGCAGCGTAAGTTCTTAGACTATCAAGTGAACATCGGCAATCGCATCATTGCTGAACTGCAGGCAGGCAATACCGATGCAGCCCAGCAACTGTCGCTGAAGAAGAAGCGTTTCCAGGATATGGTTGACGAACTCTTTGCAGAGACGGGCAAGAGGATTGTGCGTACAGAGAATGAAATCCGTTTCTCGCAAATCGGGGAAATGCTGGTGCCCTACCAACTATCATCGGGTGAGAAACAGATGCTGGCCATCCTGCTGACGGTGCTCGTAGAGGATGACCTGCCTTACGTGCTGTTTATGGACGAGCCTGAGGTAAGCCTGCACATAGAATGGCAGAAACGGCTTATCGACCTGTGCATAGAACTGAACCCCAACGTACAGATTATCCTGACCACCCACTCGCCAGCTGTCATAATGAACGGCTGGATGGACTCTGTGACCGAGGTGACAGACATCACCCTATGATTCCCCATGAGGCCCATTAGCCTCATTAGCCCCATAACGCCCACCTCATGAGCAACCGCCTGAAAGACAACATCAACAGCCGCTACTTCGAGGCTGCAAATGCCCTGAAGTCGAAGCAGGCACGACGTAGGATAGTGGCCTACGTCGAGAGCTACGATGATATCTATTTCTGGCGTACAGTCCTCAGTCCCTTCGAGGATGACCATCGTTATTTCGAGGTGATGCTGCCGTCAAAAGGCAATCTGACACGCGGTAAGAAATCGGTATTGATGAACTTCCTTGAAGGTGAACCTTTGGGGCGTGACATGATAGCCTGTGTAGATGCCGACTACGACTATCTGATACAGAACAGAACGGCGCAGTCAAAAAAAGTGCTGAACAGTCCCTATGTCTTCCATACCTACGTCTATGCCATCGAAAACTTCCAGTGCTATGCCCCGTCGCTGCACGATGTCTGTGTGTCAGTCACGCTGAACGACCACCGCATCTTTGACTTCCGCGACTATTTTGCCCGATTCTCCGAAGCTATCTTCCCGCTGTTTGTATGGAGCATCATGCTCTACCGCAACGGCAACTACCCCCGTTTCTCCATCAGTGACTTCAACCGTATTGCCGACCCCGGCGGGTTCTCAGTTCAAAATCCAGACGTGTCGCTGGCCAACGTGCGCCGCAAAGTGGGCGTGAAGGTCCGAGACTTGCAGCACCACTTCCCCAACGCTAAGGACGAGTACTTGAAACTGAAGGACGAACTGAAAACACTCGGTGTCACGCCGCAGACAACCTATCTGTACATACAGGGCCATCATCTGTTCGACACAGTCGTGGCTCCTATACTGTCGAAGGTGTGCAACCTGCTGCGCCAGGAACGTCAGAACGAGATTTACCACGCTACGGCTCACAAGACTCAGAAACGCAACGAGATGTCGTGCTACGAGAATTCTTTGCAGGACGTCAAGACCATGCTCAAGAAAAACACCGGCTACATCCAGTCAAATCAGTTCCACCGCCTACAAGACGACATCCGCCACTATCTTGACGGAGCGGCAGGCCAGTAACTCTATTGGTAGAAAACAACCATCCCGCCGTAGGACTATGCCTGCGGCGGGATGGTTTGTATGAAACAGTTGCAATCTTCTTATTCTGTGAAGCCACCGTACTTGATACCCTCAACACGATAGTGATCGAAGCCGTACTTGGCAGGATACGAATCATCGTTGAAGCCAATCTCAAATACGATACTGTCCGTAGGCATACCGTGCAGGTTCTTGGCTGCACCAAGCAGGATCTTACCGTTCTTGACCAGAGCCTTGCCAGAACCAGCAGCGTCGTAGTCGGTAGAGTCGCAGCTGAAGGTCATTGCATTGTTGTCAATGTTGACCAGGAAGCGGAAGTTCCAGTAAGTCTTCTGATCATCAATCCACATCTGCGTGGTGCTGTTGTCAGCCTTGTTGAATGTATAGATGGGATTGGCAATGGTAATCATAAGCGTTATGCATTTTTATCTGCTGCAAAAATACAACATTTCTTTGAATACTCCAAAGTTTTACCTGTCTTTTTGATGAGCGAATTGAAACATACAGCACCGATTTTTGAACTTGACTGCATAGAAGTACTTTGCTATACCTTATCGTATGTAGACAGGAGCAGAAGTTCTTCCTCAAGACTGGTAGTGATGACATCTGCTGTATAAGTAATGACCCTTACACCGCCACTATTTCAAAGCTCATATAACAACTCCTCTGCCTTTCGTGTCTTACGCTTGCCAGCTTTCACCTCCTCAAGTTGGCAAAAGGTGTTACGGCATCAAATCAATCCGTCCATCCATATAACCGCCTTACACGCGCACAAAGATGCCAACCATAAAACAGGGCTGCAAGCAACGAGTGCTTGCAGCCCTGTTCCTTTACTGTGTTGCTACCGTCGGTAGAAGAGTTTGCCATCACGATCTATATTCGCCTTGAACGCCAAATTGCGGATGTCAGAATAGATGTTGGTGTCAAAGAAATAGGGTATGTGCGACTCATAGAGTTTGTCGTTGAGCACCCGGATGGTCTTTTTGGTAAGTTCTTTGCCTTTCAGTGACAAATCGATGTCTGATGCGTGCCAGTAGTCACCACGGGCACGGGAACCGTAGATAATGGCCTCGTCAATCTCTGGTATGGAGGCCAATATCTGGATAAGTTCATTATATGACCTGTCACTTAGTCCGTACATTCTATATGCTTCATTTTTTCTTGCAGCTCCAGCAGCAAAGGATGAAATGTATAAATGATGCTGTCGGCAACATCGGCAGCAGTATCCTCATCATAGACGTGAGAAGTCTGGTTGCGAGCATCTATCATGTCCATCCAAGCCTCTCCGTTTTCCACCAATCCTAAGGCCACGGCATGGCGGATGACATCCTTTGAGCCAAGCATTCCGATGACACCATTCTCCTTTTCGAAGCTCATCATCAGTTTCCAACCCATTTCGTATGAAAACTCGAAACGCTTGATAAGGCTGTCGCGTTCAAACTCGTTCAGTTCTCGTTGCCTGCTAAGGTCAATGACCACCGTCAGCCTTTCCAGAGCATTGCCGAACACTCTAAGCCGCTCCATCCATCTGGGTTCTGTTCCTACTTCTGCCATACTCTTTCACTTTGTACGCTGCAAATATAAGCAATAGTTTCCAAAAGACCAAACTTTTTAGCAGAAAAAGCCGCTCCGAGCAACAGGAAAAAAAATCGGCGGCACCGCCCGTTTGGGTGATGCCGCCGAAAGCGTATTTGCGTAGTACGTAAGACTACTCGTAGAAACCAGTGTAGCGCTGACCTGATATGCGGTAGACAAAGCCATAGTCGTCATCATCGAACTGGATGTCGAAGACAATGCTGTCGTTAGGCATACCGTGCAAGTTCTTTGCAGCTCCCTCCAGAATCTTACCATTGGTTACAACTGCCTTACCAGAAGCAGCAGCATCATAATCAACAGCTTCGTTTGAGAAAGTACGAGCCTCATAGTTGATATTGGTCTTGAACTTGAATGCCCAGAAGTTATTGACATCATCCAGCCACATCTGTGTTGAGTTGTTGTCTGCGGTGTTGTAGGTGCGAACCTCAATGACCCCCATGCCGTAGGGATCCTCATAAAGGAGTTTGCCATCGGTGTCATAAGCATCTACGGTGACCTCCCAACGTCCGGCCATCTTCTCTACATTTGTTCCACCAGGCTCCTCATCGGTCTCCACGTCACAACTGACAAAGCCAAACGAGAGGGCGATGGTCATCAATGCAAATGAAATATACTTTTTCATAATACTACTCTTTTTATTATAATGTTAAAATTACATTGAAGTCCATATCAGCGTAAACCACGGTATAAGAGAGCGTGTTAGTAGCAGGGTCGAACTTGCCATTCTTGAATTCATCGTAGCCATCACTCCAGCCGACGACCTTACCACCGCCTACCAAGTCGACAGTGTTGTCTGCATTCACCTGCAGATAGCCCTTCATAGAGTAGCTCGAACCATATCCGGCACGCTGCTCATAGTAGCCGCCCAGCAGGTCCTCAACCCAGTACTTGCCATTGCCGTCTGTGAGCAAATCGATGTCAAAACCCGACCAAGCCACCTGGGCCTTGGGAGAACCATCGTCATTATAAGTCTGGCGGAAAGAGCCATTGGCTACAGCACCGGTCAACGGAGCACCGACGTACACATAACGGTAGGCTTGCGAAGCAAACCCATCCTCGTTGACGGCACTATAGGTAACAGTGTAAGGACCGATGTTCTTCGTGTCAACAGGATTATTGGTAACAACCCTACTCGAAACATCCTGACCGTTAGCTTCAGCTTTACAGCCAGCATCGTTATAAGTGGAATTAGCATCTAAATACACCACTTCATCGCCATTAATGGTCAGATTGATGTAATAGGTCACTCTTGTATCTGTATGCTCCTCATCGCTACTGCACGAGGTCAGTGACATAGCAGACAGGCAAAGGGCTAAGCCATAGAAAAATATCTTTTTCATACCTAATTATCTTTTATCGTTTGTTATTTCACATCCCAGAACACCTTGTCAGTTATCTGACGAGCCTTTTCAGGAGTGTTCACATTGTATTTACGCGAATCACTGGAGTAGGGCATACTCAGAGCAATACCGTTACCACCCTTCTTGTTGACAGCGGGAGCAATGAGGTCACCAGGTGTATACACGAGAGGATTAGCCTTGATTTGTGCAGCTGAGCTGGCTGACAAGGCGGGAACGTCTGTACGGCGAATCTCCGACCAAGCCTCCATGTGGTCGTGCAAGAAGAGAGCCACCCACTTTTGCATATAAATAAGGTTCAGCTTGTTGGCAGCGGCATCCCAGCTTCCAGCACCAGCCAGGAAGGCATCGGCGCCAGCTGTTCCACGCAGTGCGAAGTCAGCAGCGACACCAGCCTCGTATGCAGCCTTGGCGGCAGCGGCATTGTTGTTGTAACGCATCTGAACCTCTGCAATGAGGAACTGCAGCTCACTCTGAGTGAACAGGTAGATAGGCATGTCGTGGCACACGTCATAGTCAATGGTGCTGACATCCTTGTTCTTATAAGAAGTACCTACGATAGCAGGTTCCTGCTTCGAGCCGGGGAACTGGCCTACGAACGTGCCGTCGCTCTCACGAGCCTTGATGGCATAGCCGAGGCGCGGGTCGCCTGTGTTCTGCATATAGCTCACGATAGGATAAGCAGCACAATGGTTGTTGGTCAGGCGGAACACCGACTGATACCACGGGTTGTACTGGCCTTCCTGGTCAGAGAACACATTCCAAGCCACATCACCTGTGAAGAAGTCTCCTGCTGCCACCAGAGCGGTAGCCTTTGACTGATAATCAGTCTGACCGCCATCAATCAGGCGGAGATACATGCGCAGACGCAGAGCGTTGGCATAACCCTTCCACTGAGCCAGATTCTTTTTCAGTAAGGGGTCGGTCATGTTCATCACATCACCATTGAGAGCAGCCTCTGCCTCATCAAGCTCCTTCAGGACGCCCTCGTAAACGGTCTTACCGTCATCATACTTAGGTGACGAATTAGACGGATTGAGAGCTTCCGTGTAAGGTGTCTCGCCCGTGTTGTCGACCAACAGCTGGAAAGCCTGTGTACGCATCACCTGGCAAACGAAGATGTTGGCGGTATTGGTAGTCTTCGACTTGATGTCCTCGATGTCCATCAATGCACCGGCATAGAGATTCCTGTAGCAGCGGTTGAAGATATCCTTCGACTCGTCGATATTCAGTTCGGCCAGGTCGTTGTACTGGTTAGCTTCGGGCATCTGGTCGAAATACTGAGCAAAGAAACCACCATAGTTGAACATTTGGTCGCCCGAGGCATCGGCAATAGCACTGATAACAGCGGGGAACTGCAGTTCAGGGCTAATGTCTGACTTGGTGGGATAGTTCGGGTCTTGGTTGATGTCCAGGTCGCAACTGGCAAACATCATCATACCCGCAGCAGCTAATAAATATATCTTTTTCATACTGTTGTTCCTTTCCTATTAGAATTTAACTTTCACGTTGAAACCATACTTACGTGAGCTGGGGTTCGAGCTGTACTCACCGAAGTTACCCTCCAGGTCGTTACCGAACGATGAAGCCTCAGGATCAATGAATGTGTTGCTCGAGGGAGTCCACATCAGCAGGTTATTACCGAATACAGAGAGATGTACACCTGTGAGGAAAGTCTTGGCGAGCCAATTCTTGGGAACATCCCATCCGAAGACTACCTGACGCAGTTTCACATACGACTTGCTGACAAGTGAGCCTGAGCCCATCTCCATGGCGCCATTGTCCCAATAGTTATAAAGCGTGGTGCCATAGAGAGGAATATCATTCTCGACATATTCAGGAGCATTAGCCGTGCCAACATTCTTCACAGAGTTGGGTACGATGAACGGGTTGCGGTCGTTGTAGGCCGTCTGCATGGCGTTACCCGTGAAGTAAGTGATGTCGTGAGTACGCGAGAACATCAGACCACCCTGACGGATATCGAAGTCGAACGACAGTGTGAAGTCCTTGTAGCGCAGCGAGCTGCCGATACCCATCATATAGTCGTAGTTGATAGTGCCAATCTTCACCATCTCGTCAGTGTTCTGTGGCAGACCATTCTTGTCGACGATGATGCGGCCCTGGTCATCAGTCTTAGCTACATAAGCCTCGAAGACACCCATCTCCTCGCCCTCGATGGCGTAGAGACCAGTACCACCGCTGAATCCGTAGATAGAAGCGCGGCCGTTCATCTCCTCGGGCAGCTTAATCACCTTGTTGTTGTTCTTGGTGTAGTTCCAGGTCAGGCTCCATTCGAAGTCCTTGGTGCGAACAGGAACAACAGTTGCCAACAACTCGACACCACGGTTGCGAATCTTACCAAGGTTCACGTTCTGAGCAGTATAACCAGAAGCGGGGTCAACGCTCAGCTGGGTAATCTGCTTGTCAGAGTTACGGTTGTAGTAGGTAGCATCCAAAGAGATACGGTTGTCAAGGAATGCCAACTGAACACCGAACTCAGTCTCGGTTGTCATCTCAGGACTCAGGGTAGAGCTACCCAGCACATTACCGACGGTATAGGCATTGGTACCAGTCTTCGAGAAGGGGAACTTGCTGTCAGCCCAACCAGACGAGTTGAAGCTACCCTGTGTGTAGTAAGGATCAGTCATGTAGACATCGGCATCGTTACCAGTCTTACCCCAAGCTACGCGCAGCTTACCAAATGACAGCCAAGGAGCCTTCTCCTTCAACAGCTCAGAGAAAATCCAGCTGGCGGTCACACCAGGATAGAAGAACGAACGGTTGTCCTTCGGCAGTGTCGACGACCAGTCGTTACGAGCGGTGAGGGTCAGATAGACCATATTCCTCCAAGCAACTTCAGCCTGTCCGTACACACCATAGTAGCGGCGCTTCCACTGATACTCCCTAACAGTGGGAATCTCAGCCGAGTTCGTAATATTAAAATAGGTAGGAATGGTCAGGTTTGTATTCTTCGTGTCCATATACGACAAACGACGCTCGTTGCCATTGAAACCTCCAACGGCATTGATGTTGAAGTCGTTGACAGGCATGTTGAAAGTCAGCATGATATCCTGGTCAATCTCACGACGACGAGTGGTACGGCGCTCTGTGCTACCCGTCTGCGACTTCAGTTCCGACTCGTAGTTAGGTGTATCGGGGAAAAGAGCAGCATAGTTGGGAACACCCTGATGATGGTGAGCCGTAGAGGTGTCAAGACCGATACGATAGGTAAGCTTAAACCACTTCAGGAAGTCATAATCCAACTGGAACTTGCCATAGAGGCGCTCACTTTCGTTCTCGTTCAGGTGGTTATTCAAGATATAGTAGGGGTTCATCACGCTATAAGGTGTATAGTAATAACCCGGCGTATTGAAGGGATTGTCCAAATCCTCAAGCTCCACGATAGCAATGTCACGAGGCGTCTGCATAATGGAGTTGTACATATTCTCGAAGCCCTGACCAGTCTGTACGAAATTGTTCTTCTGATAAGCATAGTTCATCGAAGAACTGAAGGTCAGATTGTCAATCTTGTGCGAGCCACGTGCCGAGAAGGTGTACTTCTTGTAGCTGTCGGCATTAGTAGGAATGATACCATTGTCACTAATCTGAGAGAACGATACGAAATAGTCGCTCTTGTCAGTAGCACCGTTGAACGAAACACTGTTCGAATAGCGGAAACCGGTATCGAAGAAGTCCTTCATGTTGTCCTCAATAGCCTTGTACGACTTAATCTGCTGAGAATTGTTGAAGACTGTACCGTACTTCAGCGTAGAGCCGTCGAACTTCGGACCCCAAGAACCGTTCTCGTCGTCGGTCTTGTCACCGTTCCAACCCATACCGAACTCGTTCTGCATCTGGGGCAGACGCATGACGCTTTCCCACTGCAGACCGCCGTTATACTCAATACCTAAGCCCTTAGACTGCTGCTTACCGCTCTTGGTGGTAATCAGGATGACACCATTGGCGGCGCGCGAACCGTACAGAGCCGTTGCGGCAGCACCCTTCAGGATGGTCATATTCTCCACGTCATCGGGGTTCACGGCGTTGGCACCGTTACCGAAGTCGTAACCACTGTTCAGACCGTCGCTGCTGTAAACAGCCGAGTTGTTCATAGGCACACCGTCGATGACATACAGAGGCTGGTTAGTACCGCCAAGTGAACTGATACCACGGATGATGACAGAATTAGAAGAACCCGGGTCGCCTGTTGCTGAGCTAATCTGCACACCGGCTACCTTACCCTGCAGACTCGACATGATGTCGGCGGTACGGGCGGCGGCAATCTCATCGCCATTTACAGCCGTTGCCGAATAACCCAGGGCCTTGGCCGAGCGCTTAATACCCATGGCGGTCACCACAATTTCGTCGAGGTTGGTGTCGCCGCTGCGCAGCACGATGCGCATGTTCGGACGGGCGCTCACCTCCAGAGTCTCCATACCGACGTATGAAAAGCGGAGCTGAGACTTACCTTGAGGAACGGTCAGCGAGAACCGACCGTCAGAACCTGTCAGGGTTCCTACGTTAGTACCTACAACAATGACAGACACGCCGATGACCGGCTCGTTGTCCTCTTGAGATACTACGATACCCGTGACCTTCGTCTGGGCCAGCATCGTTCCTAAACTCAGGAAGAGGCAGGCCAAAAACACAGTTAGTCTTTTTTTCATAATCTCTCTCGTTTTGTTTGTTATTAATTAATTAAAGAAATTTATACGACCTTTACGCGTACCTTATTATATTGCCCACCTCCAAGGAGGTGTGTGTTTTCCATCCTTTCAGCCTGCAAAAATAATACTTAAGTTTCAAAAAAACGAATAAAATTATAAAAATGTTACAATTAGACCGTGTTTTCTTAAAAAAACGCATCTTTTTGACCTGTTTTTACATTTTCTTGTACCCATTTGATTTGTCAACAGACAAAGAACGATGGTCGGCCAAGAAAAATGAAGCAGTTGTCTAAAGGCGTATATCACCTTTGTCGTCGATACGTACCTGACTATGGGGAATGTCCTCCCTGCTGAGCCGCCTGATCTGGCGGGCGGCAGCCCGTGTCTTGTCACGACGGGGACCGATGCCTCTGTATTGCAGCATGGAGTGGATGTGTCCCTTGAGGAACCTGCCGTTACGGTCAGTCTTCACCTCGATGATCGGTGCCTGCCCCATGAGTCCCTTCAGGTTCATGCCATAGGGCGTACAGAAATTACCTAAACTGTAGGCGATGAAGCGCCCCTTGTAAACTTCAACGGCACGGACGACATGGGGGCCGTGACCATAGACAATGTCGGCACCATGGTCAATGCAGTAGTGAGCCAGCTGGCGCAGGTAGCCACGCTTCTCCTTGAACATGATTTCCATGGAGTCAGGCAAGTGGGCATACTTCTTTCCTTCGGCACCGCCATGGAACGACACAATGATGAGGTCGGACTTGCCTCGCAGTTCCCGGAGGATGCGATCGACGGTTTCGAGATCGGTATGCTTCAAGGTATAGGGGTTATGACCAAAGGCGCATAGCCCTATCCGCAGACCCTTGCGCCAGATGACGGCCGTCTCGGTACGTCCGTCCAGTCCTGCAAACCTGATGCCCTGCGTACGCAGGCAATGCTCGGTCGAGGCAATGCCCTCTGGGCCGAAATCATTGGCATGATTGTTGGCCATGCTCAGGAAGTCAATGCCGGCCATCTTCAACCACGGCGCATAACTTGTGGGAGTGCGGAAAGCATAGCTATTGGAACCCTCGCCCTTGGTACTTTCACCGCCGTCACAAAGTGTACCTTCAAGGTTGCCCACGGCTAAGTCCGCCCTTGACAGGATAGGAGCGGCGTCCTTGAAGAGCAAGGCACCGTCGTGAGCAGGCAGTAAAGTGTCAGGGAAGGTTATACCCATCATGATGTCGCCACACATGGCGACAGTCAGGGTGTCGTTATTGGCAGCGTTACTGTACGCGGCGCACGCCAATAAAACGGCGAGCATAGAAGCCCTCATTCGAATTGGAAATCTTCACGCCCTCGCTACTGCTGGCATGAATGAAGTTGAAGGTGTGTGTGATGGGGTCAACGTCAACGACAATACCCACATGACCTACACCGCGTCCGGAACTGGGACTGGTGAAGAACACGAGGTCGCCACGCTGCATCTCGCTACGGCTGACAGGGAGGTTGCGGGCATATTGGTCGCGTGACGAAGCTCCGATATTGGTTACTCCCAACTGTCTGAAAACATAACTGGTAAAACCAGAACAGTCGAAAGCACTGGGTCCCTTGCTGCCGCTGCGATAGCGGGCACCGATATGCGACATGGCCTCATCCAAGAGACTGTTGATAGCCATCGCATCATAATCGAGGTTCAGGTCATCGCCCGTACCCTCATAGAGGAAATCGTAGTTGTCAATCTCGCGCTCCTGTTCTACTACGGCTGTTGGCGTCGCCTTTTTCTTGGCGTTCTTTCTCACCTTGCCACTGGCAATGTTACCAGTTACAAAGACAGCGAGGAGTGCGCAAAGTATGATTCTTCTGGTCATTATAGGTCTATGGTTATTGAACGACAATCAAATAATCCGTTGTCGTTAACATATTAGTTGTACTTCAGGATCTGTCCGGGGCGCAGTTTCATGTTCTTACCGATACCGTTCAGCTTGCAGATGGCGTTCACTGAAGTGTTGCGCTTGCGGGCAATAGAGTAGAGCGTCTCGCCCTTCTGCACCTTATGGAAACGGGTGCTGGCGGCCATGCGCTTGCTGCCTGCTTTCTTGCTGTTGCTGTTCTGTGCCAAGAACGGATCGCTGGTGCTGACGGCAGAGCCACTGACACCACGCAGACGGTTGGCCTGAGCCGACTCGCGGGAATAGGTTGACCGGCGGAAAGTGTAGTAGTCGCCCGTGACATCCTGATTGCGGAAGTCAAACATCAAAGCCGGATTCAAGGCCACACCACAGAGACGGGTTTCGAAGTGGAGGTGTGAGCCGGTGCTGCGGCCGGTATTGCCGCCCAGTCCGATGGGCTCGCCAGCGCGTACCTCCTGATTTTCTCTTACCAAGTGCTTTGACATGTGGCCGTAGATGGTCTCCAGACCGTTATAGTGACGGATGACAACATAGTTGCCGTAACCGCCGGCTTCGTAGCGCACCACGCGCACCTTTCCTGAGAAGGCGGCACGGATGGTGTCACCGATATATACTTTGATGTCAAGTCCTTTATGCTGGCGTCCCCAGCGTGCTCCGAAGTTAGAGGTCAGCACACGGCTTTCGGTAGGCATCACAAAGCCACGCAGGTCGATGCGGAACGTGTCGGGCAATGCCGTCTCACGGTGGGCGTAGATATTCTCCCAGTCCTGATAGAGGTCGGCAGCGGGCGAGCCAAACTGCTCAAACTGGATCAAACGGCTCAGGGCCACTGAATCTACAGCTTTCATCTTACGGTCAATGGGTGCCTGACGTGCCAAAAGGTCCTGTGCCTGAGTGGGGACTGCCGCAATTGTCACGAAGGCTATAGCGAAAATCTTCTTTAAGTTCTTAATCATTCCTTTGGTCTTTTATTGGGTTTCAGACTTAGCCGTTTTCTACAAATCAGAAAACTCGGCTGCAAAGATACGAATAAATATCCGAAAACGTGCCACTTGCTACTATTCCTTAACAATCTTTTGTTGTCTTTTAACACTTAAACGTTTACGTGTTGTCTTTTTGGCATCGGACTAAACGGACTGAACGGACTTTTTTTTCTTGGCATCGGACTAAACGGACTGAAGGACTTTGGGCTCATGTTTTTGGCATCGGACCAAACGGACTGAACGGACTTTTTCTTCTTGGCATCGGACTACAGGACTGAAAGGACTTTCTGCTGATGGTTTGGGCATCGGACTAAACGGACTGAACGGACTTTTTTTTCTTGGCATCGGACTACAGGACTGAAGGACTTTGGACTCATGTTTTGGCATCGGACCAAACGGACTGAACGGACTTTTTCTTCTTGGGCACAGGACGCAAAGGACTGGAAGGACTTTGGGCTCATGTTTTCGGCATCGGACCAAACGGACTGAACGGACTTTTTCTTCTTGGCATCGGACTACAGGACTGAAGGACTTTGGACTCATGTTTTGGCATCGGACCTAACGGACTGAACGGACTTTCTGCTGATGGTTTGGGCATCGGACTACAGGACTTTAGGACTATAATAATCCTTGCTCCAACAATCCAATATGGTAACTGAGAATTGTGTTAGCTCGTCTCGTGTCATATAAAAGTTTGATTTTTACTTACATTGCTTACATTAGCATTCAACTCACTGAACAACAAAGGATTATACAATGTAAGTAGAATGTAAGTAATGTAAGTAGAAAAGTCAAAGTAATGTAAGTAGAAAAGTCAAAGTAATGTAAGTAGAAAAGTCAAATGCCGAGATACCGCTTCCTCCACCCCCTGGAGCAAAATGCTCCACCCCCTGGAGGAAATTGCTCCACCCCCTGGAGCAAACGGTAACTAACCGACTTTCGGATAATTGGAATCAGTAGCAAAAGGATGTTGATACAATGCGCAGCCACTCCCCTCCCATCAAGGGGAGGGGCAACTTCTTGCAACTGTTCCGATAAGTTGCCGTTCATTTTCGGAGAACCGGCCGTTCATTTTAAAAGAATTGCCCGTTCATTTTCAGAAGAACCGTTGCTGCTGTTGCCGTCATCGGCGTTTTGTCAACAATTTCTACTTACATTACTTACATTCTACTTACATTACACAACCATCTCGTTTACAGATAGTTAAATGCTAATGTAAGCAATGTAAGTAAAAATTAAACATTTATATGACACGAGACAATCTAACGCAATTCTCAGTCACCATATTGGATTGTTGGAGCAAGGATTATTATAGTCCTAAAGTCCTGTAGTCCGATGCCAAGAAGAAAAAGTCCGTTCAGTCCGTTTGGTCCGATGCCCAAACCATTAGCCCCAAAGTCCTTCAGTCCTGTAGTCCGATGCCAAAAAGAAAAAGTCCGTTCAGTCCGTTTAGTCCGATGCCAAAAAGAAAAAAGTCCGTTCAGTCCGTTTAGTCCGATGCCAAAAAGAAAAAAGTCCTGAAGTCCTGTAGTCCGATGCCAAAAAACTCACTAAATGACTTTTCACTTCAAGAAATGACGCCCCAGTTGACATTTGACTTGCGAAGCTGGTGCAGGCGGTGCCAAAGAATGAGGTATTTATCAGAGGTGCAGGCGGGGTCGTCATCGACAATCTTCTGCGCCTCGTCACGCGCCATCTGCACGAGCTGGCCGTCACGTGCAATATCGGCAATCTTCAGGTCGAAGGCCATGCCGCTCTGCTGCGTACCCTCCAAGTCGCCTGGGCCGCGCAGTTTCAGGTCAGCCTCAGCTATGCGGAAGCCGTCGTTCGTATCGCACATGATGTCGATGCGCTTGCGGGTGTCTTCCGAGATGTTATAAGGTGTCACCAACAGACAGTACGACTGGTCGGCACCGCGTCCTACACGGCCGCGCAGCTGATGCAGCTGAGAGAGTCCGAAGCGCTGGGCATCCATGATGACCATGACCGAGGCGTTGGGAACGTTGACGCCCACCTCGATGACCGTCGTGGCCACCAACATCTGCGTCTCGCCCTGGACGAAGCGCTGCATCTCCTCCTCCTTGTCGGCGGCTTTCATCTTGCCGTGGACTTTGCTGAGACGGAACTCAGGGAAAACCTGAGTTAGCACTGAGAAGCCGTCCTCCAAGTTTTTCAGATCGATTTTCTCGCTCTCCTCGATGAGCGGGAACACGACATAGACCTGCCGTCCCTGTCGTATCTGTTGGCGCAGGCCGTCATAGAGCGAGGGTATGCTACGGTCGAAGAAGTGCCTTGTCACCACTGGCTTACGTCCGGGCGGCAGCTCGTCGATGACGCTCACATCGAGGTCGCCGTAAAGGGTCATTGCCAAAGTCCGGGGAATGGGCGTTGCCGTCATCACAAGAACATGGGGAGGATTCTGGTTTTTTGCCCACAGCTTCGCCCGCTGCGCCACGCCGAAGCGGTGCTGCTCATCGACAACCACAAAGCCGAGGCGGGCGAACTGCACGGTGTCCTCGATGACGGCATGCGTACCGACGAGGATGTTGACGGTACCGTCCAACAGACCTTCGAGCACCTCCTTACGGCGCCTGCCCTTGACGACACCTGTCAGCAGGGCCACACGGACAGACATCGTGCCGAGAAATTCCATGATGGTCAGCAGATGCTGCTCGGCCAGGATCTCCGTCGGTGCCATGATGCAGGCCTGGAAACCGTTGTCAACGGCAATGAGCATGGACATCAGGGCAACAAGGGTCTTGCCGCTGCCTACATCACCTTGAAGCAGACGGTTCATCTGCCGTCCGCTGCCCATGTCTTTGCGGATCTCACGGATGACACGCTTCTGTGCCTCGGTCAGCGCAAAGGGCAGGCGGTCACGATAGAAGGTGTTGAACACATCGCCTACACGGCTGAAGACATAGCCCCGGTATTTACGGCGCTGGTCGCTCGCGTACCTGAGAATATTGAGCTGGACGTAGAAAAGCTCCTCGAACTTCAGGCGGGCGCGTGCCTTCTCCAATGTTCTGGCATCCTGGGGATAGTGGACGATGCGCAGGGCCTCGTCGCGCCCCATGAGGTGAAGGCGGGCAGTGATAAAGTCGGGCAGGGTCTCTGGCAGAGGCGGCAGTTTGCCGATGAGTGTCTTGGTGAGCCGCTCCACGGAACGGGAGTTCAGTCCCGCTTTCTTCATCTTCTCCGTGGTGTTGTAGTAGGGCTGCATACCCATGGCCGAGAGGTCTGTCTTTGATGCCTCGTCGATGTCGGGGTGGGTGATATTGATGCGGTTGTTGAAGACCGTAGGCTTGCCGAACACCACGTATTCCGTACCGATGCGGTAGTTCTGCTTGGCATACTTACCGCCGTTGAACCATGTCAGGTCGCAGATGCCCGTCCCGTCGCTGAAGTGAGCCACCACACGTTCGTTGCGTGCTCCGGTCTTGAAGGTCTCAAAGCTGAGGATGGTGCCAACCACCTGGACGAACGGCATATCGCCCGTCAGTTCATGAATGGTATAGACCCGCGAACGGTCAACATATTTATAAGGGTAGTACTCCAGCAAATCACCGTATGTCTCGATGCCCAGTTCCTGACTGAGCATCTTCTTGCGGTTGGGGCCTACACCCGGCAAGTACATGATATCTTGCTGCAGTATGTTTGTTGTTTGCATCGGAGTTTCATTAATTTAGCATCGGACTACAGGACTTTAGGACTTTTTTCTTCTGCATCGGACTTAACGGACTAAGACGGACTTAGTCTGTAATAGTCTGTTTCGTCCGTGACATTAAAGAATCGTCTGCCAACACTTTGGCAATCATCAGGTCGTAGGGGGTGGTAATCTTGATGTTCTCGCGGTTGCCCTCGACAAGGGTGATGGCGTGGCCGTAGCTCTCTACCACCGAAGCATCGTCGGTGAAACCGTCGTTATAGGGCTGCTGGTTGGCAGCCTTCAGCAGCTGGATGTCAAAGGTCTGCGGGGTCTGTACCAACCGGTAGTCGTCGCGGGGCACAGTCTCAGACATATTGTTGCTGCATCGGACTTCATGGGCCTTCACGGACTCATTATTGTTGCAGCGGACGTTACGGACGGACACGGACTCTTTAGACTCAGCCCGTGTTTGTCCGTTCAGTCCGTTGCAGGAGAGATGGCGCAAGGTTTCGACGACGGGGATGACGGGGACGACGGCACGAGCGGTGCGGGCTGTCTCGTAGCAGCGGCGGATAACCTCTACCGAAGGGAAGGGACGGACACCGTCGTGGACACCAACCACCCCTTGAGCGTCATCTGGAATCAGGGCCAGCCCGTGTTGCACACTATGGAAGCGCGTCTCGCCACCATTGGCCAACTGGTAGCTGACATCGAAGCCGTACTCCTTGCAAAGCTCATGCCAGTACGCTTGCTGCGCTTCGGGCAGCACGAGGATAATCTGCAAATCGGCCGAGTACTCGCGGAACCGCTCGATGGTTCGCATCAGCACCGGCCTACCGCAGACGGGCAGGAACTGCTTGGGAGTATCGCTCCCCATACGCAGGCCTTTGCCGCCTGCTACAATAATCACATAATCTGTCATTTCTCTCTTTCTTTTTTGGCATCGGACTTAACGGACGGAACGGACTTTTCTCCTTGGACAACGGACGGAAAGGACTCTATTTTGGGCATCGGACTTAACGGACGTAACGGACTTTTCTCCTTGGACAACAGACGGAAAGGACTAAAACGGACTTTTTTTGTTAAGGATTCGTTTGTAGTCTCGTCCCTCACCAAAGTTCAGCAGGTAACCTACCTTAAACTGAGTGATGTTGAGATAGTTGATTATTTGAGCCGTATTTGCAGTGGTGAGTATAGGTATGGATTTTAGTTCCAATATGATCTTGTTGTCCACAATAATGTCGGGAATGAAATCCCCAACATTCCTTCCTTTGTAAAAAATACTAAGGCGTTTCTGCCGCTCGTATGGAATGCCCATCTCGTCGAGTTCTATGCATAGTGCATTCTCATAGACAGACTCCAACAGCCTGTTGTCAGATGTTTGAACACATTAAAATATGCTTCCAATATCTTGTTTGATAGTTCTTCGTATAATAACATGACTTCAAATAAAAATGTCCCATGAAATAGAAAGTCCGTTACGTCCGTTAACTCCGATGCCAAAGGAGAACAGTCCGTTACGTCCGTTTACTCCGATGCCAAAGGAGAACAGTCCGTTACGTCCGTTAAGTCCGATGCCCAAAACAGAGTCCTTTCCGTCCGTTGTCCAAGGAGAACAGTCCTTCAGTCCTGTAGTCCGATGCCAGATATCTACCGCTGCATCAGGTGCTTGTATCGCATGCCCTCGGCTATCTGGTCACTCACCTCCCTGCTCACCAACTGCGCCAACAGCTCGTAGGCATAGGGGAAGGCGGCAGCAGGACCTTCGGCAGTAGTGATGTTGCCATCGACGGTGACGAGGTCACCCGTATAGGCAGCACCCTCCAAAGCCTGTTCAAAGCCCGGATAGCAGGTGGCCTTCTTACCTTCGAGCAGTCCGAGCGGAGCCAGCACCACGGCAGGGGCAGCACAGATGGCAGCGATCTTCTTGCCTGCGGCAGCCTGGTCGCAGACAGCCTTGCAGACACCCTCATGTGCATAGAGATTGGCAGCACCGGGCATGCCACCGGGCAGCATCATCAAGTCGGCATCCGAGGTATCTACCTGATCGAACTGCAGGTCGGCCTCGATGTTCACACCGTGGGCCGACTCCACCAGTGGGAAGTCCGTGGTGCTCACCGTCACTACTTCAACACCCCCGCGGCGTAACACGTCAATGGGTATCAGGGCCTCGACATCCTCGAAGCCGTCAGCCAGGAAAACATAAACTTTTGCCATAATCTTTTCTTAGTTTCGTGGAAAATATGTATTTTTGCAGTCGCAAAGATAGCAAAAGTTTTTGAAACCAGGAACAATAAGAGCAAAAAATGACGCAAGGCAAGTTGAAATTCGCCCTTTTCGGCAATATTTACCAGGCCAGGAAGTCGGCTGCAATACAAAAAGTGATGTCCTCGCTCAGTGAGTCCGGGGCAGAGTTGTACGTTGACAGAGAGTACTATGACTTCCTGACCGAAGACCAGCTGTTAGACGTGCCTGCGACGAAAGTTTTTGAAGGCGATGACTTCGAGGCAGACTTCGCCATCTCCATGGGCGGCGACGGCACGTTCCTCAAGACTGCCAGCCGCGTGGGGAAGAAACAGATTCCCATCCTCGGTGTGAACATGGGGCGTCTGGGATTCCTGGCTGACGTGATACCCGCCGACATCGAGACCTGTCTGCGTTCGCTCCGCGAGGGTGACTATGCCGTGGAGAGCCGTGCCGTGATACAGGTCGAGGCCGGTGGCCGCCCATTAGGCGACATGAGCTGTGCCCTGAACGACGTGGCCGTCCTGAAGCGCGACTCTGCGTCGATGATTTCCATACGCGCCTGTATTGACGGCGAGTACCTGACGACGTACCAAGCCGATGGCCTCATCGTCTCCACGCCCACAGGCTCTACGGCCTACTCGCTGTCGAACGGCGGTCCCATTATCGTGCCCGGCACCGGCGTGCTGCTCATGACGGCGGTGGCTCCCCACTCGCTGAACATCCGCCCCATTGTCATTCCCGACTCGGCAGAGGTGACGTTAGACGTCGAGAGCCGCTCGCACTCGTTCCTCGTGGCCATCGACGGCCGCTCTGAGAAATGCCGCGAGGGGACCCGCCTGCGCCTGCGCCGTGCTCCTTATAATATTCAGGTGGTAAAGCGCAGTTCGGGCCGTTATTTCTCGACCCTGCGTGAGAAGATGATGTGGGGAGCGGACTTGAGATAAAGAAGTGAGAAGTGAGAAGTGAAGAGTGAGAAGTGAGAAGAAGTGAAACTGATTGAGAAGCTACATAGTCCAGAGAGCATCTACACCATGCGACAGATTGTGCGGTGGTTGTGGCGGGTGCTGCGTGGCAACCGCACACAGGCATTGTTCAATGCCTCTGTCGGGTTATTGAGTGTTGTATGCAGCCTGCTCATGGTATGGGCCGTTCAACGCACCATTGACATGGCAACAGGAATCCGCGAGGGCTCGCTCTACTGGGGTGTGGCCCTGATGGGACTTATCATCCTTGCCGAGTTTGCCCTGGGCATCATGAGGGTATGGATAAAGAACATCCTCGGCGTGCGTGCCCAGAACCTGATGCAGCAGCAGATGCTCGACCTGCTACTGAGGGCAGAGTGGCGCGGCAAAGACCGCTACCACAGTGGTGATGTCATCAACCGCCTGGAACAGGACGTGCAGACGGTGGTGACCTTTATCACCGAGACACTGCCAAACACGTTCTCGACGGTGGTCCTGTTCATAGGAGCATTTGCCTATCTCTTGCAGCTTGACGTGTGGCTGGCATGCATTACAGTGGGCATTCTGCCACTGTTCATCGCCGTCAGCCGTATCTACGTAACCCAGATGCGCAAATACACCCGCCGCGTCCGCAACAGCGACAGCCAGGTACAGAGTCTGCTGACGGAGTCAGTCCAGCACCGCATGCTCATCAAGACCTTGGAAGCCGGAGACCGTATGGTGAACCGTCTGGAGAACACGCAGACCGAGCTGCGCCACCATGTGCGTCAACGCACGAAGTTCTCAATCGTCTCCAATCTCTTTGTCAACGGCGGCTTCTCATTAGGTTACCTCATCGCGTTCCTCTGGGGTGCCGTCCGGCTGAGCCGTCACACCATCACCTTCGGTCAGATGACCGCCTTTCTGCAACTGGTATTCCGAATACAAGGGCCTGCCCGCGACCTGACCCGGCTGGCACCGGCTTTCGTCAGTGTGTTTACCGCTGCCGAACGACTGATGGAGTTAGAGGAGACACCGCAGGAACAGCAGGGCGACGGCGTTGTCATACCCGCCCCGTGCGGCATCCGTCTTGACGGGGTTACCTATGGCTACGAGGACTCTGTGACACCGATCATCGACCGTCTGACGTTCGACTTCAGCCCCGGCACGTGTACGGCCATCCTTGGCGAGACCGGTGCCGGCAAGACGACGCTCGTCCGGCTCATCCTGGCACTCGTGCGTCCGCAGAGCGGAAAGGTACAAATCTATAACGGTGACCGCTCCGAGGACATCTCACCCCTCCACCGCTGCAACTTCGTCTATGTGCCACAGGGTAACACCCTGCTCAGCGGTACCATTCGCGAAAACCTGCTCATGGGCCGCCCGGATGCCACTGACGATGACCTGTGGGCTGCGCTACACCTCGTCTGTGGCGATTTCGTTGCTGACCTGCCCGACGGACTTGACACCGTCTGTTCTGAGGCCGGCGGCGGTCTGTCTGAAGGTCAGGCCCAGCGTCTTGCCATCGCCCGTGCCCTGCTCCGTGGCCGCAGCATCATGCTTTTTGACGAGGCCACCTCGGCCCTCGATCCCGACACCGAGCGCCAGCTGTTGGAGAATATCCTGTCTGACAAGCAGAAGACCATCATCTTCATCACCCACCGTCCTGCCGTAGTCGATTACTGCGACCAGGTGCTGCGGGTGGAGTGATCCAAGCATCCGACTGTATTTCTGCATCGGACTACAGGACTCAAGGACTTTTATTTCTGCATCGGACTTCACGGACGATACGGACTTTTCTTTCTTTGCATCGGACTTCACGGACGATACGGACTTTTTTTTCTTGGAATCGGACTACAGGACTCAAGGACTTTTTATTTGGCAACGGACTAACACGGACGAAACGGACATTTCTTTCGTCCGTGATAGTCCGTGAAGTCCGATGCAGAAATGCTAGAAACAGTCCGTGTTAGTCCGTGAAGTCCGATGCAGAAAT
>CAMHNI010000053.1 GCA_946186505.1 uncultured Prevotellaceae bacterium | reverse complement strand
TAGTGCAAAAGCAAACAATTTTAATATGCCTTACTTTTTAAAGTGGGCTCAATAAACAATATTAATTCTTGGTGCAAATATACTGATAATTCAGTAATTATCACTATCTTTGCAAATAAAAATAGCGAAAACAGGCTGCACCTCGGTATAAAGCGAGCTTTTTGCACTCGGTTTGCTCTGTCTTTGCCGTTCGTTTTAAGTGTATTATGTAAAAACATCATAGCACGTACGACTCGATGAGTGAAGGACTGATTATATTCGACTTTGACGGTACATTGGGTGACACCAGAAGGAATATTGTAACCACGATGCAGATGACCATTAATGAGCTGCAACTGCCATATCGCAGCGAAGATGAATGTGCATCAACTATAGGACTACCACTGACGGGATGCTTTAAGACATTGTTTCCTGACCTACAGGAATCGTTTCTTACACGATGTGCAGAGACCTATCGGAGATTCTTCAATGAAAATCTGCTGACCATCAAGCCAGAAGCATTCCCAGGTGTAGCAGAAACCTTGTCAGCCCTGAAAGAACGGGGCTATACGCTCACTATTGCCTCTTCACGTTCTCACACTTCGCTTACAGGACTGACTCATAACATGGGAATTGCAGACATCATCTCCTATCTGATTGGTGCAGACGATGTAGAAAAAGCCAAGCCGGATCCCGAGCCAGTTCTCAATACGCTTAAGGCTATGCATTTCAAGGCTACCCAGACGCTGGTTGTCGGAGACATGTCAGTTGACATCCTGATGGGAGCTAATGCGGGTGCAAAGACTTGCGGCGTGACATGGGGAAATGGAACGAGAGAACAGCTTGAAAAAGCCGGAGCAAACTTCATTATTGACAAGATGGAGGATATTCTTGCAATAGTAGAAGGGTTGAGTCAGATGCGCATCTGACATTAGCTGAAGAACTTCGAGAGTTCATCCAGACGGCCCGATGACAGGAACTCATCATGCACACCAAAGGTACAGGCTGGTGTGGCGCCAGATAGAGATCGAAGTCAAGGATGTCCTCCAGAACATCGACACCGTGCCCACAACAACAGTGGCAACTTCCAACCCATCATCGCCCACGATGGAATCATTTGCGGCAATTGGTCCCCATTCCGCGATGATTGTCAAGCGGATTTCTTCGATGGCAGCAACGACAAGGATAGCTTACAGGAAGCCTGGGCTCAGTACCAGAGGTTTAGGAATAAATGATTGGTATTTATATTCCAAAACTCACTCTCCAATAATTGTAACAACTAACCTTCTTGCACCGCCATAGTTCCTGTACTCGCAGAAATAGATGCCCTGCCAGGTACCCATGTTCAAACGACCATTGGTAATGGGTATGGTCAAGCTAACACCACTCAGTGTTGACTTCGCGTGAGCAGGCATATCGTCTGCACCCTCCAACGTATGCTCGTATTCTGGTCTGTTCTCAGGCACTAAGCGGTTGAATATGGTTTCCATGTCAACTCGAACGTCAGGGTCTGCATTCTCGTTGATGCTCAAGCCGCAACTTGTATGCTTACAGAAGATATTCATGATGCCCGTCTTAGGTAACTTGGGCAGTTGACTCACTATTTCGCTGGTCACCAAATGGAAACCGCGAGACTTGGGTTTTAGGGTTATCTCTATTTGTTGTATCATATCTGTTTCTGTTTAGAAGTCTTTTTACTTGGTAGTCAGACGTTTAATGTGCCAAGGAGAGCCTCATCCTTAGGCTCTGCATGAAAGGTAGGAGTTGCAGCCAAGATTGCCGTAACCAAATGAACTTTTTTTCATAAACAATCCTAAATATAAAGTGCACTTAGACAACATTTGCCACAAAATCCGTATATTTGCAAAGAAAAATACTTACGACAATTATGAAGAAATCAATATCATTATTATGCATCGGCCTGCTGTTTACGGCCTGTGCAAAGCAAACCAAACATGAAATGGATATGGACTTTGTTGATGACGTAAAAGTGGCCCTCGCAGATAGTGGCCATGTTAATCTGAACAGCCTTCAGTGGACAAGAGAACCTGGCGGGTTCGAGGTGAAGGGTGACACCATCCTCATAACCACTGCGCCCCACACCGACCTCTGGCAGCGCACGTACTACCACTTCCAGAACGACAACGCTCCCGTGCTGCAGATGAAGACCCGTGAAAAGTTCTTCAGCTTTGTGGTGAAGACGGATTTCACGCAGAGTCACCAACGCTTCGACCAGTGCGGCATCGTGATGTATCTCGACAGCGAGAACTGGCTGAAAGGTTCTGTGGAATACGAGAACGACGAGTTCCAGCACCTGGGCAGCGTAGCCACCAACAAGGGCTATTCCGACTGGGCCACAACGGCTATTCCCGCAGATGTGAAGACGATGTGGTATCGCTTCTCTCGCCGCGAGGACGACTACTGTATAGAGTGCTCTACCAACGGTGTCGATTTCAGTCAGATGCGCATCTGTCACATGTATGCAGGTGCCGACGAAATCAGTTTCGGCATCTATGCCTGCTCACCTGAGGAGTCGTCCTTCACGGCAGTATTCTCAGACATGAAGATTACGGAATGTGCCTGGAAGGCTCACGACGGCCAGCAACCTGATGAATAAATCCCTATCTGATAAAGTTTGTCCAGACCTGCTGTTCCTTCTTTGGAATACTGCCCTCGCCTGTACTCAGTTTCTTCAGCAGCCAGGCCATGTTGCGTCCGAGGGTTCGCATCGTCTGCATACCCTCTTCGTCCTGTGCTGCCTGTCCTGGCGTCTGGCCATAAGCCAAGTTCCAGTACTGCGAACTGACAAGCGGCATGTTCATCATCGTAAAGTACTTGTTCAGGCGATCGAAAGAAGCTGTAGCTCCTCCACGACGGCACACCACGACACTGGCTCCAGGCTTATACTGCAAGTCAGGGCCTAATGAATAGAAGACCCTATCGAGCAAGGCGCAGAGCGATCCGTTCGGTCCTCCGTAATAGACCGGCGAGCCTATTACGAGTCCGTCAATGCCGTCCTTTACTGCACGCATCACCTTGTAATACAGGTCATCGTTGAAAGTACACTTACCCGTCCTGCCGCACATGCCGCAGGCAATACAACCTTGCACCGCCTTCTTTCCGATGCTGATAATCTCTGTGTCGATGCCCTCGCTGTTCAGGGTCTTGGCCACCTCACTCAGAGCCGTGAAAGTGTTACCGTTCTCCCTGGGGCTTCCATTAATCAATAATACCTTGCCCATAATCTCATACAAAAGTCCCGATTAGATAAAAATTTCTTGATAAGCAGGAATGTCCATCTCCATGCTATTGCGATGGTCAGGGCAAATATAGCTGAAGAGTCTTCGTGTGGTCTCAAGGCCACACGAAGACTCTTCAATTATTTCTTTGTGTAGTATTTCAATGCCTCCGGCATCCACTTCTGAATATTGTTGATACGAGTGGCATCCGATGGGTGGTCGCTGAGGAACTCTGCTGTCTGTGACGTTGAACTGGCTGCCATCCGCTGCCAGAAAGTGGTGGCTACCTGCGGGTCATAGCCTGCCATAGCGGCAAAGATGAGTCCCATGTGGTCGGCCTCGTTCTCGTGGTCGCGCGAATAGCTCAGGTTCTTGAAGTTGAAACCCTGAGCGGCGATAGCCTGCACAATGCTCTGCGTGTTGGCACCCATGCCTAATGCGCCAGCCACAGCAGTGCCAATCTGTAGGCCGTACTGTTGCTTCATCTTGGTGCTCAGCTGCTCGGCTGAGTGCTTGGCCACTGCGTGGGCAATCTCATGGCCGAGCACGATGGCCAGCGAGGCCTCATTCTGTGTAATGGGTAGCAACCCCTCGTACACCACGATCTTACCGCCAGGCATACACCATGCGTTCACCTGTTTGTCCTGCACCAGGTTGAACTCCCATGAGAAATTGCTTACTTCAGAAGCCAGACCGTTGTTTTTCAGGTAGTTGGTCACGGCGGTAGCCAGGTTTTGTCCCACCCGCTTCACCAAGGCCGTATTGGCGGAGTTGGTTGACAGCTTGGCCGTCTTCATGAATTCCTGATACTGCTGAGTGGCCAGTGAGAGCACTTCGCCGTCGCTGACCATCAACGTTTGCTGGCGCCCGGTAATGGGCACGGTCGATGTGGTGCCGCAACTAATCATCAGTGTGGCGACCACCGACATGAGGATAAATTTGACTTTTTTCATTGTTTTATAGTTTAAAGCGTTAATTGCTGCTGCAAAAATAAGCTTTTTTTTTTGAAATACAAAGAAAAAGCCGCAGATTCTACACGAACCCACGGCTTGCTAACTAAAAACTAAACTACTGACTAATTACTCTTTACTTCTCTACATTGAAACCACGGTTATTGAGAGTGGCATTCAGAAGCATCAGATATGTACGGTACTGCTTCTGGTTGAGCACGTAGTGCATCCATTTGATGTCACGGTCTATAGCCTTGTTTACCAGTTCCTTGCGGTCAGACTCGTCAGCCTGTGCTGCAAGTTGCATTTCAGCGTTGAACGTGTTGTGAATGCTTTCAACAGCCTCCATCTGGTCTGTGTTCAGGCCGAGTGCCACACTCAGTTTGCGCATGTTGACGCTCATGTCGTAGGCTTCCACGTTCGTTACATTCTCTGCTTTCTCATTCTCTGCAAATGTCATAGTCATACTGAGCATTGCAATCGTCATCAAAAACAATCTTTTCATTTTCTTTCCCTTTCTTTCTTTACTCGGGGCCTTTGGCGTTTGTGTTTTGTTATCCTGTTTTTTCTATGCCTTTCGTAACCCCTACTTGAATTAATAATTGTGTTGTTTGTTATCCTTTGTCGCAACCCTTTGTTTGGTTTTGACGGTGCAAAGGTAAGACGTTTTTGGGTTCTGGCCAAGCTTTTTTCAAAATTGTGTGCGCAAACAGCTCATTCATTGACAAAGGTCAAATAATTGCGCTTATACTGATTTTTTTCTTTTTTTCCATTGATGGACGAACTTTTCGAATGCCAATCCGTATATTACACGCAGGGCCATATAGGTACGTGGAATCCTCTGAAAACCGTAATTGACCAGTCTTTGTTTGGTGCTGTTGGTGAACTGAAGGTCAGGTGCAGTCTTCTTGAAATGTTCAAGTATGGCAATCCGCTCTGCGGGATTCTTCATTTCATGGGACAATCCATAGACCAAGACCGAAAAAAGTTCAAAAGCGTTGTTCTGAACCTTCAACCGAATGTTGTGCGTAAGTCCATCCATCTTGCTTAACTCCCAAGTCTTGGCAATTGCTGTGGCGAAATCCATGCCTTTCGCTTTGTTAATGCTTGATGTGATGGACGGGTGACCAACTCTATATATATATATAGGTATATGGACTCTCAGGCATTTGACAGCCTTCAGATAACACTCGTGGGTGAAAGGGTTGTCCTCGAAAAAGATTCCCGGTATGAAGCTGATATGGTTTTCTGAAAGGAAAGACCTATTATGGAGTGTTCTCCACACATAGAAGTGGCGGGGGTTCTGTTCTAACAGCAATTCATGGCCGCTTTTTGACTCGGTTTCGCCACTGCGGGTAGCTACGGGAATATTGACAGTATGGTTTCGGAGCTTCTCGTCATCCATTTTCAGGAAGTCGGCAACAACCAGGTCAGCTTTCGAACGGACAGCATAATCCAGTATGGCGGACAGACTGTTGTCTATCAGCAGGTCGTCGGAATCGACGAACAGAATATACTCGCCGCTTGCCCTCTTCATGCCATTGTTGCGAGCCACAGACAATCCCTGATTCTGCTGGTTGATAACAATGATGTTCTGATGGGCGTTGATGATGTCCTGTATGATGTCCATGCTGTTGTCGGGCGTACCGTCGTTTACAAGTATCACTTCAAAGTCGGAGTCAGGAAGTCCCTGGCGGAATATGCTTTCCACGCAGGACCGGATGTACTTCTCGACACGATAGACAGGAACGATGATACTGAGCGGCTTCATAGCTTTTTGCTGATATTTTCTTAATGCTTTCCTTTTGTCATAGACTTATAGAATGAAATCCATTTGTCCATGATAGCGTCTTTGTCATAGACCTTGGCTTTTTCAATCGCAGCAGCAGCGAACAACTTTCTGGTCTCATGACTGTCCATAAGGCTGCAAAGCCGTTCTGCAAATGAGCCGATGTTGCCGTCTTCAACGACATATCCGCATCGGTTGTCGTCAACGACCTCGCCAGGACCGAAGGGGCAGTTGAATGTCACACAGGGCAAGCCGTGCCTCAGAGCTTCTAACAGCACAAGCGAAAACCCCTCGAAGCGGGATGTCAGTATGCAAATGGAACTCTCTGCATATTTGTCGCTGATATTAGTCGTAAAGTCATGAACGGCCACGTTTCTCAGCCCATTTTCTTTGACGCTGTTTACAAACTCGTTTTTCAGCGACCCCTCGCCATAGATATCCAACTGCCAGTCAGGATGGGTGTCAGAGACAATCCTCCAGATGGCAGTAAGCCGGTCATATCCTTTCTGCCATTCGAAACGGCCTACGGCAATGATCCTTTTGCTGTTTCCATCGCTCAGCCTGCTGATCGGCATGGACGAGAAGTTAGGTATGGTCACTACGCGCTTGGCTTTTCGCCATTCCAAAGCATCACTCTCCGTCAGGGTCACAACGGTATCAGCGTACTTTTCAATGGTGCGCAGATAGGTGCTTCTGTAGAACTTGGTGAACGTCTTTGACAGATTCGATGTCTGCTTGTAGAGAAGGTCTGACGCGGTGAAGAAGCGTGCTTCGTGTGACTCGATGACAATGGCTCCCCTGCACCTGACACGACAGACCACGTCACCCAGTGAGTAGCTGACACCAGTCAGTATGTCGGGATCGATGGCATCGACCGCCTCCTGCAGTTTACTGCGGAGCATGCGGTGGTAGTGCCATTTCACCCAGAAACGCTTGGGATAGCTGTACTGGTACTGTCTGTGGGCGGGGATACACAGGTTGATCTGCCGTACCCTGTCAGACAGGTAGTAGGAGTTGGGCATAGTGTCAGGAAACTGGTAGCAGGTGATGACCGACACCTCGTAGCCGTCAAGGGCGGACAGATAGTTCATCTTCTCTGAGATGATTCTTTCTGCCCCTCCTTTATAGGATAGTGAGTCGATGAAGTATGTCAGTTTCATGTTGTATAATACTATGTCCTGCCAGTCTCGTTACTGAGTCTGTCGAATATCTGGTCGAATTGTTGGCGCAGCAAGGAGGGTTGGGATATGATGTTGCGAAGTTCGTTCAGCTTCTGCTCGTTGGGTGAACCAGGAATCCAGAGTCTGATGTAGCCGTGAGTGGAGTACTTGCTGTCCATATGCTCGCGGAATCGCTGCCAATGCCCCTCGCGGTCCAGTTCGGGATAGTTGTCGAGACCGTATTCGATAGTACGGCGCAGGACGACCTCGGGCACGATGTCACGGTCAGCCTCGGCTATAATCTTGCCGTAGAGGCTGCGGGGAGCATGGCTGGCCGAAGCACGGTGATCCTCGACAGCCTCGCGCATAATCTTAATCTGTTCGGGCGAGAACCAGCGTCTCAGCCGTTGGTCGGTAGCCAGAATCTTGCCTCCGGTGATGTGGTGGATGGCCCGTGGCCCAGACATGCCCAAGTCGTGGTATGCAGCAATGGCGTACACCATGTTGATTTCGGCACCTGTGGTGTGTGCCAGTTCTATGGCGCGGCGTATGACTCGGGTGACGTGTTCCAGATTGTGGGCACGGTCGAACTGGGCATACTGAGGCAGGATGTTTGTCTCGACAAACTCCACCAAATCAAGGCTCGGAGAATGGGTCATCATAAAAAAGTCGCTAATATTTTTGCAAATATACGAATTTCTCCTTATTTTTGCAAAAAAAACAAAGGAAAAATGAACGGGACAACAAATATCAGGACCAATTCGCTACGGGCATGGCTATTGGCAGCCCGTCCAAAGACGTTGACGGGGGCCGCCGTACCAGTGATGATTGGTGTGGCATTAGCTTACATCGACGCTCAAGGTTATATGGCGGGGACATTCAGCTGGACAGCAGCCCTCCTATGTCTGCTTTTTGCATTTGTCATGCAGATAGATGCCAATTTCATCAACGACTTCTTCGACTTCGCCAACGGCAACGATGATACCGAGACCCGCTTAGGACCGCGGCGTGCCTGTGCTCAGGGCTGGGTGAAACTTGATGCCATGAAGCGTGCCATCGCCCTGACCACCTGTGTGGCTTGTGCGGTGGGACTGCCGTTGGTGTGGTATGGCGGACTTGAGATGCTACTCGTCGGTCTGCTCTGCGTGGTATTCTGTTTCCTTTATACCACTCACCTGTCTTACCTCGGTATGGGCGACGTGCTGGTCATCGTTTTCTTCGGCATTGTTCCCGTGTGTATCAGCTACTATATCCAGCTTCACACCTGCACATGTCAGGTGCTGTTGGCCTCCATAGCCTGCGGACTTGTGATTGACGGTCTGCTGCTGGTCAATAATTTCCGTGACCGTGACGGCGACCGTGCCGTCGGCAAGAACACACTGGTAGTACGGCTGGGCGAGGATGCCAGCCTGAGCCTCTACCTCGGTGTAGGCATCGTGGCCTGCCTCTTGGGACTGGTTTTCTGGGCTAACGGCCATGTGCTGGCTTTCCTCTTGCCACTGGTTTATCTGGTGCTTCATGCCTTCACTTATCTGAAGATGAAGCGCATCCATAAAGGAAAAGCGCTCAATCTCTGTCTGGGAGAGACTGCGCGCAATATTTTCATCTACGGGCTGACGGTCACCGCCGGCCTGCTTCTGTAGCTTAGTTGGCGAAATTCCACGAGACGCCAAGATGCAACACACTGTCGTTCATGGGGTAGTGAGGCGTGAGGAACGCTTTACGGTTGCCCAGGCTCCCTGCCACGTTGTTCATCATGATAAAGAAACGTGCGCGTTTCAGATGCAGGTTGGCATAGATATCGACAAAGGGGAAACTACCCAGAGTCACGCGGCTTTCAGGATTTTCCTGAACGGCAAACTGGTTGAGTTGCGGGCAGAACTGGGGTGCGTCATAGTCGGTGAAGAGGGTTGCATCGGCACCAAGTTCAACAGCGAGCACCTTGGCTATCTTGAAGCCCAGATAGAGGTTTGTAAACACGTTCAGTGCGGGCACCGGCAGCACTTCCTTGCTTGAACTGTTCTGGTATGTGATGACGTTTTCCCAGTTCAGCGGTCCCAGCGTCAAGTGCTGCTTCAGCTGGACGGTCAGCAGGTTGATGTTGCTGCTGTACTGGTTGGTAGCGGCAGTCATATACTTGTGCGTGTCGTCGGTGTAAATGTAGCTCATGCCTAAATACGTATAGTTCTGAATTTCCTCGACAGCCACCCGCAGGCTGGTCTTGGTCTTCTGGTAACTGAACAGCCCTTCCACCCGTGTACGTGTCTCTTTTGCCATGTCATCATTGTCCCACCAGAAGTGCTTCGAGTGGTAGTGGCGCTGATAGTAAGTGGGATTCAGCCGGTAGAAGTGAGCGTGGGCAGCCAGCGTAAGAGTATCACCGAAGAGTTTGAAGTTCAGGTCGGTGTTGAAGTCGAGTTTCATCTGTCCTGCGTCTTCACCTACCATCCACAGTTCGCCCAGGGCGTTGTAGTGCAGTGTCTTGCCCTGACTCTTGATGAGCTGTCCGCCGATGCTGACGTTATGTTCCGTCACCTTCTGCATGACGGGCATGTCATCAACCACGTCGTCCATCTTGAAGTTGCGCAGCTCATGGGTGGCAAAGACCTTCAGTCCGGCCTTGGCCCATTTGTTGAAGCCTTCGAGCAGTGCCAGTGCCAAGGTGTTTTTCAGCTGCACGTGCTTGGTCTGGTCGTACAGAGAGTCGAGATTCCCCGTCATGCCAGTCTTGAAGTAACTGTTGGCATAGTAGTCTGTGGCCGAGCCGTATGCTTGGTAGATACGGTCATAGGAGTTTGCCTCTACTGTGTGAATCAGGCTGGTGACAGGCACAAATTCCCGCTTCATCATCGAGTCCTCATCTGCTCCCAAGGTTTTTATGGCCAATAGGCTGTCCATCTTTTGCTGGCTGTCCACGTTGATTCGGGTGGTATCTGCCTGCTCTGGCATACGCTGTGGCTCATTGCCTGCAATAAGAGCATTGTCAGGACGTCCGCTGAACCGAGATTCTTCGTCACCGTCCCCGCTCTTGTCTTTCTTCTTCTCCTTCTTCTTCTCCTCCCTTTCCTTCTTCGACTCGTCAGCAAATTTGCGGGCCTTGATTTCTTCTTCCGTCATTTTGGCTTTACGGTAGAATCCTACACTGTAGCGGTGGGTCAGAAACAGGTGCTGGTTGTCGTTGCGGTTCCAGTTTCTTGTCAGCACGGTGGGTATTTCGTTCGAGTTGAAGCTCTGCTCATACGACTCAGGGTGGGTGATGTAGTCATCATTGGTGATACCTCCGTTTTCAGCAGCTTTCTGGTGAAAGGTCGAGAACATGAGGTGCATCTTGTACTGGTCGCCAAGGTATGATCCGTATAATGTGGCCCCGAAGTGCGAGACGGGCTGGTCACTGAAGTAGCCGCGGGCATAGGCGTAGTTCAAGTCGAATCCCAATCCGATGCGTTTCCCCGCATTGACGGCAAACTTCGCCTGCAGATGGTCCTCGCCGTCGATCTTGTCGCCACAGTTGTCGTACGACAGATTGGTAAGCGGCGACAGCGTATTGGTGAAGTGCAGCTGGTCAGGAGCCTTGTTCACAAAGCCATAAGGCTCGGTGAAAACGAATTGCTCGCCTACAGGGCGGTCAATGACAATGCGGTTCTGGCGAGCTGTGTAGTTGCTGCCCGTGGTGTTGTATTCTCCATAAAACCCCGTGTTGAGTGTGGTGTTGGGATAGAGGTGGGGCAAGGTGTCGGCTACGGCCGGCCGTATGTCGCCGAATTTCCGGTCAACTGTCCACACGTAGATGCCCTGGGGTATCTCCTTGCTTTTTTTTGTAGTGTCGTTGTCGTGAGGGTTGAAGTTGCGGTTCTCGTTCTCGTCACGTTGCGTCACGTTGCCCATCTCGTCTATCTGGTTGTAGGTCTGAGCATCGGCAGGCAGCAGGGCAGACAGCAGCGACAGCATCAACAGGTATTTCTTCATGCTAAAGTTTTGCAATTCTTAGTGTCAACTCCACAAATTTGAACACGCCGGCACCTATCATGATGTAGATGGCCGTGTCTTGGTCGCCCTTCGTGAACCATATCATGCCCACGATGGCTCCGATGATAAAGGCCAGGTTCAGCCACTGGCGCAGCCACCTCAGGCGCCCCGTGTCCTCAAACGGCTGAAGGTTATGGTACTTGCTCATTTCAGCAGTTCGGCAAATTTGTTGAAGAGGTAGTCCTTACGGTCGATGGTCTTGCGGCGGAACTTGCCCGAGACACGCGACAGTTTATTCTTCTTTTTATTCAGCCCCTCTTCGTCCGTTATCCACTCCTCGGCTTTGAACATCTGTGCATCGCGCTCCTCGTCATACAAGTAGTAGATGCGGGTCATGGTGATGTCGGCCTTGCCGTCCTCACATTTGGCGATGAGGTTGTACATCAGGCGGGTGCGGTCAAGCACCAAGGCTGTTGCCTTGAACACAAGCCATTCCTGATAGGACCCAATAATCTCATATTTCACCGAGTCATCCAGGACGATATGACTCTGTTCAAACTGCCCCGGCTCCTTGGTCATTTTCATCATGTAAGTCCTCACGATGTCTGCCACCTGCTCGGCATTCTTTCCAGGTGCCTCAATAGTGGTCTGGAACGTCACCTTGCCGTCAACCACAGGCACGGCACCTACCAGGTACTTCTGGTCTGGATTACCCTCAGCTTGTGCTGGCATCTCCCACGTGTTCTGTGCCATCAGCCCCAGTGGCAGGCACATCATCATAACGATAAGAAGCTTTTTCATATACCTTGTTTTCTGTATTTGTTCGATTTTAGCAGGCAAAGTTACAAATAATTCTCCTTATCAGTGCACGACTTAACGTTTTTTTGTTTTTTTCAACCCAGTAGCGCCCATATTGCCAGATTCCCCTCTTGATCAGTGGCTGAGACGTCGCCGAGTTTCGCGATGCTAATATATAGATAATGTACGGATAAGCCAAATTCAAAAAACATCGCCATACTTCATCAGGTAGGTATCGTATTGCGTCTCGAAAGGACGGAAGGGAGTGGGAACTGTCTGAGGGGATACGAAGAGCGTAGGCCATGAGTCTGCTGTTAACCGATAGAGACGGAACTCACCAGAAACGGTTCCGACCTGCTTGGAGATGACAGGGAAGGCTGTACGGGCAAACTTCGGCCCTTCACCAGAGACGGCGCAGTTGACAGTCATCACAATGCCGCGGTCTGTCTGCTCGAAATTCAGGTTCAGATTATTGCCGGTCACCAGAAGGCCATTGCCATCCTTGTCACTGAAAAGAGCAGCATCAACGCCCATACGATTACCTTCGAAATAGAGGTCGTCCATGTGCTTGCTCCAAATACCGTAGCGATTAGCCTGATAACGTCCCGGATATGAGGCGAAAGGGCCTTGTCCTACCCACTGCACACGGTCGATGGAAGCATCAAGCAGAAAGGCCACTCCCAGTTCCGACAAGAACGTATCGGTGGTGTCGGGTGTCAGTGTATAGGTAACTTTCGTGGCTGTATCGTCGTGCGAGGTTTGCACTTCGGCCTTGACGTATGCATTGTCTAACGGTTGGAGGTACTTTTCTATTCGACTGTCACCTACCTTTAGTTTTTCTGCCAACGTTACCTTACGACCGACACGGACCATCGGCCCCTCTTGCATCAGAGTCATTGGGTCACCATGGCCCGTCCAACACATTTCGGGCTTGTTCAACAGGAAACTTTGATGGAGGATGGTGTAGCCCTTTGTGCTCTTGATTTCAAAATGTAGCAGTGCCAAGCCACTCTGTTCTGGCAGCTGCATGACATAAGGTACTGAACTGTGAGGAGGGCAGTCTGGTCTGAAAGCACCACTCACCACTGTGTCACGGTTATTCGTCAGTGTCCAATAGAAAAGGATATGATCTTTCAGATTCAGAAAATCGTAGCGGTTGACAATCTGCAGCGTATCATCATTGACGGACGAGACAAAGGCCTGAGCATAGTTGTGCTGCAGTTCGTAGTAGTTGGGCAGGGGTGTACGGTCGGCATATAGCAGTCCGTCGGTACCTTTGTTGCCATACATCTCGAAACCGCCGTCTTCAGACGTATACACCTTTTCTTCGTAGCCATACCTCTTTCCACTTCCATCAGACATCTTACTTCCAAACTGCATTCCCTGGTCAACCCACTCCCAGACGCTGCCACCGGCAATCGACGGCGTGCGCTCAATGATATCCCACTGACGATCGTGGTCTTCGAACGAGATTCCCAGCGTATGCAGATATTCCGTGAAGATGACGGGTCGGTCTGCACGCTGATAGAAATCGGCTAGTTGTGAGGTTGTCGGATAGTGAGGGGCATAGATATCGGCCACCTTGGGGAAGTTATAGTTGAAACGGCGGAAATAGCTGCCAACCTGCGGATAACAGATGGGGCGTGATGGGTCCAGTTCCTTCTTCACATAGTCGCCAAGTCTGATGCAGATGTCCGTCAGCGGATTCTCGTTGCCGAGGCTCCAGATGAGCACCGAGGGGTGGTTCTTGTCGCGACGGATGGTGGCCTGCGCCCTCTGCTGCAGAACGGGATAGAACTCTTCTTTGCTCAGGTTCTTGTCTCCATAGCCGAAGGGCACCTCGTCGATGATGTAGAAACCCAGCGAGTCGGCCAGTTCATAGAAGCGAGGCTCCCGTGGATAGTGGGAGGTGCGTATATAGTTCACCGAGGCCTCTTTCATCAGCTGCATGTCCTTCAGCGTCAGTTCGTCGCTAATCACCTTAACCGTCACGGGGTCAGTAGCATGGCTGGTGACGCCACGGAGTTTGATGGGCTGTCCGTTGAGTTTCAGTATGTTGCCGTCAATGGTCAGTTCACGGAAGCCGAACTTGTGCTCAAACGTCTGCAGCACCTTTCTCTTTTGCATCAGTTTTGTGCGCAAAGTATATAAATAAGGCGTCTCTGCAGTCCACAAATACGGATGATCCACCTGGTTGGTTCCTACCACCTTTCCTTGGGCATCAAGTATTTCGTGTGTGATAGCAGTCTGTTTGTTGGCATTGGCAATTCTCGTCTCAACACTGACCTCGCCTGTGTTCTTCGTTTTGATGGTCAGGTCTGAAAGGTACGTCTTCGGTACAGCCATCAGTGTGACGTCGCGGAAGATGCCATTGGGAGCCCAATCGTCGTTATAGTCGAAGTCGCTGCCGGGGAACTGAGAGATGACGCGCATGGCCAACTCCTGTGAGCCCTCTTTGAGATAGTCGGTGATATCGAACATCGCCGTGTTATAGCCAGAACGCCACGAACCTGCCGGCTGGCCGTTAATCCACAGGTCATAGCCGTAGAGCACGCCATCGAACCGCAGCACAATGCGCATTCCCTTCCACTCGTTAGGCACTGTGAATGACGTTCGATAATAGCCCGTCAGCGGATTAGGACTGTCATACTTGGGTTTGCAGAATCTGTATGCCTCCCAACAACCAGGTACAGGTATTCTGCTCCACGTCTCGTCCACGGTTGGGACTTGATCGCTGTTGCTAATACCATCGACGACTTTCAGGCTCCACTCACCATTGAGCGATTTCTTCATGGCGGGGTCAGTCACGGGCAAAATATCTTGGAAAGCATCAGTCACTTGTGCACCGATGTTCAACACCGCCCACATCAGGGCAAAAAGCATCGTATTCCGTTTCCTCATTGTAGTTTCTGATATTTCAGGTCTATCTTCGAATATTTGCGCTCCTTCTGGTTATTCCAGTGCTCAAAGAGGCCAAGGGGCTGCTTCAGTGGCTTACCCTCTTGCTTGTAGACAGTACCGCTGGGCGTATTGGGTATGCTGGCTGCTTCACGCAGATACTCGTCACAATAGTTCAGGCTACCGAACTCCGGCCATTCACCGATGATGATGTCCATGCCCACGGCATCGCAGGCCAGTTCGTCCTGCGAGACGATGAGCGAGCAGGCCCAGTCGCCGTTGAAGGGTTCTTTCATCCACTTGGGATTAGGTGCGCCGTTGACATCACGGGAGCCGTAAGTACCGTCAATCAGAAAGAGCAAGGCTTTTTGTCCCATATCCTTATGCGCTATCCAATCGACGAAGGTCTTATACTGCGGTTTGCCGTTGCGTTTGTCCTGACTCACGTTGTTGTGGGCATTCTGCCGCCAAAGCAGGTTAATGTCTGTCGCCCCATACCAGTTCTTTGCCGTCAGTGTGACACCTGGACCGCTATGGGTCTTCAACAGGGCAGAGTTAATCAGGTAGTCGGCATCTACGATACACTTTGCCAGTCCACGTGCCATTTTGCCATTGTCTGTTGAATAGACTATTTGCTCCGGATAGTATTCGCATTTCTGCCTGCCATCACCACCGATATTGTCAATCATCACCACCTCTGGGAACTCCCGGTGTATCTTATTATAAATACTATCGGTAATAGCACGGCTGGGTTCACACAGCACTATGTCCTGCTGACGTATCCCTCCATCGCGCACCATCGAACGAACCAAGGCCAGCGTGACAAAAGGAGAAGAGTTGAGTTCGATGGTATCATGGTGGGTGATGGCATTATTCATGTTCAGCTTCACGGCAATCATCTCGCCTTTCTTATAGCCTCGGTTGCCCCGTCCGTGGGTCTTATTGAAGTGACGGAACAGTGCCTTCCAAGCCTTCTTGGCAGTCTGTTCACCCGTCAGTTGCATCACCGCCTCGCGTATCATCCCGTCAGCCTTCGTCTGGTCGTTCCAACGGTCTTCTACCCACAGGCCGGTCTTGCCATCCCATTTGGCAACACCGGGACTGTGCACCCAAGCCACGCGTCCCGGATGAATGCCGCGTCCGACGCCTAAAGGCTGGTTGGGAGCAACAAAGAGCTTGGGTTTGGGACTTTTGCCAAACTCGCCGAAGAACAACCGGTCGCGGTTCACTGCCTCATCAAGCAGCTGGATGGTAGTCGAGGGACCGAGGTCTGGATTCTTCCAAGCCCGCAGTTGCCATACCACCCTACCCTCCTTATCGACCTCAATGGCCTGCACGGGAGCATGAGCGGTATCCATCGGAGTCTTGTTCCACTCGTTGTACCAGTTGTTTATCAGGTGGTTTCCGTTTTTCAGACGAACGGTCTTCTGCGGCTGCGTCACCCCGTAGTCGGTTGTATTCAATTGCCAGACCGTCTTCCCTTGGCGGTTGATTTCCTGAATCATACCTTTTCGTCCAGTGATGAGCAGGTTGCCTGTCTTGGGCAATTCCTGTACCGACCACGGCAGGAAACCTTTCCAACGGTCAACCTCCTTGCCGCCGCATGTATATTCGTGAATACAGCCCAATGCCATATTAGCCACCAACAAGGTGCCACGGCTCGACAGTCGTGCATTGCGGAACTGACCGTGAACAGAGCCCTTCTCGTTAGTGGGCAGTTCGAACTCCCGCACAATCCTGAGGCTGGGAATCTCCATCACCACGGCCTTCGCCGGATGCCCGTTCTGCACGAATACAACATGCGTTCGTCCGATGGGCTGCACGGTGTGTATCTCCGTTCCTTCCGGTGCCTGATAGCTCCAAACGGTCTGCCCGTCCTGTGACACCTCTGCTACTCCATACTGATGAGCAACAAGAATATGCCCATCTGTCATCAGAATGGCATCGCTGATTTCACCACGTCCTAACTGATCCCTGTAACTCCAGCTGACCTGTCCGTCTTTCACAATGAACATTCGGCGCTGTTTACTCTGCCCAGCATAGAAGAAGTCATGTCGGGCAAGGCTCTCGTCAATTACCTCTTGTGCTGACAGACCGTTGGCCGTCAGAGCGAAGATCACACTTACAATAATTCTTAGCATTCTATGCATTTGATAATTCGTTTTAGTAATTCGACGACAAAGTTACATATTTTCAATAAGAAATACATTCTTTTGACGCAAAAAATTTACTTTCCAACTGATATTATCTTTCATCATCGCTGGAAAGATTTCCTTGAAACAAGTGTATTGATCTGTATGTGTAAGTATGCCATTTACACCTCGTAAGTATGGTGTTTAGACAACGTAAGTATGGTGTTTAGGCAACGTAAGTATGGTGTTTAGGCAACGTAAGTATGGTGTTTAGGCAACGATGGTCGGAAGCTTGCATGATTGGACGAGTCGTGACGAGAATCAACTTATGTTAATTTTGGTGCAAATATAGCGGAAATTCCCTGAGATTCTCTATCTTTGCATATTAATTGAAGTGTATTCAGGTATTATGCGTATGATTGACCAAATTATAGCCTACTTTTTATGCAAAAATTGAGATTCATCATATATGCTGCGCTTTTGACGGCGTTTGGCCGGGTGAGTGCGCAGGGGCTGCCGACAGACGGCAAGCTGACTATACGTCCTCTGTTGCAGCAACTTGGTGAGCAGTTGCTACAGGGAAAGACTGGCAGCATCGTGGCCATCAACCCGGCAAATGGCGAAATACTGTGTCTGGCGACGAACACGCCCAATGGCAGCGATGTACGTCTGGCCATCGGGAAACCACAGGCTCCAGGCTCCACCTTCAAGACTGCTCAGGCACTGACGCTATTGTCAGAAGGCGTCATATCACCACAGACAACGGTCGAATGTGTCGATGGCGTCACCGACGACAATATCAAGGTACGCTGTCACAAGCACCGTTCACCACTGGCTCTGAAGGATGCTTTGGCGCAGTCGTGCAACACATGGTTTCTGATGACCTTTGCCTCGATGATCAACGACGACTTCATGTACGAGACGAAGGAGGAAGCCATCACAACGTGGCGCAGCTACATGCAGAGCATGGGTCTTGGCGGGCCGATGCACATCGACATCGAGGGAGAGCAAGGCGGACTGCTGGCAGGAGCCGACTATCTGAACCGCCGTTACAAGGACGGCTGGGACGGCAAGACCATCTGGTGGGCAGGCATGGGGCAGGGCGACGTGACCTGTACTCCACTCCAACTGTGCAACTTAGCCGTCACCATTGCCAACCGTGGTTGGTACTATGTGCCGCATATCCATCAGGACACCAAAAACGAACGTTATCTGAAAAAGCGTCAAACGAAGGTCAAGCCGGAGGCCTACGCTCCCGTGACAGAGGGCATGCGGTTGGCTGTAGAGAAAGGCACAGCCACCAGCATCAAGACTACCTATACCATCTGCGGCAAGACAGGCACCATAGAGAATCCCGGTGAAGATCATTCTGCCTTTATCGCATTCGCTCCGATGGAGAATCCCAAAATCGCCATCAGCGTTTATGTGGAGCACGGCGGATTCGGTGCCGATCTGGCCGCTCCGATGGCAGGACTCGTCATTGAGCAATATCTGAAAGGTAAGTTGTCGGACGAATCCAAGACCAAGGCAAAACAAATAGCCAACAGGAGAATAAACAAATAGTAGAGACGTTGTTCATCTCTTTCCCTCAAAAAATACTAATAAATTTGGTATTTTACTTACATATTCGTACCTTTGCACCATGATTTACCCGAATAACTTCGAGCACAAAATAGGATTTGACGAAATACGGACGCTGCTGAAAGAGCACTGCCTGAGTTCGCTGGGCAAGGAGAAAGTTGACGAGATAGCCTTCTCAACCGACCACGCCGAGTTATGCGAGCAACTGCAACAGGTGAGCGAATTCCGCAAACTGCAGCAGGAGGCCGACGATTTCCCCATGAACTATTTCTTCGACGTGAGGGCTGCCATTTGGCGCATCAGGCTTGAGGGTACGCACTTTGAGGAAGACGAGGTGTGGGACTTGCGCCGTTCGCTGGATACCATTGCGGGCATCGTGAAATACCTGAACCGTAGTGAAGGCAGCGACGAGGAAGCGGAATACCCCTACCCTGCCCTGCACCGGATGACTGAGGGCGTGATGACGTTTCCGGCCATGATCCGCCGCATTGACTCGATTCTTGACAAGTTCGGGAAGATCAAGGACTCGGCCTCGATGACGTTAGCCAGCATCCGGCATGAGCTGGCGAAGACGGAGGGGAGCATCTCGCGCACCTTATACACCATATTGCACGCAGCCCAGAAAGACGGACTTGTGGATAAGGATGCTGCTCCGACAATGAGAGACGGCCGACTGGTGATTCCCGTGGCTCCCAACCTGAAGAAGCGCATCAACGGCATCGTCCACGACGAGTCGGCAACGGGAAAAACGGTGTTCATAGAGCCGACGGAGGTTGTAGAGGCCAACAACCGTGTTCGCCAGCTGGAAGCCGAGGAGCGCCGCGAGATCATCAGGATTCTGACGGTGTTCAGCGACGAGGTCCGCCCACACGTGCAGGAGATTCTCGACTCCTACCAGTTCCTGGCCCGGATAGACCTGGTCAATGCGAAGGCCACCCTGGCCGACATAACGAAAGCCGTAGAGCCTACGGTCAAGGAGCAGCCGCACATCGACTGGATTCAGGCCATCCATCCGCTACTTGACATGTCGCTGAGGAAGCAGGAAAAGAAGACGGTACCACTCGACATAAGACTTGAAGGAGACCGATCGACCTCTGGTCGCTTGCTACCGGAGGGACACAAGAACGAGACAGAGAGACAGAGAGACAAAAATATCGGGCGTCTGCTGATAATCAGCGGTCCCAATGCGGGCGGAAAGTCAGTGTGTCTGAAGACGGTGGGACTACTGCAGTATATGCTGCAATGCGGACTGCCGATACCTGTCAGCGAACGTTCCACCTGCGGTCTGTTCGACGACATTATGATTGACATCGGTGACGAGCAGAGCATCGAGAACGACCTATCGACCTACTCAAGCCATCTGATGAATATGAAGCAGATGATGAAGCAGGCCAACGCAAAGTCGCTGCTACTGATCGACGAGTTCGGAGGCGGTACGGAGCCAACTATCGGCGGAGCCATTGCCGAGGCCGTGCTGAAGCAGTTCTGGAAGAAGCGGACATTCGGCGTCATCACCACCCACTACCAGAACCTGAAGCACTTTGCCGAGGACCATGAGGGCGTGGTGAACGGTGCGATGCTCTACGACCGGCATGAGATGCAGGCACTGTTCCAACTATCGATAGGCCAGCCCGGCTCCTCGTTCGCCATCGAGATAGCCCGCAAGACGGGCATTCCCGAGGAGGTCATCAACGACGCAAGCGACATCGTAGGCAGTGATTACATTCAGAGCGACAAGTACTTACAAGACATCGTTCGAGACAAACGTTATTGGGAGGGCAAGCGTCAAACCATTCATCAGCACGAGAAGTCGCTGGAAGGCCGCATTGCCCGCTACGAAAGCAACATTGAAGAGATAGAGCGTGAGCGCAAGGAAATTCTGCAGCGCGCTAAGGAACAGGCCGAGGAACTGCTGCGCGAGAGCAACCGCAAGATTGAGAACGCCATCCGTGAGATCCGTGAGAGTCAGGCCGAGAAGGAGGCTGCACGGCGTGTACGCGAAGAACTGAACGCCTTCAAGGAGGAAGTGGCCGGCATTGACTCCGCCAATGACGAGGCCATCGCCCGCAAGATAAAGCAGATACAGGAGCGCAAGGAGCGCAAGGAGAAGCGGAGAAGTGAAAAACTAAAAGAGAAAAATGAGAAATCAGCTGTAGCAGCCGGAAGCAAGGATACAGGCACTTCACTTACCACTGCCCCCACCCCGCTTCAAAAGGGCGACACTGTGCGCATCAAGGGCCTTACCAGCGTAGGAACGATAGAAAGTACGGACGGCAAGATGGCCACCGTCATCTTCGGCGGCATGAAGACCAAGATGAGGGCTGAACGTCTGGAACGCGCAGAAGTCCCCAAGCAGCAAGAGAAGAGCAAGACAGAAGAGCGTAACGCCTCGATAGCAGGTTCCTATGCCAACGTTTCGAACGACACCCGCAACGTCATCGACAACCGCAAGCTGAACTTCCATCAGGACATCGACGTTCGTGGCTTGAGGGGCGACGAGGCCATCAATGCCATCACTTATTTCATAGACGACGCCATTCTGGTCGGAATGTCGCGCGTACGCATTCTTCACGGTACTGGGACGGGCATTTTGCGCCAGCTGATTCGCCAGTATCTGAGTACGATTCCCAACGTCAGAAGCTACCGCGATGAGCACGTCCAGTTCGGTGGGGCAGGCATTACTGTGGTTGATTTAGACTGACGGCTGCTACAACAGACGTCAATAACAATATAGCCAAATAACGACGAAAAGAACATCAATTTTATGAAAGGCATTGTATTAGCAGGAGGCAGCGGAACACGCCTCTACCCCATTACCAAGGGCATCTCAAAGCAGTTGATACCCATCTTTGACAAACCGATGATCTACTATCCCATATCGGCACTGATGCTGGCGGGAATACGTGACATCCTCATCATCTCGACCCCCCACGACTTGCCAGGCTTCCAGCGGCTGCTGGGCACAGGCGAGGATTTGGGCGTACACTTTGAGTATGCCGAGCAGCCGTCACCCGATGGACTTGCGCAGGCTTTCATTATCGGCGAGAAATTCATAGGTGACGACTGTGCCTGTCTCGTCCTTGGCGACAACATATTCTACGGTTCAGGTTTCAGCGGGCTGTTGCGCCAGAGTGTTGAGAATGCCGAGAAGAACGGGCTGGCCACTGTCTTCGGCTACTATGTCAACGACCCGGAACGCTATGGTGTAGCCGAGTTTGACAGCGAAGGCAACTGTCTGAGCATCGAGGAGAAGCCCGAGCATCCTAAATCCAACTATGCGGTCGTAGGACTGTATTTCTATCCCAACAGCGTCGTAGAGATAGCCAAGCACATCAAGCCATCGGCACGAGGCGAGCTGGAAATCACCACCGTCAACCAGGAATACCTTGCCCAGCAGAAGTTGAAGGTACAAACCCTGCAACGCGGCTTTGCATGGTTAGACACAGGCACTCACGACTCGCTGGCCGAGGCCTCAACGTTCATAGAAGTCATTGAGAAGCGCCAGGGGCTGAAAGTGGCATGTCTGGAAGAGATTGCCTTCAAGAAGGGATGGATTGACCGTGAGCAGCTGCGACGCATTGCAGCACCTATGGCCAAGAACGACTACGGGCGCTATCTGCTACAATTGGCAAGCGACTGAGTCCCCAACGCCCTCAAAAAGTGAACACACAAAACACCAAAGGCCCCAGGAGTCAACGCTCCCGGGGCCTTTTCATATCAATAGCAGAATGACGGTTTACTTGGCATAGAGGGCGACGATGGTCTCGTACTTCTCCTGCTTGCCCGAAGTCTGCTTCGGCTCCTCAACCTGCTTACCATACTCGTAAACCTGCTCGAGAGTCAGCTTGCCATTCTCGAAGTCCTTGCCAATACCGGCGTCGAAGCTGGCATAGCGTTCCTTCTTCATCTTAGGCAGCTCGCTGTTCTCCAGAATGTCGGCAGCGTTTATCAGGGCACGGGCCATGGCATCCATACCGCTGATGTGAGCAATGAACAAATCCTCGAGGTCAGTAGAGTTACGGCGGATCTTGGCATCGAAGTTTGTACCGCCATTGCCGAGTCCGCCATTACGGATAATCTCCATCATGGCCTGTGTCAGCTCGAAGTTGTCAATGGGGAACTGGTCAGTATCCCAGCCGTTCTGGGCATCACCGCGGTTAGCGTCAATTGAGCCGAGCATACCGGCATCAACGGCGCAGGCCAGTTCATGCTCGAAAGTGTGACCAGCCAGCGTGGCATGGTTCACCTCGATGTTCACCTTGAAGTCCTTGTCCAGGCCATGAGCCTTCAGGAAACCGATGACAGTCTCGGTGTCAACGTCATACTGGTGCTTGCTGGGTTCCATCGGCTTCGGCTCAATGAGGAACGTGCCCTTGAATCCTTTGGCACGGGCATAGTCGCGAGCCAAAGTCAGCATGGTAGCCATGTGCTCCTTCTCACGCTTCTGGTCGGTGTTCAGCAGGCTCATGTAGCCCTCGCGACCACCCCAGAACACATAGTTAGTACCACCGAGTTTGATGGTAGCATCGATAGCATTCTTAATCTGCACAATGGCACGTGCCACTACATCGAAATCAGGATTGGTAGAAGCACCGTTGGCATAGCGCTTGTTGCTGAACACATTGGCCGTACCCCAGAGCAGCTTGATGTTGGGGAACTGCTTCATCTTCTCCAGCGCATAGTCGGTGATGGCCTTCATGCGAGCCTCGTACTCGGCTATGGTGTCAGCCTCCTCAACGAGGTCCACATCGTGGAAGCAGAAGTACTCGATACCCAGCTTGTCCATGATTTCAAAGCCGGCGTCCATCTTGTCCTTGGCGCGCTGCACGGGGTCAGCAGCCTTGTCCCACTCGTAGCTGCGGGTCTGTCCGCCAAACTGGTCGGCACTTGCTCCGCCCAGTGTGTGCCACCAGGCCATAGCATACTTCAGCCAGTCCTTCATCTTCTTTCCCATCACGACCTTTTCAGGCTCGTAATAGTGGAAAGCCATTACATTCTTACTGTCCTTTCCCTCGAAAGGAATCTTACCGGTAAACGGGAAATACTCTTTTGCCATAATTAGCTAAATCTTAATAGTTTACAAATGGTTGTTCAATGATTCTTTCCATGTGGCATAGGCATTCTTGTAAGCCTCACGGTTCTGTGCATCAGGCTCGATGACCTCTAACTTGTTGAGTGAAGCAAATGCCTCGGCTGAGTCCTTGTAAATGCCAGCACCGATACCAGCGCCCTTGGCAGCACCCACAGAGCCATCGGTATCGTAGAGTTCGATGGTAGCGCCACTCACGCCTGCCAGGGTATTACGGAACAACGGCGAGAGGAACATGTTGGCCTTACCGGCATGAATTTTCTTGATATCCATGCCCATCTGCTGCATGATTTCCATACCATAGCAGAACGAGAAGACGATACCCTCCT
>CAMHNI010000052.1 GCA_946186505.1 uncultured Prevotellaceae bacterium | reverse complement strand
GAAGTCCGATTAGTCCGATGCAAAAGAATAAAAGTCCGATTAGTCCGATGCAAAAAAGACACCAGCCCAAAGTCCTAAAGTCCTGTAGTCCGATGCCGAAAAATCATCATGTGACGTTGCAAAGCGCCTTAACCATAGCATTCAACTCCAAGCACATCTGCCGCGTCAGCGGCGTCTCCCGATTATTATGTGGCCACGGCGCAAGAATCAAGAAACGTCCCTCAGCACATGCCTCATAGAAGCGGTTCCCCGGCCGTGAGTACTCATTGAAACCGCTGGGCGACAGGAACACCAGCGGCAGTCGCGCCTTGAGTGCAGCACCCATCACCGCCTTCTCACCGGCAGAGATACTTGCCGACACCAGCACCGCCCCTTCCTGGGCCAGCGTCAGTTTCTGTTGGACCTCCGCCTCTATCTCCTCCTGAGTGAGGCGCCTGGAGCACTGCACCACCACCTTCCTCGGATAGTCAAGAAGGAACCTGTTACCGATGGCAGCATACGTCCTGCCAGCCACGCTGAGGTCAAACCGCACGCGGAAGTACTCCGAATGTTCGCGCCTGATAGCAAGGCGCCGAGGGTTATCGCGCAGGTAGTTGCGCCACCGCTCCAGTTCCCCCGCCCCTTCCAGGATATGGTCATTATACTGCGGCGACCAGAGCATCCCATGCTCGCGGTCCCTTTTCTCAGCACCCCCAGCCGTTTGCTGGCACACCCCCTTAGGTTGCTGGCACAAGCCCTTTGATTGCTGGCACACCCCCTTAGGTTGCTGGCACAAGCCCTTTGATTGCTGGCACAAGCCCTTTGATTGCTGGCACACGGTGCCATCATAGACCAACACCGCGCCCCCTTGCCCCTCATCGGTGGCGCCCTGCGTCTGTCCCTCTATGCTGCCACCGTGTGGCAGCCGTGATGGTAGCAGTAACCGCAGCCCCAACAGCTCCCGATACGCCTTATTACTCCCAGCCTTAAAGCCCTTGATGACCGTCCCGAGGCTAACACCCGCCTCTTGAAAGAAAAGGATACCATGCAGATGATCAGGCATCACCATCGTCGCGAGGACACGCACCCCCGGGTAATAAGTCTCATTAGCCATCCATGCCTGCCTCACACGCTCTCCCAACGGCGTTAGCACCACATGCGGCGCATCGGCAGTCCCCGCAGGAGCGTCGGCCCTGCCAACAAGTGTACCAAGCAGCGGCCGCCGCCCTTCGACAGTCAACGTCACAAGATAGACACACCGTGAGGCATAGTCATGACCCACCCGTCGCCTCAGCATCGACGGCTTGACTGGCCCGGCGAAGGACTTATGCTTGCGGAAAGTCTCTTCATCCATATCGGTCCTTTCAAAAAAAGCGGCGGCTCACAATGTAGCCGCCGCCGTTTTCTATTCAGCCACCTCGTGGCTTCGTTTTCTGTGCTGCCACCTCGTGGCAGTCTCACGATTACTTGATCATGCGCTTCTGTCCGTTGACCACATAGACACCCTTGCGGAGCGTGGTGCGAGTGGTATCAACCTTGCGACCCTGGAGATCATAGACCTCGGCACCTTCCAGTTCATTGGTCTCAATCTCAACAGGCATGCTGTCGATCTTGTCCATGTACTTGGCCATCAGGACCTCGCGACTACCACCATTGATAGAGATGTAGGCACGCATCGGGAGGATGCAGGGACCGTGTTCAGCAACACCGTCACCATAACCGTTTTCGGCACCAATGACTCTCCACTCGTTGTGGTTCGGATCCTTACCCTGCATGATGTACTTGCCAGCAGCATCGGCACCTGCCATGTAGATGTTCGAACCAGTCATAGTAGCATTACCAGCAGTGACACTTGCGGGCGTAACATCTGTGGTATATACCGTCGTGGTGTTAGCGTTGTTCAGCAGGTTACCAGCCTTCGACGGGATGAGCACGTACGGTGTGAACTGAGCCAGTTCTGTAGCATCTACCTCCTTGAAGCCAAGGATCTGAGAAGACGAGGCATCGAGGCTGTAAGCCTTCAGGTCGTCGGTCATCTGCAACTGGTAAGGCAGACAGATGGTGTAGTGCTGATCCTTATTGAACTTACGAGTGTTCGTCACCTTGTCAGCAGTGAACTCATAGATGTTCTTGAACTCCCAAGCGTAAGTACCTTCGTTCTGGCGAATATCCTGCTGGTCACCAGCAAGGTCATCGTAGATCTTCAGTTCCTCACAGCGGAAGTCGTTTTCACCCTTCTTATAGATGTAGTTCGTACCAGCGACTTTACCACCCCTCGTGCCGTCGAAGTAGACGAGAGACTGGACGGGATAGTAGTTGAACGGACCATCCTCACTACGAGTCAGATTATCCGGCGTGTAACCCTCAATCTGTGTCAGGTCGAGGCAGTGAATCCTGGGCAGATTCTTGAAAGCATTGTCCTGTACACCGACGATGTTGAAGATGAATTTTCTTGCGTCGCCGTTATCATATCCAGCTACAATTTGGAATTTCGGGTTAACTTTGACAATTTCCTTCGTAGGATCACATGCAGTCACAGTTCCTTCATTAATATTGTCAATGTAAGTAATCTCAGCCTTCAGGTTCAGCGAATCTGACACATCAGTAATGCGGACACTGACGGGCGTTTCGGGCTTTGGATAATTATCATCATAATGAAGACCACTGGAGGCAATTATATTACCATGTGGTTTTTTCTTTTCTTTAGAAGTCGGGTTACAATAAATGTTAGTACCCGTACCTGCCACAGGATTCGTATCCCAACCGATGTACTCGAAGAATGCACGGAAGTCATCAACGTACTTACCTGTATAATAAGGCTCCTTGCCATAGAAGTAGGCATAGTATTTACCCTTTACATAAATGGGAGTCGTCTCATCGAAAATCTCATCATTACCACCTTTAATGACAAGGGTATATTCCTCATTCTCGACAAGAACCTTGTTGCCGTCCTTCACCTCAATACCCTTCATCTGACTGGGGGTCAGTGCAAGGTTGTCAGGAATAATCTGGTATGGCATCTTAATATTGTCAGCAAGCTCATTGATGTCTTTGAGTACCATGACATTCACCTCACGCATACCAGTGAAGTTGCCACGACCGGTGAAGATAATCTTGTACAGACCCGGATCCTTCATCGGTGAAGGCTCGATGGTATAGGTATAGTCCACAGCAACAAGCTCGTAAGTGCCATCAGGTTCATCATTATCCTTTACGGCATTCTGATATTGCAGTAACAGGTTGATGTTGTTAGCATCGGCACCGTTAATGACGGGAACCAGTGCGTTGCCTGTCCACTGCAGCGGGAATGTCTCAGGATTGGTGGTTGTGGCGTCTGCACCAGCGTAAGCCTCCAGCACTACATAACCCTTGTCATTGCCCATCTCGCTGTCGGCGAGGTCGCGCTGCTTGATGACATAATCAGCGTTGAACGAGCCATAGTACTTCGGATTTTGACCTTCAGGTGTGATAGCGCTGATGGTCATGGCATTGCTGTAAGTCTTAGCATTGATATACTCAACGTTATCGCCAGTGGCAGTGCCATTGACAGTGATGGTGTAGTACTTCTTATCAACAATATTACCATTCCTGTCGGTCAACTGGATAGTCTCATAAGACGGTTCCTGTACCGTGCTGGTATAGACAGCCTTCGAAACAACCAGACAAGTAGAAATGTCAATAGCATCAGCAGGTACAATCTGGAAGTTCAGGTTCAGTGTACCAGTGTAGTTGTGCAGACCAGTGATAGTGATGGCGTTCGGATAGACCTGCACCTCCTTATAGGTGAAGTTGTCAGAGACCTCAACAGTATATTCATAGTCAACATTGCCCAACAGTCTCATCAGCTCCTTGGCTTGCTCTTCATCAGCTACAACTGTGACGATTGCCGGGTCAGTCACCGTGATATTGTCAATAATATCCTCGGTACTAATCTCCGAACCGGTGTAGTTCATGACCAGTCCATCGACGGTGCAATCAGCGATGTCCTTCGGCTTGATGACGTAGTCAACAGTCTTGTGACCGTGGTAGTTACCGATACCAGTGATGGTGACAGCCATCTTGTAAGTGTCGGCGTTAGTGTATTCATTGTTTGCTGTAGTCGGATAGTCATACTCGACATTAGCAACCTTCTTATAGGTCATGAAGAAGTCGTAGTACTCATCGTCGGCTTTCTTCAGCTGGTCGTCGGTAATCGTAGTACCTTCCTCGAAGGTGACACCGTACAGCTCAACACCCTTGACGTTGTGAACGATGACAGTAGCATCTTCGGCATCCTCGGCAGTCTTAGTCTTCGGCAGCTGTGCAGCACCGTTATAGATAGTCTCGGCCAGGATCTCAGCAAGGGCGATGTCGTCCTCACCACCGATGATGAAGTCAACCTTCAGCGTACCAGTGTAGTTACCACCCTCGACAGCGGTCAGTGTGATGACCTGCTTGTAGGTCTTGGGATCGATATACTTACCAACATTCTCAACTACCTCGGGACCGTCCTCGACGGTGATCTTGTAATCTTTATCAACAACGAGGTTAACACTGTTGTTGGTGGTCACTGCGTCATCACCCTCACCTGTAGTGGTGGTGTGAGTTGTGCAGTTGTAAACAGCTGAAATCAAAGCCTCGATAGCGGCTGCATCATAACCGCCGGCCGTGTAAGGCTGGACATTGCCGTCAACAGTGACGTCCTTGATGTCGCGCGGCAGGATGACGAAGTCGGCCTTTTCGGTGCCAGCGAAGGTGATACCCTCGATGACCAGCGCATTGCTGTAAGTCTTGGCATCGATGTAAGTCTTGTCGTCATCCGGGTCTGCTGGAGGAACGAGATGCCAGTAGAAGTCAATACCAGTGAGGTTAACCTCTTCTCCCTCGGGAGTGTTGGCAACACGCTCATCATACTCATCCTTGGTGATACCCCTCAGTTCAACCCAAGTCTCCTCATCGTCAACAACAACCTTCTTCTTCACAACGAAGGTAGGAGTCAGGCGGTCGCCACAGTAGGTAGCGGGATCGACAGTGACAACGATACCATCCTTTATCAAGTAGTACTTGTACTTAAAGGTAACCTTCTGATCTTTTTCGTTCGTTTTTTCTATCTCACCCTCATCGGTGTCAGCCAGCACGTCGTAAATCACGCGGTATCCCGCCTCGCCACTGGTAAAGATATCAGTCGTCTTAGTGGTATAGACATAGTTACCCAACTTGAGGATAATGCTGTAGTCATCGCCAGGCAGCAGATCAAAGTCGTTAAAATCAATCCAGTAGTCTCTGTCAACAACGTCACCATCAACCATACGGCGTGCACCGCCATCGACTGGTTCGATTTCCTCTATTCCACCTTCTCCAACTTCGGTCGGGAACTTCAGGTTACGCTCCAGCGTAATCTCCCTCTCCAGACGGGTGTAAGAGTCAGGCCAGATAGCGATATCTTCGTTTGTCTTAGTGAACAGTTCGTCGAAGAGCCAATACTGACCACTTATATCAGTCACATCAGCAGCCCAATAGACATTAGCGGGAACATAGTAGCCTTCCTCTTCAGGAGTGCCTAACAGAGCCGTGAGATCCTCATCCTGAACTTTGTAGAGCGGAGCATTCTCCTCATTCACAATATCCGTAAATGCAAAGACCAGCGTAGGCAGGATGATGTTATGACCATTGGCGTCCAGCGTATAATCATCGGCAGTAAGCGTGAAGTTTTCACCTCTCTTCAGATTAACGGTAATGTCGTCATTCAACTCTACATTATCCAAGAGATTCAGCTGAGCCTGATCGGCGAAGAACTCGCTGGCGAATGCACTCTCCAGAGTCTCATAGTAATAGTAGTTCATCTCATAGACAGGCATATCTTCATCGTCAACCTCACCAGTCTCTTTTGACATCGTCAGCATCACCTTCGGATAGATAGCGATAACAGGATAGAGGTTGGTCTCGTCGGTCTCGTCGCTGATACCCAGACGGAACTGCTTATCATCACCGTCGGTCATCAGAGGCATCGACTCGAAGTAGTAAGAGAAGTAAGCCTTGCTCGGTGCATCGAAATAGACGCGATTGTTGATTTCAGGATTGATCAGGTTAATAATCTGCTCATTGTTCATGAAACCGGTACGATCCTTGTCAGCAGCGTCAACAGCGAAACCAGAGTCACCAGTAATCTTCACCGTGGCGTCCTTACCGCGCAGGTCAAGGAACTTCTGAGTAGCATTTGTTCCTTCAACGGGGATAGGCTGACCATCATCATCTAAGATTAGTTCGCCATCTGCATCAGTTTGATATTCGGTCTTAGCAAGGATAGCGGCACTGACCTTAGTACCCTTGATGTAATAGTCATTGTACTGGGCAAGCTCGTTTTCAACGATACAAGCGAAGGTCTCGGTGTCACCCTCAGTCTGGTTGTTGATACCGTTGATAGTGACATTGTCAAGCGTTACAGTGTTGTGGGTACCCCATACATTGACACCACCACGTCCGTAGAGTGAACAATCCTTCACATCGAGCGTCACGTAGGAACTGTAGGCAGGAGCCTGAACATCTTCGACGTATGCACTGATGTTAATAGCGTAGGCAAGACCCTGGATAAGCATGTTCTCGACCTTCACGTTGCAGGCCACCTCACCGTTGGACAGGTTGATACCGCGTGAACTCTGATACGGGTCACGGTCGAAGGTGTTGATATATTTCTCCTTGACATTCTCATCGGTAATGGGATCATCACCACCGCGCTGACCAGAAATGGTGCCGTTCTTCACAATAAGTTCGAATCCGGTAGCAACATCCTGAACGTCAACACCACGGTTGCTGGTCTTGATGTCGCAGTAGTCGAGAGTCAGCTTGCCGCTGTAACCTTCGGCAGCCTGGATGGCGATACCGCCATCGGTGTAACCGATCTGGTCAACATTGGTGTAGGACACATCAATCTTCACCTTGTTGAGAGTGACGTCACCATTACCCTTAACCAGGATAGCGGGCTTGACATTGTCAGGATCCCAACTATAATCCTTCTCGCAGGCAGCGGTGATAGTTAAGTTCTGACCCTCGATGGTGAGCGCCTTGTCGATGGTGACAGTCTCGGTGAGGACGTTCTCCTCATCTTGGATAGCCTCCATCAGAACGATGGTCTGTCCGGCCTCGGCAGCATCAACGGCACCCTGCAGGGTAGCGTAGCGCACCTCAGTCTGCTGGTTGTAAGCCACAGCCTTCACCGTAGTATAAGTATAGGTATAGGTACCATCCTCGTTCTGAGTCTCCTTGATGGCGTGTGTCAGCTTCAGGTCTTCAGGAACGTCGAAGATGTCGGTCTGCTTGTCGGTATTCACTGATACCTTGAACGGCAGGATGATGTGGCCACCATCGCTGGTGATGTCGGCATTGCCGAACTTCAGGCTGAAGGACTGGCCCTCATCCGTCAGAGGCACATTGATGTCCTCTGTCAGGGTCTCGCTGATGGTCATGTGGATGAACTGACCGTCCTCGATGGCAGCAATAGCTTCAGCAAGGTTCTTCTTTTCAGCAATAACCTGTTTGTCATCGCCATAACCTTCTTCATCGTTGGCCTTGTCGAAGATGAGCACACTGGCCAGAACAAGGTGGTGACCCTTGATGGCATTCAGGTCAGTGGCTTCCAAGGTGCCGGTATAAGGCTTGTAGTTGTCATCCTGATCGTACAGAGTCTTACCCTCAGCGATTTTCACGGTGCCGGAGTAGCTGTCAGAGAGGATGAAGTCTTCAATAGTCTTCAGGCTCAGCGTTGTCGTAGAGGCATTAGTAGCATACATACCCACTCCAGCCTCTGCAGTCGTCTGACCACCAGTGATGTAGATATCACCAGCCTTGATGGCAGTATTATTAGCACCCATACCCTTGGCGGTAACCACACCACCGTTAATAGTAACAGTAGATTCAGATACATCAGTTCCGATACGGCCGATAGCAGGATGAGAACCAGAGTTAGTATAAATGTCCAGTGTACCTGCATTGACAACGATGGTCTTGGCATCGAGAGCAGCTGATTTATTCTCAGCAGACTTGACATTACCACCCTTCTGGGTATAAGTCAGCATTTGTACAGAAAGGTCAGAGCTACCATTGAACACCAGGTTACCCGTCTGTCCTTTCTGACCGTAAACGATGAGGTTACCCTTTATGCTGTTGTTACCCTTGGCACTATTCATGGTCAAGGTCACATTGTCGGTCAGAATCAGATGAGATGTGTTGTTAGCCAGGAATACCAAGCCGTCGATGGTGGCATTCTCGCTGGCATAGTAATATTGGTCATTAGCAGCGACAACGATACCGCTCAGCTGAGCGAGGTCGATAACGTTGTTGGCTTTCGATGCAGTTTCATTACCATTCTTATCAATGTCGATATAATCGACCTTATCGGCGACAGGTGCAACAGCCTTATAGGCGTTGATGTTGGTGTCACCTACCTTAACACTCATGCGTACAATGGTATTACCCTCATCAGCAGCACTGAAGATGGCTGTTGAAACATCCTCACCATTACCAAAGACACCGTCTGTCAGAACCGTCACGCCCTTATGCAGCTGAATGCTGTAGCTGCCCTTGGTCACGGTCTTGCCGTTGAACTGCAGTGTGAACTGGCCGCTTACCAGAGGGCTGGTGATGTTGTCAGTGAGCGTGATGTCAGCCACCAATTTGATGGTCTGGCCGTTCTTGACGACAGCGAACGCCTCCTCTAAAGAAGAATAACCAAGAGTGCCAATTTGTGCAACTACAGGCGCAGCAACTATCTTTCCATTAGCATCCCAAGTATAACCAGGAACAATTGCTTTGAAAGAAGAACTCTTAGTAACACTTACCTTATCTGGTGTATTTTCCATTGCTGTTGCTGCGGAAGCATCAACAATAATCTGGCCGTTCAATGTTCCGCTCTCCAAACTCAGGCCGAAACCGTCCTTGGCATTGTTGGCAGATGCTGAGATCTCAACATTACCATTGATAACGCTATTGCCCTTGACCGTCACGCTGACAGAAGGATAGCTGGCGTAGCGACAAACGTCGAAAGCGAAAATTCCGGCAGGATTAGCATTAATGGTAGTACCGTCGATAACAATGTTACCATTATTGTTAGACAATGTATAAGCGCTTGAATAGCTGGCATTGTTCATCGTCAGCGTCATACCCTTTAACGTCAGGTTGCTGTAGTTCTGAATCAAGAACAGAGCCTTCTCAGAATAGATTGTACCATTCTTGAAGGTAATGGTGTTGTCCTTCAGCAACTGGAAACCCTGGGTCTCCGTACCTGTTGAGCCGACTAGTTCACCATCGACAGTGTAGGTAAATCCAGCGAAGTCAATCGTCAGTCCATTGGCGAACTTGCCTCGCGGAGCCTTGATACCGTTGCCACCACAATTAGACAGCAACGTGATTGTCTCGCCGTCCTGTGCTGCGGCAAAGGCAGCTTCCAACGTAGCATACTCCGTTGTGCCGATCTTAGCTACATTTTGCGCCGTCGCCGTACCTAACCCGGCGAGTAGCGTAGCAATGAATGTAAGAATAATTTTCTTCATATTATTTATTTTTTTTATTTTTCTGCTTCTGTTCTTACACCGGAGATAGAGCCAACAGTTCTCGCTCCTATTGAATTCGGGTCATATCCCCGTCATCGTTATCTATCGGTGTAATCCGTGGAATCAATTGTTACTTCCATTGACGGCTGTAAGACGGCTCCTGAGCCTGCTCATCAGTAATATCATAGGTGAGATGCAGCAGGTCGAGGTCTTTGGTCAGGATCAGCTCAATGCCCTGCTTCTTGCCTTCGAGTGTCAGGTCGAGGTCAAAGCGAGTAGAGACAGAACCAGAATATTCAGACCCGGTAATGCTGTTCTTAGGCTTGATTGTATAATCAACGGTAACCTCAGCGTAGGGAGCGTCGCAGCCCTTGATACGCAAGGGGATGTAGAACAGACCCTCATTAGCGGAAATCTCGTAAGGATTATTCTCAATCAGGTTTATTGCCGGGTCGAATGTCTTGGTATAGGTACGCGTTGTCGTCAACTCACCACTGACAATCTCCTTCCAGTTAGGACCGGAGGGGCTGTTGAGGTTCAGGCGTGCCTTTGTCGTCAGCTCGTTATAGACAATCTCAACCTTGGAGATAGTTATGCTAGCGTAGTCGCTGATATAACTCTTGAAATCATCGGCAAGACGGATGGTGATCTCGTCACCGATACATGCCAGGGCGTGACGGAAATAGACCTTCAGCCTGTCGTTGAAGGCAGGCTTCGTTTCGTTGTAGAACAGGTCGTCGCCACCGGTGGCATTGATTTGCTTCACGCCATAGAGCAGGTCAACCTGCTTGAACGTAGGCTCCTCAGCCCAGGGATTTTCAACCAGACGGTAGTTCACCCAGGGATCACCCTTGTCGTAACGACCGGACATACCGATGATGCAACGTCCGTCATCCTTGGGTGATGCCTCGTAAGGAGCGTAAGCAAAGAAGGTCAGATATTCATTGTATATGGTACCGGTCTCGTAGTCGGTGGAGTTCGGCCAGTACTTCACAGGGTTATAGACCCATGTCTCGCCATTGTCAGTACTGACAACCTTCTGGTTGTACATGAAGTCGGGCGACACCGAGGTGTTCTCGTAGGTCAGGCGCTCAGTATAAGAGGCGAAGAGGCCGAATCCAGCCGTCTGCAGGACACTGGCATCAATCTCGCCCTGTGCTCGGGTGAGGCTTTCTTGAGCTACTGTAACGGCGATTTCCTGTCCTGAAGACTGGTTGTCGCCAGATACTTCTGCATCGTTGCTGCAAGCTGTCATGAGCATTGCTCCCGCAACAAGAGATAGGTATTTCTTCATATTTATATTTATTTTTTTATATTTTTCTGTTTTCAGTTGGGACCATTCCCGGTCCCGGCATCATCTCTCCCTCACTTCTTGCATCTTGACGGGTAGGGGACACACCCGGGTGGTAACATTAACGCTAACCTTAACCTTAACTATAAACGTCAAGGTAACGTCAACGAAAACTGTAAACTTTTTGCTGGCGCAAGAAATAGCCAGCAAGGTCAAAGAGCGCGTGATTTTGGTTTTTGTGAAGGTGGGGCCGCCGGTACGCCACCGGCGGCTCCGCCTTGGTTATTTAGGGTTCATGTCAATTTGAGTTGACAAGAAAGTGGATGATTAGTCCTCATCCTGGTTAGCGGGCAGGTTAACAGTAGCACCCTTAGTCTCTTCCCAATCAGTAACGGTAGCGTCGATCTTAACGCTGGTCATGCCGAGGTGGATGCGGATGTCATAAACCTTACCAGGCTGGAAGTCAATACCCTCGAAGATGTCCTCCTTGTAGATGTTGTTCTCGATAGAAGAACCCTTCAGCAGGTTGTCAGAGAGCTTGTCAGCCAGCTTACCGTCGATGGTCTCAACGTCGTAAGAAATCCATACGTTAACAGCCTCATCCTGATCACGAGGAATAACATAGAAGAAGCCCTCGTTTTCACCGGTAGGATCACCACCGAACAGCAGGACAGTGCCCTCATAGCCCTGAGGAGTCTCAGCACCAGCATCAGCACCAGAACCAGCAGTGGCCTGAACAGTATAGTCAGTCAGTTCAGCCTCAGCAACAAGCTCGTCGGTAGCGGCAGCTACACCAGGATTCTTCTTACCCTTTTCTTCGTCATTGGAGAACTTGAAGCCCTTGACAATCTTCTGCTCTTCCTGAGCTTCAACGGGTTCAACCTTCCAATCATCAGTAGTCTTTCCATAAGCAGGATCGCCTTCCTGAGCCTGATCAATCTCATCCTGTGTGAACTTCACGCCCTCAACAGCCTCCACAGCGGGGATGATTTCGAAGATAGTGTCAGGCTTAGCATAGTTCTCGATGATCTGGGGATTAAGGCCAATGGGAGTCTCGCTCTTCTGAACGTTGTTCTCAGTACCTTCCTTACCATCCTTCAGACCGTCGAAATAAGTAATCTTAGAGAAAGAAAGATCCTTCACACCGTCGATGTCCTTCCAAAGGGGCTTGTTAGGCTCAGCATTGTTCAGGTTCAGAGCACCCTCAGTTGCCCAACCCTCGATAGCGAACGAACGAACGAAGATACGAGTCTCGTCAGCGTTGATAACATCAGTCTCAACCGCAGGAGCGTCCTCACCCTCGAACGTGCCAGAAGCAGGAGTCTCCTTATCGGCAACATAGTCGATAGTAACGCGAACCTTAGCCAGAGCGTGTCTCAGGTTAAAGAGAATCTTGTCGCTCTCGGGGTTGTTGGGCTTCACCAGGTCGATGAAAGGCATACCAGCATCAATAGCAACATCGCTGTTGGCACCAGCCTTGTCAATCGGAGTGTAGTTATCGTTGGCTTCATCAGCTGCGACACCCCAGAGGAGGTCAACAGAGGTAGCAGGATCAGTGTCAACAACGTACTTGATGATGGGGTCACCAGTAGCGGTGTTCTTGTTGACAGAGATGATGTTGTACTTCTGATAGTGCTCAGCAGTCTCAACCTCGGGATCAAGATCAGCGGGAACGATCAGCTCACCAGTGGTAGGCTCGAACTCAGTCCAAGGAGCATAAGCGAAGAAGGTCAGGTAGTCGATGTCGTCAGAAACGGCAGCGCTTCCGTACTCGTTCGGCCAGTACTTAACGGGCTCGTACTTCCAAATCGTGCTACCATCGACGGGAGTCTGAGAGGTGGTCACCTGCTGGTTGTACATGAAGTTGGGCTTAGCGCTGTTGCTGTACTGCTCAGAAGCAGTGTAGTAAGCGAACACACCGAAGCCGTTGGCACCAATGTTGTCATTTGTGAGGTCGCCAGCCTGGCCACCACCACGGGTAATACTACGCTGAGCGTAAACATCGAACTTGATACCACCCTGGTCAGCATTCTGCTGATAAGCGGTCTGGTCGAGCACCTCAGTCTCAGAGCAAGCAGTCATCATGGCTGCAGCTGCTGCAAAAAGAAATAACTTTTTCATGTTGTTAAAAATTAAGTGAATAAAAAAAGTAATTAAAAAAAGTTGTTTGTTGTTTGTTTTGTTGCTTATCTTATATATTAAAGTTTGGTGAATAATCAGAAGCTGACATGAGCACCTGCACCATCCTGCCAGGGAACGACGACGCCACCGATGTCGAGGCCGTTGTAGCCGTCAACGTAAGGCAGAGAAGGAATCTCGTCGCCGGTGAGAACCTTGCGCAGGTCAACACTCAGGGCATTGGCGTTACCGACAATCTTGGCATCGATGTCACCATAGACTTCGACATAGTTACCCAGGTCGATATGGAAGTAGCAGATGGTCTTACGGTCACGCAGCTTGATTGCCAAGTTGACACGTACCTCCTCCTTAGCACAATCTACATAGAAGGGGTCGGGCGTCTTCTGGTTGAGGACCCAGTTCTGGCGCTGCTTGATGCCGTCATAGTCCTTCCAGAGGGCGTTGCGCATGCCCCAAGTATCAAACGTCTTGGCAATGTAGCCCACGTTGTCGCCAGTGACAAACACCTCCCAGTCGTCGATAGACATCAGGCAAGGCACGTCAGAGGTGTGGTTCTCGGCCAGGAAGAAGCCGTCAGCCATACCGGCGATGGAGCCCTTGGTCTGGTAGAGGTAGTAGATGCCCTTGATAGGAATACGCACACGCATCTTCCAGGGAACGATCAACGGCGTCACATTAAATACCTGTGTGACCAGCGTTGACTGGTAGGTATCACGCTCCTTATAGGGGATATAGTGATCATACTTACCCGTCTTGACATCCATGGCCACAGTGTCGCTGGCCATCTCCTCGGGGTTGTTCATCACCGTCCACAGACCGGAGACCTCGAGGCGGGGCAGCTCCTTGCTGTAGCACTCCCCGTTGTAGAGGGGGTGGTAGTCAGTAGGCTGGTAGGCCTGCGCCGTGGCCTGCACCTTGGCGGTGCTGGCGTAGTCCATGTCAATGAACTCCTGCTTGCCGTACTCTGCCGGCGAGTAGTCGATGACGAGAGCCTCGTAGGCACCCTTGCTGAGGTAAGTCTCATAACGAGTAACCTGAGCGGTGGTGTAGTGATCGGCCTTCGTGCCGTCATCGGGATAGAACCACACGGTCATACCCGTCGGGTCCGGCGTGTGCGGATAGAGATACCTGTCACGGTCGTAGTGGCGCCAGTCAATATTCAGGAAAATCTGCTTGAAGTAGTCCTGATAGACATACAGTTCGCGGCGCTCACAGCTGTTGGCAGCCACCAGCAGCACGAGTGCTGCTGCGCCGGCCTTCATAGCGCTCTTAATGCGATTGGAATATGCTTTGGTAGTTTTCATCTTTCCTTAGGTGTTAGCGTTCTTACTTTGCGTTCTTGGCGGCCTTCTCGGCTTCGATCTGAGCTTTGGCAGCGGCTAAGGCCTCAGCCTTGGCACGCTTGGCATCTTCTTTAGCCTGAGCCTTGGCACGCTTGGCGTCTTCCTTGGCCTGAGCCTTGGCGCTCTTCTCGGCAGCCTTAGTGTCAGCCTTAGGAGCCTTCTCCTGCTTTACCTTCTCAGCCTTGGGAGCTTTTTCGGCCTTAGGAGCTTTCTCAGCCTTAGGAGCTTTCTCCTCGGCAGCCTTAGCCTCAGCCTTGGCGCGCTTTGCTTTTTCCTTAGCTTCTTTAGCTTCGGCCTTGGCACGTTCGTCAGCCATCTTAGCCTCAGCCTTTGCCAACTTCTCGTTGTCCTTAGCTTCCTGCTTCAGACGCTTCTCGTTGGCCTTTGCCTCCTGCTTGGCAAGCTTGGCGGCTTTGGCGTCGGTGGGCTGCGACGGTGTCGCAGTATAAGAGGTGGCAGTCGGAGCGATTGGTGCGGCAACCTCCTCAGCAGCCGAGACGTGGTTCTGCTTCTTAGTATGGAACATGTAAGCGAGGGTGATGTTGGCATGTGTAGCGCCGAAGAAGTTCTTCGACGAAGTCTTCTGCCACATCAGGTGCGGGTCCTGCTTGGTGCCGTCAGGCCTGATTTCCTCGTGACCGACGGGGAACTGGCTACTGCCGATGTACTCACGGTACTTGGTAGGAATCCATCCGAGGGCGATACCGCCATCGATGGCCCACTGCTTGCGGCGTCCCCAGCGGTGCTGGTAACCCAGATTGCAATATATATTAAGGTATTCACCCTGATAGCCCTCGTGCTTCTTCCACTCGAAGTCGTAGTAGCCTGCGGCACCACCGAGACCGATGTGCCAGCCGTCGAGGGTGTGGTGCTTCTTGCGATTGCCGAGCCAGTAGCGCAGCTCAAGACCGAGGTTACCACACTGGTGGGCGTGAACGTTATGGCTCCAGATGAACCAGGGCCAGAACACCTCGCCCTCAATACTCCAGCGGTTGCTGCGTCCGAGCGGGAACTCGATCTGTCCGTTGGGAGCGGCAACACCCCAAAGCAGGAGGTTGGTCTTCAGTGCCCATACCCAGTCGCTGTCGATAGGCTCCTCATAACGGGGGCACGGCTCAGGCAGATAGACGATGGTGTCGCGGATGACGACGGTATCGCAATAGTCTCCACCATAGCGGCGGCGCAGACGCTCACGCTCGGCATCAGACATAGGAGCGACAACGGCCGAACCGGATGTACGGAGAGCCGGCAAGTACTTGGCTAACAGCTGATTCCAGACGGTACCGTTTTTCATCTTGCGGAGCTTCTGCTCGCGTGGATCCATCTGCCAGCCGTCATCCTCGGGTGCTTTCATCAGAACGTCGAGGACCTCGTATTTCCAAGGCTCGTCGCTCTTCTCCACCATATTATATAAGCCACCCCAGCGTGCACCCTGGTTGACGACCGTAATCTGGCTGATGATTCCCGTAAGACGTTGCATGAGCACCTGCTTGAGCGAAATACCGCGCTGCTCACCGAGACGACGGTTCAGTTCATTAGGACCTTCAGGCGAGGCACCGCCGTAAACGTCCATCTTGAGACTGTGTTCAGGCATGAAAGCGTAATGGGCCTTCACTCTGGCTACGAACTCGTTGATACGCTGTTCGTTGTCAGCGTATGACAGGTCGAGGTCACTCAGTCCGAGGCGGAAGCGAACCTCCAAAGTGTCTCCTTCAAAATCCGCTGCCGACAGATTGACGGCGACGGCAAGCAGGAGAAGAGCTGCCAGTAACTTTCGTACTGGCTGCTTGCATACAGCTTGAATCAGTTGCTTTTTCTTCATTAGTATCTTATTTTTATTTTTTGTTTTCTGTGTTAAGGTGGCAGGTCGGAAATCTATGCACGAAGACATAGTTTCGCCTATTCGGTTGCAAAGTTATAAAAAAATTCTTAAACCAACCAAGTTTTTTATACTTTTTTTTTCGTAAATTTAGGGAATAATCATGCGAAAGGTGTGTTTTTCCCGATGAAATGGGCGTTTTTTGTGGTTATTGGCTTTGGCGTTTGTTAGGCTTTTTTTGCTAATGAAAGAGGGAAAGAGCCTCGCGCGCGTACATTTTTATATATAATATAGGGCAAATGGGACACATCGGACTACTTTTCTTGGGCATCGGACTTAACGGACTGAACGGACTTCTTTTTTGGGCATCGGACTTAACGGACTAAACGGACTTCTTTTTTTATGGCATCGGACTTAACGGACTAAACGGACTTCTTTTTTTTGGCATCGGACTAAACGGACTAAACGGACTTCTTTTTTTTTGGCATCGGACTAAACAGACTAAACGGACTTCTTTTTTGGGGGCATCGGACTAAACGGACTAAACGGACTTCTCTTCTTGGGCATCGGAATACAGGACGTAAGGAGAAACCTAAATCGTTATGCCGTTGGCGATGACGGCCTGGCGCATCTTCTTCTGCAGGTTGCTGGCGAAGATGAAGTCGGTGAGACGCTGGTTGGGCGAGTGCATGATGTCGGCAGAGACGCCCTGCCACTCCTTGCAGCCCTCGTAGATGAAGATGATGTTCTCACCGATGCCCATGACGGAGTTCATGTCGTGGGTGTTGATGATGGTGGTGGTGTTATACTCGCGGGTGATGCCGTGGAGGAGGTCGTCGATGACGAGCGAGGTCTTGGGGTCGAGACCGGAGTTGGGTTCGTCGCAGAACAGGTACTTGGGATTCATGACGATGGCACGGGCGATGGCGACACGTTTCTGCATGCCGCCGCTGATCTCGCCGGGGAACTTCGACTCGGCACCATTGAGGTTGACGCGGTCGAGGCACTCCATAGCACGGCGCTGGCGGTCGCGGAGGGTCATGTCGGAGAACATGTCGAGGGGGAACATGACGTTCTCGAGGACGGAGAGTGAGTCGAAGAGGGCTGCAGACTGGAAGATCATGCCCATCTCTCGGCGCATGTGTACCTTCTCCTGCTTCGACATGGCGACGAAGTCACGTCCGTCGTAGAGCACCTGCCCCGATGTGGGTTCGAGCAGTCCGACGAGGTTTTTCATCAGGACGGTCTTGCCGGAGCCGGACTGTCCGATGATGAGGTTGGTCTTGCCGTCCTCGAAGACGGTGTTGATGTCCTTGAGCACTTCTTTGTCGGCAAAGGACTTGTGGAGGTGTTTAACTTCGATCATATTCTTTTACGACAACAGCTGCGTGAGGAAGACATCGGAGAAGAGGATGAGGACACTTGAGGTGACGACGGCATCGGTGCTGGCCTTGCCGACCTCGACGGAGCCGCCCTCGACGGTGTAGCCGCAGTAGGCGGGGACGGAGGAGATGATGAAGGCGAAGAACAGGCTCTTGATGATGGACATCCACATGAACCAGGGTATGAACGTATGCTGTAGGCCGAGGGTGAGGTCGTCGGGTGTGATGATGCGCATGCCGTAGGCGGTGAAGTAGGCACCGACGATGCCCATGGCCGAGGAGAAGATGACGAGGAAGGGCATGATGGTGAGGAGTCCGAGGATCTTGGGCAGTATGAGGTAGCAGGCGGAGTTGACGCCCATGATGTCGAGGGCGTCTATCTGCTGGGTGACACGCATGGTGCCCAGCTCGGAGGCGATGTTCGAGCCGACCTTGCCGGCGAGGATGAGGCACATGATGGAACTGGAGAACTCAAGGAGCATGATCTCACGTGTGGTGTAGCCGGCGACCCACCGTGGCATCCAGGGCGACTCGATGTTGACCTTCATCTGTATGCAGATGACGGCGCCGATGAAGAACGAGATGAGCAGGACGATGCCGATGGAGTTGACACCGAGCTGAGCCATCTCTTTGACATACTGTTTCCAGAACATACGCATGCGCTCGGGGATGCTGAACGTGCGTCCCATGAGGATAACATATCGACCGAAGACGGTCAGCCATTTGTGTAGGATCATAGTGTTGGGGGCGATATTACGATATGTCAGACTCTTGCTCTTCCCGTCGGCGTTTCTCCTCGTCGAGCAGCTGGAAGTCCTTTTTCTGGAGGACGAAGTTTGAGCCGAGGTATTTTTCCTTGACGATGGGGTTCTCAGCCAGTTCCTCGGGCTTGCCCTTGAAGAGGATGCGGCCCTCGAACAGCAGGTAGGCACGGTCAGTGATGTTCAGCGTCTCATGGACGTTGTGGTCGGTGATGAGGATGCCGATGTTACGGTACTTCAGGCGCCAGACGATGTGCTGGATGTCCTCGACGGCGATGGGATCGACACCGGCAAAGGGTTCGTCGAGCATGATGAACTTCGGTTCGATGGCCAGGCAGCGGGCAATCTCCGTCCGTCGGCGCTCGCCGCCGGAGAGCTGGTCTCCCTTGTTGCGGCGCACCTTCGTCAGTCGGAACTCCTTGATGAGCTCCTCAAGCTTGTTGAGCTGATAGTCACGCGGCTTGCCCGTCATCTCAAGGACGCTGAGGATATTGTTCTCGACCGTCATCTTGCGGAACACCGAGGCCTCCTGTGCCAGGTAGCCGATGCCGGCACGTGCCCGTTTATAGACGGGGAAGTCGGTCACCTCCTGGTCTCCCAAGAAGATATGACCGCCATTAGGCACGATGAGTCCCGTGGTCATGTAGAACGATGTGGTCTTGCCGGCACCGTTAGGGCCTAACAGTCCGACGATCTCACCCTGGCGCACATCGAAGTTCACGTCGTTGACGACGGTGCGTTTGCCGTAGCGTTTCACCAGGCCTTCAGCCCGCAGTACAATGCTTTCCTGTTCCATAATTTCGTAATTTGGGTGCAAAGATACTAATTTTATGGTACGCGGACAAATTTATTAAAGGAATTTTGAGAGAGAGGGTGTTGTGGGGAGCGGAGCGATCGGAGTAATCAGAGTGATTAGAGTGATCTGATAAGAATAAAACAAAAAAGGGTGCCCCTCGTGCCCCTTTTTAGGTTTTCTTGTTGGTTACCAATTGGTTAGCAGGGGCACGGTATGGCAAAAAGGGTGCCCCTAAGGTGCCCCTGGGGTGCCCCTGAAGATTTTCCTCCAGGGGGTGGAGGAATTTGCTCCAACCCCTGGAGGAAATTGCTCCAGGGGGTGGAGCAAAGTTAAAGGCGCTGGATAAAACAATAAACAATAGATAGAGGGAGATAGAGGGAGATAGAAGGAGATAGAAGGAGATAGAGGGAGAGTCAGGGGGAGGGGAAGGGGTAGAAGCGTAAAAAAATATAATTTTTCGGTTGTTTGTTAGGAGGTTCGCACAAATTTGAGTACCTTTGCACTCCGTTTTGAAATAACAATATATAAATAAGGTATAAGAGACAATGAACATTACGTTTGAAAACGCTGACAAGGTGAACGGCCTGATGACCATCACCATTGAGAAAGAAGATTACCAGGAGAAGGTCGAAAAGACCCTGAAGGACTATCGTAAGCGTGCCAACGTGCCCGGCTTCCGCCCCGGCATGGTACCCATGGGCATGATCAAGAAGCAATATGGCACCGCCGTGAAGATGGATGAGGTGAACCGTCTCCTGGGCGAGAAGCTGTCGGAATATATCCGCGAGAACAAGATACAGATGCTGGGTGAGCCGCTGCCGAGCGAGAAGCAGGAGCCGCAGGACATAGAGACGGACGGTCCGCTGACGTTCATGTTCGACATCGCCGTAGCCCCTGAGTTCACGGCAGAGCTGACAGCGAAGGACAAGATAGACTTCTACACCATCAAGGTAGATGACAAGCTGATAGATGACCAGGTGCAGATGTACGCCTCGCAGGCCGGTGAGATGCAGAAAGCCGATGTGTTCAGCGGCAACGACACGCTGACGGGCGACCTGCGCCAGTTAGACGGCGAGGGCAACACCTTAGAGGGCGGCATCACCACCGAGAGCGGCATGATCATGCCCGCCTACATCAAGGACGAGGAGCAGCGCAAGCTCTTCGACGGCTGCAAGCCCGGTGACATCATCACCTTCAACCCGAAGAAAGCCTATCCCGACAACGATGCCGAGGTGGCTGCCCTGCTGAAGGTCGAGAAGGACGCTGTGAAGGATCTGACGAGCGATTTCAGCTATCAGGTGACGGAGATTCGCCACTTCCAGCCCGCCGAGGTGAACCAGCAGCTGTTCGACCGCGTGTTCGGCGAGGGTGCCGTGAATGGCGAGAAGGAGTTCCGCGAGAAGATCGCCGATATGCTTCAGGCCCAGCTGGTGCAGAACAGCGACTACAAGTTCCTGACGGACCTGCGCGCATATATGGAGAAGAAGGTCGGTGAGCTGACCTTCCCCGAGGCCCTGCTGAAGCGCGTGATGCTGCAGAACAACAAGGACAAGGGTGCGGACTTCGTGGAGAAGAACTTCGAGGGCAGCATCCGTGAGCTGAAATGGCACCTCATCAAGGAGCAGTTAGTGGCCGCCAACGAAATCAAGGTGGAGGAAGAAGACCTGAAGACCATTGCCAAAGAGGCAGTGCGCCAGCAGTTTGCGCAGTACGGCATGGGTAATGTGCCCGATGACGTGCTGGAGCAGTACGCCGGTGAGCAGCTGAAGAAGCGCGAAAACCTGGACAACTACGTGGACCGCGCCGTTGATCAGAAACTGGTCGAGAAGCTGAAGACCGTGGTGAAGCTGAACGAGAAGAGCGTGACGCTGGAGGAGTTCAACAAGATGATGAGAGGATAATGGGGCCAATGGGACTCATGGGACTCATGGGGCCAATGAGGCAAAACTATTAAAAAATAAAAAAAAGTGGGAAACTTGTAGGTTTTCCACTTTTTTTTATTAACTTTGTATCTCACTTTGAGAAACGACTATGAACGATTTCAGAAAATACGCTACAAAGCACTTAGGAATGAACGGACAGGCACTCGACGACGTGATGCGTGTGCAGTCCCAGTACTTGAATCCCTACATCCTGGAGGAACGCCAGCTGAACGTCACCCAGATGGATGTCTATAGCCGTCTGATGATGGACCGCATCATCTTCCTCGGCACCCAGATTGACGACTACACGGCGAACACGCTGCAGGCGCAGCTGCTGTACCTCGACTCCGTCGATTCGGGCAAGGATATCTCACTGTATATCAACTCTCCCGGCGGTAGCGTGACCGCCGGATTGGGCATCTATGACACCATGCAGTTCATTCAGAGCGACGTGGCCACCATCTGCACCGGCATGGCCGCCTCGATGGCCGCCGTGCTGCTCGTGGCCGGACAGGAAGGCAAGCGGTCGGCGCTGCCCCACAGCCGCGTGATGATACACCAGCCGTTAGGCGGTGTGCAGGGCCAGGCCTCGGACATCGAGATTGAGGCGAAGGAGATTCTGAAGTTCAAGAAGGAACTTTACACCATCATCTCAGAACACTCACACACGCCCTACGAGAAGGTATATCAGGACAGTGACCGCAACTACTGGATGACGGCGGAGGAAGCCCGAGAATACGGAATGATCGACCAGGTGCTGGAGCGCGGCGCGAAGCGCCTAAATAATAAAGAATAAAGAGCACGGCGCTTTGCGCCGAATGAGAAATGAGGAATGAGAAAAGAATGTAGCTTCTGCGGAAGGAGCGATAAGGAAGTGAGGCTGCTCATCACAGGCATCAACGGCTATATCTGCGAGGACTGTGCCGAGCAAGCCTACCAGATAGTACGGGAGAACCTGAAAGAGCAGCCAGCGAAGAAGGGACGGGTCTCCAAGCCTAACAGCGTGCCCAAGCCCCGTGAGATCAAGGACTACCTGGACCAGTATGTCATCGGTCAGGACGAGGCAAAGCGCTACCTGTCGGTGGCCGTCTATAATCACTACAAGCGGCTGCGGCAGCCCGAGGACAAGAACGGCGTGGAGATAGAGAAGTCGAACATCATCATGGTGGGTTCGACGGGTACCGGCAAGACGTTGCTGGCCCGCACCATCGCCAAGCTGTTAGACGTGCCGTTCACCATCGTCGATGCCACGGTGTTCACCGAGGCGGGCTATGTCGGCGAGGACGTGGAGAGCATCCTGACACGCCTGTTGCAGGTGGCTGACTACAACGTCGAAGCCACGCAGCGAGGCATCGTTTTTATCGATGAAATCGACAAAATTGCACGGAAGTCGGACAATCCGAGCATCACCCGTGACGTCAGCGGCGAGGGTGTGCAGCAGGGGTTGCTGAAGCTGTTGGAGGGCACCACCGTCAACGTGCCGCCGAAGGGTGGCCGCAAGCACCCCGACCAGGAATACATCCATGTCGATACGCGCAACATCCTGTTTATCTGCGGCGGTGCCTTCGACGGCATCGAGCGTAAGATAGCCCAGCGGCTGAACACCCATGTCGTGGGATACAACTCAGTGCAAAACGTCCGGAAAATTGACAAAGAGGACCTGATGAAGTACGTATCGCCGCAGGATCTGAAGTCGTTCGGACTGATACCCGAGATTATCGGTCGTCTGCCCGTACTGACATACCTGAACCCGCTGGACCGCAGCGCGTTGGAGCGCATCCTGACAGAGCCGAAGAACTCCATAGTGAAGCAGTATAAGAAACTGTTCGAGATGGACGGCATCGAGCTGACGTTCACCCAGGAGGCCCTGGACCTGATGGTTGACAAGGCCGTCGAGTACAAGTTAGGTGCCCGTGGACTGCGCTCCATCGTGGAGAACATCATGATGGACGCGATGTTTGACGTGCCGTCGAAGAAAGTAAAGAAATTTGAGGTGACACGCGAGTATGCCGAGGAGCAGCTTGAGAAGTCGCACATAGCAGCGTAGTTGCTATTTTATAAAAGGAGGAAAACTGAAAGAAGGAAGCCTATCTATGACCAAAAAGACGAATCTGACAGAAGCCTTGAAGAAGTATTTCGGCTTCGACACATTCAAGGGAGACCAGCAGGCCATCGTACAGAATGTGCTTGACGGCAAGGACACGTTCGTGCTCATGCCCACCGGCGGCGGCAAGTCGCTTTGTTACCAGCTACCGTCGTTGCTGATGGACGGCGTGGCCATTGTCATCTCACCGCTCATCGCCCTGATGAAGAACCAGGTAGATGTCATCTCGCAGATGAGTGAGCACGAGGGGACGGCACACTACATCAACTCGTCGCTCAACAAGTCGGCCATCGACCAGGTGAAAGCCGACATCAAGGCCGGCATCACCAAACTGCTGTATGTCGCCCCGGAGTCGCTGACAAAGGAGGACAACGTGGAGTTCCTCAAGACGGTGAAGATATCGTTCTACGCCGTCGATGAAGCCCACTGCATCTCGGAATGGGGCCATGACTTCAGGCCCGAGTACCGCCGTATCCGCCCGATTGTCAACGAGATAGGCGAGGCGCCCATCATTGCGCTGACGGCCACCGCCACCGATAAGGTGCGCACGGACATCAAGAAGAATTTAGGCATCGTCGATGCGACGGAGTTCAAGTCGTCGTTCAACCGTCCGAACCTGTACTACGAGGTGCGGCCGAAGACCGTCGATATCGACAAGGATATCATCAAGTTCATCAAGCAACATACCGGCAAGAGCGGCATCATCTACTGTCTGTCACGCAAGAAGGTGGAGGAGCTGGCCGAGATCCTGCGGGCCAACGACATCAAGGCGCTGGCCTACCATGCCGGACTCGACTCCGGCACCCGTGCCGAGACCCAGGACAAGTTCCTGATGCAGGACATCGACGTCATTGTGGCCACCATCGCCTTCGGCATGGGCATCGACAAGCCCGACGT
>CAMHNI010000051.1 GCA_946186505.1 uncultured Prevotellaceae bacterium | reverse complement strand
GGACGGCTCTCTCGACGGTGACCTTCGACCACGACGGCCACCACTACCGCCGCACGGCGTTTGCCTCGATGCCCGACAGCGTTATCGTCATGCGCATAGAGGCCGACACGCTCTCGGCCTTCACGCTGCGCCACACATGCACCTTCTCTACGTCGTATTCGAAGACTGCCGACTGCGCCATCGCCACTATCAGCGGTGTTGACCATGAGGGCATCGCGTCGAAGCTGAAGGCCACGCTGCGCTACTACGTGGAGAGCGACGGCGACGTGACCTACGGCACCGGCGGGGCTGTGACGGTGAAGAACTACACCGTGGCCACCATCTACATATCGGCAGCCACGAACTACGTCAGCTACAACGATGTCAGCGGCAAGGCATCGGTCAAGAGCCTGTCGTATCTGAACAGTGCCCGCCAGCACGACTATGCCGAACTGCTGAGCCGCCACACGGAGGCCTACCAGCAGCAGTACAACCGCGTGCATCTAAACCTGCCCTCGACGGCAGCCAACAGCAAACTGACCACGGAGAAGCGCCTGCAGAAGTTTACGGGCAGCACCGACTGGGGCATGGTGGCCCTGCTGTTCAACTACGGCCGCTACCTGCTCATCTCGTCATCGCAGCGCGGGGGACAGCCCGCCAACCTGCAGGGACTGTGGAACGACAAGCGCGATGCCCCCTGGGACTCGAAATACACTATCAACATCAATGCCGAGATGAACTACTGGCCCTCGGAGGTGTGTAACCTGACGGAGACCAACGAGCCCTTCTTCGCCATGATCCGCGACCTGAGCGAGACGGGTGCCAAGACCGCCAAGACGATGTACGGCTGCGGCGGCTGGATGGCCCACCACAACACAGACCTGTGGCGCGTAGCGGGACCAATAGACGGCGCGTTCTGGGGCATGTACCCCAACGGTGGTGCATGGCTCGCCACCCACCTGTGGCAGCACTACCTCTACACGGGCGATACGGACTTCCTGCGCGAGTGGTACCCCGTCATCAAGGGCACTGCCGACTTCTACCTCGACTACATGGTGCCGCATCCCGGTTATAACAACTGGCTCGTCGTCGTGCCGTCGGTCAGTCCCGAGCAGGGTCCTGCCGGCAAATCGACGCCCATCACCGCCGGCTGTACGATGGACAACCAGATTGTGTTCGACGCCCTGTCGAACACGCTGCAGGCCGCTCGCATCCTCGGCGAGGATGCCGAATACCAGAAGAAGCTCGAAGAGACGCTGGCCCTGTTGCCACCCATGCAGATAGGCAGCCGCAAGCAGTTGCAGGAGTGGCTTATCGACGCCGACGGCAGTGACCGCCAGCACCGCCACATCTCGCACCTCTACGGACTGTTCCCCTCGAACCAGATATCGCCCTACAGCCATAACGAACTGTTCGCCGCCGCCAAGCAGACGCTGACCGACCGCGGCGACGAGGCCACGGGCTGGAGCCTGGGTTGGAAGATTTGTTTCTGGGCACGCATGCTGGACGGCACCCACGCCCTGACCATCCTGAGGAACATGTTAAGGCTACTACCATCGGAGGACGCGACGGCCCTGTACCCCAACGGGCGCACATTCCCCAACCTGTTCGACGCCCACCCGCCATTCCAGATTGACGGCAACTTCGGTGCTACGGCCGGCATCGCCGAGATGCTGCTACAGAGCCATGACGGTGCCGTACACCTGCTGCCAGCCCTTCCTCCCCTATGGAAAAAGGGCAGCATCAGCGGTCTGCGGGCCCGTGGCGGCTTTGAGGTGGACGAGGAGTGGAGCGAAGGGAAACTTAGCTCCGCAGTGGTGCGGTCGTCTGTTGGCGGCATGCTGCGGCTGCGGTCGTACGTCGAGTTGGAGGGCGATGGACTGACACCGGCCGAGGGCGACTGCCCCAATGCACTATTTGCACCAGCAGACATCAAGGAACCGCTGCTGGCCAAGTCGCTCAGTACAAAGCCGAAGCTCAGTGTCAAGAAAGTGTATGAATACGACGTGCAGACTGTGGCTGGAGCCGAGTACCGTATATATAAGAAAGGTACGATGACAGGCATCGTAGAGCAAGAGACCCGCGGAAACGGTGAGAACGCCTACGACTTGCAAGGACGAGCCGTCGCGCCGAGCGCCAAGGGTCTGATTATAGAAAAGCACTCACAAGACGGCAAAAACACTTATCGCAAAATCATAAAACACTAAAATACCTATGAGAAAATTATTATTCATTACTCTTGCCCTCTGTAGCACACTGATGCTACGGGCAGCAAAAACCGACAAGGACGTAACCATCAAAGTAAACGGCGAGAACCGCAGTTACAGGCTCTATGTGCCAAGCACAATGAAAGACAACTGCCCACTGGTACTGTCGCTACACGGTGCCGGCGGCCAAAGCTCTAACAAGAGCCCCTTCCGTACGGATGTGGCAGACAAGGCGGGGTGCATCGTCGCCTATCCCCAAGGCAAACTGACAGCCTTCCCCGGACTCGGCGGCATGCAGGCCAATGGCTGGTCGGCCTATGGTGAGGAAAACTTCGACACCGACTTCCTGAAGGCCGTCATTGAGGATGTGGCCTCCAAGTATGCCATTGACCGCCAACGTCTCTACTGCTGCGGGTTTTCCAATGGCGGCATGATGACTTACGTGATGGCTAATACATGCAGCCACCTGTTTGCCGCCTTCGCTGCCATCAGTGGCTACCCCATCAATGAGTTCCACTTGCACCATACCAGCTGGCGCCCCGTACCCTTCCTGCATATTCACGGCAAGAACGACGACTTCGTGAAGTATTCGCTCGTACCTAACATCATCGACAACATGGTGGCCCGCAATGGTGCAAACCCCGTGCCGAAGAAAACCGCCAAGAGCGGCAAGTACACCAAGAGCGTCTATGAGGCCGGCGAGGGCGGTTTCCCCATCATCTTCTACGAGATAGAAGGCATGGGCCACGAGGACTATACGGGAAACACGGAGGACAACAGTTCTGCCCAGACCATGTGGAACTTCTTCAAACAATACACACTCGACTCACCATGTGACACCACGCTGAAGTGGAGACCACGCATAGAGACAGAGGGCTATACGCCGAAGAGTCACGGCTGGACGGTGAACTCAGGAAAGACGCTGCTGGCCTTTGGCCAAGGGACCAAGACGGACGCCAATCAAAATGTGTACCGCACGCTGCAGCTGAAGAAAGGCCGCTACAAGCTCTGCTTCAAGTCGGAGGGCGAGGACGGCAAGACCCTCGGCGTGAAACTCCAGTGCCTCAAGCCCTCGAAGTCGGTGCTAAACACGACAGTCAACGTGGGTGGAGAAACCACACTTTACTTTACCATTGACAACACCGCCTGGGGCGAGTACAAAATCACCTTCACACGCGATGACTCGTCAGAAGCCATCACCATCACCGACATAGCACTTTACACGGCTACCGAGGGAGAGGAGGCTACGTCCACCCTGTCGCCCACCCTGTCGCCCACCCCGTCAACCACCAGCCCCAAGCCGTCACCGGCCTATGACCTGAACGGCCGACGGTTGGCCAGTACGGCCGGAGCGAAGCCAGGATTATACATCAGTGAAGGCAAGAAACTGCTGTTGAAATGAGACTTTAGGCGGTATCTAAAATAAAGAAAGGTTAATCTTCTAAAAACTGCATGGTAATTCGGAACAATTTTGTATCTTTGTAGCCAGAAATGTAAAACTAACCAAAAAGAATTTGACTATGAAGCATTTTGTACTCACACTGGCGGCAATGGCCGTTATGGGCGCACAGAGCGCCACAGCACAGAACAAAGTCGTGAACCTGACAGCCGAGTCAACCACCATGAACGTGGCCGCCGTGACCGAGACTGAGCAGACGGTGCAGCTAAGCCGATACCTGTTTGCAGGCTACAATACGCTGTGCCTGCCCGCATCTCTCACAGCCGACGAACTGCAGCAGGCAGTACCGGGAGCCAGGGTGGAACGTCTGGCCGCCATCGGCCAGGAGGGCACCACACTGTACCTCTACTTCGTGGACTGCACCGCTGAAGGCACTGAGGCCGGCATGCCCTACCTCATCTTCTCGCCAACAGCCAAGTATATGCGGGTGAAGGGCATTAACGCTGCAACCATGAACGAGGACATCACTACCGTTCGCATGAGCGACGGTCAGGGCAACCAACTGTCATTCGGCAGCAGCTGGACGACACGCCAGAAGGACGGTCTCTACGGCATTCCCGCCAAGCAGAACGTGCAGGTGCTGGAGAGCATACTTATCCGCACCACCGCTGAGCAGGCTTTCCGCCCCACCCGCTGCGGCTTCAACTGGGAAAGCCAGTCGGCAACAGCCACCTCACTGGAAATCAAGCACGTAGGCAGCCTGGCCGAGGTGACGGCCATCAAGGGCGTTGCTACGGGCAGCGACGTGGTTGACGTCTATGACCTGAAGGGCAACATCGTGAAGAAGCAGGTAAATGCCTCCGACGCCACTGGCACACTGCCCACCGGCGTCTATGTTGTCGGCGGACGCAAAGTCACCGTGAAGTAAGCTACTGCGGCATAAAAAAAGCAAAAACGAGGTCCATTGTTTGCGGGTCTCGTTTTTTTGTTGTACCTTTGCGCCTCAAATCGGATATTGTAAATCGGAAAAATGTAAATCGTAAATTACCAAGATGTTTGAGAATTTATCTGAGAGACTTGAACGGTCGTTCAAGATACTGAAGGGTGAGGGAAAAATCACCGAGATCAATGTTGCTGAGACACTGAAAGACGTACGCCGTGCCTTGTTAGACGCCGATGTGAACTATAAGGTAGCCAAGAACTTCACCGACACCGTGAAGCAGAAGGCTATGGGCATGAATGTGCTGACTGCACTGAAGCCGAGCCAGCTGATGGTGAAGATTGTCCACGACGAGTTGACGGAACTGATGGGTGGCAAGGCTGTGGAAATGAACCTACAGAACCGTCCGGCCATCATCCTGATGTCGGGTCTGCAAGGTTCAGGTAAGACAACCTTCAGCGGCAAGCTGGCCAATATGCTGAAGACACGCCAGCACAAGAACCCCCTGTTGGTAGCCTGCGACGTTTACCGCCCCGCTGCCATTGAACAGCTGAAGGTGGTCGGCGAGACCGTCGGCGTGGATGTCTATACCGAAGAGGGTAACAAGGACGTGGTAGAAATAGCCCAGAACGCCATCCGCAAGGCTAAGACTGGCAGCTACAACGTGGTCATTGTCGATACTGCCGGCCGACTGGCCGTGGACGAGGAGATGATGGACGAGATCTATCGTCTGAAGAATGCCATCAACCCCGACGAGACGCTGTTCGTGGTCGATTCGATGACAGGTCAGGACGCCGTGAACACGGCCAAGGAGTTCAACGACCGTCTGGACTTCGACGGCGTGGTGCTTACCAAGCTCGACGGTGACACCCGTGGTGGTGCAGCGCTTTCAATACGTACCGTCGTCACCAAGCCCATCAAGTTTGTCGGTACGGGTGAGAAGATGGATGCCATCGACGTATTCCATCCTGAACGTATGGCCGACCGTATCCTCGGCATGGGAGACGTGGTGTCCTTAGTAGAACGTGCACAGATGCAGTTCGACGAGGAAGAAGCCAAGCGGCTGGAGAAGAAAATCCGCAAGAACAAATTTGACTTCGACGACTTCATGGGCCAGATTCAGCAAATCAAGAAGATGGGTAACATCAAGGAACTGGCATCGATGATTCCTGGCGTTGGCAAGCAGATCAAGGATCTCGACATTGACGACAATGCCTTCAAGCAGATAGAGGCCATCATCCAGTCGATGACACCTAAGGAACGGGCCAATCCCGACATCATCAACCAAAGCCGGCGCCAGCGCATCTCACGCGGCTCAGGCACGAAGATTGAGGACGTGAACCGCCTGATGAAGCAGTTTGACCAGACCCGCAAGATGATGAAGATGGTCAGCGGCATGAATTCGTCCAAGATGGCCCAGATGGCTGCGGCAATGAAAAACATGAAAGGCGGAATGCCGAAAATGTAGTTGAGTGTTTAGTGTTTAGAGATATGCAGTTAATTGACGGAAAAGCAACGGCAACGACCATCAAGGCCGAAATTGCCGAGGAAGTGAAGGAGATAATGGCCCGTGGGGGCAAGCAACCCCATCTGGCAGCTGTTCTTGTGGGCCACGACGGAGGCTCGGAGACGTATGTAAAGAACAAAGTGCTGGCATGCGAGGCATGCGGCTTCAAATCGACGCTCATACGCTATGAGGATGACGTGACGGAAGAAGAGCTGCTGGCCTGCGTTGACCGTCTGAACAAGAACGGCGACGTGGATGGCTTCATCGTGCAGTTGCCTCTGCCTAAGCACATTGACGAGCAGAAAATCATCGAGGCCATTGACTATCGTAAGGACGTGGACGGGTTCCACCCCATCAACGTAGGACGTATGGCCATCGGACTGCCCTGCTTCATCTCGGCCACGCCGTTGGGCATCCTGACCCTGCTGAAGCGCTACAATATTGAGACCTCGGGCAAGAAATGCGTCATACTCGGCCGCTCCAACATCGTCGGCAAGCCTATGGCACAGCTGATGATGCAAAAACAGTACGGCGACGCCACCGTCACCGTTTGCCACTCACGCTCAAAGACGCTGAAGGAGGAATGCCGCGAGGCCGACATCATCATTGCCGCCATCGGACAGCCCGACTTTGTCACAGCAGACATGGTGAAGGAGGGTGCCGTCATCATTGACGTGGGCACGACACGTGTGCCCGACGCATCACGCAAGAGCGGTTTCCGCCTGAACGGCGACGTGAAGTTTGATGAAGTGGCTCCGAAGTGTTCGTTCATCACACCAGTACCTGGCGGCGTAGGACCGATGACTATCTGTTCGTTGATGAAAAACACCCTGGCAGCAGGCAAGAAAGAGTATTATCAATGACGGCTGAGGAATGGTATCAGCAGGGCAATGCCTATCGCAAGCAAAGCCAATGGCACGAGGCCATCAACTGCTATATCAAGGCGATTGAACTCGACCCCGACAGTCCGGCGGTGGAGGCAAAGCGTATGCTCGATGATATCATGGCCTTTTATTGTAAAGATATGTATAACCCCTAACAATTATAAATTCAGCTAACTATGGCAAAGAAAGAAGATACAGAGCAGCTGACCCCTCAACAAGAGAAGATGAAGGCGCTGCAAGCTGCTATGTCGAAAATCGAGAAGGATTTTGGCAAGGGCAGTATCATGAAACTCGGGGACGAGAAAGTGGAAAACGTTGAGGTGATTCCAACTGGAAGCATTGCCCTGAATGCCGCACTCGGTGTAGGCGGATATCCTAAAGGACGTATCGTCGAGATATACGGTCCGGAGTCATCAGGAAAGACGACGCTCGCCATCCACGCCATTGCAGAAGCACAGAAGGCTGGAGGCATTGCTGCATTCATTGATGCCGAACATGCGTTCGACCGCTTCTATGCCGAGAAGCTGGGGGTTGACGTTAACAACTTGTATATTGCACAGCCCGACAACGGTGAGCAGGCTTTGGAAATTGCCGACCAGCTGATACGCTCCAGCGCCGTCGATATTGTCGTCGTTGACTCCGTTGCAGCACTGACACCCAAGAAGGAGATTGAGGGTGACATGGGCGACTCTGCGGTGGGGCTGCATGCCAGACTGATGAGCCAGGCCCTGCGCAAACTGACGGGCACCATCGCCAAGACTAACACTACGTGCATCTTCATCAACCAGTTGCGCGAGAAGATTGGCGTCATGTTCGGAAACCCCGAGACAACAACGGGTGGCAACGCCCTGAAGTTCTATGCATCGGTCCGACTGGACATCCGCAAGGTAACTGCCATCAAGGACGGCGACCAGGTTATCGGCAACCAGGTGCGCGTCAAGGTCGTAAAGAACAAGGTGGCTCCCCCATTCCGCAAAGCTGAGTTTGAAATCACCTTCGGCGAAGGCATATCGAAGATAGGCGAGATCGTTGACCTCGGCGTGGAGTATGGCATCATCAAGAAGAGCGGTTCGTGGTTCAGTTACGAAGACCAGAAACTGGCACAGGGACGTGACGCCACGAAGGAACTGTTGAAGGACAACCCCGAGTTGTGCGATGAACTAGAGGCCAAAATCATGCAAGCCCTCAACGACAAGGTCTGACAACAAAGATTCTGTAAATAAGAATAAAAAGATGGTGTGCCTGTTTCTTGACACACCATCTTTTTGTGTTATCTGATATGTAGGGGCAGATGATATTACTTCTTCCTCTTTGCTGCTGTTGTGCGACGCCTTACAGGAGCTTTGGAACCCGTACGGTCAACTTTTGTTCCAATGACAGTGCCGGAAGCATCGAACTGAACAACCAGCAACTTGCCGTTCGAACGGTTGTATATCCAGTCGTGACGACCGTTAGTGCCTTCTACTGTGCGAGCAGGCTCACCCATAGCCAAGGTCACTTCGTCTTCAGTCATGCGCAGGATGACACGACCCTCGCGGATAGCAGCACGCGCGGCCTGCGTGGTGTTGCGGGCCTTACCGGCACCCATCGCAAACAGATAACCGAAGAAATCCTCGCGGCGGCCGTCAATATCGCCCGTGACGTTGTCAACGTTCGTGAATGTCACATCCTTGAAATAGATACGGCGTGACTCAAACTCCTTGAGTGTCAAAGTGACATACTGACTATTGCGCTTAGGCAGAATGTTTTCAATGGTAAACGAGGTCATACGGGGCACCTTCAGCGTACGCTCCTTGCCGTCACCCTGGGTTATCATATTTGTGCTGTATTTCGTGTGAACGTCCTTACCGATGTATTCAGCCAGGTTCTTCGAGACTTCCATCAGGGCATCCTGCAACTCAAAAGAGCCGGCAAAGAGGAACTTGGTGTTGTCCATGATGAACTCATCATCACGCATACCGCTGTTGGTCTTCGAGATTGCCACATTCTGATAGAACTCATTGCCCTCCTCGTCCTCGACGATAATCTTGACAGGGAAGCTGCGTGTACCAACACCGACGGCAACCACTTTCACCTCCTTACCTTCATTCATGGTCACCTCCTGGAAACCGTCACTGTCGTAGTCGGTGTCTATCCTGTACTGCTTGGCTTTGGTAAACAGCGTCTTGCCTACCAACTTCTCACGGGCTATGTCAACATCGCCAAGATAGGCCAGCGTCGGTACGCCCATCTTACCGTAGCAATAGTCATCAAACGTGCCGTTGGGTATCTCGTAATAGTACATCTTGTTATTATCCTGACACAGGAAGTTGATGTGCGAACGACCGTCAGATGCCTCAGTGTGACCCTTGTAGAGCATGATCTTGTGACGCAAGGTCATACTGCTGACCTCCTTGCCGTTCTGTAACGGGTCATGGAAGGTCTTGACGACCATATCGTACTTCTCGGGCATCACCATGAACTTCATGTCCTCCTTCCAGTCGCAAAGACTGTAGAAACGGAAGTTCTCAGAGATGAAGTCATGGGCTTTCTGTTCGTTCTGCAGACTATCAGCAGTGCCAGCAGCATCGGCAGCCAATGCTTTCTTGGCATTCTTGGTCTTTACAATATACGAATTATCTGTCTGCTGAGCATATGAAGCCACTAACATCAAAGCCAGACAGACTCCAGCAATCATTCTTTTCATAAACAATTCACTAATAGCATGTCATTTCTGCTGCAAATTTAAGAAAAAGTTTTCATACTTATGCCAAAATGGCGCGACAAAAAACATTTTTCAGCAAAAAAAGTCATCTTGGCACGTGCTTTGCTACTTACTCAGCGAGATTTTTTGAATATTAACAAATAAAAAGATAAGAATTATGGGAAAGATTATTGGAATTGACTTAGGAACTACAAACAGCTGCGTTGCCGTCTTCGAAGGTAACGAGCCCGTAGTAATTGCCAACAGTGAGGGTAAGCGCACAACACCTTCTGTCGTTGGTTTCGTTGAGAACGGTGAGCGCAAGATTGGCGACCCCGCCAAGCGTCAGGCCATCACAAACCCCAAGAAGACCGTTTATTCGATCAAGCGCTTCATGGGTGAGAACTGGCAGCAGACGGAGAAGGAAATCTCACGCGTACCTTATATTGTAGTTAACGAGGGTGGCTATCCGCGTGTCGACATCGACGGCCGCAAGTACACCCCGCAGGAGATTTCGGCCATGATTCTTCAGAAGATGAAGAAGACCGCCGAGGACTATCTGGGTCAGGAGGTGACCGACGCCGTCATCACCGTACCTGCCTACTTCTCTGACTCTCAGCGTCAGGCTACAAAGGAAGCCGGACAGATTGCTGGCCTCAATGTGAAGCGTATTGTCAACGAGCCGACGGCTGCCGCTTTGGCATACGGTGTCGACAAGGCCAACAAGGATATGAAGATTGCCGTATTCGACCTCGGTGGTGGTACGTTCGATATCTCTATCCTCGAGTTCGGTGGTGGTGTGTTCGAGGTGCTCTCTACCAATGGTGATACCCACCTCGGTGGTGATGACTTCGACCAGGTGATCATCGACTGGCTGGTTCAGGAGTTCAAGAACGACGAGGGTGCCAACCTGAAGGACGACCCGATGGCTATGCAGCGTCTGAAGGAGGCTGCCGAGAAGGCTAAGATCGAGCTGTCGTCAAGCACAAGCACCGAGATCAACCTACCGTACATCATGCCTGTCGGCGGCGTACCCAAGCACTTGGTGAAGACCCTGACACGTGCAAAGTTCGAACAGCTGGCTCACGACCTCATCCAGGCCTGCCTCGTTCCCTGCCAGAACGCCATGCGCGACGCTGGTCTGAACACTGCCGATATCGACGAGGTCATCCTCGTAGGTGGTTCAAGCCGTATCCCTGCTGTGCAGGCTCTCGTCAAGAACTACTTCGGCAAGGAGCCTTCAAAGGGTGTGAATCCCGACGAGGTGGTGGCTGTAGGTGCCTCTATTCAGGGTGCTATTCTGAACAAGGAAGGTGGCGTGGGCGACATCGTGCTGCTCGACGTGACTCCGCTGACACTGGGTATCGAGACCCTCGGCGGTGTGATGACCAAGCTGATTGAGGCCAACACGACCATCCCCTGCAAGAAGAGCGAGACCTTCTCTACCGCAGCCGACAACCAGACCGAGGTAACCATCCACGTGCTGCAGGGTGAGCGCCCGATGGCTGCACAGAACAAGTCCATCGGCCAGTTCAACCTCACCGGCATTGCTCCTGCCCGTCGTGGTGTTCCTCAGATTGAGGTGACCTTTGACATCGACGCCAACGGTATCCTGAAGGTTAGCGCCAAGGATAAGGCTACAGGTAAGGAGCAGGCCATCCGCATCGAGGCATCGTCAGGTCTGTCACAGGACGAGATCAACCGCATGAAGGCTGAGGCCGAACAGAACGCCGAGAACGACAAGCGTGAGCGCGAGCGCATCGACAAGATGAATCAGGCCGACTCGATGATCTTCCAGACCGAGACCTTCCTCAACGAGAACGGTGACAAGCTCGGTGCCGACAAGGCAAACGTTGAGCAGGCCGTCCAGCAGCTGAAGGACGCTCACAAGTCGGGCGACGTCACCGCCATCGACAACGCCATCAACAACTTGAACCAGGTCATGCAGGCCGCTTCACAGAAGATGTACCAGCAGGCAGGTGCAGGCCAGCCCGGCGCTGATCCCAACGCAGGTGCCGGTGCCGGTTTCCAAGGTGGCCAGCAGGCACAGTCGAACCCCAATGACGACGTCCAAGATGCCGACTTTGAGGAGGTGAAGTAAGTTTGATAAGCAAATAACAAGCAATTATAGAAATCCCGTATAACTCAAGTAGTTATGCGGGATTTCACTTTTAGTTAAACTTTGTAACTTTCTGTCGATTTTCGGATTTTTACCGTAAATTTGCACCAAATCGTTCACGCGACACTTTAGTCGATGATGTTCAACAAACAGTAGTAACACCTTATTATATATAACATTTATGGCTCAGGCAAAATACGAGATTCGAAGGAAATGTCCTATCTGTGGTGCAGTATTCCAGATACGCACCATCGACTCGGTGTATTAACAGGATAATACTTGGACTTCATTGTTCTCCAGAAGAGAATCGTGATTTTTCCAAACCTATGCATTGTTTTTGCATAGGTTTTTTGTATATTTGCAAAAAAATCCGGTGATATGGCAAAGAATCTGTTGAACAAGTACGTCTGGTTGGTGGAAACCATCTATAAGACAAAAAAGATCTCATTTGATGAGATAAACCGTCGTTGGCTCGACAATGACATGAGTGAGGACAAACCTTTACCTATACGAACATTTCATAAGTGGCGTATAGCTATAGAAGAGATGTTTGGTCTTATTATTGAAAATGAGCAAGGAGGGCAATATCGCTATTACATTCAAAATGCCGATGACTTAAAAAGCGGCTCCATGCGTAGCTGGCTCTTCAATACTCTAACAGTCAGTAATTTGATGATGGAAAGCGTAAGTATAAAGGATAAGATTCTATTCGAAGAGATTCCTGATGGAGAACAATACCTTCCCGTTATTATTGAGGCGTTAAAGAAGAATACTGTACTCGAAATGACTTATCAGAGTTTTTGGCGCGACGAAACTAACACCTTCGAAGTTGAGCCCTATTGTCTGAAAGCCTTTAAACAACGTTGGTATTTAGTAGCCCGCAGCCCATATTATGATAAGATTATGATATACGCTCTTGACAGAGTTCACCAATTGGAACCGACAGGCATGGGTTTTAAATATCCTGATGATTTTGTTGCTGAAGAGTATTTTGAGGACTGCTTTGGTATCATTACTGACCAGAATTACGATGTTGAAACCGTTAAATTGAAAGTGTCAGCAGGACAAGCCAATTACTTACGTACTCTCAGGCTCCATCAGTCGCAAACAGAGATTGATCGCAATGATGAATATAGTGTTTTTACGGTTCGTCTGCGTCCAACTTTTGATTTCCGCCAGGAAATACTTACCATGGGGAGTGACATAGAAGTTTTATCGCCCAAATGGTTCCGTGATGAGATGGCTGAGATTTCAAAGCATATGTGGAACAAATATAAGACGGTGGTGAGTACCAACCGTCATGACTAATATGAGAGATTTTGCAGCAATAGACTTTGAGACAGCAAACAATGAGCGTACTAGTGTTTGTTCTGTCGGTGTAGTAATAGTAAGAGATGGCGAAATTGTAGACACTTTCTATTCTTTGATTCAGCCAGAACCAAATTACTACAATTACTGGTGTACCCAGGTGCATGGCCTTACTCGCAGAGATACAGAGAATGCCCCTGTATTCCCAGAAGTATGGAAGCAGATAGAACCTCTGATTGAAGGTCTGCCACTCGTGGCCCATAATAAGGCCTTTGATGAGAGTTGTCTGAAAGCCGTATTCCGTTGTTACCAGATGGACTATCCGGATTATGAATTCTACTGCACATGTGTGGCTTCCCGTAAGGCTTTCCCACAAGCTGAGAACCACCAACTCCACACAATCTCAGAACTCTGCGGTTATACCCTCGAAAACCACCATCATGCCCTCGCCGATGCGGAGGCTTGTGCCTGGATAGCAAGGGAGATTCTTTAGTTTTCCACATGATTAACGCCACATTATTATACTCATATAAGAATAAGAGAAATAAGAAAAGAAAATATTAATAATGATTTTTTATAAGGTGTGCCCTTTATCGGCACACCTTTCTTGTATCTTTGCATCGTGAACATAAAAAGTGATGTAAAGATGGAAACAAAACAGAAGAAACAAATGGATCTGCTTACAGCCATTGAGCAGATAGTTGAAAAGGCCAAGGATTCGAAACTCAGTCCTGAGTTTTATCGCAAGGCCTCACGATATATTAAATATGTGTCAGACAAGCTCGATCTGACCAAGGAGCAGAGTGTCATGCTGGCCCTCTTCATCAATCGAAGTGATGACAGCAGCATCCGTATTAGCGAGTTATCTGAAGATGTGAAATGCTCTACCATCCACATACTACGCTACATGAACGATATTGATATTCTTGAAAAGAGAGAATTGATCCGTTGTTGTAGAGACCTTAATGGCTATAGAAAGAGTATTTCTTACAGAGTACCATTCGACGTCATTGAAGCCATGAAACGTGACGAGAAGTATGCTCCCAGGAGATGCACAGGTCTCACTTGTCAGGAACTCTTTGGCGAACTCGAAGACATTTTCGATTTGCGTAAGGAGAATGAGCTCACCTATGAGGCTATGACTCAAAAGATCAATAACCTATTTGAAGATAACAAGCAACTTCAATTCGTTCAAATGTTGAATCTATTTGATGATGATGACAATGACGACAAGATGTTATTAGTCTTATTCTGCCATTTGTGTGTCAACAATAGCGACGACAATATTGGCTTTCATGATTTGGATTTCTTGTTTGATGACAAACGAGAATGGAACCGCCAAAAAAGACGGATCAGCAATGGAGATCACTTCCTTTTTTATGATAAGATCATCGAGTATAACAATGACAATGGGATGGTGGATCGTGAATCATTCCGAGTCACTCAGAAGTTCAAGGATGAAGCCTTAAGCGAAGTAGTTCTGCAAACAAGAAATAGGGATAAGAATAGCAGCGATTATATCCATTCCGACAAGATTGCAGAGAAGCAACTCTTCTATGGCGAGAGTATCCAGAACCAAATAGACGAGTTGGGTGGCCTCTTGGACGAAGGTCACTATCAGGAAATCACTTCCCGCATGAAGAAAGCAGGCTTCCGCTGTGGTTTCACATGCCTTTTCTATGGAGCCCCAGGTACTGGTAAGACAGAAACCGTTCTTCAGTTGGCTCGTCAGACAGGTCGTGATATCCTACAAGTTGATGTCTCCAAAATCAAGAGCTGCTGGGTGGGCGAAAGCGAGAAAAACATCAAAAGTCTCTTTGATTCCTATAAAGATAAGGTAAAGAAGAGCGAAAAGGCCCCCATTCTGCTCTTTAATGAGGCTGATGCTATCATCAACAAACGTCAGGAGGGAGCAGAGCGATCAGTTGATAAGATGGAGAACTCCATCCAGAACATCATCCTTCAGGAGATGGAGAACCTTGATGGCATCATGATTGCCACCACCAACCTCGCTCAAAACATGGATAAGGCTTTCGAGCGTCGGTTCCTCTATAAGATTAAGTTCGAGAAGCCCACCTTGGAGGCCAGCATGCACATCTGGCATGAGATGATCCCTACCCTCTCAGAGCATGACGCCAAGACACTGGCAGAGAAATACGAATTCAGTGGAGGCCAGATTGAGAATATCGCGCGCCACAATGCCATCAAGGGCATCCTCTATGGTGATCAGGGCAACACCCTCGAATCCCTCATAACCTACTGCGACAGCGAGCGCCTCGAAACAAAACAAACAAGAAAAATAGGATTTTGAGAACCTCTGCCCCAATCTGGCGCACCTTTCTTGTATCTTTGCGGCGTCAATTCTATATTAAATAAACAGTCGAATTATGAAACAGTTATTTTCCTTCATTACTGTAACAGCTTTTGCTGCAATAGTCTTATTCTCTTGCAAGAAAGATTATCAGAAAGCGTCAACTGAGTTTATTCGTAATCTACCAGATTCTTGTGAATTTTTGATAGCGGTTGATAATGATACAGAACATCTGGTTTACTATAGGGGACCACAAACTAAATCATTCTTTTGCTACAATGTAGAGACTGAATCTTTGGAAGAAATCAATGTGCCAGAAGCAGAATCCCAAGACTGTATTCCTATTGCAATGGGGGCCGGAGTAGATCATATATTAGTAGTATATAGTGACATAGATGATATCAGCTCGGCATCAACTTATAGTGCCGCAGAAGTACAGATATACAATCTGAAGACACAAACATTCAAAAAACTCATGGAATGTAATGGTTGCGTAGTTGATAATGGCAAGAAGCAAGTAACATGTTACACCTTTGATACTAACAGATATGGCGACGGGACTCGCATTGATGAAGTTTATGATTATGACGGAAAGCCGCTGAGTAAGAAAGAGGTGGAAGTGATAAACGATGAGGAGGTTCCTACAGGCACCCTTGCCGCTCGCGAGAGAGAAGCCCAACAGGAAGAAGAAAGGGCTATTCAAAGGAATAATTCCTTTTTCAATTATAATCAGTCATCGCAACCTCATTTCTATTGTGAGCTGTGTGGAGCAGAATACTCTAACCCCAAGGATCTCCTAAATAATAGTTGTCTAAAAAACAAAGTTGGATCAACGATAGGCCGTCATGTATTATATGAAGGTGGAGAGAAAAGCATCTACACATGTAGGTATTGCGGCAAGCAATATTCAAGTATAAAAGATATGGTATTTAACAGCTGTCCAAGAAGAGAGTTTGGAGAAAAACATGCCCCTGCCCGATAATGACACCTTTTTATTTATGGATATTGATCAACACGTTAGAGAATTATTAAAGTCGATGTCGGAAGGTGTGTATGAGAAGGAGCACATCTTGGCGATGTCGCTGCTGAGTGCTGTTGCTGGTGAGAGCATCTTCCTGCTTGGTCCTCCAGGAACAGCAAAAAGCCTTGTGGCACGAAAGTTGAAAATGATATTTAAGGATGGAAGTGCCTTTGAGTATTTGATGTCACGTTTCAGTACTCCTGATGAGATCTTTGGCCCAGTCTCTATCTCACTTCTTAAGAATGAAGACAAGTATGAGCGAGTTGTTGATGGCTTCTTACCCACAGCAACTGTTGTATTTCTCGATGAGATATGGAAGGCTGGACCTTCTATACAAAATGCACTTTTAACAGCTATCAATGAGAGAATATTCCAAAATGGACGCACTACATTGAAGCTACCAATGAAAGCATTAATTGCAGCCAGCAATGAACTTCCAGCAGAGGGCGAAGGGCTTGAAGCGCTTTGGGATCGATTCTTGGTGCGTATGGTTTCTAATTGTATTCAGAGCGAAAGTATCTTTTATAAGATGATTCGCCAGAAGAACTTAAAATCCAACCACGTTCCTGATTACCTTCTCATTTCTGATGAATTATATGATAAATGGCAGCAAGGAATTGAAGAGATAGAGATTTCAAATGAGATTTGCTCTATCATTACTAATATAAGGAAAAGGCTCAAAGCAGAAATCAAAAAGGATGAGGTGGAAGAAATGGATTACTACATCTCTGACCGCAGATGGAAAAAGTGCGTTCATCTGCTTCAAAGTTCTGCATTCTTGAATGGTCGCAAACAAATCGATTTGACAGACATTCCTATTCTTATACATTGCCTATGGAACAAATCAGAGACTATTCCCACCATTATCGATATTGTATGCTCCAGCATCACATCTCCCATAGATGCTAAAGTTGTCAAATATGGAAAGGATATCGATCAGGCATTAAATTGTATTAAGAGAAAGCCCGCATCATCTAACTCACAAGAGATCGATGAAGACGACTATGTACAGGTCAATTTCTTCTATTATAACATATTGAAATATCACACAGGGAAAACTCTGTTCTATAAGATGGATTATAGTCATGTCCCCACAAAACAAACTTGTGATGGTATTCTTTACTACGATGAAACAAAGCAAGCCCATATTATCCACGCTATATATACAGGGCAACTATACGATTATAAAATAAAGAATACACAAGAAGCTAAAAAGGTCAAATTATCCAAATGTTACGGCGGAATTGTTATAGACAATATCCCTTATGCTTTTCAGACAAAAAGAACAAATGCACAACCAACTATTTTCAATCAACCTGGATTTCCTAGTCCCAATATTGCCCTGAAAATACTTAATGACATTAGAAATGAGTTGCTTGTTAAGTTGTCCGAGCAACAAAAGCTCTTTGATTACTATAGAAATCTTTTCCTATCCGATGATGATATGAAGATCTTATCAAAATATCTCGCCCTATGCGAAAAGAACCTAAAGGAAATGGAGGTTAAAGCTCAAAACGCCAGTTTGCTGTTATGACGAAAGATGAGGATATATCCCAAAGACTGACTGCTTATGATGAAGCATTCGACTTCTATATGGATAGAGGCAGGATGCCAGATGCAGTGCCGCCGAATGATTTGCTTGGTGGTTTTATGCAACAGGCTATCCAGGAGAACCCTCAGTTGGATAGTCAGGATCCCCTATGGAAGGATATTATGAAAGAGGAAATCCTGAAGTTTATTGAGGCGATGCTGAAACTCTTCGAACCTGCGGAGAAACAATATCAGGAAGAGAAGACGCTTATCAGAGTTTTCTCCTTAGGGGGCATTGAGAAGAAAAGGGAATTGTGGCCCAAGGTATATGGCACCATCAAGCAACAATATAAGCCGGAAGAAGTGAATATCGATGGATATGTGCAGCAATTCAAGGAGTCGGCACCTGAATCAGTGTTTGGACCGCTGATAAGGGATTGGGATACTGCCTGTGACAATCAGCTAAAAGAATATGAAGCTGCCTGTATCGAAAAATACAAAGCCTACTGGGAACAGAGCATTCGGGAGCATGGGAATACAGACTATAAAGAAAGGAAGAAAATACAGAAAATGTTCTATAGTTATCCTCAGATGGTAGAGATAGTTAATATGATAGGCAGGGAAAAACCACAAAGAGAGGATGAGAAAGATGAAACCATCAGAAGATACCTCCCCTTATTGCCTTCGCCTCCAACTCCTGCCGTAGAAGTTGAAGAAATCACTAATGGTAACAACCTTCAACATCTTTTACCCATAGAGACTGCAATCCTCGCAGACCATCAAACAGAGAGCCTGTTCTATTATAAATACGCAATGAGCCAACTGCAGCTATTTGCCAACAAGCCCAAAATAGAAACTAAAATGAAGGTTGAACAAAGCAAAAAGAAAGAGCCACGTTTGGAGAAAGGACCTATCATCGTTAGCATTGACACAAGTGGATCTATGTGTGGACGCCCTATAGAATTGGCCACATGTTTGCTAAGACAATTATTACAAATGGCAAAGAAGCAAAAAAGGAAATGTTTTCTTATTTCCTTCTCAGTAAGAGCGCAAAGTATTGACTTATCTAAACCTGGCTCATGGAAAAAACTGGATTCTTTTCTAAGTGATTATTATTCTGGAGGTACTGATGGCAACGAGATGCTGAAAGCAGGTATCAAGATGTTGAACTCGGAGAAGTATGCGATGGCAGATATGTTAATTATTAGTGATTTCATATTTGACCCTCCCAATGATCGTGTTAGTCAGTTCATGCAAGAAGAACGTCAGAAGGGAACCCGCTTCTATGGGTTGCAGATAGGTAGAGATTCTCATGTATATGATACAATATTAGACAAAGTATGGCAAATAAGAAACTAGAACCACTATTCTGGATAAATCCCAATTTCAGACTCCAATTTCCATATTTCAGCATCAAGTGGTATAAGATTGACCATCAGGTATTGCTTCAGGAGGCATGAGATGGCTCACCTGAAATATATGCACCATAAGAAAACCTTTTGGGCATAACTATCTGTTCTTATTAATGACGATGCTAAGCAACAGAATGATTTAAGGGATATTGTCCTTTCAAAATATATAGATCTCTATGAATTCCTGATGAAATAAAAAAAAGTGGAGCCTCTGCCTTTGTTTGGCATACCTTTTTATTTTCTTTGCAACATGAACAAATATATATTATGTTATGGATAAAAGCAAAGTACAAGACATCTTTAACTCAACAGCAGTCAGAGACGTTGAGATTGAGATTTTGAATACGCAGTATGAAATGGAGAAGAGGCGTTATTCAAGCGAGGCTTGCGAACAGGTCATTAAAACTCTATTAGAAACAAGAAGAACCTTGCTTAATCACATGTTTGTCATGGATGAGCAAAGCAAACAACTGTTGTCAGATTTCAACGAAGCATTGAAAGCCCAAATGATAGAGATGCGCCAAAAAGCCATTACATTGTTTGAATCTACCATTGCAAGTAATGTTCCTGCCTCTTTTGACCTAAAAGCTAAGTGTTTTCTTGGGTATGAATACTCAAAGATACATCCTGTCCAGACGATAAGGGCAAAAAAGATGTGGGCTGTTATGAATGAGACACTTGATGATTATATGCCACTATATTGGGATGGGGCTTGGGCTTTCGATATGGAATACAGAAACGGTAAGATGGGACATATCCCATCTGAAAACGAAATGCTCTATCTTGATGACAATTTGGATAACTGGAATGATGAATTGGATCTTGAAATGACAAAGGACATGCACTTGATACATCCTTTCCATAATCTCTATAGCCATATGGAGTTCTCCATCTTTGACCTCCTATGGGTACGTGATTTTAATATCGAGATCAATATTGAGGCGGATTATGATACATATTCCACCGATTCTCATGGTGACGATCTTGACTGGGGCAAATGTGATTATTACGATTAGTAGATATGACCATTTTCAGTGAAATAAGTAGAATTGATGGGGCCGATTTAAAAGCTGAAGTCGATGAAATAATATGGCTGCTAACTCACGGGTCGCAGCTAATTCCCATAAAGAGTGAAGAAATAACCTATCTTTACGATGCGTCTTTTATAGAAAAACGTCGATTCACGTCTCTTCCGGGAGGTTACGCGAGAATGGACAGTATCGTTCAAGAAGTTAATAGGTGTGACCCTAATGACAAAGACACTTTTGATCACACTCTTATTCTCATTCAGACTTCAAAGAAGCAGCCTCTCACCATGTCAGAATTGCAAATATTGAATGAAGTAACAAGAGACCTCCCCCCAGAGGCAGTGATTCACTGGGGTGTTGGCACCAATGAAGATTTGAATGATAAAGTATTTCTGATGATTGTTTATAGTAAATTAAAATAGTTAGATTATGGCAACAAAAGTATTAAGCAATGAATTCATGCAGAACATCGCAACAGAAGAGGCATGGAAAGAGTTATCAAGTAACTTCAGCTGGTCAGAGGCTATGCTGGAGAAGTACCAGGACAAAGTTAATTGGGACGAGGTCACAGAGAACAGAAACATCCGATGGACCACTTCAATGATTCAGAAGTTCCAGAAGAAGATCAACTGGGAGATGTTCTCTCGAATTGCAGACGACACCATCCTCACAGAGTCCAATATCGAGACATTCAAAGAGAGATGGAACTGGCACGAACTCTCAAACAATAGTGATGTACCATTCACAGAAGAGCTCTTGGAGAAGTATGCAGATAAATGGGATTGGGAGCAGATTATTGACTGGTATCATGACAACAGCCTCTATAGCAAGAAGGCCATCGAGTTCTACGAGAAGTATAAGGACTATATCCCAGTTTCCAAACTTCAGAACACCTGCCTCTGGCGAAACATCGTAGAGCAGAGATCAAAGCAACTGGCAGCAGAAATATGCATGTAGAAGACACCACATCCAAAGAACAGATGCTCAGGGAAATCATTCTCTGGGCATCTGAGGTTAAGCAGAAATCAATAGAAATTCAAACGAAATATGCGCTGGAATTCTCAGAAGAATTAGATAAAAACATACCTCGTACATGCGATGCAATAGCCTACAGTATATATCACATCAGTTGGGCTGCAAGCGAATTGATAGAAGAATGCAAGGACGCAGGAATCTTTATGAAGGACGAACATCGAATTATAATTGGATCATTATAAATATGGGTATTTTCTTGCGACTTTCAATAATAATCATTATATTTGCAAACGAAACTTAAAACAATATAGATATGGCTGGCTTTGACATAGAATTCTGTCCTTATTGCGGAGAAGAGATTAATTACAAAGCAAACACCTGCTCTGAATGCGGGGAAGACTTGCCTTTTGGAGCTTCTTACTGCCCAAATTGCGGAGAAGAAGTTGATGGCGATACCCTCATTTGTAATGAATGCGGAGAGGAAATAACTGAAGAGGACGTTGAAAAGTACAATCAACTATCCCAGGAGGAGAAAACTGCACTACGCGAAGCCTATTTGCAGAAGAAATCAGAGGAATTAGCAAAGGATGAAGCATTGCAAAAAGAATTAGAGGAGAAAAGAAGAAAGGATCGAGAGCAAGATAGAATCAGTAAAGCTCAAGACGATGCGTTAATCAATGAGATTACTGATGAGATCAAATCACATATTTCATTTGATTGCAAGCTGAAAATCTCACTGACTCTTACTTACATCGAAATACAGGCGAAAATTATTGATACTGGCTACACGCTCTCAAAAAGTTTCTTGCAAAAAGACAGAGCCACTGCCTTGTCTCAATTCGTCAAAGCCCTAATTGCTATACACGAGGTTGCTGGCAAGTGATTTTGATTTTGTGAATATGGACTACATAAACTATGCATTATGTTTTATTCAGATAATATTCGTACCATTGTTGATAAATTGAATGAGAGTTTCTTTGTGCCAGACATTCAACGAAGTTATGTATGGTTGCAAAACCCAAAAGAGAAGAGGATCGAAAATCTTTTTGATTCGCTGATGAGAGGTTATCCTATAGGCTCCTTTTTATTCTGGAATCTAAAAAGGTCGGATATTGAGACTGATAATTCTGACAAAGAGGCAGAAGAAGGAAAACTAAACTTTCAGCTCTATAAGTTTATTGAGAATTACGATGTACGCAAAAGCCACAATGAGAAAATCAATCTATCCCAAGTCAAAAGCGATGATTTGCATATCGTTCTTGATGGCCAACAGCGTTTGACTTCCCTTTATATAGGATTGAGAGGTTCGCGCACCCTAAAGCGCCCCTATTCTCGTAAGAATGATGCAAGCCAATACGAAGAAAAGTTCTTATACCTGAATCTGCTTCATTCGCCAAGCGACGACAATCCTGATGACTGTTACCAGTTTGAGTTCAAAACTCCAATAGAGGCTCAGCAGGTAACAGAAGAGCAGTTGTGGTTTAGAATCAATACTGTGAACAATTGGGAAACAGAAGAGGATGTAGAAGCCTATTGTGACAAATACCATTATGGCCGTAGTATTGAAAGATTACTAAAGAAATTGTTCTTTGTGTTATCTAAAGGGCAAAATCTTTCTTATTATGAGGAAAAAGAAAAGAGTATTGATAAGGTATTAAAGATATTTATCCGAGTCAATAGCGGAGGTATGCAGTTGTCCTATTCCGACTTGTTGATGTCTTTGCTTACAGCCACATTCAAGTCTGAAATCCGAGATAAGATGGAACGGGTTGTTGACAAATTCAGAGATGACGGATTTGGCTGTATAGGTAGAGATCAAATTCTCAAGACATGTCTGATGATGTCTGAGTGTAACCACGTTTTCAAACTAAGTAACTTCAGCAAAGCTAATATCCGGAAAATTGAGAGCCACTGGGATGCTATTATTGAATATTTGAATGTCGCTGTGAACCTATTGGCCAGTTTTGGCTATAGACACCAATTATCTTCTGGTTATATTGCGTGTGTGATAGCTTATTATCTATTCATAGAGAATTGTTCCAAACCCAGCAAGGAAGATAAGGCGGCTATATCTATATTTGTTCGAATTGCCCAGATCAGATCATTCTATTCAACAGGTTTGGATGGGAAATTGTCTAAAACAAAGGAGTTGATGGCGCTGTCTGAGAATTTTAGTGAGTTTCTGCAGAAAGCATATTCAAGTTTTGAGAACTTTAGAATCACTACAGAGTATTTGGATTGGGCGATAGATAATGTTAGATATGGGTCAAGTGCCGTATTACCCTTGTTACAATCACTTTATCCAAACCTGAATTATGGAACAACATCTTTTCATATAGATCACGTTTATCCAAGAGCAAAGTTTAATAGTTCCAATCCCAAATTTCCATTGGAATATATTGGAAAAGAAAATTGCTTGTTCAATCTTCAAGTGTTAGAAGGAGTACAAAATGAGGAAAAGAGCGATAAAGATCCTGAGCAATGGATTTCAGAGGAGTTTCCAAACGATGAAGACAGAATAGACTATCTGTGTGATAATTATATTCCAATAGATTTTGTTCTTAATTGGGAGAACCTTTCTTCTTTCGAGTATGAAAGAAAAAAACTGATGTTAAAGAAGCTGCAGCATTCATTCGGCTTATTGTCAGAAGAATAACTGCTCCAAGTATGATTTTGATTTCGTGAAATTGAACCAATATGGATAAGATAAAAGAATTATTAAGCTGTCTTGCTCCTATAATAAAGGAAAGAGAAGAGAAGCAAGGAAAGCGGATGGAAACAGGTTTTAACTTGTTCTATTTGATTTCTGATCACTATTATCGTGAGACTTTTCATAGTGATATCACTAGTGTCTCTTAAATTATTTTAAAATCAGAAATAAGTATCTCATGCACAATG
>CAMHNI010000050.1 GCA_946186505.1 uncultured Prevotellaceae bacterium | reverse complement strand
TAAGAGTCGTGGGTACTCTATTATTCACACTGCAAAATTAAAGCGAAAGTTGAATCTTGTAATATTTTGTCATTGAAGAAGATACAGCCCCCACCACAGTCCCGTCATCTAGCTATTTCTACGACTTGGAGGGGTAGTATTTCAGGGGCAGGGTAGGGGCACCCTTGGGGCACAGTTTTTGCGCTACCGTGCCCCTGCCAACCATTTACAATACAGGCATTTAAGTCGAAAAGGGGCACGAGGGGCACAGTTTTTATTCGTTTCCGATATATATTGTAGTGAATAAGTTGACAGCGTTGACAGCCAGTGCAGACGCTTGCGTAAGCAAGTGGAGCACGAATAACCACGAATTATCATTAATTATTCAACTTTCTCAAGTTTTATAACGACCACGAATTTAACGAATTAAACGAATTTTCTATGCAGGATGTTATGATGCATCTAGATGCAACGAATTTCACGAAACTTGTCGAAGACTCACGAGTGCTCGCAGTAATTGGCTAGCGCCGGCAAGAAATCGCTTGCGATTTCATTCTTCGCAAGCGAAGCGACCAGAGGTCGAGCGCGTGAAATTCGTTTAAATTAACAACGCGCAGCCAAATTCGTGAAATTCGTGAAATTCGTGGTAAAAAAATACTTACGAAACTTGAATTAATTATTATAAGTCCGTCCAGTCCGTTCACTTCAAAGTCCGTCCAGTCCGTTCAGTCCAAAGTCCTATAGTCCTGTCGTCCGATGCCAAACCAACACCAGCCCAAGTCCGTCCAGTCCGTTCAGTCCGATGCCAAACACCATCCGCCCAAAGTCCTATGCCAATTTCTTTCCTTCATTTCCGCAAGCCTTCGTCCCTCTGTTGCTTAATTTTCTGACCTTTTCTTTGGACGATTGCAAAAATCTTCGTATCTTTGCCCCACATAAAAAACAAAGAGCATGGCTGCAGAAGAACTAAGAGAAGCAAAGAACCGCATTGCCTACACGGTGATGATTGTGCGTGATTTCGGCGAGGCCCACCACCTGAACCCTCGACAGGCTCACAACTATCTGCGCCGACACAAGGCGATGGACTACATGGAACAGTTCTACGACGTGGAGCATACACTCTCGCCAAAGGACACAATTGCAACACTCAACGACATCGCCAGACGCAACGGAGGACAAGAGATATGATTTAAGTGGAAGTCATCACCCTATAGCCCCTGAAACTATGCGCGAACCTGAAACTAAAGAACAGAAGTTCCTAATAGACTGCATCATTGCCGACCTGGCCCTCTTCCTCGTTGAGGACGACGGCATGACGGTAAACGACGCACTGAATACCATTTACAACTCAGACTACTACAACCTGTTGAACAACCTTGATACAGACCTATACCTCCGAGGATCACTAAACAATTATCACTACCTGCGTCGCGAACTGGATCAGGTCAAGTAACTCGTAATACTCGATTAACCTATTTGTTCTTCACAAAACACGTAGTCGAAATTATGTAAATTATGATAATTCCTGTCCAAACTTAATCGCCTAAAGTCCTGTCGTCCGATGCCAAGAACCACCAGCCCAAGTCCGTCCAGTCCGTTCAGTCCGATGCCAAACCACCACCAGCCCAAGTCCGTCCAGTCCGTTCAGTCCGATGCCAAACACCATCCGCCCAAAGTCCTATGCCAATTTCTTTCCTTCATTTCCGCAAGCCTTCGTCCCTCTGTTGCATAATTTCCTGACCTTTTTTTGGACGATTGCAAAAATCTTCGTATCTTTGCCCTCGAAAAGGAGAGTAATATATGGCATATACAAAAGAACCGATAGTTATCAACAACCCTTCAGAAAAGCTACTAAAGGTTGTAGAGAAACTCAGAAGGAACAAGCAAACTAAGTTGGAAAAATTGCGCAGCATGAAGCCAGAGGAGTTTGCTCGTCGTGTCATATTGTCATAATGGAAGCCTCATATTCAATCATCCAAAAACCACCAGCCCAAGTCCGTCCAGTCCGATGCCAAACACCACCAGCCCAAGTCCGTCCAGTCCGTTCAGCCCAAAGTCCTAAAGTCCTGTCGTCCGATGCCAAAACCAACACCAGCACAAGTCCGTCCAGTCCGTTCAGTCCGATGCCGAAAACCACCAGCCCAAGTCCGTCCAGTCCGTTCAGTCCGATGCCAAAACCAACACCAGCCCAAGTCCGTTCAGTCCGATGCCAATCAGCCATCAAGGAGGTAAGTGTAAATTGATACTGTTAGCATGTTCCTCCGTGTCCTAATTCGTAGTACCCTTTGGCACTTTTTCTCACAATACGTGTACTTTTTGTTGTTTTTTATTTCTTTTTAGATAAATTTCTTGTTTATGTCAGAAAATCTTGCTACCTTTGCAACGATTTTTGCGGTGCCCGCCTGTCGGGTCAGCAGGGAGTCTGTAAATACCAGCGTGGAATGACGCTTAAAACTATCAAAGCTAATATACCACAAGTCGAGCATGTCAGGGGATCTTGTCTCCTTGTCAGCTCCAAGAACAGATGAACAACTAAAAATAACTAATTATAATGAAGACAAAAATCTTTTATCTATTGATGCTCTGCCTGATGGTATTGGGTAGAGGGGAAGTGTGGGCGCAAACCACAGTAGGTTATACCGAAGAGATTGACGGTTCAACTCTAACTCTAAAAGCACGTGCTCTGAGCAATGGTGGCCTGAGCCATCTATCAATTTCAGATCCTAGTTATGGTTCAAATATTACGAGTCATGCTGGAACATCGAAAACTGTATATAACAATGGTACTACATATACAAACACCGATTCTTGGCGAAAAAACATTCAAGACTCTTATGACAATCAGTACGTTGGCTACACTTTAACAGTAGAAGCTGGTTATTGTTTGAACATTTCGAGTGTCACTGCTAAAATTCTGGTTGCGGAAAATACATATTATTGGAAAGTTGAAATAGAGAATTCTACTGGAACAACTGTTTATACCTCTTCTGAGAAGACCACAACAACGACTTCTTCTGCAGCATTGGACGATAATGTGAGTTCTAATCCCAGCTTATCAGGGTTGACAGGTACAGTCACGGTGAAATTGTATGTAAAACAAGGTGGAACTAATAAGTATTTCAGCATCAATTACCTCCAACTTGGTGTTAGTGTAGTGGAAGATCCAAGCGCTAGGCTTTCTGGACTTGACCAGACAATAAAAAGTTATCCTTATACATGGGATTTTACCCAAATAAGTAATTGTGAAAGTGAATTTATTTATTTTAACGACTGGGCAGGAAGAAGTGGGAGTAAACCCGATGCTGAGAAGGTTTATGTTCGGCAAACGTCGGACGGATCAAGTGATTATTATAATGATTCAGATTACCCTATTGGTTATAATATTAGTGCTCTTAAAGGTCTTCGCTTTTCGAAGGGGGGGTATATTGCACCAGATTGTAATATAGATTACATTTATGTACAGGGACAACCATCAATTACTATTCCTTCTGTACCTGAGGGCAGCTTTGTCGTTCTTCGCGGTTTACGTAGGGATGAATCTGGTACAATTACCGGTATAAATACGCAACCATCAAGTCGCTCTTCTCAAAATGGCCCATTCGTATTTAAGGCAAATTCTACCAATAACGTGACGTTAGGTTTTGGTGATGGGGCATATAACCTTTATGGAATAGATGTCATAGCCGACGATTTGGAACGCTTTTCTTCACTTCCATACGAATGGAGATTCAGTGACGCTAGCTGGTGGGTAACAAAAAGGGACTGGCTAATTTCTACATATTGGGGAAATAATTTGAATCTGGACGCTGGTAATATAAGGAACGCATGGGGGATAAATACTTCTTCGTATCAAAGCCTTTACTTGTGTGAAAACGTACAGATACCAGAAACAAATGGCTTGATGTTTAAAGGTGAAAGTGGACGAGTAGGACTAAATGTAGGTCACTATTTGTGGCTTAATGAAGCAGCTTCTGTTCAGTTACCATTATTACCTACGGGAACTAAGATTATCGTAAGAGCACGCGCACATTCAGAAGCCAGTACACTTACACCTACCAATACAACTGTTTTAGATGCTCAAGCGGTGTCGGCTACAGTAGTAGACTATGAATTTGTTGTTAACGATGGTTCAACGCCCGTTACTTTCACAAATGGAACGAAGTCTATACGAATTCTCGATATTAAGGTTGAGAAGAGTAATTTAGATTTCGTCTATAGGGCTATTACTGAAGGTGTACAAACTACGATGCCTTATTCTTCTACCCCTACAGTATTCACCATCGAAGGTACGCTGACACCAAATGTGGTTGGTTCGCCAGGGTTCACCTCAGAATATTTTGAAGTTACGTCTTCAGACAATGATATTATTACGACAGCTGATAATTATTATATAAACGCAAGTAGTTCATCTAATCATAAAGTAAGCTTTATCAATTTGAAGACGGGAACAAAGGCAGGTACGGCAGTTGTTACGTTTAGGTTCAAGGGGAACCAATATTATAATCCTTCATCATTCGATGTTGTATTTGTCGTGTCTAAGGCTGACCCCTTGTTTAATTATCAGCACAAAAACGTCGAGGTAGCTTATGGTGGAAGCGTGAGTAACACGCTGAATAAGAGTTCTAACCTTACTGTAAGCAAAATCTCCTATACTAGCAATGATACGCATGTGGCTGAGGTGTCATCCAGCGGAGAAGTAAATATAAAAAATGCTGGTACCGCCGTTATTCGTGCTACATTTGCGGGCGATGACAACTACGAGGCCGCCGAGACTGCTTACACGCTCAATGTAACAGGAACGGCTTCGTCAGAAACGCTTTCTTGGGTGTCGACTGAGAATGGCTCTTTCCCAACAACACCTGCAGATGGTGTTTCGTTTAAGTTAGGTGATAGCGACCTGACATATCCAGCAACGTGTAGCCCTTCGTCGACTGTGAATTATAAGAGTAGCGACAGCGACATTGTGACTGTGGATGGCAGTGGTAAAATCCATGCTGCACATCCTGGTACAGCTACGGTCTGGGCTTATACGGATGGCAATGGAAATCAGCGTGGCGCTGAATTATCCTATACTGTAACTGTTAATGGCGGTAACCTTTCGTTAGGCTTTGACCCGACAGCGGGTACGGTCAATGTGGGCTGTATCATCATGCCCCGACTGATGCTGCCGTCGTTGGAGAAGGGTGATATTGAGTTGCTGTCCATGGAAAGTAGTGACCCAACTATTGCTAGTGTGCCAACTTCCACTCCTGCTCCTTCTATGGGTACTACTAACCTTCTGGAGAATGATTATTTGAAGATGGCCGCTACACGAATAGATAATGTGTATCCGCCGATAAAGGGTGAAAGTGTTGGTAAAACTAAAATTACGGTTTATTTCAGGAGCCCGTATTATAATAATGGTGATGTATCGAGCACCACTTATACCGTAACTGTAACCGATAAGCTGGATAATTTCAACTGGGCCAACAACTCAAGACATTCTTACACGCTGGTAGAGGGTGAATTCATGATGATGCCGGCAATCAGTGGCAATGCCAATGGTAACATCACTGGCTTATCGAACGGTAAAGTAAATAAGAGTACGGAAGGTGGCTATGTTTACTCTATAACTGGCGCAAGCCGCACAATAAAACTCAATGATAAGGACTGGAAGTACGGTCAGGGTGTTCCCAACTTCACTCTGACTCCAACAAGCGTCGGTGGCGGAAAGGCTTATATCTTCTGGATTGTAGGAGGTGACGAAAGCCATCCAGCCTTGGCTATCTATGCAGAGCAAGCTGGCGACCTCATTCTGAGAGCTACCGACTCGCAGACGGGCTGGCATTGTGATGACATAACACTCCACGTGGTGAGCAAGGATCAGCGTCAGAAGCAGGTGGAGCAGGACTTCTGGGCTGACAAGAAATTCCCCTTCACTTGGGATTTCAGTAATGTTTCGAGCAATAGTATAGTGGACGACGAAGTGCACTGGAAAACTAACAAGTTTGATGACTTCGACAACCCTGTAGGTGGTCACGCAGCTGCTACAGGTGAACATATTCTGGGTATGGCATCCTCTTTTGGTTATGACTATGCCGACGAGCAGGATCCTGACAAAAAAACGTCTATTACACAAAGTACTAACCGTGCAAAATCTATTTGGAAATATATAAGCAACGGTGAAGGTGAAAACTGTAGGATTATGCCCGAGTTTGAGGGCTTGCGCATAGGAATAGGAACTAACTCTTTTGGACGATATATTCACAAGAAAGATCGCGCAAGTCTCCATGACGCCAACAGCTCAGAACCTCGCTTCCAGTTTATAGGTGGCGACCACTACCTCTACCTGCCTGAAATGCCGGCTGTCAAAACTCCTGGTAGCTATAAGCTTATTATGAAACTTGGAGGTGGTACTTATTCTTATAAAGACGGCAATATTATAGATAAGGGTAATAGTTCTCATGTGACAGTAGAGCTTATTGGTGACGATGGTGTCGAGTTGTCACCGCGCCAGTACATTGGCGAAGCCGAGACTGTTATAGGAAATGAGGAAAACCATATTGAGATAGTTAGCTTCGACATATCCTCAGCAAATGCAGGTAAAGCGCTCCGCCTAGCCCTTAACAATGCTTCCGTCTATTGGATTGCTTTCTCAACTGAGGAAAGGATTGCCACTAAGAAAGCTAATATCACCAGCTATGCTGCAGCTACATATTGTTATAACGAGGACTTGGATCTTGCCAAGAGCGTGGAAGCTAATTCTGGTACAAAGGTTTATCGGGCAAGCAATTTCAACAGTGAAACAAGCACGGTTACATTGACGGCCATAACAAATCGTGTGCCTGCTTTGACAGGTTTAGTACTGAAATCAGATGAGACCTCGTCTAACTATATGATAGCAACAGGTAGAAACACGGACTCTTATTCTACGCCCCAAAAACTTGTATCTGTAGCTGAGGGTGATAAGCTGATTAATCTTCTGAAGCCAGCACCAGTAGGAACCGAGGTCAAGCGTTTCGTTAATTCCAGTGGCGTGGGTACAGATGACATGTCTTCTGAAGATATTGCATTTACCAACTTTGTGTTGACAAGTAGCTATAAGAAGGTAGATGAGAATGGTAATGATATCAGTGGGTATCAGAATAGCGACTGGATGTACTACAGAGTAAACGCCACGACAACATCTACAAACAATATGTCTTACTTGCAGTTGCCAAACAAGTTAAGAGAGATTGGCGTTGACGGGGCACGAAAAGCCGTTGACGGAACTCAGGACTATAAGCTAAGTAATCTTATCAATATAGTATTTGAAGATGAACTGCAAAGTGAAGTCAGCGGAATCAACGTCAAACAGATTACACCAAGTTTGAATGTCAATGATGCTTGGTACACTCTTCAGGGTGTTCGGGTTGATAAACCGGCAAAGGGCGGAGTGTATATTCAAAGAGGTAGAAAGGTTATATTGAAATAACAATAATTGAATTTGTCTTATGAAAAGGAAATTATATAAGAAGCCTGTAATTAAAAATGTACGCTTGATGGGCGATTGCGTCTTGATACAGGAATCTACAAAAGAAGGAGTCTTTGATGCTTCCCGCGAACAGCAGTCTGTACGTTTCGACTGGGACGACGAGAACGAGGAGTAACTACTGCCTGCTGAGACCGCCAGGAATGACGACGACCGTCACGCCAGAAATGACGTGACGGCAGAGAATGACCACAAGGAAGAAAAAATCCGAATTGCTTGCCAGTTCGGATTTTTCTTGCTACCTTTGACTCCCGTCGAAGTTACTCCCGTTCTTGCGTCCCTTTGGTAGCAAGCGAGCAGAGCTCGAGCGCGAAAATTAAAAGAAAAACGGATTTTCCTTTTGTATTTTGCTCACTTATTCGTATCTTTGCAGCGGAATATGACAAAAAGAAGAGAAAAAGCAAAACCGCAGAAGCCAGAACAGAACAAGCAACTGATGGCAGAATCGGAGCAAAAGAGTGAAGTCGTTGGAAATCAGCGAAAGGAGAAACTTGCTGATTACTTGATTGATGTGTCAAAATATGTTTTGACAGGTGTTGTTATTACGTCTTTATTCAATGATGTGACTGACAAAACTATTATCTACTTCATTGGCATGTTTGTTGTCGTGTCATCTCTATGGGCAGGTTTGAGATTAACAAGTAAAAGAAAACTGAAATAGTTATGGGAATGTATCTTGTAGGTCTGGTAGTTGGAGTTCCTTGTATAATATTTGTTATATACAGCTATACTCCTAACGGTAAGAAATGGATGCGTCAAAACAATCTTCTCTAAGTCGAGCGCAAGTAAGCAGCTGACCATCCGCAAAACGAATACCCCTCAAATAGAAAAAATCCGAATCGCCTTGGTGGTTCGGATTTTTCTTGCTACCTTTGACTCCCGTCGAAGTTACTCCCGTTCTTGCGTCCCTTTGGTAGCAAGCGAGCAGAGCTCGCCTACCCGTAGCCTTTCGCCGCTGGAAAGCGGCATATCTCCCTTTATCTTCCTATATCTTCTTAACATGCGAAACTTGAAGCAATAATTAATGAGGTTTTGGAACACTGTTTGAAAAATAATGCTTACCTTTGCAGAAAATTATCGAAACTACGAAAGTTGGGGTGGGGTCTGTAACTTATTTCTATAGAAGACAGTATGGAGAAACTATTGGAATTGTATCAGCAATGGAGTGGGGGAGTGCCGGCAACGACAGAGAAACTGGCGGGTGCAGGTTCGAACCGTGAATACTACAGGTTTGTAGGCAGTGACGGAAACAGTGTCATAGGCTGCATCGGCACGAGCCGTGACGAGAACCATGCGTTTGTCTGTCTGGCACGACACTTCACGCAACGGAAATTGCCTGTGCCCGAGGTGCTGGCAGTCAGTGACGACGAACTGCGATATCTGCAGACCGACCTCGGAGAGGTGTCACTCTTCGACGCTATCCGAGGTGGACGTGAGGCCGGTGGACGCTATACGCTGGCCGAACAGGAGCTGCTGAAGCAGACCATCCGTCAGCTGCCAAATATCCAGATGCGTGGTGCGCGTGGCCTGGACTTCTCGCAGTGCTACCCTCAGCCCGAGTTTGATGCCGACTCGGTACTCTTCGACCTGAACTACTTCAAGTACTGTTTCCTGAAGGCTACGGAGATAGACTTCCACGAGCTGAAACTCGAAGCCGACTTCCGTCTGTTGGCCAAGGATTTGACGGCAGAGAAGCTAGAGGCATTCCTGTACCGTGACTTTCAAGCACGCAATGTCATGCTGAAGGACGGGAAGCCGTATTTCATCGACTTTCAGGGCGGACGTCGCGGACCGTACTACTATGATCTCGCCTCCTTCCTCTGGCAGGCTTCTGCCCGTTATCCGCACAAGCTGCGCCGCGAACTGGTATTTGAGTATTACAATGCCCTGAAGAACTATACGGAGGTGCCTTCCAGCCATCATTTCGTGGCGCGGCTGTCTCTTTTCGTGCTCTTCCGTATCCTGCAGGTGCTGGGTGCCTACGGTTTCCGGGGCTATTTCGAGCGCAAGCAGCACTTTATCGACTCCATACCGCCGGCAATCGAGAACCTGCGGGAACTGTTGGAGTCTGTCCGCTTCCCCTATCCGCACCTGACAGACGTACTGAACCGACTCTGCCAGCTGCCGCAGTTCCAGCAGATAGAGGTGGCAGCCAACCGTGCCGACGGTTATAAGATAACCGACCGTAATCCCTATAAGGCGCACCCCAAGGACGGCCCCGCAACCTTCTCGAAGTACGACGCGCAAGGGCCGTTGGTAGTCAAGGTGTTCAGTTTCAGCTATTCCAAGGGAATACCTGAGGACGAGAGCGGCAACGGTGGCGGATATGTCTTCGACTGCCGTTCGACTCACAACCCCGGTCGCTATGAACCCTATAAGAAGCTGACCGGACTCGACGAGCCGGTCATCCGCTTCCTTGAGGACGACGGCGAGATACTCACCTTCCTCGACAGCGTCTATAAGCTTGCCGACGCCCACGTCCGCCGTTACCTGCAGCGCGGCTTCACCTCGCTGATGTTCTGCTTCGGCTGTACGGGTGGTCAGCACCGTTCGGTCTATTCCGCACAGCATCTTGCCGAGCATCTCCATCGGAAGTTCGGCATTGAGGTGCGCGTCTGTCACCGTGAGCAGGGTATCACGCAGACGCTGAGATAAAGCAGTCTTGATTATTCTCCTAACCAGTCGTCCAATAGCATCCGTGCTATAGACAGCTTTTCCGGAATGTCGGGCAGGTTGTCGCGTCGGAACCAGCCTCCCTTGGCAATCTCGCTGCGCTGCAGGTGTATCTCACCTGAGACATAGTCGGCATGGAAGCCCACCATCAGTCCGCAGGGGTAGGGCCAGGGTTGTGATCCGAAGTAGCGTATGTTGGTGATGGTGACCCCCGTCTCCTCCATCGCCTCTCTGGCGACGGCCTCCTCCAGTGTCTCTCCCGTCTCCACAAAACCAGCCACCAAACCGTAGAAGTCGCGTTTGAAGTTCCTGGCCCTGACCAGCAGCACCTCATCGTCTCCCTTGTGTATGAGCACGATGACGGCAGTGGCCAGCTGCGGCCACACCTCCTTGCCGCACTCCGTACACTTCTTCGAGATGTCGGTGTCCATACGCATCGGGGCTCCGCAGATGCCGCAGAAACGGGTGTTCTGGTCCCAGTACAGCAGTTCCTGGCATTTCCCTGCCTTCAGATACAGATGCCTTTCCAGTTTGTAGTAACTCTGTCGCAGGGGTATGGGTGTCAGGTTCGCTGGTGGTGAGTCCAGCCTGTAGGTCACCACGGGTGTCCCGTCGTCCATCGGCGTGATGTTCATCATGTGGGTCCATGCCTTCACCTCCGTCGGCGGTTCTTCCTGACAGGGTATGGTGAAACTTCCGTCCGGCAGTTGCTGCAACAGCAGCTCGTCCTTGCAGAATACGAAATAGTATTTCTTCATCTTCTCACTCATCACTTATCACTTATCACTCATCACTTATCACTCATCACTTATCACTTATCACTCATCACTTATCACTTATCACTCATCACTTATCACTCCCAAACAGCAATAGGCTGTCACGCTTCAGTGCTGGCTTCACCCATGCCTCAGGCACGAAACGCCAGTTGTTGTTAGGTTTGGGATTAACCGTTCCCATGCGTTCTATCTCCTGTGTCAGGTAGTGGCGCTGGTCCATGTCCGTATGGAACAGCACGCGGCCTTCCAACGAGTCCTTAGGTATGCCGGCACCGCGTGTCAGCAGTTCGCCGCCGCCGTTGGCACGGTAGCTGTTCATGACCACCCTGTACCACTTCTTCTCGTCGAAGGGCTGTCCGTCTGACATCTGCAGAATCCTCACTTTCTCACCGTCAGGTTTGGTGAGGTCCACCTCGTAGTCAATACCGCAGGCCGAGTCGAAGTTGAACGTGTAATACTGGAACCCTGTCCGCTGCTGGTCGTCTTTAGAGTCGTCGTTCAGTCTCAGGGCATGGTCATCGGGTGATGTCATGGTGTTCGTCCACATGTCGTATGAGAACTCCAGATGCCGTCTCACCTCCTCGCCTGTCATGCGGAGCACATAAAGCAAGTTCTCGAAACGGTAGAGCTTGAACATGTCGCCCTGGGTCACGTCGCCTGCCTTGATGACGGAGTTGAATGACAAGGGGGCATTGAACGAGATGTCTGCCTTGACTATCTGCATCTGCAGGTTGTGTATCAGGTCAGTGAAGGCAGCGTTGCCGAAGAAACTCTCGCGTGTGTAGATAGGATTCTCGAAACGTCCGATGCGCCGGTCCACGTATGTCTTGATCTGGTCTATCCGTGGCTGGAAATGCTCCACCATCTTGTTGTCAACCTCCTCGTCAAGTACGCTGACAATCTCACCCTTGATGTCCTTCTTCACCAGGTGACCATCCTTGTAGGTGAGTCCTATCTGTGCCTCGGCCACATTCCTGACGTAGCACGAAGGGTCGATAATCAGCACTTCGCGGTTCTCCTTGTTCGTGATCCACTCATTGTGAACCTGGTGGTCGTGACCGAAGAAGATGATGTCGAACCCCGGAACCTCGCGGGCCGCTGCTGCCGTGGCGTTCTCCTCAACGCCGTCGGCCACGATGCCGCCGTCCTTGCCACTGTGGAACAGGCCGAAGAGCAGGTCGGGGCGCTCATACTCTTTGATGAATTTCACCCACTTGCGGGCACAGCCTACCATCTCCTCAAACTCCATCCCCTTCCAGATGCTCTCGTTGAGCCAGTGGGGTATCGAGGGCGTGAGCATGCCGAGCACCACAATCTTCACCCCATCCACATAGTGAACGGAGTAGGGCTGTATGCCACCGTATGTCTTAGCCGGACGTCCACCCAGTTCAGCGGCTGTAGGCTGTTCCTTCCATACGATGTTAGCACCGAGCAGCGGACAGCGCACCTCGCGAATCCATTTGTCATACACCTTGTGTCCCGGCTCGATGTCGTGGTTGCCCACGGTCTCGGCGTCATAGCCCATGTAGTTAACGACCTGTGCAGCGAGGTTCTCGTCCTGGGGCATGACATAGTTAGACCAATAGACGCAGGGCTGTCCCTGCAGGATGTCACCGTTGTCAATCAGTAGCAGGTGGTCACCATAGCGTTCCCTCTGTTTCTTGATATAGCTGTTGGCCCGTGAGAGCGTGCCCTTCAGCGGTTTCTTCTCCATGAAGTCGTATGGAAAGAAATGTCCGTGAACGTCGCTGGTCTCAATGACCTTCAGCTCGATTGTTTTCGTCTTCTGTGCCATTGCCGTCGTATGGGCAGCCGTTGCCGTCAGCAGTGTGAGGGCTGCCATAATCATGTTGTTCCTTTTCATGTCGATGTCGTTATATACAAATTATTCAGTTTCTCCACATAGTTGCTTGGTGAGAAACGGGTGAGTATCGTCTCGCGGGCATTACGGCACATCTCCATCAGCAGTCGTCGGTCCTCAGCCAACCGTTTGATGGCATTTGCCACGGGCTGTACCTCCTTTACGGCTGTCAGTAAACCGTTTTTGCCGTCCTCTACCACTGTCGGGATGCTTCCCACCGGTGTCACCACAGGAACCACTCCGTAGCTCATGCTCTCTAACAGCGATATCGGCAAGCCTTCGAAGTACGACGGCATCACAAACACGTCCAACCGCCGGAAGAACTCAGCCTTCGCGTTGCCACACACCACGCCAGCATAACGGAAATTGCTGCCCAACAGTTCGTCAAAACGTGGCAGGAACTCTCCTTCACGCTCTTCCTTTCCTGCTATCTCCAACCGGAACGGTAAGCCCTCCTCTTTCAACTGCCTGCATGCCGCTAACAACTCCTCCAAGCCCTTGTTCTCCTCGATACGACCAATATATCCCAATGTTAAAACGGGAACGTCAACGGGAACGGAAACATTAACGGGAACGTCAACGGGAACGGGGACGGGGACGTCAACGGGGACGTCAACACAGTTTGGTAATACCGTCACCCGCTTCGCTCCGAACCGTTCTATGACCAACTGCCGCTCCAGGTCACTGAGCACGACAAATGGCACATCCCACGAGAACACCCGTTTAAGGATATGCCGTTGCATGAAGGGAATCGTCTTTGCCGTCAGGTACAGTCCGCCGTGGATATGCACTATCACCCGGTGGCCCTGCCTAATTGCCTCGCGGATAAACAGCGGGTCGCGGAGTATGGAACGTGTTGACAGCGGGAAACTGTAATGGACGATGGACTCAGGTTTCTCCCTAAGCAGCCTCCGCCACTCACGGAACGCCTTTGCTAACGACACGATCCGCCGCAAACCGCCCCGCTCCGCATCGCGCTTACCCATCTCGAAATGCACGTAGCGGCATGCCTTGTTGTTGTCTATGATGAACCGCACCACTGCAGAAACCCCGCTCACGTTCTGTGAAGGGTCTAATGATGGTGCTGTGATAATCACCTCCATAGCTTCCTCTTGTTGATATATCTTATCATCGCTGTTTCCCCCCTCAGCGTAACCTGTTGTCCGTTTAGATATCGTTAGTGAACTGGCTAACTAAATCCTGGACGTAGGGACGCTGCCAGTCGGACAGGTGCCGCCTTTCTCCATCGTATTCCAGTAGGTCAAGATCGATGGGCACGATGCCTAAAAGGCGTTTCGCTTGGGTGCGCCCGAAATTCTGTTCTGTCTGCTTCAACCATGCGTTCAGCGACTCTTCGTCCAATTGCGTCGTGCCCCTGACCAGTTGGTTCAGGTAGGCATCGTTGCGGACAGCGTTGCCGACGGGTTTTGTCCAGCACTCGTTGGTGAACTCAGAATCCGAAAGAATCTCTTCAAGACATTGGCGTGCCTTGGAGAGATTCGTTTTCTGGAAGCGGTTGGCTGCCAGAGATATGATGACTTGGTGCGTCATTTTACTTGGCGGCGTTAATGCGTGACTTCACCTTGTCAACGTAGGCGTCGATAGTGGCAACGGCTACGATGTTCACCACGTCGCGTACCGAGGCACCGAAATCGATGAAGTGGATGGCCTTGTTCAGTCCCATCTGAATCGGGCCGATGATTTCCACGTCGGCATCGAGCATCTGCAGCATCTTGTAGCTGGAGCGGGCAGAGGTGAGGTTGGGGAATACCAGCGTGTTCACCTTCTTGTCCTTCAGGCGTGTGAAAGGATATTGGTCGTCGCGGAGCTCGTTGTCAAGGGCGCAGTCCAGTTGCATCTCGCCGTCAATGGGCAGGTCGGGATAAAGAGCCTGCATCTGCTCGACGGCTCTCTTCACCTTCTTGGCACCTTCTGACTGGCTGGAGCCGAAGTTGGAGTGGCTCATCATGGCAATGACGGGTTTCTCGTTGAAGAAACGGACAGCGGTGGAAGCCAGCTTGGCAATATCAACGAGCGTATCGGTATCTGGGTTCTCGTTCACCAGCGTGTCAGCGACGTAGAGTGTGCCCTTGGGCGAGTTGATGATGTGCATGGCGCCAAAGTGCTGGTACTCGGGACGTATGCCGATGACTTCGTTTACAACCTTGATGGTGTTTGAATACTTGGTGTAGAGACCGGTGATGAAGGCATCGGCCTCACCTGTCTCGACCATCATCATGCCGAAGTAGTTACGTTCGAACATCTTGTCGTTTGCCTCCTGGAAGGTGTAGCCCTCACGCTGGCGCTTTTCGGTCAGGATGCGGGCATAGCGCTCACGACGCTCCTGCTCATTGGGATGGCGCAGATTGACAATTTCTATACCTTCAAGCGAAAGGTCAAGGCTTTTTGCTAACTTAATGATTACCTCGTCGTTACCGAGAAGAATCGGTTGACAGATCCCCTCGGCCTTAGCCTGTACGGCTGCCTTCAGCATGGTAGGATGGACAGCCTCTGCAAAGACGACCCTCTGGGGATGTGCAGCAGCTGTGGCATAGAGTTTCTGCGTGAGTTTCGTCTCCTGTCCGAGCAGTACGGAGAGCGAATCCTTATATTCGTCCCAGTCCTCAATCTGCTTACGGGCCACACCGCTGTCGATGGCGGCTTTGGCAACGGCAGCAGAGACCTCGGAGATGAGTCGTGGGTCAACGGGCTTCGGGATGAAGTAGTCGCGACCAAAGCGCAGGTTGTTTACATGATAGACGTCGTTCACCACGTCGGGGACGGGCTGCTTGGCCAGGTCGGCAATAGCATGTACGGCAGCCAGCTTCATCTCCTCGTTGATAGCCGTTGCGTGAACGTCCAGGGCACCGCGGAAGATATAGGGGAACCCGATGACGTTATTAATCTGGTTCGGATAGTCGGTGCGACCGGTTGACATCAGCGTGTCGGGACGGGCCTCCATAGCATCCTCATAGGAAATCTCAGGCACAGGATTGGCCAGCGCGAAGATGACAGGGTCTTTGGCCATTGTCTTCACCATATCCTTTGAGAGTACGTTGCCCTTTGACAATCCCACAAACACGTCGGCACCGTTGACAGCCTCTGCCAGCGTCTTGATGTCGGTACGCTCGGTAGCAAAGAACTTCTTCTGCTCGTTCAGGTCGGTACGGCTGGTAGAGATGACACCCTTTGAGTCGAGCATCACGATGTTCTCCTTCCGGGCACCAATAGCCATATAGAGCTTCGTACACGAAATGGCAGCGGCTCCGGCACCGTTGACCACGATCTTTACCTTCGCGATGTCCTTGCCGATAACCTCCATAGCATTCTTCAAGCCGGCGGCACTGATGATAGCCGTTCCGTGCTGGTCGTCGTGCATGACGGGAATGTCGAGCGTGCGCTTCAGACGTTCCTCAATGTAGAAGCATTCAGGGGCCTTGATATCCTCCAGGTTGATGCCGCCGAAGGTGGGCGCTATGCGCTCCACGGCCTCACAGAACTTCTCGGGGTCTTTCTCTGCCACCTCTATATCGAAGACATCGATACCACCATAGATCTTGAACAGCAGGCCCTTGCCCTCCATCACGGGTTTGCCGCTCATGGCACCGATGTCGCCCAGTCCCAGGACTGCGGTGCCATTGGAGATGACGGCCACCAGGTTGCCCTTGTCAGTATATCTGTAAGCGTTGTCGGGATTATCCTGAATTTCCAGACATGGGTAGGCCACACCCGGTGAATAAGCCAATGAAAGGTCTGTCTGTGTGCGGTAAGCCTTGGTAGGCTTTACTTCAATTTTACCTGGTCGTACGCTCTCGTGGTACTTCAAGGCATCCTCTTTTGTAATCTTTGCCATATACGTGTATAACTGTTGTTTGGTTGTAAATCGGGTGCAAAGTTACAAAATAAATGTGAAACACGTATGGCGATTTATGCATTATTTTGTAACTTTGCAGTCAAATTGGAAATATATGCAAGAAATAGTACACATGACCGACTACAAGCTGTCATTGCGTGACAGAATCCTTGACACAGCCATCAGTGCTATGGTGAAACGAGGTGTCAAGGCCGTGAAAATGGACGACGTGGCTGCCGCCCTTGGTATTTCGAAACGTACACTGTATGAAATCTACGACACCAAGGAGACGGTGGTCTATGAGGGGATAAAGCGCTTTCACCGGCTGAAAGACGAGGAGCTGGTCAGCTATGCCCGTGATGCGAACCACAATGTTCTCGACATCATCATTTTCCTCTATCGTCAGCACATGAAGGATTCCGGCACGATACCGATCACATTTTATGAAGACATCATGAAATACCCGATGATAGTGGCTTACCTCGATGAACGGAAGCAATTACAGCAGCAGAACTTACTGCAGTTCTTGCAGCGTGGAGTAGATGAGGGGTTCTTCCGCCGCGATATCAACTACAGACTGGTTTTACATCTGTTTGAGGCACTTGGCAGCTACCTGCACCAGACGCACCTGTACGAACAGTACTCATTTGAGGAGCTGTTTTTCAATATGCTTTTCGTTACCCTCCGAGGTTGTTGCACCTCGAAGGGTATCGAAAAGCTTGACAAGTTCTTTGAAGAGAACAGAAGAGGGTAGGGGATTTATTTGCGCAGGGCAGCAATCGACTCTTTCAGCGAGGCAATCTTCTCCTCGGCATCAGACTGCTTCTTGCGCTCCATAGCCACAACGGCTTCGGGTGCGTTCTGCACAAAACGCTCGTTGGAGAGCTTCTTCAGGACGCCGGCCAGGAAGCCTTCAAGATGCTGCACCTGGGCTTCCATCTTCTGGATTTCGGCTTCGACGTCGATGAGGTTTCCGAGGGGAACAGCAAACTCGTCGGTACCGACCATAAAGGCCGAGGCAGTGACATCCTTCTCGCTGACCACGTCAATCGAGTTGACGTTAGCCATCTTCATGATGACGGCGTTGAAGTCGGCGTAGTCGTTCTTGCCGATGGCCTGGAGCGGCAGCGGCTCCTTTGGAGCGATGTTCTTGGACGAACGGACGGTGCGCACGCCGCTGACAATCTGTTTCACCTGCTCGAAGGCGTTGATGAACTGCAGGTCCTCGGCAGGTAAACCGCCGAGCGCGAGCTTGTCGCGCATGATGCTCTCGCCTTCCTTGCGGTCGTAGATGTGTTGCCACAGTTCCTCGGTGATGAACGGCATGAAGGGGTGCAGCATCTTGAGCAGTGTCTCGAAGAACTCCAGCGTCTTGGCGTATGTCTGGCGGTCGATGGGCTGAGCCTCGCCGTTGATGTAGGCGGGCTTCACCATCTCTAAGTACCAGCTGGAGAACTCGTCCCAGAACAGTTTATAGACGGCCATCAGAGCCTCCGAGATGCGGTATTTCTTGAACAGGTCATCAACCTCGGCATTCGTCTGGCGGAGCTTGGCGTCGAACCAACGGACGGCGGTCTCGTTGGCGGGAGAAACTGCACTGTCGGCAACCTTCCAGCCCTTGACGAGACGGAAGGCGTTCCATATCTTGTTATTGAAGTTGCGGCCCTGCTCGCAGAGCGCCTCGTCGAAGAGAATGTCGTTGCCGGCAGGAGCGGAGAGCATCATACCCATGCGGACACCGTCGGCACCGAACTTCTCAATAAGTTCGATGGGGTCGGGCGAGTTGCCTAACGACTTAGACATCTTACGGCCGAGCTTGTCGCGCACGATACCCGTGAAATAAACGTTCTTGAAAGGCATGTCGCCGATATACTCATAGCCGGCCATAATCATACGGGCTACCCAGAAGAAGATGATATCCGGACCTGTGACAAGGTCGCTGGTGGGGTAGTAGTACTTGATTTCCTCGTTGCCGGGGTTGTTGATGCCGTCGAACAGCGAGATGGGCCAGAGCCAGCTGGAGAACCAGGTATCGAGGGCATCCTCGTCCTGACGCAGGTCGGTGAGCTGGAGGTTGGCGTTGCCGCTCTCCTTACGGGCCAGTTCGAGGGCTTTCTCGGGGGTCTCGGCAACGACGAAACGCTCCTCGGCGCCCTCAGCCGGGGAACCGCTGAGCGCACTGTAGTAGTAGGCGGGAATGCGGTGGCCCCACCAGAGCTGACGCGAGATACACCAGTCTTGGATGTTCTCCAGCCAGTTCTTATAAGTGTTCTTGTATTTGGCAGGATAGAACTTCAGTTCGTCGTTCATGACGGGCGGCAGAGCGATGTCGGCGAAGTGCTTCATCGACAGGAACCACTGCATAGAGAGACGCGGCTCGATGGCTGTGTCAGGGTTGCGCTCGGAGTAGCCCACCTTGTTGGTGTAGTCCTCGATCTTCTCCATCAGTCCGGCTTCCTGCAGGTCCTTGGCAATCTGCTTGCGGCAGTCCATGCGATCCATGCCAACGTAGATGGGCGACTGGTTGCTGATGGTGCCGTCGGGATTGAAGATGTCGATGGTCTCGAGGTTATGGGTCTTGCCCAGCATGTAGTCGTTGGTGTCGTGGGCGGGCGTCACCTTCAAGCAGCCCGTACCGAACTCGATGTCAACATAGCGGTCCTCGATGACGGGGATGACGCGGTTCACCAGAGGAACGATGACCTTGCGGCCCTTCAGCCACTGGTTCTTCGGGTCCTTGGGGTTGATACACATGGCGGTATCACCCATGATGGTCTCAGGACGCGTTGTTGCTACGACGGCGTAGTAACCCTTCTCATCCTTGTGGATGACGTTGCCGTCTTTTGCCAGATTTTCTAGATTATCTAGATTATCCTGGTCGGTAACGTAGTACTTGAGGTGGTACAGGTGGCTCTGCTCCTCTTTATAGACGACTTCCTCGGTGGAGAGGGCGGTAAGGGCCTTCGGGTCCCAGTTCACCATGCGCAGACCGCGGTAGATGAGCCCCTTGTTGTAGAGATCGACAAATACCTTGATGACGCTCGCGGAGCGGGTCTCGTCCATCGTGAAGGCGGTGCGGTCCCAGTCGCAGGAGGCACCGAGACGGCGCAGCTGCTTCAGGATGATGCCGCCGTGCTCGTGGGTCCAGTCCCAGGCGTGCTCGAGGAACTGGTCGCGCGTCAGGTCGTGCTTTTTGATGCCCTGCTCGGCCAGCTTCTTCACCACCTTGGCTTCGGTAGCGATGGAGGCGTGGTCGGTACCCGGCACCCAGCAGGCGTTCTTGCCCTCCATTCGTGCACGGCGCACCAGGATGTCCTGGATGGTGTTGTTCAGCATGTGTCCCATGTGGAGCACGCCTGTCACATTGGGCGGCGGAATCACGATAGTGTAAGGTTCGCGTCCGTCGGGTTTACTACTGAAAAGTTTGTTGTCCAACCAATACTGGTACCATTTTCCTTCGACCTCTTTAGGGTCGTATTTACTTGCTATTTCCATATTCATATAAATAAACGGGTGCAAAGTTACAACTTTTCTTCCGAATCACGACAATAAATACCTAAAAAAATATTTATCGCGGTAAATTGTCGCTTTCTGAAAAAACAGTAACTTTGCACCCGTCTGTGGGTAACAGTCACCTTACTGGTGTTGCGGACGGAGCAGGTCGTTGACGGTCTTCACCGGGTTAAACGTACCGAGAGGCACTTCTACGAAAACAGTGTTCCAGTCGCTCATGGCGCCATTCCATAGACCCGGTAACTCCAAAGCTTTCAATTCCTTGCCGTTCTTTGATTTAGAAGAAATGAAACCTGTAGAACGATCTACGAAATCGGGCAAGTTAAAGGGCTTTCCCTTATAGTCTTTAACAGCACAAACCAAATCGACAGGATTGAAATGTGTGCCTTGGGTGAACATCTGCATGTACTCCTGATTGTTTTTGTCAATCTGCGAAGATTCAAGGATTTGCAGCGAAATGGTACCATCTTGATTGTAGGTCAGGAACGGTCCGCCACCGGGCTCACCGACGTTCTTTACAACACCGCAGACACGCATCGGACGGTTCAGCTTCTTGCGCAGATAGTCGGCAAGTTCAGCATCTGAAAGGCTGGCAATGTCGGGACGACGACAGAAGGCGTGCTCTACGAAGTGCTGTATCTCACGAAGTTTGTCATGCTCGACATTTCCTTTATCTAACTCCTCTAAATACTTGAAAGTCAACTTCTGAAGATTGATAAGCACACCAGCTATTACCTGCTTGTAATCTACGGTCTCAGGCTTCAGACGGTCGGGTACAACGTTGTCGATGTTCTTGATAAAGATGATGTCGGCATCGATATCATTCAGGTTCTCAATGAGAGCGCCGTGACCACCTGGACGGAACAGCAGCGAGCCATCCTCATTGCGGAAGGGGGTGTTGTCAGGATTAGCAGCGATGGTATCGGTTGAGGGTTTCTGTTCAGAGAACGAGATGTCGTATTTGATGCCATATTTCTGGGCATAGCCGTCGGACTTGGCCGCCACCTTCTTCTTGAACATTTCCATGTGTTCGTGCGAGACGGTGAAGTGAACGTTAGCCTCACCGTTAGAGGCAGCGTAAAGTGCTCCTTCAACCAGATGTTCCTCTATTGGGGTGCGGGCACCTTCCGGATACTTGTGGAAGAGAAGCATGCCTTTAGGCAACTGACCGTAATTCAGTCCTTTCTCAAAAAGCATATTGGCGGCAACCTTCTTATACTGACCTTCTTGGATGAGGTACTTGATACTCTTGCCTTCATTCTTACGGCAGGCGGCATCGAGCTCATCATAGAAGGCAAACTTCTCTATATTGTCAAAATACTGTTTCTCGAACGGTGTGGTGGGCACATCGTAGTCGGCATCAAGGAATGCAAACATGTCTTTGAACATACGTGAGGCGGCACCCGAAGCAGGCACGAACTTCACAATCTTGTGTCCCTCTTGCTTGTACTTGTCCCATGCTTTGATATAGGCATTCTTGTCTGCATCACTGGTGGCGACAATACCGTCCTCGATGCTTGCTGCCGCTTTTAGCTTGAGGAAGGGGAATCCTGTCTTAAACTCTTCTAACTGAATGTCAATCTGCTCTTCAGTAATGCCTTTACGGGCAATCTGCTGTAGGTCTTGTTGTGATAGCATAATATTAGTATTTTAGTCCGTTTTGCTTGCAAATATACAAAGTTTTTAGAGAAAAACAAGGGAAATCGGAAACTTTTTCTTATCTTTGCCCCAAATTTAGGTAAAAAGATGACAGATAAGTTAGTATTTACGAGTGAAGAGCGTGTAGAAACCATGCTGATGTATAGCAAACTGAAGGAAAGGGTAGGGGATTCACTCCTGCCAGATGACGAGTTGAAGATACGTCAGCACTTGTCCGTCCTGATAGAGCACGGTCAGGTACAACGCGATGTTTTCGGACTGAATCCTATACTGCTGGCTCTGCAGACAGCACAGATACTGGTGGACGAGACAGGACTGAAACGCGATGCTGTGCTGGCAGTACTGTTACACTATAGTGTGGTAACCGGTTCGCTCGACATTGTCAGTGTCAGCCGCGACTACGGCGAATCAGTTGCACGCATCCTAAACGGTTTGTGCCGCATACAGGAACTATATAAGAAGAACCCTGTTATCGAGTCGGAGAATTTCCGCAACCTGTTGCTCTCTTTTGCTGAAGACATGAGAGTGATACTCATCATGATAGCCGACCGTGTGAACCTGATGAGACAGATTCGTGACGCAGAGAACGAGGAAGCCAGGCACGAAGTCAGTCTGGAAGCCGCCTATCTGTATGCACCACTGGCCCACAAGCTTGGTCTCTACAAACTGAAGTCTGAACTGGAGGACCTGTCACTGAAGTACTTAGAACACGACGCATACTATCTCATCAAAGATAAGCTGAGTGAAACGAAGAAGAGCCGCGATGCCTATATCGAAAGTTTCATTAAACCCATAGAGGAGAAACTGACGCATGCCGGTCTGAAGTTCCACATCAAGGGACGCACGAAGTCGATACACTCTATATGGCAAAAGATGAAGAAGCAGAAATGCCAGTTCGAGGGTGTCTATGACCTCTTTGCTATCCGCATCATACTTGATACACCACAGGAAAAAGAGAAAATGCAGTGCTGGCAGGTATATTCCATTGTCACCGACATGTACCAGCCAAATCCTAAACGACTGAGAGACTGGTTAAGCGTGCCGAAGTCGAACGGATATGAAAGCCTGCACATCACTGTGCTGGGACCTGAACAGAAATGGGTCGAGATACAGATTCGTACGGAGCGTATGGACGAGGTGGCCGAACGTGGCGTTGCAGCCCACTGGAGATACAAGGGTGTCAAAGGAGAGACGGGCTTGGACGAGTGGCTGACAGGAATCCGACAGATGTTGGAAACCAGCGACGGCCGTGAGGCGATGGATCAGTTCAAGATGGATTTGTATGAGGACGAGGTCTATGTGTTCACACCTAAGGGTGATTTGCTGAAGTTCCCCAAAGGTGCAACAGTGCTTGATATGGCCTATCACATACATTCCAAGATTGGTTCCTCATGCGTGGGCGCACGTGTGAATAATAAGGTGGTAACGTTCCGTCAGGTGCTCCGGTCTGGTGACCAGGTGGAGATTATGACTGCCTCGAACCAGAAACCCAAGCAGGAATGGCTTAATGTGGTGAAGACCAGCCGAGCCAAGGCCAAGATACGTCTGGCTCTGAAAGAGACGCAGGTGAAAGAAGGCCTGTTTGCCAAGGAGATGATTGAGCGCAAGTTCAAGAATCGCAAGATTGAACTGGAGGAGAGCGTCATGCAGCAGCTTATCAAGAAGCTGCACTTCAGAGAGGTCAGCGAGTTCTATCGTCAGGTGACCGATGGTTCTATAGACATGAACATGCTGATAGACAAGTACTTGGAAATTCAACAGGGTGACCGTGTCATCACAGGCGATAACCAGGCGCGCAGTGCCGACAAATTTGTGCTTGAAGAACAGCAGCAGACTGTCTTTGCACAGAATGACGACGTTCTTGTCATAGACCGCAATCTGAAGGGCATTGACTATCAGCTGGCTCGCTGCTGTAATCCTATCTATGGCGATCCTGTGTTTGGCTTCGTGACCGTCAGTGGCGGTATCAAGATTCACCGCACAGACTGTCCGAATGCTCCGGAACTGAAAAAGCGCTTCGGTTACCGCGTGGTCAAGGCAAAGTGGTCAGGCAAAGGTGCATCTCAGTACAGCATCACGCTTCGCGTGCTCGGTCAAGACGACATCGGCATTGTGAACAATCTGACCAGCATCATCTCAAAAGAGGAAAAACTGATACTGCGCAGCATCAACATTGACTCGCACGACGGATTGTTCAGAGGAAACATAGAAGTAATGGTTGATGACAATACCAAGCTCGAAACTCTTATCAAGCGGCTTAGGACTGTCAAGGGGGTCAAGCAGATAGAACGTATCTGACAAGCACCGGATGTTTATTTGTCCGGTGCAAAATTAGTACAACCGGCATTATGATAAATAGACAATGGATAGATATCAGAAAGGCAGCTATTTGTTTTGAAACACTTGCAATGTTGTTTACTGTAATCCTTTGAGCAGTCGAAGCAGGCTCTTCTCGTCTGTCCAGCTGAAATCAGGCATCGTGACAAACGTTTTCATTATACGCTTCTGCTCCTTGTTGAGAATACGGCCAAGGTGACGCTCATGCGTACGAACATACTGGCCTTTGAGCCGGAAATAATAAATATCGATGAGCGGAAACAAGTAGTCATCCTCAGAACTGATGTCAATGGTTGCGGTTGAAATTTGATCACCCAAGTCCATTGACGTGATTACCTGGTTATTTTTCAATTGCTGCTTATAAGCCGGTAAATCTATGATTGTGGCACGATATAGAGCATCGTTGCCAACGGTGTCAACCTGATAACAGAGCAGCGAGTCGATTTTCACATACAGCCGGTCATCAAACTGCACACTGACAATATTGTCCATATTGGCCTCCATGGACTGTGTTCCGCGTAAGTAAAGCAGCGACGAGTTTTTCAAGAAGATGTTTGTCAATGGCTGTTTCAGCTGGCGACCGTCCTTCAATAGAATGACGGATGGCTTGAATTGCTTATAAGCCGTCAACTTGGGAGTCCTCACCTGTCCGAAAAGCGACTGCACAGTGAGAATCATTATGATAAATAGGATATTTGTCTTCATTGTTCTATCAGTATTTACGATTTTATGGTAAACAAAAAAGCTCAACGAACACTTATCAGTATCCAATGAGCTTTGTTTGCGGTGCGTACGAGATTCGAACTCGTGACCTCCTGCGTGACAGGCAGGCATTC
>CAMHNI010000049.1 GCA_946186505.1 uncultured Prevotellaceae bacterium | reverse complement strand
CCGTCGAGCACGGAGTCATAGACGGTGACATTCTCGCACTCCCAGAAGGAGTCCTTTGTCAGGATGTTGGCATGATGTATCTCTACGTCGCGACAATACTGGAACACGTATTTCGCATCGCTCTCCAAACCGTCAACGTAGATATTCCTCGAGAACATGAAGGGGTAGGTGCCGCCGTGCAGCCTGACGTTCTTGAGACGCAGGCCGTCAATGCGCCAGAACGTCTCGTCGGCATCGGTAATCTCAACATCCTCCAACTCGACGTTGTGCATCTCACGGAAGAACTTCGGCCCGTCAATGCGGCAGTGGCGCATCACCAGGTCGTTGGTGTACCACACCGCTGACCGCGAGCCCTCGGCAAAGTAGCAGTTCTCGATAATGGCTCCGTCAACATGCCACCACGGGTACTTGCCATAGAACCGGCAACCGTCGGCCTCGATATGCTGACACTGCTTGATGGCCGACTCACCATCGGTGACGGTGATGTTCTCCAATCGCAGGTCACGGGTGGCAAACAGCGGGCGTTCACCGCCGAATTGTTGGTCTTTAATAAGTTTCATTTTTATATTAGTTGTCAGTTTTCGTTACCGCTTTCTTAGTCCGCACCTTGAAGTGGTCGAAACCCTCGCCATAGACACCGATGACGGCACTCTGCGAGACAAAGGCATGGGGGTCAATCTCGTTGATGATGCGGAATATCATGTTGCTCTGGCGACGCTTGGCCAATACGAAGAGCATCTTCACGTCCTTGCCCGAGTAGAAGCCCTGGGCGTCGATGACGGTACAGCCACGGTGCGGTTCGCGGTTGATGCGCTCGCCTATCTCACGGTATTTGTCAGAAATAATGAAGAACTGTACCGAGCGTCGGGCAGACTCGACCACCTGATCGACACAGAACGCCGTGACGTAGAGCACCACGTAGCCGTAGATGACCTTCTCCCAGTCGCGCAGGACGAAATAGCTGCTGGAAATGATGATGACATCGCAGATGAGGATGACACGGCCCAAGGAGACATCACGGTATTTGTTGACGATGGCGGCAATGATGTCGGTGCCGCCCGTCGAGCCGTTGTTGGACAGTCCCAGACCGACACCACAGCCACAGAACACCGAGCCGATGATGGCGGCCATGAACGGCTGGTCAGACAGCAGGTGGGCGTGGTAGTACTGGGTGAAGTAGCCTGTAGCCACGGTCAGCACGATGACGGCATAGATGGTCTTCACGCAGAACTTCATGCCGAGGATGCGCAGGGCGATTATCAGCAGCACGGCGTTGATGCCGAAATAGGTGTACTGGACGGGGATGCCCGTGGCCCAGTAGATAATACTCGACACACCGGCTACGCCGCCCGTGGTGATGTTGTTAGGCAACAGGAAAACGGTCCATCCGATGCAGTACGACATCATGGCAATGAAGATCATGATGTAGTCGCGTACCTCCTTTCCTACAGTCAGTCGCTTGATTGTTGTAGTCATTTCTGTATGTTTTGGCTGCAAAGTTAGGAAATAATTATGAATTAGTGTGATTTAAGGCGGAAAAAGTTTGGCGGTTTGAAGAAATTTTCGTTACTTTGCACCAAACAAACGAGGAAACTATGAGCAAAAAGTGGTTCAAGTGTAAAAGTAAGATGCTGACGGTGATGCTGACATGGCTCGGCATCGGAACATCGTCATTGTTGTTTATGGCCTGCTACGGTCCGGCTCCCAAGAACTATGAGCCAGAGCCCTACCCCATTGAGATAGAGGAAAGCGACTCTATCGAGACGGCGGAGACAGCCGACACGACGGCTGTTGCTCCCGACCAGCCATAGGCGGGGCGTACGTTTTTTGATATGTCGAAGTGGCAAATGTGTCGCTCCGACACTTCTTTTTTGATACTTTAACGCAAAAAAGGCAGGGAAGAAAGCAAATAATTACGAATTATGAATGGAGAATTGTGAAATTCTTCGTACCTTTGCAGGCGTTTAAGGTAAGAGATAATTCACATATTAAAATACTTAATAAAATTATGGCAAAGTTAGATTTGACACAGTATGGCATTACGGGTAGTACCGTGATTGCCCACAATCCGTCGTATGAGTACCTCTTCGAAGAGGAGACAAAGGCTGGTCTCGAGGGTTTCGACAAGGGCGTAAACACCGAGCTCAACGCTGTTAACGTGATGACTGGTATCTACACTGGTCGTTCACCTAAGGACAAGTACATCGTAAAGGATGCACAGAGCCAGGACAAGGTATGGTGGACTACTGAGGAGTACAAGAACGACAACCACCCCATGTCTGAGGAGGTTTGGGCAAAGGTTAAGGAGATTGCCATCAAGGAGCTCTGCAACAAGGAGCTGTACGTGGTAGACGCTTTCTGCGGTGCTAACGAGGCTACTCGTCTTGCTGTTCGTTTCATCGTTGAAGTAGCATGGCAGGCACACTTCGTAAAGAACATGTTCATCCAGCCTACCGCTGAGGAGTTGGAGAACTTCAAGCCTAACTTCGTCATCTACAACGCTTCTAAGGCAAAGGTTGAAAACTACAAAGAGCTGGGTCTGAACTCAGAGACTTGTGTTGCTTTCAACACCACCAGCCGCGAGCAGTGCATCATCAACACATGGTATGGTGGTGAGATGAAGAAGGGTATGTTCTCTATGCAGAACTACTATCTGCCTCTGCAGGGTATCGCCTCAATGCACTGCTCTGCCAACACCGACATGGAGGGTAAGAACACCGCCATCTTCTTCGGTCTCTCTGGTACAGGTAAGACCACCCTTTCTACCGATCCTAAGCGTCTCCTCATCGGTGACGACGAGCACGGATGGGACGACGAGGGTGTATTCAACCTCGAGGGTGGCTGCTACGCTAAGGTTATCAACCTCGACAAGGAGAGCGAGCCCGACATCTACAACGCTATCCGCCGCGACGCTCTGCTCGAGAACGTCACTGTTGACGCTGATGGTAAGATCGACTTCGCTGACAAGAGCGTAACTGAGAACACCCGCGTATCTTATCCTATCGACCACATTGAGAAGATTGCCCAGAAGGTCAACGGCAAGAGCGCAGGTCCTGACGCTAAGAACGTTATCTTCCTGTCTGCTGACGCCTTCGGCGTACTGCCCCCAGTATCTATCCTGACTCCCGAGCAGACCAAGTACTACTTCCTCTCTGGTTTCACAGCTAAGCTGGCTGGTACAGAGCGCGGCATCACAGAGCCCACTCCTACCTTCAGTGCTTGCTTCGGCCAGGCATTCCTCGAGCTGCACCCCACCAAGTATGCTGAGGAGCTGGTGAAGAAGATGGAGAAGAGCGGTGCCAAGGCTTACCTGGTGAACACCGGTTGGAACGGTACCGGCAAGCGTATCTCTATCAAGGATACACGTGGTATCATCGACGCCATCCTGGGTGGTGCCATCCTGAACGCTCCTACCAAGAAGATTCCTTACTTCGACTTCGAGGTTCCCACACAGCTCGACGGTGTGGCTTGGGGCATACTCGATCCGCGCGACACCTACCAGAACCGCAATGAGTGGGAAGAGAAGGCCAAGGATCTGGCTGCCCGCTTCATCAAGAACTTCAAGAAGTACGAGGGTAACGAGGCTGGCAAGGCACTGGTTGCTGCAGGTCCGAAACTCTAAGAAGTGAAAAGTGAAAAGTGAAAAGTTGGCTGCGCCGAAAGGTGCGGCCAACTTGCTTTTTGATATAAGTCAAAAAGAGAAGTATTATACGCAATAACTTATCACTTTTCACTTATAACTCCTCACTTCTTCGTACCTTTGCATCCTGTAATCGTGAGATTACGCCGTTATTCATTAGGTTAGTAGTTCCCGGCCACGCCTTTTGGCACGGCTGGGTGAAATTAAGGTAAAGATTATGTTATTAGATTTTCAAACAACTGTAACGTTGGTTACTGTGGCTGTAGTGACAGTTCTGTGTGTCTTCACACTAACAAAGACCAACGTTTGTTGAGAGGAGTGCGGAGTGAGTGATTCATACCGCACTCTTTTTTTTGCACCATAAAAGCTAAAACAAACTTAAAAACACGTATCTTTTCCTATAAATTAATGAATAATAAGGTGAAAATGGCCGATATTTGCGGAATTGTGCGTAAATTTGCACCCAAATTTGTAAATGGATATTCGATGAAAAGAATTTTTCAGATTTTCTGTGGGCTGCTCACGGCGGGTTTGTTGCTGACCTCATGCTTGGGGTCCAGCGATGACACCACTACCGTCTATGACGACATGGCCATCAGCACCTTCACACTGGGTAAGCTCAACAGATATTTGCATACCACCACATCGGCAGGCAACGACTCGGTCTATAAGACCACCTACACGGCTACGTCGTATCATGTCAGCATCGACCAGCTGAACCACCGCATCTTCAACACCGACCCACTGCTCACGGGCACTGACATGGGGCACATCATCTGTAATGTGACGACGAAGAACAACGGTGTAGTCTATATCAAGTCGGTCACGAGCGACACACTGACCTACTTCAACTCCGGGTCCGACTCCATCGACTTCACCCAACCACGCCTGTTCCGCGTCTATGCCACCGACGGCTCCGGAAGCCGCGACTACACGGTAACGCTGAGCGTGCGCAGCCAGGAGGCAGGAACCATGACATGGACAAAGATGCCCGACGGCACCGCGATGCCCCAGACACCGACGTCGGGATGGGAGTTTGCCTTCAACGAAGAGGGCAACGGCATCAACGCCACCAACGACCATTGGGCTACCACGATTGCAGGAACCTACGACACTGACACCGACCTGCTGCCCACAGCAAACCGCAGCTTCACCAGCTGGATGCTGAAGAACGGGCTGGCCTACGCCCTGTTGGTGGGCGACAACGACCGACAGGAGAATGCTGCTGTCGTCTGGCGGAAAATCATCGACCCGGACAAGGCCACCGACTGGGTGTATATGCCCATAGAAGAGAAGAACTCCTACTACCTGCCCAAGGGGCACTACTACTGGCTGCTGCCCTACACGGACGGCAACGTGCTGGCGGTTGACGCTACGGGCAGCATATACCTGAGTACAGACCAGGGCATCACGTGGCGGACCAGTTCAGACCTGACCAGTCCCGTGAGTGCTGTGGCTGGTGCCGCTACCGACGGACAGGGCGGCCTCTGGCTGTCGGAAGTCGGTACGGGAACGGTGTGGTACGGGATAAAGACTGAGTAAGAACAGCCTATGAGACGTGTGCTGGTTATCATACTCTTCGCGACGGCTGTCCTTGGCGTCAAAGCCCAGGAAGACCCGGAGTACAAGATGGAGATTGGTGCGGGTGTCGGCCTGACAGGCTATCTGGGTGACTACAACGGCAACCTGCTCAGGGACCTGCAGCCGATGGGAAGCCTGTTAGCCAAATACCGTCCTACCCCGCGCACGTCATGGGCCTTCAGCCTGGGCTACGGCAAGATGAAAGGCGCGATAGCCGACGCCGAGACATGGTATCCTGAGGCCGCAAGCCTGCCGCAGACGTTCAGCAACCCCATGGTGGACGGCAGCGTGCGCTTCGAGTACAACTTCTGGCCGTTCGGCACGGGGCGCGAATACCGGGGAGCCAAACACTTGACGCCCTTCCTTGCCTTCGGCGTGGGCATCACCTATGTTAAAACGCCCGACGAAGGTGTCATGGCCGGGAACATGCCGTTTGGTTTAGGACTGAAGTACAAGGTCGGCGAGCGGATGAACCTCACTGCCGAGTGGCGCATGCATTTCACGGGCAGTGACAAACTGGACGGGGTGAGCGACCCCTACGGCGTCAAGAGCAGCGGACTGTTCAAGAACACCGACTGCTACAGCGTACTGCAACTGTCGCTGACCTACGATATATGGGAAAAATGTAAAACTTGCAATAATGACAGAGACTGATCAGACATTGGATATGAAGCGAATACCCGAGCACATTGCCATCATCATGGACGGCAACGGGCGGTGGGCCACCGAGCGCGGCAAGGACCGCAGCTTCGGACATCAGGCCGGTGTTGACACCGTACGCCGCATCACCTCAGAGTGTGTAAGGTTAGGCGTGAAATATCTGACGCTATACACGTTCTCGACCGAGAACTGGAACCGCCCCGCCGACGAGATCTCGGCACTCATGGGACTGGTGCTCTCCTCATTGGAGGACGAGATCTTCATGAAGAACAACGTGCGCTTCCAGGTCATCGGCGACATAGAACGGCTACCTGAAGCCGTGCAGCAGAAGCTGCAGGAGACGATGGACCACACTGCGAAGAACGATGCCATGACGATGGTCGTAGCACTGAGCTACTCATCGCGGTGGGAAATCACCAAGGCCTTGCGTGACATGGTGGAAGAAGCCAAGGCAGGCACTTTAGGCGAAATCACGGAGGACAACGTCAGCCGCCACTTAGAGACCAGCTTCATGCCCGACCCCGACCTGCTCATCCGAACGGGTGGCGAACTGCGCATATCGAACTACCTGCTGTGGCAGATAGCCTATTCAGAACTGTACTTCTGCGACACCTACTGGCCCGACTTTGACGAGACGAACCTGCAACAGGCCATCGCCGACTACCAGAACCGCCAGCGCCGCTACGGCAAGACGGAAGCACAGGTGGAGAGCGAGACTTCGTCTCTAAAGAAAAAAGAATAAAGGAAAAAGGAAAAAGTATAAAGAATAAAGAATAAAGAATAAAGTATAAAGTATAAAGTATAAAGTATAAAGTATAAAGTATAAAGTATAAAGAAAGAAGAAAGAAAAAAAATGAAGGACATAAACAACAAACAACGACAGAGAAATAATAGCCGAGCGTTATTGCTGCGGTATTTGCTCTTTGTTCTTTGTTCTTTGTACTTTAGCCCCATAGGGGCGCAGGACGTCATCGTCAATCCCGACATCTCGTATGCCGGCACACCCCGTACCTGCGAAATCGGCGGCATTGCCGTCGAAGGTGTCGAGGGCTATGAGGACTACGTGCTGACAAGCCTCTCGGGCCTGTCGGTGGGCGACGAGATAGAAGTGCCAGGCCAGGCCATCACCGAGGCAGTGAAGCGCTACTGGCGTCACGGTCTGTTCTCACGGGTACAGATAACTGCCGACTCACTCATTGGTTCGAAGATTTACCTGTGCATACACCTCGCCCTCAGACCCCGTGTCAGCACCATCAACTACAACGGCTTGAAGAAGTCTGAACGTGAGGACATGGAAGCCAAGCTCGGCATCATGAAGGGCAGCCAGATAACGCCCAACATGATTGACCGTGCCAAGATACTGGCCAAGAAGTATTTCGACCAGAAAGGATATAAGAACGCCGAGATAGAAATCATGCAGCGCGACGACGTGACGGGCAAGAACCAGGTCATACTCGATGTCAATGTCGATAAGAAGGCAAAGATGAAGGTGCGCAACATCATCTTCGAGGGTAACCAGAACCTGAAGTCCAACAAGATCAAGGGTTCGCTCTTCACCAAGGGTGCCTTCGGCAAGATTCACGAGTCAGGCAAACTGACGAACATCTTCAAAGGCAAGAAATTCACTGACGAGCGCTACCATGAGGCCAAGGAGGCCCTGATAGATAAGTACAACGAGTTAGGCTACCGTGACATGATTATCGAAGTGGACTCCGTATGGAACGTCGATGAGAAACACGTCAACGTACTCGTCCGCATCGATGAGGGTCAGAAGTACTACCTGCGCAACATCACTTGGGTAGGCAACACCATCATCCCCACCGACAAGCTGGACGAACTGCTCGGCATGAAGAAAGGCGATGTCTATAACCAGCGGCGCATGAACAAACGACTGACCGAGGATGAGGATGCCGTAGGCAACTTCTACTGGAACAACGGTTACCTGTTCTACCAGCTCACCCCAGTAGATGTCAACATCGTCGGCGACTCCATCGATGTCGAGATGCGCATCTACGAAGGTACCCAGGCGCACCTGAACCACGTCCGCATCTACGGCAACGACCGACTCTATGAGGAGGTGGTACGCCGCGAACTGCGCACCAAGCCCGGCGACCTCTTCTCGAAGGAGGCACTGCAGCGTTCGGCACGTGACCTGGCATCAATGGGACACTTCGACCCGGAGAAGGTGGAACCGAAGATTGAACCCAATGGCGAGGACGGCACCGTCGATATCAACTGGCTGCTGGAACAGAAGTCGAACGACCAGGTGGAGTTCTCGCTCGGCTGGGGACAGACGGGTGTCATCGGACGTATCGGTTTGAAACTGAACAACTTCTCCATGCGCAACCTGTTCGGTCGCAACAAGATGCACCGCGGCATCATGCCCATCGGCGACGGCGAGCAGCTTGGTATCAACTACCAGACCAATGGTTCGTACTACAGCCAGGTGTCCACCAGCTACTCTACAGGATGGTTCGGCAACAAGCGTCCCAACTCACTCAGCGTCAGCCTGTTCTACTCCAAACAGTCCGACATCTCCAGCTACTACCGCAACAACGCCCTCTACAACAGCCTCTACGGTTATGGTTACGGCTATGGCTACGGCTATTACAACAACTACGCCTACAACTACGAGTCGATGCTTGACGATGACAAGAACATACAGATGTTCGGTGCCAGCATTGGATGGGGCAAGCGACTGCGCTGGCCGGACGACTACTTCCAGTTCATGGCCTCACTGGGCTATACCCGCTATATGCTGCGCGACTGGAGCTATTTCTATATTGCCAACGGTAACTGTAACAACCTGAACCTCGGCCTGACCCTTTCGCGTAACTCGACAGACAACCAACTGTTCCCTCGTCGCGGCTCAGAGTTCATGCTCTCGCTGAACATCACACCACCCTGGTCGCTGTTCGACGGCAAGGACTACGCCAACTTGGCTCTCAACAGCACCTCGGCTACCTACGAGAACGAGCTACAGGATATGTACCGCTGGATTGAGTACCACAAGTGGAAGTTCAAGACACGCACCTTCACCGCCCTGACAAGCGGACAGAAATGCTTCGTGCTGATGACCCGTATGGAGCTGGGCATCCTCGGCTCGTACAACAAGGACAAGAAGTCGCCCTTCGAAACCTTCTATGTCGGTGGTGACGGCATGAGCGGCTATAGCTACAGCTACGCTGAAGAGACCATCGGACTGCGCGGTTACGACAACGGCTCTATCTCCACGTCGTCAGCCTATACCGAGTCGTCGGGACGGCGCACATCGAACAACGCCTACGCCTACGACCGTTTCACGCTGGAGCTGCGCTACCCCTTCATGCTGGGTAATACCACCATCTACGGACTCGGATTCCTCGAAGGCGGTAATGCCTGGGCCGATGTCAAGAAGTTCAACCCCTTCAAGTTGAAGCGCTCGGCGGGTCTCGGCGTACGCATCTTCCTACCTATGGTCGGACTGATGGGTATCGACTGGGCCTACGGTCTCGACAAGGTCTATACCAGCGGCGGTTGGACCCGGGGCGGCAGCCAGTTCCACTTCGTACTTGGACAAGAGTTCTAAGCGGGCTTCGCCCTAAAGAATAAAGAATAAAGTATAAAGAATAAAGAGTAAAGAATAAAGAGTAAAGTATAAAGTATAAAGTATAAAGTATAAAGTATAAAGTATAAAGAATAAAGTATAAAGAATAAAGTATAAAGTATAAAGAATAAAGTATAAAGAATAAAGAAAAAACAAGCTTATGAATACAATGTTGAAACAATGCCGCAGGGCTTTATTATTTTTTATTTTTTCATTTATGTTTAGCTCCGCAGGAGCGCAAAAGTTTGCACTGGTGGATATGGAGTATATCCTGAAGAACATCCCCGCCTACGAGCGTGCCAACGAGCAGCTTTCGCAGGTGTCGAAGAAGTGGCAGGCCGAGGTCGATGCACTGACCACAGAGGCTCAGACTCTCTATAAGAACTACCAGAACGAGCTGGTGTTCCTCTCCGCCGAGCAAAAGAAGGCCAAGCAGGATGCCATCGTCGAGAAGGAGAAGCAGGCCGCCGAGCTGAAGCGCAAGTACTTCGGTCCCGAGGGTGAACTGTTCAAGAAGCGCACGTCGCTGATGACACCAATCCAGGACGAGATCTACAACGCCGTCAAGGACATTGCCGAACTCCGTGGCTACCAGCTCGTGCTCGACCGTGCCAGTGACACGGGCATCATCTTCGGCTCACCCAAGATCGACATCTCCAACGAGGTGCTCGGAAAACTTGGTTATAGTAATTAACCCCATAAGGTTCATAGGCCCTATAAGCCCCATGAGCCCCATCAAAACAACAAAAACCCTAAAAAAATAAAACAATGAAAAAGTTTATCTTCTGCGCAATCTGCGCAATCTGCGGTTTCACTACCGCTAACGCACAGGCCAAGTTCGGCCATGTGAACACACAGGAAATCATCCAGGCCATGCCTGAGTACAACAAGGCTAAGACCGAAATCGAGGCTCTCACCGCCCAGTATGAGGCCGACCTGAAGTCCATGCAGGACGAGCTGCAGAAGAAGGGCGAGGCCTTCGAGAAGGAGCAGGCCACCCTGCCCGAGAACATCAAGCAGCGCCGCCAGCAGGAACTGCAGGATATGTACACGAAGATTCAGCAGAGCTATCAGGACAACCAGCAGGCTCTGGCCAAGGCCCAGCAGGAGAAGATGCAGGCCATCACCACCAAGGTGCTCGACGCCATCAAGCAGGTTGGCCAGGCTGGCGGCTACGTCTATGTGATGGAAATGGGTGCCGGCATTCCCTACATCAGCACCACGCTCTCTACCGACGTCACCGCCCAGGTGAAGCAGAAGCTCGGCCTGAAGTAAATAGTCTGTCGATATGACAAGAAAAGAGGACGCATAACGGATGCGCCCTCTTTTTTGTCAGAACTGTACTGTGAATACTGACTGGCAGCAAATTCTGCAAAAATATGGCTGTCAGATGCAAGATTATGGCTGTTGCGCAGTTATAATAATAAATAAGGAATAGCAGAATATGGAAAAAAGAAAGGTTATAGCACTGGGATTGATGGTCCTGATGATGCTGGGTGGCTGTTCAGAAGGAGACAACGAGGATTCCTACATGGACATGCCGAACGCGGATGAGAATGTGTTCGCCGTTTTCGAAGGAGTGTGGTCAATAGACGACACACCTATAGAGCAGACATTCCCGATGGCCTGTCAGACAAACGGCAGTCAGACGTTCGTCAAGTTTCCGAGCCTTCCCTACAAAGCCATCGTAAACCGGGTGATGGGCGGCAAGACGAACCACATGACACTAGAAGAATCGATGGACAAATCTGAGGAGGACGGTGCCTCCACAAATGACGTGAACGACTTCAGCATTGTGGAACCTGTCGTTGCCCCCACCCTGACACTCTCACCCGTTGGCTACTCATCAACAGCCAATTATTACGGGCAGGCCAGCTCCACGCATGAGACCTACGAGCCGTTATCGTTCGGTATGACGTCAGCCGATGAAGGCACTCTGACCGTGACGCTCGGCATGCTACCGGGCGAATCGACATTTGTCATCGGTGAGACAGCTGCCAACTGCTTACTGGTAGTGAAGCGCGTCATCATCACCTATCCCAACAGCGGGCAGCGGACATGGGTCTTGGACCCGGAAATGAGAATGGCCTTCATCAGTACCAAGAGACTGAAATAAGGAATAGGACCTTGGAAACTGAGCAACAACTGCTGGAAGCTGTCAGGAGCGGTAACCGCCAGGCCATGCGACGGCTCTACGACCGCTACGCGGGCTGTGCCATGGGTACGGCCATGAGGTTCATCGCCGGTGAGGACGATGCGCATGACGTGCTACAGGACAGTTTTATCAAGGTCTTCACCAGCATCGACCGTTTCGACTTCCGTGGTGAAGGGTCACTCAAATCGTGGCTCACCAGGATAGTGGCCAACAAGGCTATTGACTTCCTGAAGAGCAAGCAGCGCATCACGTTCGTCAGCGATGTCCCAACTGACACAGAAGACGAGGAGCCCGACATTGAACTCGTGCCGTCAGAAGTGCTCACACGACTCATAGCACAGCTACCTGCCGGCTATCGGATAGTGCTCAATCTCTATGTCTTCAATCAGCTGTCGCACAAGGAGATAGCCAGCCAGTTAGGCATCAGGGAAGACACATCAGCCTCTCAATACTACCGGGCCAAAAAGAAACTGGCCAGTCTGATAAAAAACTACTTAAGACAACAAGGACAACTATGAATGAGGAGCATTGGATAGACCAACTAAGAGAGAAACTGGCCGATTATCAGGAACCTGTTCCCGACGACCTGTGGGCTGGCATTGAAGCCAAGCTCAACGAGACCACACCGCACAGGCGCCCTACTCAGACATGGCTGCGCTGGGCGGCGGCTGCTGCCATAACCTTATTGATAGCAGGCGGGTCGCTCCTGCTTTGGGATGACGAGGCAGTGGAGCAGGCCGATACGGCTCAGTTTGCTGCCGAGCCTACAGAACCAGATAAGACTGAGAAGCTGTCCGATGCTGTTGCCAGGGTTCAAAACAGCCATACTCAGCAGAGCCCTGTAGCGACTTCCGTAGTACGGTCGTCTGCCCCTGCTTCCACAACCGAGGCAACGGAAAGGGGAACGATAACGGAAACGGAAACGATAACAGAAACGATAACAGAAACGGGAACGTCAACGATAACAGAAACGGGAACGATAACAGAAACGGAAACGATAACGGAAACGGAAACGATAACAGAAACGGAAACGTCAACGATAACGGAAACGATAACGGAGTCGGGAAAAAACATTGCACAGACGGTTCACCAGCCTCAGAATGTGCTACCCACAATCAGGAAGAGCAGTGAGAAACGTCAACTGACAGCGGCCCTGTTCTCGGGAAACGGTCTTGAGAACCGGCAAAGCACCGACAGGGTGCAGATGAGCCGCGAAATGGCACAGAAATTCATGACGACAACAGAATATAATGCCTCCAGAGCGACGTCACCCATCTGGCTTGCCGACTACGAGGAGCGTGAGCACCACAACCGTCCCATTGCCATCGGGCTCCAGGTCAGCTATCCCGTCCACGACCGGCTATCAGTCAAGACAGGTATTGTCTATACCAAGTTGGAGTCGCAATTTTCCAAGTTTGTGAAGGGCTGGGAAGTAGAACAGCAACAGTCGCTCCACTATGTCGGCATTCCCTTAGGCGTCCAGTATCGCTTGCTGCAGTTCGGACGCCTGAGTATGTATGCCTCGGCCGGTGGACAGGCCGACTGGAATGTCAGTAACAAGACCAGTGTCAACGACATACAGGTCGATGTCGTGAAAGACCGCTGCCAGTGGTCACTCTGCGGCAGCATGGGTCTGACCTACAACCTGACGCCGAACGTAGGTCTGTTTGTAGAGCCAGGCATCAGACACTACTTCGACAATCACAGCGATGTGCAGAACTTCTTCAAAGACAAGCCCACCTGTCTCAGCCTCCAGTTAGGACTACAGCTGAACATTGGTATGAAGTAGATTTTGCAAACTCCACTTGGCAAACATTCCCACGTTTTCCAGGCACGGGGACGTTATTGTGTATTTATACACTCATTATCCGTCAATTAATTGCAAATCGTAAACCGAAAACCGAAAATTCTTGCTACCTTTGCAGCCGCAAAATTAAAAACCATTAGAAAATGTTTCATATTTATGAAGGATTCCATCTTGTAGAGACCTATCACAAGATGCGTCATCAGCGGAAGTATCATCCCGCCGATGGAGCCATGCGTGCCCTCAAGATTCTGATTGTGGCACTCGTCACACTGCTTTTGTGGAATATGCCGTCCGAGTGGTTCGGCATCCAGAACCTCACCGTCATCCAGCAACGCATCATCGCCATCTTTGCGTTTGCAACGCTGATGTGGATTCTCGAGATTGTGTCATCTTGGGCTACATCGGTGGCCATCATCGTGCTGATGCTCCTCTTCTGTACCGACAGCGGCATATTACCGATGGTCAACGAGGAGGAGGTAGGCAAACTGCTCAGCTATAAGGGTGTCATGGCCACATTCGCCGACCCCGTCATCATGCTGTTCATCGGTGGTTTCGTGTTAGCCATCGCCGCCACGAAGACAGGTTTGGATGCCCAGCTGGCCAAGGTGCTGCTGAAACCTTTCGGCACGAAGAGTGAGATGGTGCTGTTGGGATTCCTGCTCATCACGGGTCTCTTCTCGATGTTCGTGTCCAACACGGCCACGGCCGCCATGATGCTGACGTTCCTGACACCGGTGTTCCGTCAGCTGCCCCCCGAGGGTAAGGGCCGCATAGCACTGGCCATGTCCATCCCCGTGGCCGCCAACCTCGGCGGTATGGGAACACCCATCGGTACGCCGCCGAACACCATTGCCTTGAAATACCTCAACGACCCCGAGGGTCTGAACCTCGGCCTTGGCTTCGGTCAGTGGATGATGTTCATGTTCCCGCTGGTCATCGTACTGCTGTTCATCAGCTGGCGCATCCTGCTCAAGACATTCCCCTTTACCCAGAAGCGCATCGAGCTCAATATTGAAGGCGGCATGAAGAAAGGCTTCCATGCCAATGTTGTCATCGTCACTTTCTTCATCACCGTAGCCCTCTGGCTCCTGGACCGCGTGACCGGTATCAACTCCTACACCGTCGCCATGGTACCCTTTGCCGTCTTTGCACTGACAGGTGTCATCAACAAGCGCGACCTCGAACAAATCAACTGGTCGGTCATCTGGATGGTTGCCGGTGGCTTTGCACTCGGTTACGGACTCAACGCCTCCGGACTCGCCGCCAACGCCGTCGAGAGCATTCCCTTCGGCGAGTTCTCACCGCTGCTCATCCTCCTGCTTGGCGGAGCCATCTGCTACCTGCTGAGCAATTTCATCTCCAACTCCGCCACGGCAGCCCTGCTCATGCCTATCCTCGCCATTGTCTGCGGTGCCATGGGTGACAAGCTCGCTCCTATCGGCGGGACACCAACCGTACTCATCGGCGTAGCCATCGCCGCTTCCTCGGCAATGATTCTGCCTATCTCCACCCCGCCGAACGCCCTCGCCTTCGCCACAGGCTTCGTCAAGCAGAACGACATGGCCAAGTTGGGTATCATCATGGGCCTCGTTTCCATGGTTCTCGGCTTCGGTCTGGTCTATCTCATGGGTACGATGCACTTCATCTGATCACTATCCATCCTACTCCAAGTATCCCATCAGCACGTCCCAGACGGCAATGATATGGCACACGCTGCCTGCAAGCACAAAAAAATGGAATACGGAGTGCATATAGCGACGCTGATGTAGCGTGTAGAAGAGGGCGCCTGTAATGTAACAGACGCCCTCTGCTACTATCCATACAAAGGCTGCTGTTGAAACACTGTCGATGAGGGGTTTGAAGGCCACAAGTACAGACAGGCCCATACCGATAAAACAAAGTGTCTCAATATTGGAATGCTCTTTCAGACGCACAAAACTGATGATGGTGCCAACGATGGCGCAGAGCCAGACAAACGTGAAAAGACTCCACCCCCAATACCCCTGCTGACGAAGGGCTATCAGAGTCAGTGGCGAGTATGAGCCAGCTATGTGCCAGTATATCGCAGCATGATCCCAGCGGCGCAGTCTCTCCTTCCATTTGGAATGGTGCTTGATAGAGTGGTAGAGCGTAGAAGCTATGTAGCTGCCTAACATGCCGAAGAGGTAGAGTATCACCCCCACCCTCGCCCAGTTGCTGTTGCTATGGAACACCCATACCAAAAAGATAATGCCGATGACCACACCCAAAAGAATGCCCCCGCCGTGTGAGGAGGCATTCCATATCTCCTCTTTCTTAGTATATCGTATCATTTCTCTACCTTCTTCCGTATCAGTGTCAGACCGTCGCGCAGGGGCAGTATGAGCTGTTCCGTCCGGGGGTCGGCAGCCACATAGTCGTTGAAGCGCTCTATGCCTTGAGTCTGGCGGTCGTTGTCGTAGTCGTGATCCACGACATGTCCGTCCCACAGGGTGTTGTCGGCCAAGACGAAGCCCCCGGGGGAGAGGACTGAAAGCACCATGTCATAACACTCGCAGTAGGTCCGCTTGTCACCGTCCATAAAGGCCAGGTCGAACTCTACACCCAGTTTCGGTGCCTCTGTCAAGGCATCACCCACAATGAACGTTATCTTGTCGGCCACGGAAGACCCTTCAATCCAGGCCCTTGTGAAGTCCTCCATCTCGTCGTTCACCTCAAACGTGTAGAGGTGGCCCCCGTCCTCCAGTCCTTCGGCCATGGCTATGGCACTGTAACCGCTGAACGTTCCCACTTCCAGAATGTTCCTCGGGTGAATCATCTGTACCAGCATCTTCAGTAGCCGTCCCTGTAGGTGACCACTCACCATCCGCCCATGCACCGTGTGCAGATGCGTCGCCCGCCAGAGCCGGTACAAGTAGTCAGGCTCTGCCGACGTGTGTTGCAGGATATACTGCTCCAGATCACTCTCCACTATTCACTTCTCTCTTTTCACTTCCTCAGCGCCTCTATCGCCAACCTATAGGAGTCAAGCCCGAAACCGCAGATTACGCCAAGGCATGCGCACGATATGAACGAATGGTGACGAAACTCCTCGCGCTTGTGAACGTTCGAGATGTGAACCTCAATAACTGGGCACTTCAGACTTCGGATGCAGTCCTGCAAAGCCAGACTCGTGTGGGTGTAGGCCCCGGCATTCAAGACAATTCCGTCGTAGCCCTCGTAAAAGCCAGTCTGCTGCATCTTGTTGATCAGCTCACCTTCGACATTGCTCTGGAAAAAATCTATCTGAATGTCAGGATACCTCTCTCGCAGTTCCTCCAAATAGCTGTCGAACGACTCGTTGCCGTAGATGCCAGGCTCCCGCTGTCCGAGGAGGTTCAGGTTAGGTCCGTTGATAATTTGTACTTTCATGTCCTTGAAACGTTTTATAACCATTCGGCTGCAAAGTTAAGCAAAATTATTCAAATATCCTGCCCAATTCTTGCGGAATTCGCAATAATTCCCTAAATTTGTGCCGTTAATCCACAGATACATCAGTTACTATGCTTGTAAAAACCTACTGCGCTGCTGTTAGCGGACTGGAAACCACTACGATAACTATTGAGGTGAGCATGTCCAGAGGCGTGCAGTTCCACCTCACGGGACTCGCCGATGCTGCCGTCCGCGAAAGTTACGACCGCATCAAGTCAGCGCTGCAGAATAACGGTTTCAAAATGCCGATGATGGAAATCACCGTCAACATGGCACCGGCTGACATCAAGAAAGAAGGCTCTGCCTACGACCTGCCCCTTGCCATCGGCATACTGGCGGCTGCCGGTAAGGTTGACCCCACACGGCTGCCCCAATATATGATGGTCGGCGAACTGGGACTCGACGGGCATATCCAGCCCGTCCGCGGTGCCCTGCCCATCGCTATCCGTGCCCGTTCCGAGCACTATGCCGGACTTATCGTTCCCGTGCAGAACGTCCGCGAGGCCGCCGTTGTCAACAACATTGCCATCTACGGCATGGAAAGCATAGCCGATGTCATCAACTTCCTCAATGGCGACACCTCGTACCAGCCAACCGTTATCGACACCCGCCGTGAATTCTACGAGCAGCAAAATCATTTTGAACTCGACTTCAGCGATGTCCGTGGCCAGCAAAGCGTCAAGCGGGCCCTCGAAGTCGCTGCCGCCGGCGGACATAACCTGATTATGATAGGCCCTCCTGGCTCAGGCAAGTCCATGCTCGCCAAACGCCTGCCCTCCATCCTCCCTCCCCTGTCGTTAGCGGAGAGCTTGGAAACGACACAGATACACTCTGTGGCCGGAAAACTCAGTCGCGACACCAGCCTCATCTCCCAGCGGCCTTTCCGGGCCCCGCACCACACCATCTCGCAGGCCGCCCTCGTCGGAGGCGGACAGACCCCTCAGCCCGGAGAAATCTCACTCGCCCACAACGGCGTGCTCTTCCTTGACGAGATGCCCGAACTCTCACGTTCCGTCCTCGAAGTGCTGCGCCAGCCATTGGAAGATCGCAGAATTACCATCAGCCGGGCCAAGTACAACGTCGAGTATCCCTGTTCCTTTATGATGATTGCCTCTATGAACCCCTGTCCTTGCGGCTATTATGGCGACCCTACCCACCACTGTGTCTGCACTCCCGGTCAGATACAGCGCTATATGAACAAAATCTCCGGTCCCCTACTCGACCGCATCGACATCCACTGCGAGATACAGGCCGTCCCCTTCGCCCAGCTCAGTCAGATGCAGCCGGGCGAACCGTCGTCGGCTATCCGTGAACGCGTGATTGCAGCTCGCAAGATACAGGAGGAACGCTTCAAGCCTTTCAAGGGCATCCACTGCAATGCGATGATGACCGAGAAGATGCTGCACGAGTTTGCTGAACCTGATGACGCCTCGCTCGACATGCTCCGCATGGCGATGGAGCGCCTAAAGCTCTCTGCCCGTGCCTATAGCCGCATCCTGAAGGTCGCCCGCACCATTGCCGACCTCGAAGGTTCTGAAAAGGTACAGTCCATGCACATCGCCGAAGCCATCGGCTATCGGAATCTTGATCGCGGCGATTGGGCTGAAAGAGGGATATAATAATAACAGTATACAGATTAATAATGAAAGAATATACAGAAAAGCAGTTAGATGTCATAAATATAAAGAATGGCTATAACATGGTTTTGGCTGGCCCTGGATGTGGCAAGACTGATATATTGGCGGAACGAATTGCAAGGGCATACGAGGAGGAAGGTATAGACCTTTCCGACATGCTCTGTCTGACATTCACGAATAGGGCTGCGAGAGGAATGTTTGATAGAATTCATTCACGCCTTGGTAATGATGCAGTGGACTTGTATGTTGGAAACATTCACAGGTATTGTTCACACTTTCTGTTTGAAGAGAGTGCCAGCGGCGTTACCGGCGAAACCTCTGTCATGGACGAGGATGATGCCAATGAGGTCCTGACGAGCATAATATCCGATATGGAAATTAAGGAGATGATAGGCTATGCAGAGAGTAATATGGAGATTGGCCATGAAGTATTTGTCACCTTGGTTTCTTTAGATTGGGATGTCGTTAATCATTTCTTTGGACTTAACTATCAACCTACTGGTAAAACAGGGATGATAAAGACCTCAAAGGCAGACACCATTATCAGTGCGGTAAGGAATAAGATACCTGACATACAGCACATGATGTATCAAATACAAAAGGGGCATCCAAGAGAAGATTATTATCGAAGAGAATTCTTGGAAAAGAACTTGATAGCCCATGGATTCGGTTTAGAAAGCATATTTGAAGAATCTGCTCTCGCGATATGCGCCAATCAGCACGTTGATGGTATTCCTTACTATGCTGAAAAAGCGTTGTCCTTAGCATATAAGTACCAGGTCTATAAAGAACTTAATGGTTTATTAGACTTTGATGACTTGCTCCTTTTTGCATACGATGCTTACTATAAAGACAATAAGAGAGAGTATAAAAGATACAAATGGATTCAGATTGATGAAATACAAGACTTATCTCATTTCCAGCTCTCACTGGTTGACTTGCTCACAGAAAAGACAGATGATTTTGTTGTCTTGTATCTTGGCGATGAACAGCAGGCAATTTATTCATTTATGGGTGCATCGCTGAATTCTCTTAATTATCTTAAGGACAGATGCGGAAACCACATTTTTCGATTAGACAAAAATTTCAGATCGCCTAAATACTTGTTGGATATTTACAACGAGTTCGCAATTAAAGAGTTGAACGTTGACAAGGACTTTTTGCCTGAGCCAAAAGATAATGAGGAGGCTGGATTTTATGATGTGTGCCTCCATGAGTATGCAGACAAGGAAGAAGAGACAGAAAGAGTCTATGAATCTATTCTGCCATTTCTACGTGATGAAAAAAGGAAAGACGAAAGGACTGCATTGCTTGTGCCGTGGAATGTTGATGCAAATGAAATAAGCGACAGACTGAAAAAGGACAATGTATCTCATTTCAAGATTTCTGGTCAGGATTCTTTTCAAACCGTTCACATGAAAACGCTAATGGCACACCTGAATGCCGTAAGTAATGATTTCAATATGATAGCATGGTCAAGGATTCTCAAACAAACATACGCTGTTGACAGCTATAAGGAAGGGCGAGATATTGTCAAACGGATGCGTGAAGTTGGCATGTGCCCAAGCGATTTATTACGGGATAGCGGAACGTACCTTTCTGAATTCGTCACTCTTTTTGATAATGAAGAAATTGTTTTGTTCGATACAGAAACAACAGGTACGGATGTTTTCAATGACGACATCGTTCAGATTGCCGCATACAAAATAAGAAAAGGTAACATTGTACCAGGTTCTTTCTTCAATATCATTATGTATACTGACAAGGAAATCCCAAAGAAGTTGGGAAAGGAAATAAATCCCTTGATCAAAATATACAATGAAACTCCGAATAAATACTCTCGGCAGGAAGGACTTGCTTTGTTCTTAAATTATGTGGGCGACCGAATCCTCATGGGACATAACGTAAATTACGATTATAATATCTTGAGATATAATCTTCAAAGAGATTGTGGCATGCGTCTCGATGATTACCAAGCAAAAATCATAGATACACTACAATTAGCTCACCTTGTTAGACCCGGACAAAGGAAATATAAACTTGGTTGGCTGATTGAACAATTCGGATTGGTACCTCCTGAGCAGCAGGGGCTAAACTATCATCAGGCTGATGAAGACATAAAAGGCACATTGGAATTGGCAAAATACTGCCGACATGAAGCGGACAAACACTTGGCAAAACAATCTTCGTTTTTACAAGAGAAAAAAACAAGGGAAATTATCGACGAATGGAAAGCACAAGGCTATAAAGATTGCTATATGCATGCGAAACAGAGACTATTCGTTCTGTTGCCTGATGATGATAAATATGCGATAACAGAGGAAATGAAATATGCAAGCCAAGAACTACAATATATATGTGAATTCCGATTAGTTAACAGCTTTGATTCTATCATCGAATTCCTGAATGCGGATGTTATTTCCAAACCGAATCCCGAACCCAATGCGTTGTATTCGCAATTCTCAAACCATTTGATGGATTTGAGCACATATAGAGAAGCCGACCTATGCTCGAGCTCAACCTTCAAGGAAAAGCTATTTGTCTCAACCGTTCATAAGGCCAAAGGACTTGAATTTGAAAATGTTTTGTTGCTGCGTTGTAATGATGGAAGATACCCTCATTTTGCCCATGACACAAAAGAACAGAAAGAGGAAGATAAACGATTGTTTTATGTTGGCATATCAAGAGCGATGAAGAAGCTTGTCGTTTCTGGCTATCAAAAGACATCCTTTAATGATAACACTACTATTACTCCTTTCATAAAACCAATTTTACACCATTTCACCCTAAGAACGGAGTTAAGCAATAGCAATGGTATTCGTGTGCTAATAGAAATTAGCCGTGAACTTTTAAGGGTAAATAGAATTGTTCAAAATTCAGTGCAGAGATCGGTACAAAGAATGGACTACAATATCAGTAATGTTTATGATAATGGAGCTATAAAGAACCAATTTGACCTCAAGAAATTAATAGCGAGTCATTTTACAAGAGCAGATGTATTTGGCTCAATTGAAAGCGTAATAAGACCAATAGGAGGATTCCCCATAAGTAATAATTGAAATATTGAATTATGCTAACAAAAGTGACAGGAGTTACATTCAGTAACGAAGACGGCACAAGCCGCACAAAAATTATTGCATCAATGTCTGAGAGCGATGAAATCATTCTTGAAAGAGACCCTTACAACCAGTATGATAGCAATGCTGTGAAGGTATGTGTAAAGAAAGATGGAATAGTTCAGCAGATTGGTTTTATTGAGAAGGTGTTAGCATCAAAGCTATCTCCCAAAATGAGGCGTGGCGCTAAGTTCAATGTTCGCATTGAATCATGCGGTATCTATATGGATAGGCCATATTGTGAATTAGAACTCGAAGGTGTGGAATATGGTGATGATGGAGAACTCTTGTTTGAATAATATATTTGGAGAGAGGTCGCTATCGTCAATCAAGCTTAAGAAATGAGCAACGAAATACAATTTATTCTATATCAGCTGCCTGATGAAGATGGCAAAGTGCAGGTGGTCATCAAGGACGAGACGATTTGGGCTACGCAGAAAGCAATGGCACAGTTGTTTGGTGTGGGTGTACCTGCTATCAGCAAGCATCTGAATCATATCTTTGACGAAGGAGAACTTGATAAAGAAGTGGCTGTTTCCAAAATGGAAATAACCACTCAGCATGGAGCTATTGAAGGAAAGACTCAAAAAAATGAAACGGCTTTCTACTCTCTTGATGCCATCATTGCCGTTGGCTATCGTGTTTCGTCTGCAAGAGCCACGAAGTTCCGTCAGTGGGCAACAAAGATTCTAAATGAATACATCAAGAAAGGATTTGTGCTTGACGAGGAACGGCTGAAACAGGGAACGGCGGTGTTTGGCAAGGACTACTTCCGCGAACTATTAGAGAAGGTACGCAGCATCCGTGCCAGTGAGCGGCGCATCTGGCAGCAAATAACAGACATCTATGCAGAATGCTCGTTTGACTACGACCGTAAGTCACCAACTACGCGAGAGTTCTATCAGATGGTGCAAAACCGTTTTCATTATGCTATTACAGGGCAGACGGCTCCAGAGATTATCTATTCCCGTGCCGACCACACAAAAGACCACATGGGGTTGCAGACGTGGAAGAACGCTCCTGATGGACGTGTGTTGCTGAGTGATGCCAAGATAGCCAAGAATTATCTGCCAGAGGTAGAAATCCGTCGTTTAGAACGAGCCGTTTCAGGCTACTTCGACTACATTGAAGACCTGATAGAACGCGAAAATGCTTTCAGCATGGAACAATTTGCAGCATCTGTCAATGAGTTTTTGACATTCCGTCGCTATGCCTTACTGCCAGACAAAGGAAAGATTAGTCGAGAGGAAGCTGACCAAAAGGCAGAAGAGGAATACAAACTGTTCAATCCCACCCAAAAGATTGACTCAGACTTCGACAAACAAATCCGTGGCCTATTTGATGACAAATAAGTGTAACATGGAAGCAAGTATAAAACGAAAAGAGGACTATATAAACCCCGAACGTATCGATATCCATTGCGAGATACAGGCCGTGCCCTTTGTTGAACTCTCGCAAATGCAACCAGGAGAACCCTCTTCAGTTATCCGTGAGCGCGTCATCCGTGCCCGTAACATCCAAACAGAGCGTTTCAGCTCTTTAAAACTCCCCTCCTCTTTGGGAGGGGTTGGGGGTAGGCCCCACTGCAACGCCCAGATGACCGAAAAAATGCTTCACGAATTCGCAGAACCTGATGCCGCCTCCCTCGACATGCTTCGCATGGCTATGGAGCGCCTCAAGCTCTCCGCCCGTGCCTATAGCCGCATCCTCAAGGTCGCCCGCACTATCGCCGACCTCGAAGGCTCTGAGAAAGTCCAGAGACAACATATCGCCGAGGCCATCGGCTATCGGAACTTGGATAGAGGAGATTCTTGCGTCCCTTCGGTAGCAAGCGACCAAAGGTCGAGCGGGGCTGAGAGGGGAGTTTAGAGTGCGAAAGAAGACAAATAATGTTAAAACAATATTGGAAGGCTTGCTTTATAATAAGATTATAATTATCTTTGCATAAAGTTTTAAACCTCTTTATATGAATGCGTTATGATGGTCCCTAATCCTTTTATTACCAACGGATACGTCTCTCCCCACTATTTTTGTGACCGTGTGGAAGAGACAAAACAGTTGACACGACTGATTACAAACGGCAACAATGTGGCACTTATCTCGCCTCGCCGTCTGGGTAAGACAGGGCTGATAAATCATTGCTTTGAGCAAGAAACCATCAAAAATAACTATTATACTTTTATCGTTGATATCTATGCCACGAAGAATCTGCAGGAGTTTGTCTATGAACTGGGTAAGGCAGTACTTGGTGTTCTGAAATCAAGAGGTCGTAAAGCTTGGGAAAAGTTTCTTAACACAATAGGCTCACTGCGTAGCAATATTTCGTTCGACATCAACGGAAACCCAGAGTGGGGATTAGGTGTAGGCGACATCAAGGTTCCAGAGTTTACGCTCGACGAGATCTTCTCCTATTTGGAACAAGCCGACAAGCCGTGTATCGTGGCTATCGATGAGTTTCAGGTAATTGCTGATTACCCTGACAATAAAGTGGAAGCAATATTGCGCACAAGAATCCAGAAGTGCCGCAATACGTGGTTCATCTACTCTGGTTCGCAGCGCCACATGATGACTGAGATATTCATATCTCCATCTCGCCCCTTCTATCAAAGTACAAGTCTGATGTCCATCGAACCTATTGAGTGCGAGAAATACGTAACCTTTGCCCAGGAGTTATTTAGAGAATACCATAAGGAGATTAGCCGAGAGGCCATTGTTGCCGTCTATCAGCGGTACGAAGGTGTTACTTGGTATGTTCAGTCTGTACTAAACGCATTGTTTACATTAACAGAGCCAAGTGCTTCGTGTTCGGAGGAGATGATAGAGCCCGCAATTCAGCAGATTATCATCCAGCAGAGTTTTGCTTACAAAGCCTTGCTCTTCCAATTACCTCCAAAGCAAAAAGAAGTTCTGATGGCCATCTGCAAGGAGGGCAAGGCCACCAATCTGACCGCTCGTCCATTCCTTCAGCGCTACCATCTTACTGCCAGTATGGTGCAAGGGGCCGTTAAGGGCCTCTTGGAGAAGGACTTTATTACCCACGACATGGGTACCTATACCCTTTATGACCAGTTCTTTGCTCAATGGCTACTACAACAATAATTTACTCCACATCAAAATCGTATACTTGTGTCGTCGCCCTCGTTGGTGGCGGCAGCAATCCTCAGCCGGGTGAGATTTCTTTGGCTCACAACGGCGTACTTTTCCTCGACGAGTTGCCAGAGTTCCAGCGCAGTGTACTGGAGGTGATGCGCCAACCTTTGGAAGACCGTCACATCACCATCAGCCGTGCCAAGTACACCCTCGACTATCCCGCCTCCTTCATGTTCGTCGCCTCCATGAACCCCTGCCCCTGCGGCTACTATGGCGACCCCACGCACCACTGCGTCTGCACCCCTGGCCAGATACAGCGGTATATGAACAAGATCAGCGGTCCCCTACTCGACCGCATCGACATCCACTGCGAAATCCAGGCTGTTCCCTTCTCCGAACTATCGAAAATGCAGCCCGGCGAGCCCTCGTCTGTCATCAGTGAGCGTGTCATTCGTGCCCGTAAGATTCAGACCGACCGCTTCAGTTCCCTCCCCCTCGGGGGAGCACGGGAAGGGGGCCGCATCCACTGCAACGCCCAAATGACCGAGCGCATGCTCCACCAGTTTGCTGAGCCCGATGCCACCTCTATGGATATGCTCCGCATGGCCATGGAGCGCCTCAAGCTCTCTGCCCGTGCCTATAGCCGCATCCTGAAAGTCGCCCGCACCATCGCCGACTTAGAGGGTTCTGAGAAAGTACAGAGCCAACACATAGCTGAAGCTATCGGCTATCGCAACCTCGATAGAGGCGATTCTTGCGTCCCTTCGGTAGCAAGCGACCAAAGGTCGAGCGGGGCAGAAAGAGGGATATAATAAAATATGACATATTGCTTATCTTTGCAGCCATGAAACGACTACTGACTATCATCGCTTCTTTATTTGTAATTACCGTTGTTACGGCTCAAAAATATGAGGAGGTGCGAATTACCCATTTCAGTGAGGCCGAGGGGTATGGCCAGGACATTGTATCATGTGCCATACAAGATTACAACGGCTATGTGTGGATTGGCACGTGGAACGGACTATGCCGATACGATGGCTACCGCTTCCAGAACT
>CAMHNI010000048.1 GCA_946186505.1 uncultured Prevotellaceae bacterium | reverse complement strand
TATTTAATTTCCTTGTGAAGAGTCATCTTCTTCAGGATGGGGTTATACTTCATCAACTCCATACGCTCGGGCGTATTCTTGCGATTCTTCGTGGTAATGTAGCGGCTTGTGCCCGGCATACCACTTGCTTTATGCTCGGTGCACTCCAGAATGACCTGGACACGATTGCCTTTTGCTTTCTTGCTTGCCATGATTCGTTAGTCTCCTATCACTTTAATGTCCTTCCAATCTACATATCCCTTAGCAACTGCCTGCTTCAATGCAGCGTCAAGACCTACTTTGTTAATCATGCGAAGACCAGCAGCACTAATCTTCAACTGAATCCAGCAGTCCTCCTCTACATAGTAGAATTTCTTGCTGAACAGGTTTACATCAAAGCTCCTCTTCGTATGGTGCTTTGAGTGAGACACGTTGCAACCGATCTGTGCCTTCTTTCCAGTAATTTGACAAATCTTAGACATCTCTATCTACTTTAATTGTGTACTTTTTAGTAACTTATTCCAAACAGGGTGCAAAGGTACGAAAAAGATTGAAGATTGAAGATTGAAGATTGAAGATTTACCTAATTCTTAATATTTTTTAACCTTCACGTTCTTCTATTGTGACATTTTCGGCCTTCAGATAGTCCAAAAACAGCTGCATCGCCTTGTTTGTGGCAATGGCAAGATTAATGTCACGGCCATGATCCTCTTCCACTTTCAACGTCACCACCCTATCAGCATTACCACAAGCCAGCCAGATGGTTCCTACGGGTATGTCCTTTGTACCGCCCGAGGGTCCGGCGATGCCCGTGGCCGAAATGGCGTAATTTGTATTAAGCGCCCGGCAGGCACCCTTCACCATCTCAATGGCGACCTCCTCACAGACGGCAGTCTTTTCCTCTAACAAGTCAGGGCTGACGCCGAGCAGCGACATTTTTATCTCATTAGTATAGGAAATGATGCCGCCCTTGAAATACTTCGAGGCTCCGGGCACCGAGATGATAGCCTCAGCTATACGTCCACCTGTGCAGCTCTCAGCCGTTCCGACGGTCTTTTCCATTTCCCAAAGCAGTTCACTAACCTCCCTGCTGATAATTTTCGATTCAAAATCCATCACTTCAATTTCAATTTGACAATTTACAATTAACAATTTGCCGGGCAACCGACCTCTCACTTAAACGTGACTTTCGAGAACGCCGGGGCTTCTATCGGGCAGAAGTCCTTGTCGAGGAACTTGTAATAGCCAACGATGCCGATCATGGCAGCGTTGTCAGTAGTATAGCTGAACTTCGGAATATAGATGGTCCAGCCGTAACGCTTAGCGGCATCATGGAACGCATTCCGCAAGCCATTGTTGGCGCTGACGCCACCGGCTACGGCCACGTGTTTGATACCGGTCTGTTTGGCAGCCTTCTTGAGTTTCTTCATCAGGATGTCCACGATGGTCCATTCCAGTGAAGCAGCGATGTCCTCCTTGTGCTTCTCCACGAAATCCGGATCTTCCTGCACCCATTTCTGCAGCGAGTATAGGAACGATGTCTTCAGCCCAGAGAAGCTGTAGTCCAGCCCCGGAATGTTCGGTTCAGCAAACTGATAGGCTTTCGGATTACCCTTCCGGGCCAGCCGATCAATGACCGGGCCTCCCGGATAACCCAGCCCCATGACCTTCGAGCATTTGTCGATAGCCTCGCCAGCAGCATCATCGATGGTCTGTCCCAGCACCTCCATGTCATTGTAGGCATTCACCTTGACAATCTGCGAGTTACCACCCGATACCAAGAGGCATAAGAAAGGATAAGGAGGAGGATTGAAGTCGCCTTCACCTGAATCTATGAAATGCGCCATCACATGCCCCTGCAGATGGTTCACGTCAATAAGAGGTATTCCTAATGCCCGCGCAAAGCCCTTGGCAAAACTCACGCCGACCAACAGTGACCCCATCAGTCCCGGTCCACGGGTGAAAGCCACAGCCGACAGCTGCTCCTTCCCCACCCCGGCCTGCTTCAAGGCCTGGTCCACCACCGGCACCACATTCTGCTGATGGGCACGCGAGGCCAACTCTGGCACCACGCCTCCGTATGCTTCATGTACGGCCTGCGACGCAGTGACGTTCGACAGCAGCACGCCATTTTTCAATACTGCTGCCGACGTATCGTCACAACTCGACTCTATACCTAATATATATATATCCTGAGCCATATCTTACAGTTCCAGGTCTCCATCATGAATCTCATGCCAGGGCAATCCCTGCTTGTTGAGCTGCTCCATGAATGGGTCAGGATCAAATTCTTCGACGTTATATACTCCTGGTTTGCGCCAGAGGCCCTTGCAGAACATCATGGCACCGATCATGGCCGGCACACCAGTGGTGTAAGAAACACCCTGCATGCCCGTCTCCTCATAGGCGGCACGGTGAGAGCAGTTATTATATATATAATAGGTGTGCTCCTGCCCATCGTTGCCAATGCCGCGAATGCGACAGCCGATAGAAGTCTCGCCCTCGTAGTTCTCACCCAGGTCCTGCGGATTTGGCAGCACGGCTTTCAAGAACTGCAGGGGTACGATTTTCACCTTGGCGGTACCCGTGCCGTCAGCCAGCGGTGCCTCATACTCCACCTCGTCTATGCGGCTCATGCCGATGTTCTGTATCACCTCCAAGTGCTTCAGGTACTGCTGTCCGAAGGTCATCCAGAAGCGGGCACGCTTGATAGTGGGATAATTGATGACCAATGACTCTATCTCCTCATGGTGCAGCAGGTAGCTGTCACGCGGTCCGATGCCTGGATAGGTCAGGTCCTTATGTATCTCCAACGGCTCGGTCTCCACCCACTGGCCGTTCTCCCAGTACAGTCCCTTCTGGGTGATCTCACGGATATTAATCTCGGGGTTGAAGTTCGTGGCGAAAGCCTTGTGGTGGTCACCGGCGTTACAATCGACGATGTCCAGATACTGTATCTCCTTGAAGTGATGCTTGGCGGCATAGGCCGTGAAAATGCTCGTCACCCCCGGGTCGAAGCCGCAACCGAGGATTGCTGTCAGCCCCGCCTCACGGAAACGTTCACGATAGGCCCACTGCCAAGAGTACTCGAAGTGAGCCTCGTCCTTCGGCTCGTAGTTGGCCGTGTCAAGGTAGCTGCAGCCGCAGGCCAGACAGGCTTCCATGATGGTCAGATCCTGATAGGGCAGTGCAAGGTTCACCACCAGTTCCGGCTTGTAGCTGTTAAACAGTGCCTTCAGCTGCTCTACGTCATCAGCATCGACCTGCGCCGTCTGTATCGGCAGTTTGTAGCCCTTCTGATGGATGGCCTCCACGAGCTGATCACACTTCGCCTTACGACGGCTTGCAATCATAAACTCAGTGAACACATCGGCATTCTGTGCTATCTTGAACGCTGCCACTGTTGCGACGCCTCCGGCGCCAATCATCAATATTCTTGCCATAGTTTCTTATTGATTTATTATGTTGACATCCATACGATTAAACGGGAACATGAATCCCTTCGCTTTGAGTTCCTGATACACCGTCTCGTTCATGTATCCGGCTACAGTCCAATAGTCAGAGCCCTTGCACCACTGGCGCGAGGTAACCACGACGCCGCTGTCACCGAGTTTCGTCAGTCCGAGCCAGGGAGCTGCCACCACAGGCGAATCATCTACAGGACCTTGCATGATAAGCGGATTGCGCTGCTGTATCTCACCGATGGCTTTTCGCACTTCTTCGAAATCAGTGCCATAGGCAAACTGGAAGTCGAGATCTACACGGCGGTATTTCTCAGTGGAGTAGTTCTTCAGCGAGCCCGTCGAGAGTCCGCCATTAGGTATTATAATGGTTTGCGCATCGTTAGTCCGGATAATAGTATTAAAAATCTGTATCTCCTTCACCGTGCCGGCATATCCCTGAGCTTCGATGAAGTCACCCACCTTGTAAGGCTTGAACAGCAGCACCATGACTCCACCTGCAAAATTCTGCAACGTACCGCTCATGGCCATGCCGATAGCCATGCCGGCCGAAGCAAAGAGGGCAATGAACGATGATGTCTCGATACCGAAGATGGAGATGAGGATGATAATGAGCACAAACCACAGCACGACGTTGACGATGCTGGTGAGGAATGAGAAGAGCGACGGGTCAACCTTGCTACGTTCCAGCGCCTTGGTAATAAGTTTCGACACGAGCTTGATGAGGCGGCTGCCTATGAAATAGACGATGGCTGCCACAACAAGACTTTTGCAGAAACCGAACGCCCACTGTCCCAGCAGTGAGTAAGTCTCGGGCGAAAATACTTTTTCTAACATAATTCTACTGTGTTATTTATTTCTTCTGATGTGCAAAGGTACGAAATGTTATGGTAAAACAGCTGACGAATAAGGTTAATTAACTTTAATTTATCCTCCTGAGGGCATTACCGCGAATGTCAAAAAAATCACCCGCTGCAAGTATTCTTTCACCGTTTTGGCTGTTATCTGAAGAAAAATGAGTAATTTTGCACACAATTTCAGTTTATAACTCAAGATGATTGTCTGTATAGCAGAGAAACCAAGCGTGGCCCGGGACATTGCTCGTATCATCGGGGCAACGGCCTCACACGACGGATATATGGAGGGCAATGGCTATCAGGTGACATGGACCTTCGGCCACCTGTGTACCCTCAAGGAGCCGGGTGACTACACCCAGGCATGGCGGACGTGGGCACTGACACAGCTGCCCATGATTCCGCAACGGTTCGGCATCAAGCTCATACCCGACCGAGGCATAGAGAAACAGTTCCATACCATCGAGCGGCTGATGCTGGCGGCTGACGGCATCGTCAACTGCGGCGACGCCGGACAGGAGGGTGAGTTGATACAGCGCTGGGTGATGCAGAAGGCCGGTGCCAAGTGTCCCGTAAAGCGCTTGTGGATTTCGTCGATGACCGACGAAGCCATCCGCGAGGGATTTGCCAACCTGAAAGACCAGCAAGACTACCAGCCGCTATATATGGCAGGACTGTCACGTGCCATCGGCGACTGGCTCTTAGGCATGAACGCCACACGTCTCTACACGCTGAAGTACGGTCAGAACCGCCAGGTGCTCTCCATTGGCCGCGTACAGACCCCCACCCTGGCCCTCATCGTCAACCGGCAAAAGGAGATTGAGAACTTCAAGCCCGAGCCCTATTGGGTGCTGGCAACCGTCTATCGCGACACCACGTTCACGGCAACGAAAGGGAAGTTCACAAGCAAGGAAGAGGGTGAGCAGGCTTTCCAGACCATTGAAGGGAAGCCCTTCACCGTGACGAAGGTTGAGAAGAAAGAAGGCAAGGAACAGCCGCCACAGCTTTATGACCTGACATCACTGCAGGTTGACTGCAACCGCAAGTTCGGATACTCGGCCGAGATGACGCTGAACCTCATACAGAGTCTTTACGAAAAGAAGTACACCACCTATCCGCGTGTCGATACTCAGTACCTCTCGGACGACATCTACCCCAAGTGCCCGCAAACGCTGAACGGTCTCTATCAGACAACGTTTGCCGGCGTGGCTCCTTATGCCGAACTCATCAAACCCATCGGCGGAAAGCCACTGAAAAAGACGAAGCGCGTCTTCGACACGTCGAAAGTCACCGACCACCACGCCATCATACCCACGGGTGTCGTTCCCCTGGGCCTGAGCGATGCCGAGCAGAAGGTCTTTGACCTGGTGGCACGACGGTTTATCGGCGTCTTTCTGCCCGACTGCAAATATGCTACCACGACAGTGCTGGGCGAAGTTGACAAGATAGAGTTCAAGGTCACTGGCAAGGAGATACTCGACCCTGGATGGCGAATAGTGCAGGAAAAGGGGAAAGCCAGGGACGAGGAAGAAGAGACCAAGAAACAGGATGATGAGGAGCGCATACTGCCCACCTTCGTCAAGGGCGAGAGCGGCGACCACAAGCCTACACTAACGGAGAAGTGGACCACCCCGCCACCTTATTACAACGAGGCCTCCTTGCTGCGGGCTATGGAGACGGCAGGCAAGTTCGTCGAGGACGAGACACTCCGCGCCGCCATGAAGGAAAATGGCATCGGTCGCCCCTCTTCACGCGCCAGCATCATCGAAACCCTCTTCAAGCGCCACTACATCCGACGCGAGCGCAAGCGGCTCGTAGCCACTCCTACAGGCATCGAGCTGATAGACCTCATCCGTGAGGAGCTGCTCAAAAGCTGTGAACTGACTGGCATCTGGGAGAAAAAGCTGCGTGACATTGAGCATCGGAAATACGATGCCCAGCAGTTCATCGAGGAACTCAAGACGCAGGTAGCCGAAATTGTCAGCGAGGTGATGGCCGACGCATCCAACCGACGCGTCACCACGACCACCGACGAGGACCTGAAGAAGAAACGCACCACTGCCAAGACCACCGCCAAGACTAAGTCTGCCGCTAAAGGCCAGCCCACTGGAAGTCCGACCACCGAAGGCCAGCTCACAGTAGGCCAGCCATGTCCCCTGTGCGGCCAAGGCCACATCATCAAAGGCAAGACAGCTTACGGCTGTTCGCGATGGAAGGAGGGTTGCACCTTCCGCCAGCCATTTGAGGATTTGACTTAGAGTTCCTTGTACTCGCTACAGTCGAAACAGGGACAATCCTTATGAACATTTGGCAGGTCGCGATGGCCCACGATCCGGGCATCGGGATGTGCAGCTTTCAGTTTTTTCAGTAGTCTGAGCAGGGCACGTTTCTGCTTTGGTGTGCGGGTGTCGGCAGGGGTTCCGTTGGCATCGAGGCCTCCTTCGTAGCAGACGCCCAGCGAGTGGCTGTTATAGCCTCGGGCGTGGGCACCGATGAGCTGTTCGTGGCGCGTCTGGTAGGTCCGGCCGTTGCGGGTGATGTAGTAGTGGTAGCCTGTGAATCCGAACCGCTTGTCGTGGTCGCGTATAAGGGCTGTCACGGGGTATGGCTGGTTGCAGCGCGTCGCGCTGCAGTGGACGACAATCATATCAATCTTTCGCATAGTATTTCACACTTATAGTCGTTAATAAAGTTCAAGTCACGCAGACGCTATTTTATAGGTCACACTGACGCTTTTTTATAGGTCACACAGATCTCACAGATCCCACAGATTTTTTTCCCCTCCTAAGTAGGAGGGGTTAGGGGTGGTCTGAACAATCTGTGAGATCTGTGAGATCTGTGTGACCATAAAATAAAACATCTGTGGGATCTGTGTGACCATTAAATAATCATCTGTGAGACATTAGAGATTCATGCAGCTCTGCACGAAAAACGAGCTGATGATAGCGGTGAGTACGGTGATGATAAACTGGATGATAGTCTTCCAGGTTTTCAGGTCTTTCAAAATTTTCATAATGCTAAGTCTGGTTTAGTTGTTTGTGTTAGTAAATCGTCACACAGATCCCACAGATCCCACAGATTGTTCAGACCACCCCTAACCCCTCCTACTTAGGAGGGGAAAAAAATCTGTGAGATCCGTGAGATCTGTGTGACTATTAAATAATCATCCGTGAGATCTGTGAGATCTGTGTGACTATTAAATAATCATCCGTGAGACAAATAGGTTACGGGTTCTCGTCGTCGGTGTTGCCGGTGTTGTCAGGCGCAGCAGGCTTCGTGGTGGCGCTGGCCTTCTTCAGCGAGGCCACCATGTTCAGGCTCCGAGTGATCAGCTCGCCGGTGGCACGTGCGCGGAGCTTCACGCCCTTGATGTTCTTCGAGACACTGAAAGTGTCCTCAGAGGCGGCACCGCCGTTGTTCTTGATGCCCAGTGAGAAGATGGCGAGGTCGGCAATCTTCACGTTCTTACCCTCTAAGAGCAGCTCCTTGATGCACGACACCATGTCGGTGAGCATGCCCTTGATAGCACCCTTCGAGTAAGGAGTGTTGTGGTTCGACATGTGCTCGGCCAAGGCATCGAGGCTGATGGTTTCCTCAATCACGGGGTAGGCAAAGTACTTGCCGTAAGCCTTGGAGGCAGTGTTCTTGTTCTGCTTCAATACGTACAAAATCATAATTGTTTAGTTTTTGTGTTGGTTAATAATGGAGAGGTGAGAGATTCAACTACTCCCTCAGAGTGTTTCTCTGATATTGCAAAGGTACTACATTTCACTACCCAGCTTTGTGCGCAATATGCTATACTATGCATAACAGTGCTATAAAATATGTTTTTCATTCTATTTTATTGTTCTGAGGCCAGCGAGCGTTTCAGACAGGCACTGTTGACTATCAAACCTAAATTCGATTCCGGCCTTTCGGAAGAAGATGAGAAGACATACGTTCGTGACTTCTTAAACCATGCCTTTTATGAGGGCAACAATGCTATTCATGTAGGTGCTCGCAACAATATCGACTGTCAGATTCATGTGAGCAACGACGGCAATTCTCCTATCGGTGTGATTATTGATAACAAATTCAGCAAGGCGAAGAACAATGAAATGGTGAGGGACGGTGACTTAATGCACAAGGCATTTTATGAAACCATCCTTTATTACCTCCGTGCGCGTGAAGGCAAAGAGAAAAGCTTGCGCCGCATAGTGATTACCAATATGGAGACGTGGTTCATCTTCGATGCATTGGACTACAATCGGATATTTTACCATTCGCCTTTGCGAACTAAATGAGAAAGTCCGTGAACTATATATGAGGCTTTAGGCACGCAGAGGGGATGATGCTACGGCTCACCCAGGTACTCCACTATGAGGCGGACGGCCTGGGCAGAGTAGAACTTGGCACGGGGCAGCTGGTGACAGTACTGAAGGGCTTCGACGAGCTCGGGGCAACGACGGATCCAGCTGGAGAGATGGTTGCAGGCCACATGGGGCGTGCTGTCAGGGAAATACATCAGGGCAAGCTCTGACTTGGGGTAACTCTTGATTTTCATATTATTATCGTTTTATAACTATCATACTATCAGGCGCTAACTATCATACTTTCAGTGTCTAAGTGCCATACTTAGGAGTCGTAAACAGCATACTTTTGAACGGCGTTTTGGCGAAGTGTGAGAGATGTGAGAGATAATATTATAACTTTCGTATAAAGGAAATTATTTAGCCTTGGGGTTAAATGATTTCCTATAAGGGAAAGTTGCATATTTCAATCTCACATCTCTCACAACCATTGTCAGAATGGAAGTTCTCCTTCGGTAAATACTGCAACATTAGCAGCACACTCTGTGTCGTTTTCACATGGCATGGCCAGAGTTGGTTGTATGTCATTCACAGGAATCTGATACACTTTATAGAACTCGCCGGCACGAGTATGAGTATGCTCAAATCCTAAACGTCGCATGACCATTCCAACTTTCCTTGTAGACAGTCCACGCCCCACCACGCCGCCGTTGATGAACTGACAGATCGAGGCCGCATTCATCAGCGTGATTTTCTCACCGTCATGTGGCGGTCGCAGACGTGTGCGGATGAGCTGCTCCTCGTCGCTCTCTATGCGGAAGGCCTGGTTCTGGCGCTCCACGATGCGCTGCTCGTCGGCATCAAACCAGTAACGGAAGCCCCGCCTCAGTTCGTCGCGCAACTGGGCATAGAGCTGGTCGTAGTCGATGCCCCACTGGCGGGGATCATCGATGTGCGTCACCTTGTGGCAGAGCCAGCGACGGTTGCCCGTGTCGTCGCTGAGGAAACGCTGCTGGTTGCCAGAGCCGCAGAACGATGCCAGGCGGTGCTTCTCCTCGCGGAAGCGGGCGTAGGGACGGCGTTCCTTCACCTTCTCCGAGGTGGCCAGGGCCTTCAGCTCCGAGATGTCTCGGGGGTTCTGCAGGTCTATCTCCTCAATCTCCACCAGGCAGTTCTCCGCCAATGCCAGATGGTCGTCCTTCGAGGCAAACGAGTTGTGGGCGTTCTCCCAGAAGTACATGCGCAGCTGTGGAGGCAGCAGGTGTCGGAAGAACGTGGTCTTGTAGATGCCTTGCGGGCCTATCAGCACGAATATTTCATGGTTCGATGACAGGTCGCTCATCCAAGTGGCCACCATAGCGACGAGCCATTTGTGGAGGGACCACTCGAAGTAGGACGAAGCCTCCCCAAGCCCCTCCCAAGGAGGGGATGTCTGATTACCTGATGCAGCGAAACGTTTGCTGGCGTTATCTATCTGAACATCCCTCCCTTCGGGAGGGCTTGGGTGGGCTTTTCTTGCCAGTTCCTTCACTCTGTCCCTGCCATCCCACTCGGGCAGTGCCTCTATGTATTCGCGCACGGGATGATAGAGCCGCGCAAAGTCGGAGCGCAACACATCCATCACATCCGACTTCAGCACGCGCTTGCCCGTGTCTGTTGCTATCTGTGAGCGGATCGAGCAGACCACACGCTCGTCCAGTTGTTGCCAAGCCTCCCCAAGCCCCTCCAAAGGAGGGGATGTCTGATTACCTAAACAAGTGGATGTCGGTATCTGAACATCCCTCCCTTTGGGAGGGCTTGGGTGGGCTCTCCACATGCTGATGTCCGTCACCACATTATAGATGACCTCCACATGCTGCCGCAGCCACTCGCGGATCTCTGGCAGCGTAATCATCGATGTCTCCTTGGCCTTGCGCCCCTGCAGGTTCAGCCGCCATGTGCCGTGCTCGCCGGTCTTCTTGTAGCAACTGCGGATGGTTCTTTCGCGCTGCTTCGCGTCATAGTCGCTCCACTCCTGAGTCGCCCACTCGAGCAGATCGTCCAAGTCCACACCGTAGCGGTTCATCAGAAACGCTGCATGCAGCACGTAGTCGTGGTGGTGGCCGCTCCGGTACACCATTCCCTTGCGCTGCAAGGCCTGTTCCACCTTGGGCCAGGCATCGTCAATGCTCACTTGGAATGTGTCCGCAGGGTGTTCACGCCGTGGCTTCCCCCGTTCCTGGTCAGCCGAAAAGTTGGCCGTCAGGATCTCCTCGTCGGTTATCACAAAAGGCTCTGCCTCCCAGTTCACATACACCTGCTCGTCGTGGGCCAGACCGCACAGCCGCGAGTAGTCGCTACACTGCTCGTCGTACTCATGGCTAGTCAGTTCAGCATAGTACTGGTTGCCCTTCAGGAAAGCTGCGCGCCAGGATATAGCCCCACCCCCTTGCCCCTCCCTCTGAGGGAGGGGAGCAGATAGTTCTTCCGTTGAAGAGTCTCGTGTGTATCTGTAAATGATTCGCAGGCCCTGCCCGCTCACCGTACGATACACCAGTAGCGTGTGTGGGTCGGCCTTCACCTTCTCAAAGGCCTCCTGGAGAGCATTCCCGCCCTGAAGGTAATCACTCCCCTCCCCAGTCGGGAAGACTACGGGGGGGCGAGCTCCGCTCGGGGTGGAGGGGTCGGGGGTGAGGCTGTTGATGCCGTCAATATCAACCAGCGCCAGCCCTGTGAATCCCAAAATATGCGCTGCCTTCCGTCCGTTGCCGTCGAAGAGCACCGCCACCGAGACGGCAGGCAGCAGTTTCTGTTTCAGTTCCTCGTCGGCCTTCGCCTTGCCCAGCACCGCCATCATCTTGCGGTAACTCACGGTCTTGCCCTCCACGCTGCTGTCATAGCGTATGAGTCGCAGCACCTCGTCCAGCCCGACAGGCACGCTTACTATCGACTGCAAGTTCTGTAAGAGACTCACTTTCTGTTGTTGTAATGGTTGTTTTTGTGTCATAATCTACCTGTTTGTTTGATTCTGCCACAAAGTTACAAAAAAAGAAATTGCCCATCAAGGGCAATCGGTTCGGGTTAAGTGTCGGGTAAAGAAGTCAAGCGCCGGGTAAATCGTCTGGTAAAAAAACGGAATCTTCGTTGGCGACTCTGCCATCGGTAAAGCGTCTGGTAAAAAAGTCAGTCCTGCCCTTCGAGCATCTCCTTAAACAGCCTTGCTATCCGTTCCATCCGGTCATAAGGTTCCCGTTTCTTCATCAGTTTCGGATCATAGGCCCATTTTTCAAACTTCTTGTTGAACAGCGTCTGACTGATGTTCTTCACCGACTGTTTTCTGTAGAGCTGCCTCAGTTGCGGAGGCACGACCCTGACCACCCAGGAGTCGAAGCCGTCGAAGTCATCGTCGGCAAACTTCTCAAAGTCGCTCAGTATGCGGAACACAGCCTGCCAGTGGTTCTGTTGGTTGAAAAGTGGTTTGCCCTGCAGCCATATCTCTGCCATCAGTCGCTCCAGGCAGTGGCAGATATGACTGTCAGTGAGGTCGGGTTTTTTGTTTGCCGTGGAAGTTGTCGGTGGAAGTGTCTGCTGTTGGGCTGCTGCCATCACCGAGGTCATCAGGTTGCTCAGTTTCTGCTGCTCGCGCTTCTCCGTATCCATTTGCTCGGCCTTCTCAGCCTGACTGATTCTTTCCATCGCCCAGCGGTAGGCCTGCGGCCAGTCGTCCATAAAAGAAAAGGTGGGAGCTATCGCCCTGACTTCAGCCCTCGCCACACACGGGCCGCCATGCTGAAGATAGTACTCTACCGTCTCGGCCACCATCTTCTGAATGGTGGACAACCCCGTGTTGGGGCTTCGTGTATGTGGCTGCTGCGTCATGGCGGTAAAATGTCTGGCTTTTATTGTTTCTCCCTGCGTCTTCTTGCGTCTGATAATTCCTGTTAACTGATATGGTGGCACCCGCCACCGTCCGTGAACTATCCCCGAGAAAAACAACCCGTATGCCGCCAACGACACCACTGGCCGCCCTGCCACTGCTGTCAGTGCGTGCCGCTATCACCGTTTTAGGCGTCATCGTCAGCATCATATCCTTTTACCTCCTCAATTCAATACTGCGTGCAAAGTTACTACATATTTCCCGAATAACAATACGTTTGTCGCAATTTATTTTTCCACACCCCGAAATCTTGCACACTTGACGCAAATTGTGTATTATTCCCATGATTCCACAAGGTCTGCACAACAACCGGCTCGCTGACCGAAGAGGGAGAGACCGACGTAATAGGTGTCTTTGATGACGAAGACCCTGATTATGTCCCGATATAGCAGTACACAGCGGAACCGACTGATCCCTCGGTAGCCGCTATCATAGCGATAGAGCAGGAATCACGCTACCTCAATGATTTCTTCGAAGAGCCAATCTGATAGAGTTTTTTACTAAAAGGCTTGGCAGTTTCGGCTTTTTTGTCTATCTTTGCACCATCATTGCGGTCAAAACCGCCATTTAGACTAATGATAGAGGTAAAGATAAAGGATGCCACCTTGCAACAGGCGGCAAGGGAAGGGATGGACGCGTTCCTACAAGCGTTCATCGACGCCATACGCAACGCCATCGGCGGTGAACTCACGGCCGAGACAATGGGAGCGTTGAACAGCGACCAGGTGACGCTGCTGGCCTGGGACACGCTGCACGAGGAGGTGATGGACGGTGGTTTTGTGCAACTGATACACAACGGCTACGGTATGTTCATCTTCAAGAACCCTTTTGCCAAGGCCGTCAAGCAGTGGGGTATGCGCGACCTGTCGAAGCTGATATACGACGCCCATACACTGTGGCTCAAGTACCGAGACGTGATAGAACGCGAACTGACGGAAGACGAGTTCATGGCACTGTTTGAACAGATGCCTGAATTCGACGACCTGGATGACCAGTTCGTGGAAAATGAGGAGGAATGGACGGCCATGATAGCCCACTATGTGGATGAGCACATTGAGCGCTTCGCTAATGTAGAAGTGAAAAGTGATAAGTGATGAGTGATAAGTGATGAGTGATTAGTGATAAGTGATAAGTGAGTAATGAACAAGCAAGAAGAGGAAATCAGGAAGAAAAGTCCTGTAAACATAAAGAACAAGAAGGCCTCGTTCGAGTACTTCTTCATAGAGACCCTGACGGCGGGCATCGTGCTGACGGGTACTGAAATCAAGTCCATCCGTGCGGGAAAAGCCAGCCTGGTGGACTCTTATTGTCTGATTATCAACGGCGAAATGTGGGTGCGCGGCATGTCGGTCTCACCCTATTTCTACGGTTCATACAACAACCACGAGATGAAGCGCGACCGCAAGCTGCTGCTCACGAGGCGTGAGATCAACAAGTTGCAGAGCGCCACGAAACAGACGGGCTACACGATAGTGCCGCTGCTGGTGTTCCTCGACGAGAAGGGACGGGCCAAGATGGACATAGCCCTCTGCAAGGGTAAGAAGGCCTTTGACAAGCGTCAGACGCTGAAAGAGAAGGAAGACCGCCGTGAGATGGACCGTGCCATGAAAGTATATAAATGAAGAAGATAAACGATATTATTAAGGAGCGGATACTGATACTCGACGGAGCCATGGGCACCGTCATACAGGAGTACGGGTTGGAGGAACAGGACTTCCGTTCTGCCCTGACCTCGCAGCTCACAGTCCTCACCCCCGTCCAACTGAAGGGGAACAACGACCTGCTCTGTCTGACACGGCCTGACGTGGTCAGCGACATCCACGAACGCTACCTGCAGGCAGGTGCCGACATCATCACCACCAACACATTCAACGCTCAGCGCATATCGCAGGCCGACTACCATACGCAGTCGCTGGCCCGCGAGATGAACCTACAGGGGGCACGGCTGGCCCGGCAGGCTGCCGACAAGTATTCCACTAACGAGAAGCCACGATTCGTGGCAGGCTCGATGGGCCCGACGAACAAGACGTGCTCCATGTCGCCCGATGTGACCAACCCTGCCAGACGCGATCTGACCTACGGCCAGCTGTTTGAGGCCTACGTGGAGCAAGCCGGTGGCCTGATAGAAGGAGGGGTGGACGTGCTGCTGATAGAGACCATCTTCGACACGCTGAACTCGAAGTGTGCCATAGATGCCGCCATGACAGCCATGCAGCAGCACGGTGTCACGTTGCCCATCATGCTGAGCGTCACCATCAGCGACCTGGCCGGACGAACCCTGAGCGGACAGACCCTGGAAGCCTACCTGGCCTCCGTGTCAACCTACCCCATATTCAGCATAGGCCTGAACTGCTCGTTCGGCGCACGTCAGATGAAGCCCTACCTGAGGGAGCTGGCCCGCCGGGCACCTTACTATATCAGTGCCTATCCTAACGCAGGACTGCCCAATTCCATGGGTTTGTACGATGAGACCCCAGAGTCGATGGCTCCGCAGATAGGCGAGCTCATAGACGAGGGGCTGGTGAACATTGTCGGCGGTTGCTGCGGCACCACGCCCGACTTCATCAGCCGCTACGTGCCCTTGGCCTGTGGCAAGGCTCCGCACATACCGGCACAGAAGCCGCAGACCATGTGGCTGTCGGGGCTGGAGCTGCTGGAAAGCGGTCACTTCATCAATGTGGGTGAACGCTGCAACGTTGCCGGGTCACGCAAATTTCTCAGGCTCATCAAGGAAAAGAGCTACGACGAAGCCATCGCCATAGCCCGCAAACAGGTGCAGGACGGTGCATTGGTCATCGACATCAACATGGATGACGGACTGCTTGACGCCCGCCAGGAGATGGTAACGTTCCTCAACATGATAGCCGGTGAGCCAGACATTGCCCGCGTGCCAGTCATGATTGACTCATCGAAGTGGGAGGTCATCACCGCCGGACTGCAATGCGTTCAAGGCAAACCCATCGTTAACAGCATCTCCTTGAAGGAGGGTGAAGAAGTATTCGTCAGCCACGCCCGCGACTGTATGCGGTACGGTGCTGCGGTGGTGGTGATGTGCTTCGATGAACAGGGACAGGCCACGACCTACGAGCGCCGCATAGAGATTGCCAGTCGTGCATATCGCATTCTGACTGAGCAGGTTGGCATGAATCCGTTTGACATTATCTTCGACCCCAACATCCTGGCCATTGCCACCGGCATGGAGGAGCATGATGCCTACGCCGCAGACTTCATAAGGGCAACAGGCTGGATACGCAAGCACTTACCGGGGGCACACGTCAGCGGTGGTGTCAGCAACCTGTCGTTCTCATTCCGTGGCAACAACTACATACGCGAGGCCATGCATGCGGTGTTCCTCTACCACGCCATCCAGCAAGGCATGGACTTCGGCATAGTCAACCCCGCCACAAAGGTGACCTATAGTGATATACCTGCCGACCAGTTGGAGATCATTGAGGACGTGGTGCTGAACCGCAAGAAGGGAGCGGCAGAGCGTTTGATAGAGATTTCGCAGGCCTCCCCAAGCCCCTCCAGAGGAGGGGATGTTAGGATACCTGACTCCACCATTTCAGGAATGGGGCTTGGGGAGACTCTCGAGGAACGTCTATCCAATGCTTTAATCAAAGGCATTGGCGACCACTTGGAGAACGACCTGAAAGAAGCCCTTGAGAAATACCCCCGTGCCGTCGATATCATAGAAGGACCGCTGATGGCAGGCATGAACCGCGTAGGTGAGTTGTTCGGACAGGGCAAGATGTTCCTGCCGCAGGTGGTGAAGACCGCCCGTACCATGAAGCAGGCCGTCAGCATACTGCAGCCCTATATCGACTCGGGGAAGTCCGAAAGCTCGGCGAAAGCCGGGAAAATACTCCTGGCCACAGTCAAGGGCGACGTCCACGACATTGGCAAGAACATAGTCAGCGTGGTCATGGCCTGCAACGGCTACAAAGTCGTTGACATGGGCGTGATGGTGCCTGCCGACCAGATTGTGCGCAAAGCCAAGGAGGAGCAGGTTGACCTGATAGGTCTCTCGGGACTGATAACGCCGAGCCTGGAGGAAATGGTGAACGTGGCCAAGGAGCTGAAACGTGCAGGAATGGACATACCCATCATGATAGGCGGTGCAACGACCAGCGAACTGCATGTGGCGCTGAAGATTGCACCGGTGTATGGCGGCCCTGTGGTATGGATGAAGGATGCCTCGCAAAATGCACTGGTAGCTGCCAGACTGATGAGCGATGAACAGGCGGTAGAACACGAACTGGACGAGAAGTACCGGCTGTTGCGCCAGGACTACCAGCAGGAGCAGCTCCAACTGGTGTCGCTCGAAGAAGCACGAAAGAACAAGCCGAAACTCTTTGAAGAATGATAAAGACCATCATATTCGACCTGGGGGGTGTCATCATCACCCTCGACCAGCCTGAAGCCATCAGGCGATTCCAACAACTGGGCCTTCAGGATGCCGTCAGCCAGCTGGACACCTACACGCAGGGCGGCATTTTCGGTGAACTGGAGGAAGGGAAGATCTCTGCCGAGACGTTCCGACAGGAACTGAGCCGTATGGCTGGCCGCGAACTGACCTATGACGAGTGCCGACATGCCTGGCTCGGCTATGCCAAAGAGGTGCCCCAGCGCAACCTCGACACACTGCTCAGACTGCGGAGCGAGGGCTACCGCGTGGTCCTGCTGTCGAACACCAACCCCTACATGATGTCATGGGTACGCTCAGCTGAGTTCGACGGTCACGGCCACTCCATAGACTACTACATGGACGCCTGCTACTGCAGCTACGAACTGGGGGTGATGAAACCCTCGCAGAACTTCTTCCACAAGGTGCTCATGGCCGAGCACATCAGTCCCGCCGAGGCACTCTTCATAGACGACGGCCCAAGGAACGTTGCGGCTGCCAGCCAGATGGGCATGCGCACCTATTGTCCAAAGAACGGACAAGACTGGACACATGAAATAATTAACTATATAACAACATGAAAAAACTATACCTAATCTTCGTCATGGCCATTGCTGTCATGACAGCCATGACGACCACAGCCCAGCCCAAGCGAGAGATGCGAGGGGCGTGGATACAGTGTGTGAACGGTCAGTTCCTGGGAATGGGTACGCAGAAGATGCAGCAGACGCTTACCTACCAATTGAACGAGTTGTGGAAGGACGGTGTCAACACCATCATCTTCCAGGTACGTCCTGAGTGCGATGCCCTCTATGCCAGTCAGATAGAACCGTGGAGCCGGTTCCTCACAGGACAGCAGGGACTGGCGCCACAGCCCTACTGGGACCCCCTGCAATGGATGATAGAACAGTGCCACGCACGAGGCATGGAGCTGCACGCCTGGATCAACCCCTACCGTGCCCGCACCAAATCGACCACGATGCTGGCCTTCAACCATATCAAGAACCGCAAGCCGCAGAACTGCTTCGAATACGACGGGCTGACCATCCTCAACCCCGGCATTCCCGAGAACCGCGACTACATCTGTGAAGTGGCTCGCGACATCGTTACCCGCTATGACGTGGACGGCATACACATGGACGATTACTTCTACCCATACCCCGCTGCTGGCCAGACAATACCCGACGAGGCACAATACCATCAGTACGCCAACGGCATCAAGGACCGCAACGACTGGCGCCGCTATAACGTGAACCTCTTCATAGAGCAGTTCTACAAGACCGTTCACCAAGCCAAGCCGTGGGTGAAGGTAGGCATATCGCCCTTCGGCATATACCGCAACAGCCGCTCCAGCAGCATTGGCAGCAAGACCAATGGACTGCAGAACTATGACGACCTCTATGCCGACGTACTCCTCTGGGTGAACAATGGATGGCTCGACTACTGCGTTCCGCAGATTTACTGGGAGATAGGCAACAAGGCTGCCGACTACGACACGCTCATACGCTGGTGGAACCAGTATGCCGGTAAACGGCCGCTCATCATCGGCGAAGACGTGGAACGGACGGTGAAGGCTCATGACCCCAACCGGCCCTCACAGCACCAGCAGTTTGCCAAGCAGCAGTTGCACCAACAGATGCCTAATGTCAAGGGTACGGTACTATGGTATGCCAAGGCCGTCGTCGATAACATAGGGAACTATGGCACCATGCTGCGCGACTACTATTGGAAGAATCCGACGCTGCAACCCGACATGAGCTTCATCAGCAAGAAGACTCCCGGAAAAGTACGCAAACTGAAGCCCGTATGGACCAGCGACGGCTACGTACTGTTCTGGACAGCACCGAAAGGCAAGAACTGGCAGAATACGGCTGTGATCTACGTCGTCTATCGCTTTGCCAAGGGTGAGAAAGTTGACCTGGACGATGCCTCCAGGATTGTGGCCATCACCCACGACACGTTCTACAAGCTGCCCTATGCCAATGGCAAGACCAAATACACATACGTCGTAACCGCCCTTAACCGCCTGCACAACGAATCGAAGGCACGGAAAGAGACTGTACGGCTGTAAATCAAGCAGATATGACATTGAAGCACATCAGCCTTCTCCTCGGAATACTCTTGACAGTGGCCATGCCTGTAAAGGCTCAGACCACCCGACAGTGGCGCGACTCGCTGGCAGTCCTGAACCGGCTGATAGAGCAGCAACCCAGCTCGACAGACCTGCGCCTCAAGAAAGCAGCAGTGAATATTGAACTAGAGCAGTGGGAGTATGCCATCGAGGAATACGGTAACGTCCTCAGACTCGACAGCAAGAACCTGGCCGCGCTCTATTACCGGGCTTACGCCAATACCCACTTGCGCCAATACAACCTGGCCCGCAGTGACTATGAGGAGTTTCTGCGCATCAGTCCGCTGCACATGGAAGCACGGATGGGACTTGCCTATGTCAATGAGCAGATGGGACGGCGGACAGATGCGATGGACCAGTTCAACCTGCTTGTCGAGATGTTTCCCGACTCAGCAGCGTGCTATGCTGCCCGTGCAGCCTTCGAGACAAAGCAGGAGCAATATGAACTGGCACTCTATGACTGGGATGAAGCCGTCAGGCGCCAGCCTTCGAACATAGAGTATATAGCCACCCGTGAAGAACTGAAACGGAAGATGAAGAAAGAGAAGTGATCACTTCTCTTTTTTGTTGTCCAGCCCGAAGAAGTCGTTTAGGCCGTTGAAGTCCTTTTTCATGATGATACCCACACCCTGGGTGTTCAGACTCGACCGGGTGAAGTAACGGTCGTTGGTCTGGTTATAGACCTTGAGAGCAAGATTACCTGTGGGCATCAGCAGGTAGCGTATGTCAAAGTCGCCGATGAACGACGGGGTTGCCTGCATGGCTTTGTCACGATAGCCGAACTGGCCGTTGATGAGCAGGCGGTTGTTCAGCATACGCCCGTTGACAATACCTTCATACTCAGCATTGTTCCACCCTTCGGTTCCCGTCGAGATATTGGCACCGAAGTTCCAGTCATCGTTCTGGACAATCTCATTGATGACCGAGTTGATTTGCGTAGAAAGCGTGCCGGAGAGGAACGACTGCATGGCAAGCGACGTCTGATCCTGCTGTTGCTGGTTGGCATTGTTCTGTCCCTGACTGTAGAAACGTCCGATGCCGAGCAGGTAGAGCACCTGCTGGTTCATCTCCTGCTGAGAAGAGAGCAGCGAGCGGACCATCTGCTTTTCGTCGGCATTCACGTTGGGCAAATCAAGGTCGAAGGTGACCTGTGGAGCCGAGGGCTGACCGCCGATGTTCATCAGGCAGTTGACTCGCACCGTGTTGGACGAGAAAGAGTTTCCTAACTGCAGGTCACTAAGACTGACACCATTGACCGTATAGAGAGCCTGCAGATTGAGTGCGGCTGAATAAGGGTCGCCGCCGAAGACTATGGTACCGTCGGGTTGGAACTGGAACTTCTTGTTGATGATGTTCTGGATGGTTACATCGTAGGTGCCGCTGTTGACGGTGTAGGTACCAAACATCTGGAACGTACCCTTGTTATAGTAGGAAGCCTGGAGCGTGCCCGTTCCATTCAGTGTGATGTAGTCACCGGTCTTGGCATCCATCAGGATGCGCATGGTACCGTCAGGTGTGGCGTTGACCAGGAAGTTCATGTAGATATTGGTGGAGGAAGGCTCAGGAGCCTGTGACGTGTCAGGATGCTGTCCCCCACCCTCATCATGCTTCTTCCACGTGATGAACTCTTGATTAGAAATGGCATCTGTCTGAGCTGCGTTATAGACGAACACGCTGTTCTTCAGCGGCGTGACATTGCAGTCAAAACGGACATCATTGCCCCTCATCGAAATATCAACGTCACCGGCGGCATAGACGGTGCCATAGAACGACTGATCGCCGAACTCGCGGACGTCATAACCCAGCAGATTGTCTGTCGAGACATGCAGGTCGAGGCTCAGGTTGGTAAGGTCGCGATGGTGGACAGCCCCGGAAAGATAGCCCACACCACCGTCCTTGTCATAGATGGCCAGACTGTCAAGCAGAATTTCATTGTAAACCAATGTCACACTGTCATTCTTGAGCCAATAAGTAGTGTTCAGCGGCGTGATGGTAGCCTCACCATCAACAACGAGTCCGCCGGTAAGATTGATGGCCGACAATGGTCCGGCAAGCCGCAGGTCGCCCGTTCCGTGTCCTGTGATATTACTGATGAACGACTTCGTGTATGAGTGCATAAAGTCCAGATAGGTGCCACGGGCTGAAATGCCTAAATCGATGTAGTTCCTCTCAGGCGACACATAGCCGTTGATATAGGTCATGGCTTCCGGACCGTCGTTGGCCGTGGCATGGATATCTATCTGCTTGTCACGCTTGTTCCAGTCCACATGCGCATGGAGCACCCCCATACGGCCATCCTCAAACTTAAAGTCGTTGACTACCAGGTTGGCAGAAGCATCAGGATCATTGAAAGCCGAGGTCACGAATGCCTTGCCGGAAGCCCTCCCTGAGAACTCCACAGCATCAAAACCGACTTGGTCGAGAATATAGGCCACCTCTACACCCCGTAGGGTGACGGTCACTGAATCGGCTTTCTGCTTGGAGGCCGCACCGTCAACCGAAATGAATTGCTCGCCGTTATGTACTGAGAAGTGGTCAATGAGCAGTCGGTCTGTAGAATATAGCACGTCGGAAGGTTCCACCTGCCAGGTTGACTTGTCAATGACGATGTCCGACGGCAGGAAACTGAGATGGGCCTCAGGCTTGTCCTCGAAATTACGGTACAGGCGGGAGGAGACGTTGAGTGTTCCGCTCAATGGCTTGCGGTCATAGTTGTTGTTCCATGACAAGGCCATCGAAAGGTTGTTGTCAGCGGCATTCCCGTCTGCTGACAGGTCAAACAAGACACCGTCTTCATTCAGTCTTCCGATAGAGGCATTGAGAAACAGCGTGTCACTGGGGCAGGTGATGCTAAACTTTCCCTTACGGTACTGTGAACCAGCGTATGCAAAGGCTGGTGCATCAAGATGAGCGGTAATTTGCTTGCTACGGTCATTGACGGTCGCATTGAGCATGACAGGTTCCTTGATGTCGAGATCGATGCCCAGCAGTTTCTGAAGCCAGTCTGTTTTTCCGAGCACCAGATGCAGGTCAAAGTTGTTGTTCGAAGGTTTGTAAGGCGGCAAACCTGGCAAGGTGGGCAACTTCGAGCCGATGGCATTGGCCAAGCTCTGTGCAAGCGTGGCATAGTCGAACTCACCACTAAGGTTGGCGTGGGCAAAGTCACTATTCAGGGTCACGAAATGCCGGCTGTTGTCAAAGCCCGACTCCACACGCAGGTAGTCAAGCCGGTAGTCTTTCTGAGGCAGGCTCAGATGGTGAAGGCTGACCGTACCCACCGCATCGTTCAGCGATGTGGCCGTAAGATCTATTTCCACACGGGCAGCCACCTTAGGGTCGCTGACCTGTAGCCAGCCGGTCAGTCGGTCTGTGATGTAAGTTGCATCAAGTTCAATATTGGTATAGGTCTCACCATCGTACTCCAGCCTGTCAACAGCACCTCTGGCAGCGACCTGTTTGTCCAGCACACCACTGACCTCGACATTGGCAGCCACACTTCCCACCTGTTCGTTGTCCAGCAATCGGCCTACGTCCATGCCTTCGGTCTTGAGACTGCCCGCAAACTGCTTGTCGGCATCAAGCAGCAACTGCACAGTGGCCTGACCAATGTCTGTGGTCAGGTCGGCATCGGCATGGAGTGTCCCTTGCTCGTCACCAATGAATGCCCCTTCCATCTGTATGTTACCCAACCGCAGAAGAGTTTCAGGCAGCGACACGATGTTCTTTGAGACGTATTCAATCGTCTCGTCAGCCATCCCAAACCGATCTACATTCAGCCTCCAGGAATTTTTCCCTTCATCCGGATGATGCAGAATGCCATTAGCTATAAGGCTGATGTCACCCTTGTCTGACTCCGCCAGGAAACGGTCTATGCTCAAGGTACGGTTCTGATAGGAGAAATCAGCAGCCAAGGCTATCCTGTTCTGATAGCTCTGGAGTTTGGGCAGCAGACTGCGGAAGTCCGACGGCGTAACGTAGGTGTTGTCTATACGTCCCCACAGATACAGGGTTTCCTTGAGACGCTGACGGTCATAGGAACAAAAAATACTGTCGGTGTGGATATACGTATCGGGCAGCTGCAGATGGAAATCCTGCAGGATAGCCTTATCATTGCCAGCCGTCAGACGCATGGAGAGCCGTTTGACATCAATACCAGACTGCTCCTTACAGGTCAGTCGCTTCACGTTGACGTTCAGACTGTCATCCTTGAGTGCCTTAAGTATGACGTGGGCGCTAATGTTTCGGATATCAAGATGCTTCGGATTGAACCTGTCAGTAGTAGGAGCCGCATCCCACTGGTCATAGCAGACAGACGAATGACGCATGATAAACGAATTGACACGCAGATCAAGGGGAGTGTGGGTGGTTGTGTCCTTGGAAGCCAGGGAATCGAGCACAAACTGGATGTTGATATCGGAATCGGCCGTCTGACGGTATAGTTTCAGATGAGCACCGAACAGCTGGGCCGAAGAAATCGAGATACGGCCGAGAGCTAAGGACACAAGATCGATTTTGGCAGTCATACGGGCCACACGGAGCATCTGCTTGTTATTTTGATCATGGACTACCACGTCGTCAAGTATCAGACGGTTGAAAAAGCCTACGTCTATGCGGCCAATATGCACCTTCGTACCCAGCTTCCTTTCGGCTATCTCCGAGAGCTGGGCCCCGAGCTGCTGTTGTGCCCACGGTGTCCGGACGGCTATCATAACAAGGGCGTACAGACCTATGACAGTCCATACAACCCAGCTGATGATATGCTTTAGAATTCTCACTTGTTGTCAGTTAGAGATAGCAAAATATTACGCTTTTACTGAATTTTGATGCAAAATTACGACAAAAACTTATTATAGCATCATTTTTCGCCGATAAAATCTCGCCATATCCATAAAATTTATTAATTTTGCGCTGGCTTAACGTTAGCTATTCAATTCAAACATTTATATAAATGGCAAATGTAATCAAGTTACGCAAAGGCTTAGACATTTATCTTCAAGGCAAAGCTGAGGAGAAGAAAATCCAGCTGAAGTCGAATGGCAAGTATGCACTGGTGCCTGATGATTTCGAAGGAGTTACTCCAAAAGTTGTGGTTCGCGAGGGTGACACTGTCCAGGCCGGGGATGCCTTGTTCGTCAACAAGCAGTATCCCGATGTGAAGTTCGCTTCACCCGTCAGCGGCAAGGTGGTCGCTGTTGAGCGTGGCGAACGCAGGAAAGTGCTCTGCATCAGGGTGGAGGCCGACGCTCAGCAGAGTTATGTGGATTTCGGCAAGAAGAACGTGGCGCAGATGGACGGGCAAGCGGTAATAAAAGCCCTGCTGAATGCTGGTATCTTCGGGTATATCAACCAGTTGCCTTATGCTGTTTCGACCAATCCTGAGACAAAGCCTAAGGCAATTTTTGTGTCGGCCCTGAGGGACAAGCCGCTGGCTGCCAGCTTCGATTTCGAGGTGGCTGGACAAGAGGCTGACTTCCAGACGGGACTCACCGCTCTCTCGAAGATTGCCAAAACCTACCTTGGTGTTGGACTGGGCTCTTCGTTAGAGCACATGAAAGACGTTGAGGTCAATGTGTTCGTTGGCAAATGCCCTGCCGGCAATGTGGGTGTCCAAGTGAACAACATCGCCCCGGTGAACAAGGGCGAGGTGGTGTGGACCATCGGTGATCCGACCGTTGTACTGTTCATCGGACGGTTGTTCAATACGGGCAAGGTAAACCTGACTCGCACTGTTGCACTGTGCGGAAGCGAGGTGAAGAATCCCTCCTATGTGGATATGCTGGTTGGTGAGGAGCTTTCGACACTGCTTTCAAACAGCTACGATGCCGGAAAGAGCGTTCGCATCATCAACGGCAACGTGCTGACGGGCAAGCCTACCACCAAGGAGGGTTTCCTTGGAGCTCACACTTCTGAAATTACCGTTATCCCTGAGGGCAACGATGCCGACGAGATGTTAGGCTGGATTCTGCCGCGAATGAAGCAGTTCTCTGTGAACCGCAGTTACTTCTCCTGGCTCTGTGGCAAGAAGGAGTACGCTCTCGATGCCCGCGTCAAGGGTGGCGAGCGTCACATCATCATGAGCGGCGAGTATGATCGCGTGCTGCCGATGGACATCTATGGCGAGTATCTCATCAAGGCCATCATCTCGGGCGACATCGACCGTCAGGAGGCTCTTGGCATCTATGAGGTTAGTCCTGAGGACTTTGCACTGGCTGAGTTCGTGGACAGCTCGAAGCTGGAATTGCAGCGCATTGTGCGTGAAGGACTGAACATTTTACGTAAAGAAAACGCATAAGGACTATGAGCGCATTAAGAAATTATCTCAATAAGATTAAGCCGAACTTCGAGGAGGGTGGCAAGCTGCATGCTTTCCGTTCGATTTTCGACGGCTTCGAGACCTTCCTTTTCGTGCCTAACGACACGGCGAAGGCAGGTAGCGTGAACATTCACGACGCTATTGACTCGAAGCGCATTATGAGTATGGTGGTCATCGCCCTGATGCCTGCTATGCTGTTCGGTATGTACAATATCGGTTACCAGAACTATCTCGCAGCCGGCACACTTGCTGATGCCAGCTTCTGCGAGATTTTCATCTATGGTTTTCTGGCTGTACTGCCTAAGATTCTCGTCAGCTACATCGTTGGTCTGGGTATCGAGTTTGCCTGGGCACAGTGGAAGGGCGAGGAAATTCAGGAGGGTTATCTCGTCAGCGGTATCCTTATTCCGCTGATTGTTCCTATCGGCTGTCCGCTGTGGATGCTGGCACTGGCTTGTGCCTTCTCGGTCATCTTCTGTAAGGAGATTTTCGGCGGTACGGGTATGAACATCTTCAATCCCGCCATCGCTGCCCGTATGTTCCTGTTCTTCGCCTATCCGTCGAAGATGACGGGCGATCAGGTATGGGTGGCTCAGGACTCTATCTTCGGACTGGGTAACACGCTGCCCGACGGATTCACGGCTGCTACGCCGCTTGGCCAGATGGCACAGGGCATCACGCCTGATGCCTCTATCTGCGACATGATTTGCGGCTTTATCCCCGGTTCCATCGGTGAAACTTCGCTTATCGCTATTGCCTTGGGAGCTATTCTGCTGTTGTGGACGGGCATTGCTTCATGGCGTACGATGCTCTCAGTCTTCGTTGGCGGTGCCGTACTGGCATGCATCTTCGAGCAGACGGGTCAGTCAATGACGTGGTGGCACCACTTCGTGCTTGGTGGCTTCGCTTTCGGTGCCGTGTTCATGGCTACCGACCCCGTGACCTCTTGCCGCACCACTACAGGACAGTACATCTACGGTTTCCTCATCGGTGCTATGGC
>CAMHNI010000047.1 GCA_946186505.1 uncultured Prevotellaceae bacterium | reverse complement strand
TGGCCCGAGAACTATGGCGGCGTCATGCTGCAGGGATTCTACTGGGACGGTTATGCCGATGCCCAGTGGGTCAGACTTGAAAAGCAGGTCGACAACCTCTCTACTACATTTGACCTCGTCTGGCTACCACAAAGTGGTGACTGTGGCGGACAGTCGATGGGTTACGACGACCTCTATTGGTTTCCTGGCCATTACAACAGTTCGTTCGGCACGGAGGCAGAGCTGCGGTCGCTGATCAGCACCTTCAAGGCGAAGGGCATTGGCACTATTGCCGACGTGGTGATTAACCACCGCAAGAACGTATCCACATGGACGGACTTCCCCGCCGAGACCTACAAGGGCGTGACCTATCAGCTTACCTACAACGACATCTGCTCCGACGACGAGGCCGCCAGGAACGGCCAGAAGGTGGGCCCTAACAAGGATACCGGCGAAGGCTGGGACGGCATGCGCGACCTCGACCACAAGAGCGAAAACTTGCAGACAAGCGTGAAGGCTTATCTGCACATGCTGTTGGAGGACCTTGGCTATGCGGGCTTCCGCTACGACATGGTGAAGGGCTATGCCGCCTCCTATACCAAGCTTTACAACGAGGACAGCAAGCCGAAGTTCTCCGTCGGCGAATGCTGGGACAGTTCTAACACCATCAAGAACTGGATTGACGGAACTGGCAAGACCTCGGCCGCCTTCGACTTCCAGTTCCGCTATACCGTGCGCAATGCCGCCAACAACGGTGACTGGAGCAAACTGGCTGCACAGAACGAAGGTAACTGGCCATTGGTAAGCAGCAGTTTCTACAATGGCAGCTATCGCCAATATGCCGTGACCTTCGTCGAGAACCACGATACTGAGTATCGTTCTGCATCAAACCAGCAGGATCCGATCCGCAAGGACACGCTGGCCGCCAACGCCTATCTGCTGGCCATGCCTGGGACACCCTGCGTATTCCTGAAGCACTGGAAGTCCTATAAGCAGGAAATTGCCAATATGGTAGCTGTTCGCAAAGCCGTTGGCATCACCAATATGAGCAGGCCAATCCCCACGGCCACCAATAAGGATTACTATGCTGTCCAGGTGGCTGGCAGCGGCGAGAAGAAACTGCTCTGTGTGGTGGGTAGCAAGGCCGACAGCTATACACCTTCCAGTGACGTGTGGAAGAAGGTTATCAGCGGCTATCACTATGTCTATTATGTCAGTGGCATTGAGCCGAACGCCATCACCCTGCCAGAACTGAAAGAAGACGAGGAACCACAGGAAGGCAATTTCAGCGGCGTGCCCTCGTTCTGCTCAGTCGGCGAAGGTGAAATCTGTGCATTCTTCGAGGCTCCCGTCACATGGGGTAGTCAGATTTACACCTGGGCATGGATGAATGGTGGCGACGGAAAGAACTATGTGGGCACTGGATGGCCTGGTGTTGCTGCCACACTGATTGGTACGGCCGACAATGGCAACAAAGTGTTCAAATGGATAGCCTCCAAGACGACAGCTCCTGACAATATCATTTTCAGCGGTGGCGGAAGCCAGACGGCCGACCTGAAATTTGTGAACGGCGGTTACTATAATCAGGAGGGGCTGAAGGCCAACGTCATCACGGGCATCCGTGCCATCATACCCGACAATGGCGATGCTGCCGTTTACTCCCTCGACGGACGACGGGTAAAGCATCTGAAGCCAGGAATCTATATCCGCAACAACAAGAAAATCGTATTGAAGTAATTTGGTTAGCCGTCAGCGCTTCAAAACGGAGCGCACGGCAAACCAGCAGTGCAGCAGGTTGCCCCGACAGTCATTCCCGGCTTCTGCACCGTCACCACAGGTGAGACTTAGGATTTAAGCAGATTGTCACACCTGCACTTCCTGCACTGACCACTGATTACCAAACAGTTAAGAGGCAGAACCGTGCTTAGATCCTGCACTGGCTCTGCCTCTTTTCCTGCACTGACCTACGTTCATTAGCGGCACTTCAGGTAGTAGCCGTGGACACCGTCACGGGCACCGTCGGCGAAGTGTTGGCGGCGCAGGGCGTGGCCTAGTTTCGAGAGCGAGGGCACGTCGCCGGCCTTTAGCAGCGTGCGCAGGTGCTGTTGTATCTGCGTGGCGGTCATGAAATGCTCCTTGCTGCGGTCGGCTGTCACGAAGAGCGAGTTGAGCACCTCGTCGATGGTGCTTAGCTGCTGGTAGCGGCGGTTGTACTCCTGGATGAGCCGCTCGTCGTCGTTGTCGAACCAGTAGCGCTCGCCGCGGCGCAGCTCGCTGACGGCCTGGGCATACATCTGCTTGTAGGGAATGTGCCCTTGCGCCCCTGCCCGAGGGGAGCTGTCCGTAGGACTGAGGGGTGGGAAGTCGGCCTGCCCGGTCATCTCGACGCACAGATAGCGGCGCGAACCCGTGGGGTCGGTGAGCGGCCGCAGCTCGTTGGTGGTGGCGATGAACGAGCAGAGGCGTGGTGTCATCGTGTACTGGTCGCTTCGCATTTTTCTTATCTGCACGTCCTTCTCCGTCAGCAGCCGCTTGATCTTGGCCTGTTCACGGTCGGTCTTGGCGTTGTACTCATCGATGTTGACCAGCCACATACGTCCGAGGACGCGCTCCACCTGTTCGGCATTGTCCATCTTGATGTCGTCCATATAGTACTCGCGCATCGACGGCGGCAGGATGTTCTTGCAAAATGTTGACTTCTTCATAGCCTGCGTGCCAATAAGCAGGGGGATGACGGAGTTGCCGTAGTCGCGATTGAGGTTGAGCGCCTGCGCCACCATCGCCAGAAACCAGCGGTGGAACAGCTGCGGCCACTCCGCGAAGTCGGTCTTCAGCCGCCGGGCGTAGTCGCCGATATAGTCGCGGCGACCGTCCCATGCTCCGCAGCCAGCCAAGAACTCCAGAATGGGATTGTACTGCGGCACGAGCGACGACTGCACGTACAGCTCGATGTCGATGGGCCACCCTTCGCCGCCCTCCAGCATCTCCTCGAAAGCCAGCCGTTTCACGTCGCGGTCAGTCAACGGTTGCCACGGTTTGAACACCTGGTCGTTGCGCCGGAACTCAGTCACCTGCTTCACCACGTTGTGGCGCAGCTGGTAGCGGCGCTCCAAGAAGTGACGTATGCCGTGGGCGATACGCTCCTTCTGGTTCATCTGCGACAGCGGCTTGCCGTTGTAGGGCTTGGCGTAAGCGGCGCGGAAGATTTTGCGCACCACGTCATCCGACACCCTGACTTGCGACTGCCACAGCGTGCGGCGCACGCACGACTCCTCCCCCAGCCGGGCTTTACGGCAGTAGCCTGCCAGGGCCGCCACCATCGCCTCGCCGTCGTCCTCGCCAGGATAGTCGCCGAGGGCGTGGTCCAGACAGGTATAGAACTCCCGCTGAATGCGCTCACGCTCAGCTTCCTCCGGGTACCAGACCACCATGCCGTCGTCCATCGTCTGCGCATTGGCGTATGGCGCCAGCACCGCCAAAGGCTGATGCACCAACGGAAGGGGCAGGGCTTCCGGACGGTAGAACAGCCTCGGGTCGTAGCTCATCCGGCACGATGCCAACAGCGGCTGCTCCGTCGGCCTCAGCTCACACGAAGCCAGGGTGCGGTAGATGGCCACAGCCGTCTGCTGCCCCTCACTGAGCTGACGCTCGTAGTCCTCCCGCTCCTGCGGTTCGTGGCCGTTGCTGTATGCCACGCGAACCACCACCTTCAGCGTGCGACGGCTCACACCGGCAAAGGCCAGCACCGTATAGGGCACCTGCGCCACCCGCAATCGCACCCCATCAATCTGTGTCGTGCCCTGCGGACAATCGACGTCCATCAGCAGCAGTCCACTCATCGTGCGCAGGTCGTCGGTGCCGCTCCGACCGAAGGTGCCGCTGAACAGCAACCTCGGCAGTCGGTCGGCAGCGCCGCCATACAGGCCGGCGGCGGCCTGCTCCACCGCTTCGCGGTTTTTCTCCGAGCGCATACGCTCGACAATGGTTTCCAACTCGGTGGTCACGGGACGCCCGCACGCACCATCTTTTGTCGTGCATTTTGAAATTTTCATAAAGCCAATGATTTTTGGTTTGCGGGTGCAAAGATAATAAATAAAACGGAGACCTGCAATACCACTATGCCGCCTTTCAGGCAAGAAGCAGTGTCTTAGAATTTCAAAATGGCAGTCTGCAAAATTTTCGAGGCTGAAAAACATATTTTTCCTGGCAGGAAAACTTGACAGTCAAGCCTTGAAACTATTTTACGACTGCCGCTTTAAATTATGTTAAAGCCTGTTTTCCATGAAAGGCGCAGTGCAGGAACGAAGAAGCCCCAGTGCAGGAAAAATCGGCATCGTGGCTTTATAACCATCTGACGTTCAGCGGTCAGTGCAGGAAATGGGGGGGATATGTGATAACTCAGGGGGCGAAGTCGTAGGTCTCGACGTAGTGTTATAACCTTAACCCGAGGAAAGCACGGGCACGCCATTTGTTCTGATTGACAACCACGACATCGTCGTCGAAGACGGAGTTGTTCATGACAAGGGTGGCACCAGCGAAGAAGCGGGACGAAAAGTGATAGACAACGGCGGCACGCTCGTTGAAAATCATGTTGAAACGCATGCGCTGAGCCTCCTTGTCATTGCCGTTGACAGTCATTTTGTTGCGGTTATAGACCACGAAGGTGGGCAGCATGGAGAAGTGGAGCAGCCACCGTTTGCCGAGCACCCAGTTGTAGCCGTAACCGCCACCGATACCGACATGTCCGACATCGATACTGACATCTGGTGCATTGGGGTTCCTGGCTTTCAGTTCGTCACTCGTCTCGATAATGCCTCCCTGATAGCTGATGCCTGCCAGCCACGAGCCAGCCGAACGGCGTTGGATGTAGCTTTGGGTGAATGCAGCAGGGAAGGAGAAGCGACGGTGGTTGAAAGTATAGTAGCCCGCCAGGTTGACAACCTTCAGCGTGAGGTCGCCCGACTCCATTGTCTGCACCCCACGATCGTCACGATAGACATCGCCCGCCAACGATTCGGACCGCTGGTAGCTGAAGTCGAGACTCAGACGGCTGCTGTAGTAGTTGAGGTTGAACTCGTAGTCCTTGTAGGCGCCGCTCATCTTGGCCGGATTGATGGCCACTGCAGCTGAGAGGCCACGATAGGAGGCACCGATGCTCATGGTGGTCTTATGGCTGGTTTTGAGGTCAGCCTTGCAATAGACATCGTTCACCGTTCCCTTCGCATGGAAGTCATTGCCCGTCTGGTTCAGCCTCACCTTCAATGTCAGTTTCCCCTCGGGGCGAACAACGTAGTTCGTGTCGTAGGACGTTCGGTAGTATCTGGTTGTGAGCGCACTGTCTATCTGTGCCCTCATTTGCTGGTCGCGAGTCTGGGCTGCGACTTCAGCAAAGCAGAAGAAGGTAGCACAGAGCAATAGTTTATTAGAATTCATATCCGAGGTTCAAAAAGAAATACGGTTTCTTGGTGCGGTTGCTGTAGCCGATGGTAGCACCGACGGGTCCGACGATTGTGTTATAATAGTAGGCAATCTGTCCGCCAAGCAGCGTATGGTGGTCCAGGAGTTCCTTCAGATACTGAGACTGCTGGGCACCGGCCACGCGGAGCAGCACATAGCTGTTGCTGCCGATGCGTTGCTGCGCTTGTAGCTGGGCGGCCACAAACTGATGATCGACATACTCCATATTGCCAATACCGGCAAAGGGCATCTGCTGCTCAACGTAGTGCCCGAACCAGTCACCACCGATGGTATTGCCGAAGACGGGCGGCATGGTGCTGCCAAAGAGCAGACGACCATAAAGCATGGGCTGGAGAGTGAAACGGCTACCGATAGAGAACGACGTTCGCCAGTTTCCATTGACCTCGCTCATGCCGGGCTTGTCGTCGAGCTGGGCGAAGTTGTCGGTCAGGTAGGCATATTCGGCCTTGAACCGGGAACCGCGTGAGGGGAAATACCAGTCGTCCTCGCTGTTGTAGTTCAGTCGGGCGCGGTAGCTATAGAAGTGCTCGTTTTCAAGCCTCACCTGCATGGCTGTTTCCGAACCGAGCTTGGTGCGGTAGTGCATGAAGTCCCAGCGCAACCCCATCTGCAGGTTGAAGTGGCGAAGATTGAAGTTGATAGGTTGGAACTCTGCCTGGAACTGGTTGTAGCGGATGTTGTAGTCCAGGTCGCCATCCATATAGATGTCCACGTCGTTGCGCCGGAATGTGTAACTGAGTGTGGGACGGGTAAAGCTACGGGGATGGACGGTGATTTCGCCACGTGCCATCAGTCGTTTGCCCAATCGCAGCGTGATGTCAGTATTGATAGGGATGGCCGTCTTCAGCGGGATGTCAAGCCCCAACTGTACGGCGGCATATTCCTCCGTGTCGTAGCGCACGCCGCCATGCAGTTGCACCGACTTTCGGTCGCCTGCTGAAAAGATGACGTGCACGCCGTCGCCCTCCGGCAAGAGTCTGCACTCGGCTGTCTGGTAGAACAAGTCCACGCGCATCGACGTGGTGATTTCCTGCTCTAACTGGGCATCTATACTGTCTATCTTATTCAGATGGAACTTTTGTGTAAGGAACCGCTCTGCCGGTGCCGTCATGTTCTCAAAGCTATAGCCAATGACGCGCTGCTTCTCCGTCATCACCTTCGGACGCAGCGGATGCAGGATGGTGGGACGGAACGTCTCGTCGATGCCGATGCGCTCTTTCAGGGCGATGATGTCGTCCCAGTGGCTCATGGCCAACTCTTCGCCTCGGCGGATGAGCGTATCAATGGCAGCCTGTGAGAAACTGGCCGAGCCGTAGCCTTTCGTATCGACTTGCAAGTGCAGGTCCGTGATGGCCAAGTTCTCGTCAAGCTTGTTCTTACAGTTCACGTCGATAATCTGGCTGAGAATGCTCATCGTTCCTCCGATGTCCTCGGCCACTTTCGGTGCGCCCTGCACGGTGACACCAATGATAATATCGGCACCCATCTCGCGGGCGATGTCGGCTGGGTAGTTGTTCTTCAGTCCGCCATCCACCAGTACCTTGTCGCCGATTCTTACCGGTGAGAAGGCTGCGGGGATGGCCATCGACGCACGCATGGCCTGTGGCAGCCGTCCACTGTGGAAGTCAACTTCGCTATTGTCAATGATGTTTGTGGCAACACAGGCAAAAGGTATGCGCAGGTCACGCGTAAAATCGAGCGAGTCCGTATAGCCCGTGCATAGCTGCTGGAACAGCTCGGCCAGATTCTTGCCCTTGATGAAGCCACCAGCTTGCATGTCGCGTTTGCCGATGGTCAGGCCCGTCGAGAGCTGATAGGAGTTCTGCTTACGTCGGTCGCTGAGACTCTGCCGACGCATGTCCTCCTTGTCGGTGATGACGTAGCTCCAGTCCTGTACCCTCACCATCGAGTCAAGCGAATTGGCATTGTAGCCGATGGCGTAGAGACCTCCAATGATGCTGCCCATTGACGTGCCAGTAACGATATCGACGGGGATGCCCGCCCGCTCCAGCACTTTCAGCACACCGATGTGCGCCATACCCTTCGCACCGCCGCCGCTCAGCACGACAGCCACTTTCTTGACCTTCGGTCGAGCTTGCTTACGCTCGGAAGTCGAAGCGAGTTCCGACTTCTCTCGCTCAATCGCAACCTTTCTACCGACAACCGTACTGTCTTTATTAGCGCTTGACGCACCTGTCATCATCAGGGCGGCAATCATCATGAATATCTTTTTCATGCTCATCAATGACTCTTTGAAACACCTCTCTACTTTGTCCTGATCATGGTGAACTTGGTGTTCTTATCTTAGGATGCCGAGAGCTGTTGCCCATCGGCAGAAAGTCGTAGTGTGTCGGTGTCCGAACCGTCGCGGACTATGACGAGGTTGCCCTGCACAATGTAGTTGTATTTTATGTTTAGACTCGGTGAGGCGGAGACAGCGGTTTTCAAGGCCTTGCGCTTTAGCCAGCCGACGTTGGCCTTCTTCAACGATTCCTCGTCGAAAGTGGTCGAGATTTTCAGTGTCATCTGGGTATCACTGACAAAATGGGCCGTGGCCTGCGTTTTGATTGAGCCTCGCACCAGCGTCACCTTCTCCTTCAGCCTGACACGCTCCTCATCGGTCAGCTTGCGGCCCTTCTTCTTCTCCGTATTGGCGATGTCCTGTTTCACCTTCGCCGCTATCTCTCCAGAGTTGATATTCGGATTCTGATAGATGCGCCCTGCGAAACCCTGCGCCTGTGCAGTCATTGTAATCATTATGGCTGCAGCCAATAAAAGTATCTTTTTCATCTTCATTTCTTACTGATTCGCTTGCTTACACTGATGGCACCGGCAGGGCAGACGAGGCGGCAAAGGTGACAGCCAACGCACTTGGTACCCACAAGACGGGGGCGTCGAAGCCCGCTATCGAAGACGATAGCCTGATGGCCACCGTCGCTGCACGACACCTCACAGCGGCCACAACCAACACACAGTTCCTTGTCGAACTTCGGATAGATGATGGTGTCGCGGTCCAGATGATCGGGCTTCAGGAACTTCGGCAGCTGCTCGCCAACAAGCTGGCTCAGTTCGCTGATACCCCGCTTGGCCATATAACGCTGCAGGCCGAGGATGAGGTCATCGATGATTCGATAGCCGTACTGCATCACAGCCGTACACACTTGTATGTTGTTACAGCCCAGTTGGATAAACTCCAAGGCGTCGCGCCACGTCTCGATGCCACCGATGCCGCTCAGTTCAAACATTGACCTTTGACCATTGACCACTGAACATTGATCATTGGACATTGAACATTGCTTGCGCATCTGAGCAAGTTCTAAAATGTGCCGCAAGGCAATAGGCCGCACGGCGCGGCCTGAATAGCCCGAGATTGTGCGCTGTCCCGCCACCTCTGCATCGGCATCCATCGTCACGCTCTTAATGGTATTGATAGCCGAGATGGCATCGGCACCAGCCTCTACGCAGGCAGCAGCAGGTTCGGCAATGTGTGTGATATTAGGCGTCATCTTCGGTATGACTGGTATCTTAACACTCCGCTTTACGCAGGCAGTATAGGTCTTCACCAACTCCGGACTCTGGCCCACGTCGCTGCCCATGCCCTCGTGCTTCATCTGCGGACACGAGAAGTTCAGTTCCACAGCGTCGCAGCCAGCCTCTTCGGCCATCTTCGCCAGCTTGCCCCACTCTTCTTCGGTCTGTCCCATAATCGAGGCGATGACCACCTTCGAGGGATAGTTCTTTTTCAGTTCGTGCAAGATGTAGAAGTCTTTCTCCACAGGATTCTCACTCAACTGCTCCATATTGCGGAAACCGTAGAAGTCACCGTGGGTGGCATTGTTGTGCATAGCGTCGAAGCGGGGCGATACCTCCTTGATCTCCTGCAGGCAGATGGTCTTGAAGAACACACCTGCCCAACCGGCATCGAAGGCGCGTGCCACCATCTCGTAGTTGGTGCAGACGGCCGACGAGGCAAGGAAGAACGGATTCTCGCATCGTATGCCGCAGAAGTCGATGGTCAGATCGGGGTAATGGCTGTCGTCCACATCGTCCTTATGGATGCTGCGCACTACCTCCTTGATGCGGATGGGCCAGTTGTAGTGGATACAGGCCTGCTCTGCCCGCTCCAGATCGGCGTCGGTGCAGTCCTTCACCCATTGCAGGGCGGGCTTGTGATTGTCGAAGCGGATGGCGCGGATGGCACGTGCCGGGTCGCCCGTCTTGCAGGCCTTGGTGCAGGGCGCGTCCTGGCATAGCAGACAGCGGTTGGCCTCTTCGTAGATATTCACTTTCCTTACCTTGACACCTTTCAGTTTAATCTGGTTGTTTTCAAGAGACTCGATGATGGCCAGCGACTCGATATGCTTCACGCCTGCCTCGGTGAGCACCTTGCGACCGCCCTGAAACTCCTTCTCGATGATAAAACCCATGCCCACCAGTGTGGCTCCCGCCTGCTGACAGAGGTCAATCATTCCAACACCCGTATTGCCGAACGCCAGGAAATCATCGACGAACAACACGCGGTCTTCAGCCGATAGATAGTCCTTGCTGATAATCAGTGTATAGTCTCTCTGCTTGGTAAACGAGCGTACCTTAGACACGTAGAAGTCACTCATCGTTGACGGTTGTTTCTTCTTGGCGAACACCACGGGAAGTTCCATCAGATAGCCCAGCATCACCGCAGGTGCGATGCCCGAGGCCTCGACAGTCAGGATCTTCGTCGGTTTAGCTTCTGCAAAGCGGTTCATAAACTCTACCGCCACCTGCTTCATCAAGTAAGGGTCCATCTGGTGGTTAACAAAACGATCCACCTTCAAGATGCCACCATCCAAACAGTGGCCATCCTGCAATATGCGATTAATCAATGATTTCATAGCCCTTTATAAATACACTTATTATCTTTGGCTGCAAAGTTACTGAAAAACGAAGGAAAAGCCAAAAAATATTTGAACTTTTCTGAGTACAAAAGTAGGTTCGGCGTAGCCAAAGTTACGAAAAAACAATGTAAAGAGGAACGGATTTTGGAAGATTAACGCAATTCGACCTAAAATAAAAGCAAAACAGGGGAGGTTCCGCGTAGCGCCTGAGCACCTATAAAAAGAAAACGATGTGCGAAGAATGAGGAAACTCACAAAACTGGATAACGCAAAATTAGGAGGAGTGGTGAAGGAATTAGGTTTCCTAATCGTTACCCAAAACTGGTCTCACTTGTGTTCGGCAAGATGAACTACTGGTTGATGTGTAAGAAACTGAACAAGGTCATGGAAGCCAGTGGGATAGAGAAGCATATTTCATTCCATTGTGGACGGCATTCATTCGCAACATTGGCGCTTTCAAATTCCACTTTCAACAGTAAAACAAGTTGTTTTACTGTTGAAAGTGGGTAGCTTAGTGTCACTAAACCTACGACATAGCGAGGTAAAACAACTTGTTTTACTATTACCTACGGATTCTCTATCATACGATAGGCTATCCCTTTGTTCTGCTTATGCCGCAGATACCCCATGTCGCTGAGGCGGCGGCCCAGTTCCATGTCGATTTGACCAGATATCCACACTTGCAAGAGTGTGGACATAATTAAAGACTAAGTTTTCTGCCTCTGTGCAATATCCTTGAGTCGGCTGTTGAGGTTGCGACAATCGTCGAGAAGGTTCCAGATGCTATCCTCACTGAGGACACCTCGCTTCAAATCCCTTGGCAACCGTTCTGCCTCGTCGTCGGCATAGTCCTGTTTCCACTCACTACTGCCGTAATAGGTCTCCAACTCGCGGAGAAAAGTCTGGACCTGATCGTAGTCATCGAGCGCTGCCGACAACCGCATCACCGCCTGCGACACACAATCCAATCGCTGCTCCATCGCCTTGATTCGTTCGATTTGTTCTCTTTGCAAAAAAAAAACGCTGGAACTCGCTCTCAAAGTTTGGTGTAAGCACACCCTTCCCCATCGCCTCTCGAATTTCCTGCATCGACCAGAAGCGACCACCGTCGAGCTCATCCTTCGAGGGTTGGATGGTTCCCTCGTAGGTGGCACGGTTCACATACACCAACTCGCGCTCAGACTTGCTGTCAAACACATACTTGCCCATGAACACTGGCGTAAAATCTGTCATGCCCAACTCCTCGCGCACCTCACGGCTCAGTGCCTCCTCAGGTGTCTCTCCATAGTCGATATGGCCACCAACGGCCGTATCCCACTTGCCGGGCTGAATATCCTTCCACTTTGGACGCTTCTGCAGATACACGTCGCCCTGCGCATTGAACACATGCAGATGGACTACCGGATGCAACAGTCGCGAACCGTTATGACACTCGCCACGTGTGGCCTTACCCATCACCATACCCTCTTCATCGACAAGGGGGAATACCTCGTTCTGATTGTCTTTCATTATCTTTATTTCTTTTAATTCTTCTCTGTCATATATTTCCAATAGCGGTGAGGCATGTCGCTGAGCTGCTTCTTGGGATTCATGCGCTCCTTGATGCAGATGGCCTTGAAGTAAGTGCGCCATAAATCCTGGAACAGCTTGTCATTCTCGCTCAGCACGTCGGCATTCATCTTGCCGTTCGATAAATCGAAAGGCACAGAGGCCTCATCCATAAATGTTACGTGTATGACGGTTTTCCCGTCGTAATAGTAGCCGTAATGCCGCTTGGCATCATAGATCAACCAAGATTGGTCGTTGAAACGGTCCTGAAAGTGGTCGGTGATAAGAGGCAGCACGTTGTGGTCAGGCGACACAACAGCGAGATAGGTGCCATCCTTCGCCTTCTGGAAACGGATAAACTGCTTCATGCGCAGCTGCTCATGCAGCACACGGCGACAGGTGTTGCGCACTTCCAGAACGTCAGGGTCGCTGGCGTTGCGTTCTATGTTTTTTATCTTCAAGCGAAACACCTTGCAGATAAAATTAAACAACGGCTGATTGAGTGCACGTTCCTCTGACAGCCAACTGATGGTAATCATATGCAGGCCGTCCTTGGACAGATATTTCTCCAGTCCTTTCCACACCCGTTCCGCTTTCTCACCATCCGTCACCACGCGATGCGGCTCGTCGGCAAACAATGGCAGCTGCTCACCCTCCACCAGCAGGTACTCAGGCTGCTGGTGCAGAAAGAAACTGTCAAATACGGCTGTCAACAGTCCGTCAAGCGTATTATCGAACACATATACTTGCATTTGAGTGAACAATGGATTGAACGGATTTTACGGATTGCCATCATCACCAAAGTCGAGCATAAGCTGCTGCTCGGCGGCTGCCCGTTTCTGTTGGGCTTTGGAGAGTAGCAGGGGACGCAGACGTTCTGGTCGCATCTCGTTAATGCCGATGATGGGTTGGGAGAAAACAGAGGTGAGCTCACCACAGGTGACAAAGTACTTGGCTTTTTTCATCACCACGCCCATCTTCTTCAAGTGATAGGACGTGATACGGTTGAAGCGACGGCTATTCACAATGAGCACAGCCGACTTGACACCGATACCAGGCACGCGGAGAATATCTTCGTAGGCCGCACTATTGATGTCAACAGGGAAGAACTCAGGATGGCGCAGGGCCCAGCCGAGCTTAGGATCAACATCAAGGTCGAGGTGGGCGTGCTTGTCGTCCACAATCTCATCGACCTTGAAGTGATAGAAGCGCATGAGCCAGTCGGCCTGGTAGAGACGATTCTCGCGCACCAAGGGCGGCTGTTTCAACACAGGCAGACGCGGGTCGTAGGTGTTCACACTGACATAGCCTGAGTAATAGACACGTCGCATGGAGGGTTGCTGATACATGGCGTTCGACATTGTCAGAATGTCCAAATCGCTCTCCTTCGTGGCTCCCACAATCATCTGAGTGGACTGGCCGGCAGGCACGAAACGGGGCGCATGACGAAACTTCCTTCTATCCTCTATATTCTCCAACACGCCCTTTTGAATCTGCGACATCGGCAGGAAAATGCTCTTATGGCTCTTCTCGGGTGCCAGTGCCTTCAACGACTCCTCTTTGGGAATCTCGATATTGATGCTCATGCGGTCGGCATAGCGACCTGCCTCCTGCAAAAGCTCATGAGAGGCCCCGGGAATAGTCTTCAGATGGATATAGCCGTTGAAGCGGTGAACGGTACGCAGGTCACGCACGATGGCCGTCAGGCGCTCCATCGTATAGTCAGGATTTCTCACCACCCCACTCGACAGGAACAGTCCCTCGATGTAATTGCGGCGATAGAACTCCATCGTAATCTCCTCGAGTTCCGAGACGCTGAGCGTGGTACGTTTGATGTCGTTGGTGTGACGGTTGATGCAATAGGCGCAGTCATACATACAATAGTTCGTCAGCATCACCTTCAGCAGAGAGATACAGCGCCCGTCGTCGGCAAACGAGTGACAGATGCCAACGCCGCCAACGGTAGAGCCTACCATACCCTTCTTACCAGAGCGCACGGTGCCGCTCGACGAGCACGACACATCGTACTTCGCCGACTCTGCGAGGATCCGCAGCTTCTCCATGGTCTTCTCTGTCAGCATAATAATCAGAGATTAATACCATAGTTTTGTTTCACTTCACTCATCACAAAAGTGCTCTCAATGGCACCTACGTGGTCGATGTCGCCCAACTTGGTGAGCACAAATTCCTGATATTGCTTCATGTCGCGAGCGCGTACCTTTAATAAATAGTCATACGAACCAGAAGTATTGTAGCATTCTGTAACCTCAGGGATACGCTGGATGCGACGTACAAAAGCATCAGCTATTTCGTGGTTAATCTGCGTCAGTTTTACCTTACAAAACACCAACAGCCCCTGATCCAACTTCTCTGGATTGAGGATAGCGACATATTTTTTGATATACCCTTTCTTCTCCAACCGTTTTTGACGTTCAAAAACAGGGGTTGGGGTCAAATGAACGGCATCTGCCAACTCTTTTGTGGTTAATTTCGCGTTTTTTTGCAGCGTTTTCAGTATCTGCAGATCGGTTTCATCGAGAATTTCTGCCATAATTCAGAGTTCTATTCTGTTTGAGAGACTTATAAGGGCCTCGATTGGAAAGATTTTCTTTTCAGCGTGCAAATTTAGGTATTTCTTCTGAATTTTGCAAGAAATTTGGTTGATATTTCTAAACATTGTACCTTTGCACCGTCAAAAGTAAGAAATAGTATTAACAAACATAAAGAAAGGATAAGATTATGAGTACAAAGAAAAATTATCGTTTTGAGACACTGCAACTCCATGTAGGCCAGGAACAGGCTGACCCCGCTACCGACGCTCGTGCGGTGCCCATCTATCAGACCACTTCCTACGTGTTCCGTAACTCACAGCATGCTGCCGACCGTTTCGGTCTCCGCGATGCAGGTAACATCTATGGTCGCCTGACCAACTCCACTCAAGGTGTGTTCGAGGATCGTGTAGCTGCCCTCGAGGGTGGTGTAGCCGGACTGGCAGTCGCTTCTGGTGCTGCTGCTATCACCTACGCCCTGCAGAATATCGTGCAGAATGGCGACCACATCGTAGCTGCCGACAACCTCTATGGCGGTTCTTATAACCTGATTACTCACACGCTGGCTACCCAGGGCATCACCAATACCATTATTAATGTGAACGATCTCGATGCCCTCGAAGCCGCTATCCAACCCAACACAAAAGTAGTATATGCCGAGACTTTCGGCAACCCCAACTCCGACGTGCTCGATCTCGAAGGCGTAGCCGCCGTAGCCCACAAGCACGGTATTCCATTCATTGTCGACAACACCTTCGGTACACCTTACCTCATCCGTCCGTTAGAGCATGGTGCAGATATCGTGGTACACTCAGCAACAAAATTCCTCGGTGGTCACGGTACCTCTCTTGGTGGTGTCATCGTGGATGGTGGTAAGTTCGACTGGAAGGCTAATCCCGACAAATTCCCCACACTGGCCAAGCCCGATCCCTCGTATCATGGCATCGTGTTTGCCGACGCTGTAGGCGCTGCTGCCTACGTCACCCGCATCCGTGCCGTCATCCTGCGTGATACCGGCGCAGCTATCTCTCCGTTCAACGCTTTCATCCTGTTGCAGGGTGTCGAGACTCTGAGCCTGCGCGTAGAGCGTCATGTGGAGAACGCCCTGAAGGTGGTCGATTTCCTCAGCAAGCACCCCAAGGTAGCTGCCGTACACCACCCCGCACTCGAGAGCCATCACGACCACGCCCTCTACAAGAAGTATTATCCCAATGGTGGTGCCAGCATTTTCACTTTTGAAGTAAAGGGCGGACAGGAAGAAGCCTGGCGTTTCATCGATGCCCTGCAGATCTTCTCGCTGCTGGCTAACGTGGCCGACGTGAAGAGCTTGGTGATACATCCCTACACTACCACCCATTCACAGCTCTCGCCTGAGGAACTCGCCGAGCAGCACATCACCCCTGCCACCGTTCGCTTGAGCATCGGCACCGAGCACATCGACGACATCATCGACGACCTGTCACAGGCTCTCGACAAGATTTAGTCACAGATTATTGTTGACCACGAATTACACGAATTTCACGAATTTGCTGCGCACACATCGGGGTATAATTCGTAAAATTCGTGCAATTCATGGTCGTTTAGAAAAATAAGTAGTATTTTTGCACTCGTAAAAACCGACATTATGAGAAAGTACATTATTGCCGACAACCAGGAACTGACCCGCTTCGCGCTGGAGAATCTTCTTCAGAGCGAAGATAATATTGTATATAGGGCCTTCGACAAGGCCGGGCTCGTAGCTCTGCTCAAGGAGCACCAGAGTGCTGTCGTCCTGCTCGACTACACGCTTTTCGACTTTGCCGACGAAGACCAGTTGTTGATCATTGCAGAGCGTTTCAGTCTGTCCGACTGGATTCTCATCAGTGACGAGCTGACACCGCAGTTCATTCGCCGCGTGATTTACTCATCCCATCAGTTCAGCGTGGTGTTCAAAGATGGCCCTCTGGGGGAGATTCGTGAGGCCCTGAATGCCGTAGATCGCCACACACGCTACCTTAGTCAGCGTGCCCTCGAGACCATCATCACTCAACAACAGCAAGAGGATGAAACACCCAGCGTTCTGACGACGACAGAGATGGAAATCGTGAAGGCCATAGCTCAGGGAAAGACCACGAAGGAGATTGCTGCCGAGCGCTTCTCGAGCGTTCATACCGTGACGACCCATAGGAAAAACATCTTCCGCAAACTGGGTATCAACACCGCCCACGAAGCAGTGAAATACGCGCTCCGTGCTGGGTTGATAGATCCGTCAGAATTCTACATCTAAAAAAGTTTCTCTGGTCGCGTTTTTACTCCTCCTGTTCGTCTTTACATACATTAAGCCTCATTCATAGTGCCTGATTCTCACGTCTATTCCGCTGTCCTTCAGTTGGGATGATATTTCTTTTACGTCCGTCTGACCATAGTGATAAGGGAACAGCACCTTGGGCTTGACGGTCTTTGCGGACTTGACAAACTGCTCGATTGTCATCGTGTAAGGTTGGTTGCAAGGCAAAAAGGCAATGTCGATGTCCTTGATGTTCTGCATTTCCGGAATGTCTTCCGTATCGCCAGCGATGTAGATGCGCAACCCGTCGATGGTCAGGATATAGCCGTTGTCGCGACCTTTCGGATGAAACTGTGTGCGTCCCTCGGAATAGTTATAGGCTGGCACGGCTTCAACGGTGATGTCGCCCAGCGTAGCACTTTGATCATTGGATAATACAGCGCATGTGCCGACGTACATCATTCCCGACGTATCGTCGCCCGCTCGGCCCTCTGGAACGCTTTCCCCAGAAAGAACCCGTAATAATTCCGCGCACCGCTTGTTCATTACAAGTTGCGTCTTTTCGTTTGTCAACAATTTGATGGCCTCCTTGTCGAAGTGGTCGCCGTGCTCATGTGTCAAGAAGATATAGTCTGCCTTTGGCATCGCACCATAGTTGATGGTCTTGTTACCGAGCTTCGTCACTGGGTCAATCTCTATCTCTTTCTTAAGACCTTCGGAACAAGTGTCTCCTTTCGTCGCCGAGCGCCCGTCGTACTCAATGCGGATGCTGGCGTGAACCAACGCATGGAACTTCACCGTCTTTCCACTCTTGGTCTTGAACACATCCACCTCGTAGGTGTCTGTCGTGACAGGCAGCTGGGCCTCTTTCCATGCAAGGATACCACCTGTCAGGTTCACCGCCTTATAGCCTTCCGCAGCCAGTCGTCCTGCAGCACTGGCCGAACGTCGTCCGCTTCTGCAATACACGGCAACAGTCCTTTCGGTAGTCAGCACGGCCTTTGCCTTCTCGATAAAACTGCTTTGCGCCTGATCAATGTTGATGGCACCAACGAGGTGTCCTTCCCCGAACTCCTCTGCCGTGCGCACATCCAGCACCACGACGTTAGGATCATTCATCAACTCTGCGAATCCCTTCACATCCGCATTTTCATAATTTGCCTGACCGCAGGCGGTTGTCAGCCCAAATGTTGCTAAGGCTGTGAGGACTCCGAACTTGTTCGCCTGAGCACCAATGGAGTGCAAGAAGCAAGCAAAAATCTTTTTCGTCTCCATTCTATTTTTGTTTATTATAAAGAATATCACATTCAAGTTGCAAAAGTACGAATAATTTTTGGAAACTGAAAGAGAAAATGCCAGAACGTTGTCTTTAAACTTCGTTCTGGCATGAACACGTTGGAAACAATCCATCGTTTTATTTCAGCAACTCTGGCGGAAGCGTCGGCATGGCACCGTTCTGGGTGCAGACGAAGGCAGAGACTTCCACGGCTTTTTTATGAGCCTCCTGAATGGGTTTTCCGTTAATAATATTGGCGCAGAAAGACCCAGTGAAGCTATCGCCTGCACCAACGGTATCAGCCACCTTTACCTTTGGGGTTTCTTGGAATGATGTCAGACCTGGAGCAAAGACATACGAGCCATTGGTGCCACAGGTAAGTACCAGCATTTTCAATCCATACTCAGCCAGCATCTTTTCACAGATGCCACCCATATCTAATTCTTCGTAGCCATACATCCGCTTGATGACTACCAGTTCCTCATCGTTAATCTTCAGGATGTTGCAGCGCTTCAGCGACTCCTCAATGACATCCTTGGTATAGAACTGCTGACGAAGGTTGATGTCGAAAATCTTCAAGCAGTCAGCTGGTGTGTCGTCCAGGAACTGACGGATGGTAGCCCACGACGTCACGTAGCGCTGAGCCAAGGAGCCGAAACAGACAGCACGGCAATTCTTGGCAATCTCTGCAATCTCAGGTGTATAGGGAATGTTGTCCCATGCCACATTTTCCTTGATCTCGTAGGCGGGTATTCCGTCACCAGAGAGTGTTACCTGAACAGTACCTGTAGGATAGTTCACGCGGGGAAGCAAATAGTTCAGCCCGTGTTCCTTTAGTGCCTCGATGGTCTCGTCGGCCAGTTTGTCTTTGCCGAGTGCACTCACGGCAATGGTATTGTCAATACCCAGGAACTGTCCTGCATGATAGGCGAAATTGGCAGGGGCACCGCCCAGTTTCTTGCCTTCGGGGAGTACGTCCCACAGGACTTCGCCGAGTCCTACTACATAACGCTTGTTCTGCATATTATCTTGCGGTTTTTAGTTGTTTGATATACGTAAACAGATAGATGACTCCAATGGCCATGACAGCTACAGCTCCTGCCTGTCCGACGGCATCGCTGGCGAATCCCATCAGCAGGGGGAAGATGGTACCGCCGAAGAGTCCCATGATCATCAGGCCCGAAACCTCGTTCTGCTTCTCGGGCATTGAGGTGAGCGCTTGGGCAAAGCAGATGGAGAAGATGTTCGAGTTGCCGTAGCCCACAAGGGCGATGGCTGTGTAAAGCATCCACTTCTCGGTGCCCACAAACAGGCCGCACATCGACAGAGCCATCATGACTACAGAGATGATGAAGAACGTACGGGTAGGCAGTACGCGGAGGAAGAACGAGCCCGTCAGACAGCCGATGGTACGGAATATGAAGTAGAGCGAGGTGGCAAAGGCTGCATCGTTGAGCGTCATGCCCAGTCGCTCCATCAGGATTTTCGGTGCCGTGGTGTTGGTGCCCACGTCGATACCCACGTGGCACATGATGCCGAGGAACGACAGCAGCACGACGGGCGTGCCGAGCAGCTTGAAGCAAGCAGAGAGCCCACCCCAGACCCCTCCCGAAGGGATGGGCTTCTGGTTACCTGTATCTTCGTTGATTGGAGTCACCCATAGCAGGGCTGTGGCCAAGATGCCCACTAAGAAGTATATGGCAAAGAGTACGCGCCAGTCGTAGCCGAACGACGGGATGACCTGCGTAGCTCCCCACATGGCCAGATAAGGTGCCAGGAACGAGGCGATGGCCTTGACGAACTGTCCGAACGTCAGCGTCGATGCCAGGTTCTCGCCACCTAAAACAGAAGCCACCAACGGATTGAGCGAGGTTTGCATCAGGGCATTGCCGATGCCTAAGAGCGAGAACGAGACGAGCATGATGGCAAAATTGTTGCCGAACAGCGGAATGAGCAGCGAAAGGACAGTGACACCGAGAGAGAGCAGAACCGTATTTTTGCGCCCAATCTTGTTCATCAGCATGCCCGTGGGGACGCTGAAGATGAGAAACCAGAAGAATACCAGCGAGGGGAAGATGTTGGCTGTTGAGTCGGTCAGTCCGAGGTCAGCCTTCACGTAGTTGGATGCGATGCCCACCAAGTCCACGAAGCCCATAGCGAAGAAGCAGAGCATCAAGGGAATGATGGCAAGTTTACTTGTTTTACTCATACAAATTATCTTTTTCAATGATTACTTATCACTTTTCACTTTTCACTTTTCACTTTTCACTTTTCACTTCATAGACGCTCGCCTTTCCGCCTTTCACTTTTATATTATTATAAGGCTCCGAGGGGAACACCAGGTTGGTCATCACCATCTTGCCCTCAGCATCAAAAGCCTCGATGCTGCAGCGGTCGATGAAGAGGCGCAGCTGGCGGATAGTGCCGTAGGTCGGGGCTACCGTCTCGCAGGGGAAAGCCTCGCTGAAGCTCACGTCGCCACTCTTCGTGCGGTCCATGCTGAACGTCAGTTTCTGGGCATCGTAGCGCATGGTGACCTGCTCACCCTTGGCGTTCGACAGTGTGATGACAGCCGAGCCTTTCACGTCGACCACTATCTCACAAGCCTCCGTGGGCTGCTTCACCTTCTTGCCGCGCAGGGCGAGGAGCTCCTTCGAGGGGGTGCTGGTGAGGTAGGTCTCGCCCCCCACGGTCTTCAGTCCCAGGTCACGGGGCAGACCATTGGCCGAGCGGAACTGCTGTGTGGGCACTTGGTTGGCATACTGCCAGTTGCTCATCCAAGGCAGCGCCACGATGCGGCCCTCTGGGGCATTATGGAAGGTGACGGTGGCATAGTGGTCCTTGCCGTAGTCCATCCACTTCGTCTCTGAGGGACTGTCTTCGCACACGAACTTGTGGCCGTCATACTGTCCCACGAAGTACTGAGTGGCCGAGCCGCCGAAGGGACCTCCGGGATTGATGTTGAGCAGCAGAACCCATTTCTCGCCAAAGCAGAGCATGTCGGGGCACTCCCACACGCCGTCGTGGTTGCCGTATTCGCGGCCAAAGGAGCTCTCGTATTTCCACTCCTTCAGGTTGGCAGAGCTGTAGAACTGCACTTCCTGACCCACGGCCAACACCACGATCCAGCGCTTCGTCTGCTCATGCCAGAACACCTTCGGGTCGCGGAAGTCGGGGGCATTGTAAGTGATGACGGGGTTGCCCGCATATTTGGTGAATGTACGTCCGCCGTCGGCACTGTAGGCAATGCTCTGCGTCTGAGCGGAACCAGCCGAGGTGTACATGGCGATGACCATAGCCCCCTCTTCGCCCCCCGAGGGGGGCACAATAGTTGTGGCGTTCTCAATAGAAGCCCCCTCGGGGGCAGTAGGGGGGGCTATCACGATGGCACTGCCAGAGAAGATGGCTCCCAGCCAGTCGCTCTCGATGGCCAGCGGCTGTGCCTGCCAATGTACGAGGTCGCTTGACGTAGAGTGTCCCCACGTCATGTTCTCCCACTGCGATCCGTAAGGGTTATACTGATAGTACAGGTGCCACACGCCATCCTTATAAAACATACCATTGGGATCATTCATCCAGCCGTATTCAGGCGTATGGTGGTATAACGGACGGAAGCGCTCACGGTTTGCCGTATCAAACGTATCCGAGTATTTCATTTCCTTCCAGCAGATAAAGTCCTTGATAGCGCCTGTCGTGCGGCGGTCGTTCTGGAACGTGATGTCGAGCAGCTGTGCCTTCCCAATCTCGAAAGGCACGTAGTAATCGGCCTTGTCAACGGCCAGACGCACATTAAGACGCTTCACCATTTCGTTCTTACTGTCGAGTACGGCAATGTGTGCGTTCTCCTCTTTTTCCTGCACGGGCAACAGCAAGTACTTCTTGCCCTGGTTCTGCAGTCGCATCATGGCGTGATTGTCCCCAAGCACCATCGGCGTGGTTTGTGCCTGCGTCATCGCGCCGGTCATCACTGCCATCAGCATCATCAACCATTTTTTCATGTTCATTTGTTTTTAGTTATTTGAATTAATCTGCTGCAAAATTATGTATTTTCTTTCTTTTCCACTATAACTTATGTTACAAACACTAAGAAAAATCGTTCATTGCAACAACTTTGTTAGCAATGAACGATAATTTGTGCGTCAAAGCTATTTCCAGATACTTTTCAACCCCCGTATCTTGGCCTCGTATGTGGCGCCAGTGACATTGAGGCTGTTGTAGATAGATTTGGGGAATATTAGATTGGTCATCGACATGGAACCGTTCTGTGTGAATATTTCTACAGATGACTGGTCGACGAAAAAGTCGAGTGTGACGTGGTCCCCGACTGTGTTCAGCGGTGCCTGCATGGATGGGATAGAGAACGTTCCGTTGAAACTGGTCTGACCGGTAGCAGAAGTGCGGTGGGCCGTTAGTGTATGTGCCGTGCCATTGATATCAACAACAAATTTCTCGTCAGACGAATTGCTCAAAGTAATGGTGGAATTCTTGTCGAGGTCCAAGGTGATGCGCAGTTGGTAGGCATCCTTGACATCAAGATTTTGGCCTGCTGTCTGCCAAGCGTCGGCAATCTTGTCTATCTCGCTGACGACAGTGCTACATAGTAGCGGCTTGCCATCGTACTCGATGAGCTTCAGTTCGCGCGGCAGGGTCATGGCCGAGCGCCAGGGTGAGCAGGGTACATTGCCACTGTACGACCAATTGTTCATCCAGCCAATCATAATACGCCGGTTGCCCGTGTTGCTCCAGGTGACACCGGCATAGTTGTCCATGCCATAGTCGAGCCAGAGGGGATATTCACGCTCGTCAGCAGTGAAGATAGTGCCGTCGAAGTTGCCCACAAAGTACATCATGCCCGAGCCCACAAGCGGACCGCCGGGGTTGACGCTGACAAGCAGTACCCATTTGTTGCCTATTTGAATGAGGTCGGGACACTCCCATTGCAGACTTGGACGGCCAGCCAGGGGCATGAAGAATGTGCTAAGGTGGTGCCACGACTTCAGATCGGATGAGCCGTAGAACTCCACGCCCATTTTCCATCCCTTAGCCAGTACCATGATCCACTGACTGCTCTGTTCATGCCAGAAAACCTTCGGGTCGCGCAGGTTATCGTCGTTATTCTTGATGACAGGGTTGTTAGCATAGCGGGTGAAGTTCTTGCCGCCATCGGTCGAGTAGGCAATGGCCTGCTGTTGCTTACCCTGCACATCGCCTGTTTCGCCAGCCGCGGTATAAAGGGCCACCATGGCATTGGCTCCGAAGCCAGCGGTGTTGTTCTTATCAATGACACATGAACCACTGAAGACAGCACCCAGTTCATCGCGGGTCAAAGCTACAGCCTGCTCACTCCAGTGCATGAGGTCGGTCGATGTGGCGTGGCCCCATGACATGTTGCCCCAGTCGTTTCCCTGCGGGTTGTACTGATAGAAGAGGTGATAGGTGCCATCGACATAAACCATGCCATTCGGGTCATTTATCCAGTTCTTGGCAGGAGTGAAGTGTATCTGTGGGCGGTACTGCTCGTTGCGTTCTGACTGTGTGACTGGCTGTTCTGTCGGCTGTTCCGGTTTGGGGTCATCAATCAGAGGGTTGTAGTCCTGCTGAGGATCATCCTTCGAACAGGCAACGATGGTAGCCGCCATCACGGCGACTACCATTGCATGTAAAAAGAAAACCTTCATTATTATTACTAACTTAAACTATAAACTATCGTGTCTTCAAATATTCGAGAGAGTTCTTGGCCAGCGTGAGCACGTTGTCCTGATAGATATTGTTCTTCGGATGTGCACTCTTGTCGGGCGTTCCGTCTGCATTCTTCATCGAGAATTCGCAGCCGCCGTTACCGATGCAGAGTAGCGTGCCCTGGAACTCAGTGTTGCCTTGCTGAGCCTCCCAGACGTTCATCTGGCTAACCCACCATATCTGACTGTCCCATGTGCCGAGCGGGTAGATGCCGTAGGTCTGTGTACACTGGGCGTAGCAGGCTTCTTCCTGGTTGCCGATGCCTGTCCAGAGGCTGGGAAGATTGAAGTACAGGCAGTTGTGGTCTTCCGTCCATCCCGGGCCCTTGAAGGCGATGAGCTTTGTATCGGCGGTGGTCTCTACCTCTAATCCCTTGTAGATGGGATGCGAGGAGTGGTCTTTCTTGAATTTGTGGTCGGGATTGAGCTCTACGGCCATCTTCCACACATCGTTGTTGATGCCGCCGAAACCGAAGCCAAAGGCGTGGTCGTTGGCTTTCATGTCATCGAGGTTGATGCGGCCCAAATGGCCAGCATAAACGGTGGCATGGCTCCAAAGCAGCATGCTGCCGCCCTGCTTGTACCAGGCTTTAATAATAGGTGTAGCAGCCTCCACGTCGGCAGGAATGCTCCAGACGTCGCTCTCGTTGACGCCCTCTAAGTCGCGCAGCCAGAAGAGTACGCGGAAAGGCTCAATGACGTCGGCAGAGGTGATGCTGGTGAAGGGCACGAACTGTGCTGTGGGATAGGTCTCGTGCAGCCAGAGCCAGGCCGAGGCTTCGTCGTCGTCGCCGTTAGCAATCAGTTCGTCCGGTGTGGCGTAGACACTCAGGAAGCCGATGGCCGTCTTACCTATGCGTAATGAAGAACGGGTCGAGAGAGCGGTACCCTTATCGTTTACGGCGGTCAGGGTGACTTCCCAAGTGTCGCCTGTCTGTACGTCGGGGATGGTATAGCTCGTAGCAGTGCCAGCCAACGTCTCGTTGATGGTCTGCTTACCGTTGGTAGCGGTGAGCTTGATGCTGGAGGCATCATCAGCGCTGTTCCAGACGACGAGGGCATCGTAGCCGCCAGCCTTGTCTACCTGGCTCATCTGCACGCCGCTAATGCTGGTGGCTCCTTCACGCATGTACTTTTTAATGACGCCAGTCGAGAAGTTAGTGCCATCGGTCTGCTTGAATACATATTCAAAGGGTACGTTAGTCGGTATGTTCTTATGCGTAAAGCTGTTGCCGCTGACGACCTCTGAGCTTGAGAGCGTACCGTTGCGATAGGTGATGACCTGCATCGAGCCTGTCTGACCAGGCCAAGTCCAAGTATAGTCATCGCCATTCAGGGCTCCGTTGATTTGTGAGGCATCGGGAGCCGAGAGGATCATGGCATCGCGGTCGATGTCCTTATCCTGACAGGAGGTCAGCGCTACGCTAAATGATAAATGACAAATGATAAATGATAATCCTATCAGAAGTCTTCTGTTTATTTTCGTAATCATAATTCTTGGTCTTTATTATTTGTTATCGTTGAGTAATAGAATCGGCCTTCCTGACAACGACTTTATCATTTGTCATTTATCATTTAGGCCGAAGGCCGCATTAGTTGTATCCTTTGTTCTGAGTGTACAGTCCGGGCACATAGTAGAGCTGGATGTAAGGCAAGGGGAAATACTCATTCTTGCCAGGCGTATAGTGGGCGTCCTTGTAGTATTGGGCGTAGGTCTGACCATCGTAGACGACGTCCTTCTCCTTCTCGAAGAATTGGTTCAGCGTCTGCGAGGCAATGCCCCAGCGGCGCAGGTCGAAATAACGGCCGTTCTCCATGGCCAGCTCTAAGCGGCGTTCCCACTGCAGGCACTTGCGGGCCTGCTCCTTCGTGCCGAAATAGCTGGAGGGATAGAGGGCAATCTCGCATTGGTCGGCAGCATAGGCAATGTGCTTGGCAACAGAGTTCTTGGCACGTTGGCGGATGTCGTTGATAATAGTGCGGGCCTCCTCCAACTGTCCTGTCTCGATGAGAGCCTCAGCACGCATCAGCATGACGTCGGTGTAGCGCAGAACGTAGTCGTTCATGGCAAAGGCCTGCCAAGGATTGTCGAAGGTCTCACCCTTTGAGCGCTGCGGCACCTCCTTCAGCGAAGCATAGTAGCCGTAGGTGTTGGGGGTACGCGAGTTGTCCTTGGTCATGGTGTACTCAGCCTCGTATTTGTAAGGGAAGGTTGGCATACCCACAGTGTGGAAGAGACGCGGATCCCACTTCTGGGACGTTGGTACACCGTTGGTCGGGTAGGCCGTCACGTCATTATAGTTGTCGAACATGGGCAGGCCGTCCTTGGTCTTGAAGGCATTGACGAGGTTCTGTGTCGGCTTGTGGAAGTCCCATCCGCAGGACCACATTCCCCAGCAGCCATTCAGCATATTCGACCAGTTGGCGCGACCGTAAAGTGTGTTGTCGTCCTGATAGTCAGAGTGTTGTACGGCAAAGACGCTCTCCTTCGAGTTCTTGTACTCGGGCAGGAAAATGTCACCATAGTCTTCCAAGTAACCGTAGCTGGAGCTCTCAACCTCCTTGGTGTACTTCAGCACTTCCTGCATATACTGGTTGTTGATATGGCTCACACCTGTGCTGGCTTCGTAGCCGTCACCCCAGGCCATGGTCAGATAGCACTTGGCCAAATAGGCCGCAGCGGCAATCTTGTTGGCACGACCCCCATCCTGCTGTTGCACAGGCAGTACGTCGTAGGCAGCCTTGAAGTCGGCCACGATCTTGTCCATCAGTTCCTCGTGGGTGAACTGGTTGTTGGGTGTCTGCTCCTCGGTGTGGTTACGGTATACGTCCTCGTCGACCCAAGGCACCTGGTTCCACAACTGAACAAGCTTGAAATAGAAGTGAGCACGGAGAAAGCGTACTTCGCCTTCACGAATCTTCCGCGTTGCCTCGTCGAGCTTGTCACCGTGGTCGGCCAGTGAGACCAAGGCTCGGTTGCAGCGGCTGACAGAGCAGTAGAAGTGATACCACAGCTCGTCCATGTGGTCGGGAGTGGAGGCGGTCAGCGTGGACCAGACTTCAACAGGGTGGTAGTTTGTGTCGGTGGTGCCCGACCCGCCCTTCATGGCATCGTCGCTGCTGACGTCGCCGTAGGGCCACAGGTTGAACGGATAGGTGTACCAGTCGTCACCTAATTTAGCGTATGCAGAAGTCACCATTTCGTCGGGCTGGCTCATGGCCAGGTCTTCACTGATGACGCCCTGAGGCTCAACGTCGATGAAGTCGTTGCAGGAAGTGAGCGTTGCACATGCAACCAAGCCTGCACAGATTACTTGATATATTGTTTTCATAATCTTTACCTATTAATATATTAGAACGAAGTTTGAATACCGAATGAGAACGAGGTGCTGTTAGGATACATCCAGCGTGGATTCTCAGGATCAGAGCAAGTCAGCGAGCTGCTCTTCAGGGTGAGCAGGTTGTGACCAGAGACATATACACGAGCCGAGGTCATATTGACTTTCTTCAGCAGGTTCTGTGGCAGATTGTAGCCAATCTGTACCTGACGCAACTTTGCATAAGAACCGTTCTCCACAAAGTAGGTTGAGGCACGGTTTTCGTTGCCCACGTTGTTCGTTGTCAAAGCGGGAATGCTGCTGCCGGTATTGGCTGTCGTCCAAGCATCGAGCATGCGGTTACCTTTGTTCGAGCCTGCATCGGTGATGCTGTAGAAGTCGGTCTGGAACTTCTGGTCGTTGTAGACATCCT
>CAMHNI010000046.1 GCA_946186505.1 uncultured Prevotellaceae bacterium | reverse complement strand
CCTCGTTTTGTTAGGTATCAAGCTGCGCAAAGAGTGTGAAATCCTTAGTCAGCCGCTGAAGGACCTCTGTGGCCCCGATGACCCTTACCATGTGGTGGCCATCAAGCGAGGTGAAGACACCATCATCCCCGGCGGACTCGACATGCTGCAGTTGAACGACCTGGCCTACTTTATGACCACCCGTGAATACATACCCTATATCCGCAAGATTGTGGGCAAGGAGCACTATACCGACGTGAAGAACGTCATCATCATGGGTGGTGGCAAGACCTCCGTGCGTGCCGCTCTGGCCATCCCTGACTACATGAACGTGAAAATCATCGAGAAGTCGGCTGAGCGTTGCGAAAAGCTGAACCAGTTGCTTAGCGAGAGTGACGCCATGGTCATTCACGGTGACGGACGCGACTTGGGACTGCTCGAAGAGGAGGGCATCAAGACCACCCAGGCCTTTGTTGCCTTGACTGGCAATGCCGAGACCAACATCCTGGCCTGTCTGACGGCGAAGAAGTTAGGCGTGCGCAAGACTATTGCCATGGTCGAGAACCTGGACTACGTGTCGATGGCAGAAAGTCTTGACATTGGTACCATCATCAACAAGAAGACCGTTGCTGCCAGCCACATCTATCAGATGATGCTTGGTGCAGACGTCAGCAACCTGCGTTCGCTGATGCTCGTAGATGCCGAGGTGGCTGAGTTTGTGGCCGCCGAAGGGTCACGTGTGACGAAGCATGTTGTCAAAGACCTTGGACTGCCTTTCGGTATAGCCATTGGTGGACTCGTACGCAATGGTGAGGGTATGCTGGTCAGCGGTAACTCCCAGATACAGGCCGGTGACTCGGTCATGGTGTTCTGTCATGAACAGAAGCTCAACAAGATAGAGAAGTTCTTCAAGAAATCCACGATATGGTGAACTTCCGCATTATTTACAAGATCATCGGCTCGCTGCTGTTCATCGAGGCCCAGTTTATGGGATGGTGTCTCGCCGTGGCCTGCACCCAGCATGAAGATGACATGCTGGCCTTCCTGCTGTCGATGCTGCTGACCTTCGGTGCTGGGTTCCTGTTCCTCTTCTTCGGCCGCGGAGCTGAGAACACACTGAGCCGTCGTGACGCCTATGTCGTCGTGACTGCCGTGTGGGTCATCTTTTCCGTTTTCGGCATGTTCCCATTCCTTATCCACGGCAGTATAGGCAACTTGACTGATGCCTTCTTCGAAACCATGTCGGGTTTTACCACCACAGGTGCCTCCATCCTTGATGACGTAGAGTGCCTGCCTCATGGTATCCTGTTCTGGCGATCGCTCATGCAGTGGATAGGTGGTTTGGGAATCGTGTTCTTCACCATCGCGATCCTACCTTCGCTCGTTGGTGGTAGCGTCAAGGTGTTTGCCGCAGAGGCTACGGGACCAATTAAGGCCAAGATGCACCCCCGTCTCACCACTACTGCCAAATGGATATGGAGTATTTACCTGCTTCTCACCGTCGGCTGTGGACTGTCATATTGGGCTGCAGGCATGAATTGGTTTGAGGCTACCAATTACGCCATGACTACCACGGCCACCGGTGGCTTTGCCATTCACAACGAAAGTACGGAGTTCTTCCACTCTCCAACTATCGATTATATTTCCATCGCTTTTCAGTTCCTGTCAGGTATCAATTTCACGTTGTTGTATGTAAGTATCGTCAAAATGAGATTGAAGGCTCTCTTTACGAACTCAGAATTCAAACTTTATATCAGTGTAGTCGTAGGAGCCACTCTTTGGATAATGTACCTACTGTTAACACGTATGGACTATGACCTGGAGCGTGCTTTCCGCTGTTCGCTTTTCCAAGTGGTATCGTTTATTACAACCACAGGTATGTTCAATGTGGACGCTGGAACCTGGCCGCATATCACGTGGGTAATCTTAGGTGTTGTGATGTACCTTGGGGCATGTGCTGGCAGCACCAGTGGCGGCTTCAAGTGCATCAGGGGCTTGATGCTTCTAAAGGTAATTCGCAACAATTTCCGTCAGATTCTGCACCCCAATGCTGTCCTGCCTGTCAAAATCAACGGACAGAGCATACCCCAGTCGAAGCTCATAGCGCTTTTTGCTTTCTTTACACTGACCATGCTAATGACGCTCTTTACTGCCACTATCATGATTGTGGAAGGTATCGACAATACTAACGCCATCACCATAGCCTTGAGTTGTGTCAGTAACGTGGGACCCACGTTAGGCACACAGATAGGTCCGGTAATGTCGTGGTCAATCCTCCCTGACCACATCAAGTGGATATTGTGTCCGTTGATGCTTATGGGGCGTCTTGAAATTATGACTGTACTGGTGCTTTTTACCCGTACTTTCTGGAAAGAAAACTAAACAGACTTGGAGAAGGAACATCCAAATCATATAATATTGCAAATGATAAGAAAAAGATGAAATACGCAATTATTGGGACGGGAGCCATTGGAGGATTCTATGGCGCCAAATTAGCAAAGTCAGGGCAGGATGTGCATTTCCTGCTCCATAAGGATTATGAGTTTGTACGAGACAACGGTCTGCAGATAGATTCATGTGACGGGTCATTTCATATAGATAATGTGAAAGCATACAGTGAGACAGGAACGATGCCTCAATGCGACGTTGTACTAGTGGCACTGAAGTCTGTAAACAACCATTTGCTGAAGACATTGCTGCCCCCACTCTTACATAATAACACCTTAGTCGTCCTCATCCAGAATGGTATTGGTGTGGAGCAGGACGTGGAACGCGATCTCCCAGGCGTGCAATTAGCTGCTGGACTGGCTTTTATCTGTTCGGCAAAGCGCGAGCCCGGGCGGGTCAGCCACCAATGCTACGGCAGCATCAACCTGGCCAACTATTCCTGCCGTGACAAGTCTCTGTTTGATACCGTTGTCTCAGAGTTCCGCGATGCTGGCATTGAGACGGGGCAGGTGGAGTACCATGAGGCAAGATGGAAGAAGGCTGTGTGGAATATGCCTTTTAATGGCATGACCGTTGCTTTGCATACACAGACAGACCTCCTGTTGGGAAACCCTGCCACGCGCCAGTTAATCCGTGAGCAGATGATGGAGGTTGTCGGGGCTTCGCGTGCTCTTGGCGTCAGTGGAGTTGATGAGGCTTTCGTAGAGAAGATGATTAAGATGACTGACGAGATGACGCCATACTCGCCATCAATGCGTTTAGACTACGATTATCATCGTCCCATGGAGATTTATTATTTATATACGCGTCCAATAGAAATTGCCCGCGAGGCAGGATTTCGGATGCCGAAACTTGAAATGCTTGAAGCCGAGTTAAAATTCTTAGAGAAAAACTTGTAAGAAACATAAAAACTTCATATATTTGCAGCTGCTAACTTAAAATATATGAAGTATATCTTGTTGCCCGAGGATAAACCCCGCCGATTAGCGTTTTATTTGGCCATGGAGGAATATGTGGCGAGGTATGTTGACGAGCCTGATGCCTTCTTCCTCTGGCAGGTGGAGCCGACGGTTATCTTCGGACGTAACCAGGTGGCGGAAAACGAGGTGAACTTTGACTATTGTCGAGAGCACGGCATCGAGGTGTGCCGCCGCAAGAGCGGCGGCGGGTGTGTCTATGCTGATAAGGACAACCTGATGCTGTCGTTTGTCACCTCAGAGAAGAATGTCGGCTTCGCCTTCAACCGTTTTGTGAACATGGTCATGTTGGTGTTGCGGAAGATGGGCATCGAGTCCACCGCCACCGTTAACAACGATGTGATGATTGGCAGCAGGAAAGTGTGCGGCACGGCTTGCAGGACGACGGATAAAGGGTGTATCGTACATAGTACATTGCTTTATAATACGAATATGGAACACATGCTCCATGCCATCACGCCGAGTCGGGAAAAGCTGCAGAAGAAAGGCATCGAGAGTGTCCGCCAGCGCATCACCTTACTAAAGGAACATACTTCGTTGACGCTTGAGGAAGTGAAGACACTCATCCGTGAAACGCTCTGTGACGGTGAACGGGTGCTGGCGGCAGCTGATATTGAGGCAATAGAGGAATTGGAACAGATCTAATAGGTAATAAATTGTAAATCTGTAAATCGAAATATTATGGCAATCAAGCAAGAGTTAGAAAAGAAAGAGAAACGCACCTGTCTGCATGACAAGCACATGTCGTTGGGAGCTATGATGGTGGAATTCGGTGGTTTTGACATGCCTCTGCTCTACCAGTATGCAGGCATTGCCCCAGAGCATACGGCTGTCCGTGAGCACGTCGGACTGTTTGATGTCTCTCACATGGGCGAGGTGACGGTCCGTGGCAAGGATGCTGAACGCTACGTGAACCATATCTTTACGAACGATGTGACAGGAATGCCTGTAGGCAAGATTCTCTACGGCATGATGTGCTACGAGAACGGTGGTACGGTTGATGACCTGCTGGTCTATAAGTTGGGCGAGAACGACTTCTTCCTCGTTATCAACGCCGCCAATATTGACAAGGATTGGGCGTGGATGCAGGAACACGCCACAGGTTTCGACATTGAACTGAAGAACGAGTCGGACTATTACGGGCAGATAGCTGTTCAAGGACCTGAGTCGGAGCATATCGTTGAGACGGTGTTGGGAATTCCGTGTTCAGACTTGGTGTTTTACACCAGCAAGATGGTGGGTGACGTCATCATCAGTCGCACTGGCTATACCGGTGAGGATGGTTTTGAAATCTACGCCTCGCACGACTATATCCGTGACTGCTGGGACAAGCTGATTGCCGCCAAGGTGCAGCCCTGCGGACTCGGTTGCCGCGACACCTTGCGCTTCGAGGTGGGACTGCCGCTCTACGGCGACGAGCTGAGTGAAGACATCTCTCCTGTGATGGCCGGTCTGACGATGTTTGTGAAGTTCGACAAACCGGAGTTCATTGGCCGAGAGGCCCTGCTGAAGCAGAAGACGGAGGGCGTGGCTCGCAAGCTGGTTGGCATCGAACTGCACGACAAGGCCATCCCCCGTCACGGCTATACTGTGCTGAATATGGAAGGTCAGCCTATCGGTGAGGTGACCACGGGTTATCATACACTGTCAACGGACAAGAGTGTCTGTATGGCGCTTGTCGATACGGCTTTTGCCGCCCTCGGCACCGACGTACAGATACAGATTCGCAAGAAGGTGTTCCCCGGAACAGTTGTAAAAAAGCAATTCTATAACAAAAGCTATAAAAAATGAGTAAGGTATTGGAAGGACTCTACTACTCGGAGTCGCACGAATATGTAAGAGTAGAAGGTGAGTATGGCTATGTCGGCATTACCGATTATGCCCAGAATGCGTTAGGCAACGTGGTGTATGTGGACATGCCCGAAGTTGATGACGAAGTAGAGGCCGGCGAGGAGTTCGGTGCCGTGGAGAGCGTAAAGGCTGCCTCAGACCTGATTTCGCCCGTCAGCGGTGTGGTGGTTGAGGTGAACGAGGCCTTAGACGACCAGCCCGAGCTGGTGAATCAGGATGCCTACGAGAACTGGATTATCAAGGTGGAGATGAGCGATAAGTCAGAGCTTGACAACCTGATGGATGCCAAGGCTTACGAAGAATACTGTGCGAAATGACCTATAAGTTCTTTCCCCATACCGAGGACGACCTGCTGGCAATGTTGGAAAAGGCGGGCGTGAAGTCCTTGGACGGTCTCTACGCCCAGATTCCTGAGAGCATCCGTTTTCGTGGCGACTATAAGCTGCCGTCGGAGATGAGCGAGATGGAGGTGCGCCAATTGTTTGAACGGCTTGGTTCACAGAACAAGCAGCTCACCTGCTTTGCGGGCTACGGCGTTTACGACCACTACACGCCATCGGCCATTCCGAGTCTGCTGCAGCGTTCGGAGTTTCTGACGTCGTACACGCCCTATCAAGCCGAGATTTCGCAGGGGACGCTCCATTATATCTTCGAGTATCAGTCGATGATGGCCGAGCTGACGGGTATGGACATCAGCAATGCGTCGATGTACGACGGGACGACCGCTACGGCGGAGGCGATGATGATGGCTGTGGCTGCCGGTAAGAAGGTGAACAAAGTACTGGTGTCTGAAACTCTGAATGCTGATACCAGGAAAGTGCTCGACACGTATGCCCTGCATCAGGGTATCGAGTTAGTGACTGTTGCGGAAGAAAGCGGCGTGACTTCGAGGGAGAACCTTGAAGCACAGTTGACCGAGGGCGGTGTGGCCGGTGTCATCGTACAGCAGCCGAATGCATACGGCATCATCGAGGATTTCACGGGTTTTGCTGAGATGTGTCACGGCAACAAGGCTCTCTTCATCGTGAACAGCGTCGCTGCCGACCTCGCCGTTCTAAAGACACCGGGTGAGTGGGGCGCAGACATTGCGGTGGGCGATGGCCAGAGTTTAGGCATTCCTATGCAATGGGGCGGCCCTTATGTCGGCTATATGTGCTGCACGGAGAAACTTATCCGTAAGATGCCGGGACGTATTGTCGGCAAGACCGTCGATAATCGCGGCCAGCGTGCCTTCGTGCTGACGTTGCAGGCTCGTGAGCAGCATATCCGCCGACAGAAAGCTACGTCTAATATATGTAGCAATCAGAGCCTGATGGCACTCTGGGTCACCGTATATATGTCGCTCATGGGCAAGCAGGGACTGAAGGAAGCGGCGGAACTCTCTTACGCCGGGGCCCACTATCTGTGTGACGGGTTGCTGAAGACGGGACGATTCCAGTTAGTATATGACAAACCATTCTTCAACGAGTTCTACGTGGAATATGACGGAGATGCAGACACCCTCTACCAGCGTTTCATCGATGCTGGTTTCCTTGGCGGTGTCCGTATAGGAAACGGTATTCTCTTTGCCGTCACCGAGAAGCGTACGAAGGAAGAGATTGATAACCTTGTAAAGATAGCTGCCCTATGAACATTTGAAGCCCCTTGATAAGGGGCTGGCGTAAGCCAGGGATAAATTAAAGAAGATATGAATAATAAACTATATGGAAATCTGATTTTCGAACTTTCGAAAGAAGGACGCAAGGGCTATAGCTTGCCGAAGAACCGATTTGGAGCTTACGAATTACCGGAAGAACTCAGTAGAAAAAAGGAGGCTCAGTTGCCTGAGTGCGACGAACTGACAGTGGTGCGCCACTATACGAACCTCTCGAACAATAACTTCGGCGTCGATACGGGCTTCTATCCCTTGGGGTCCTGTACGATGAAGTACAACCCGAAGATTAATGAGGAGATGGCTGCCCTGCCGCAGTTCCAGAATCTGCATCCGAAACAGCCTGCCAATACCGCGCGAGGTGCGTTGGCACTGGCGTCGCTCTTGGAGCAGTCGCTCTGCGAACTCACGGGCTTGGCTCACTTCACTTTCAAACCATACGCTGGTGCCCATGGCGAACTGACGGGATTGATGACCATCGACAACTACCACCGCTCTCGTGGCGATATGCAGCGCAAGAAGGTGATTGTTCCCGATTCTGCTCACGGCACGAACCCTGCCTCGGCCGCCGTCTGCGGTCTGGAGATTGTCGAGGTGGAGTCTGACGCCAATGGTCAGGTCTCTATAGAAGATTTAGAACGTATAGTTAATATAGAAGGCCCCAACGTCGCCGCTATGATGATGACCAACCCCAACACCCTTGGCCTTTTTGAAACGCATATTCCGGAGATTGCAGCCCTCATCCACGACTGCGGCGGCCTGATGTACTATGACGGTGCCAACCTGAACCCGATGCTCGGTGCCTGCCGTCCGGGAGATATGGGCTTCGACGTGATGCACATCAACCTGCATAAGACCTTCTCAACACCTCACGGTGGCGGCGGTCCAGGTGCCGGCCCTGTTGGCGTTCGCGAGGGTTTGCAGGAGTTTTTCCCCTTCGTGTCGCCCTGTCACGGGAACTTTAGCGTGATGATGCGGGCTTACGCCTATATCCTCTCCTTAGGTCGTGAGCATATCAAGGAAGTGGGGCCGTTGGCCACGCTCAACGCCAACTATATCAAAGAGTCGCTGAAAGATGTCTATGAACTGCCTATCGATACAGTATGCTGCCATGAGTTCGTCTTCGACGGACTCAGAGATAAATCGACAGGTGTCACGACGATGGACGTGGCGAAGCGGTTGTTGGATTACGGCTACCATGCTCCAACCATCTACTTCCCCCTGCTCTTCCACGAGAGCCTGATGATTGAACCTACGGAGAACGAGTCGAAGGAGACGCTCGACGGTTTCATCGCTGTGATGCGAAAGATTTCAGAGGAGGCCAAAAACAATCCCGATGAGGTGAAGTCAGCGCCTCATACGACACCAATAGGCCGTGTCGATGATGTACTGGCCGCCAAGCATCCTATTGTGACGTTCCGGCAAATGAGAAATGAGGAATGAGAAATGAAGAATGAGAAAATGACAATAGTTGATCTTATCGTCATCGGCGCGGGGCCTGGAGGTTACCGCGCCGCTGAATATGCCGCCAAGCAAGGCCTGAAGGTCATCATCTTCGAGGACGGAGATGTAGGAGGTACGTGTCTGAACATAGGGTGTATCCCCACAAAGACGTATGTCCACAGTGCCTCCTTTGCTGAGGCCCGTGAGCGGATGGCGACAGTAGTGTCGCAATTACGAGCTGGTGTTGAGGGCATCCTTTCACATCCCAATATAACACTGGTTCGTGAGAAGGGTGTCTTTGTTGATGCCCATACGGTAGGTGACTATAGTGCAAAGAATATCATCATCGCCACGGGCAGCAGCACCAAGCTTCTGCCGCTTCCTGACATCGATGACCCACGCGTTGTCGATAGCACCGGGCTGCTCGCCCTCGCTTGCCTTCCCAAGCGCCTGGCCATCATCGGTGCCGGCGTCATTGGTATGGAGTTCGCCTCTGTCTTCCACTGTTTCGGTTCCGAGGTCACAGTCATCGAATACCTGAAGGAATGTCTGCCCGCCCTCGACAGCGATATTGCCAAGCGCCTGCGAAAGCTATTGGAGAAACAGGGTATCACCTTCAAGATGAAGACTGCCGTCCAGAATCTTGCCGATATTGATGCCGATGTCATCCTCATGGCAACTGGCCGTAAACCCCGTATTCAGTCAGACTTTGCAAAGGCTGGCTTTGAATACGACGAGCGTAAAGGCATTGCCGTCGATGAGAATTTCGAAACAACGGTTAAGGGAATCTATGCCATCGGCGACGTCAACGGCCTCCAGATGCTCGCCCACGCTGCCGAAATGCAGGCTGTCCGAGCCGTGAACCATATCCTCGGCAAACAGGACGGCATCCGTTTTGATATCATGCCTGCCGCCATCTTCACCACTCCCGAAGCCGCCTGTGTAGGTCCTACGGAAGATCAACTGAAAGCAGCCTCAGCGGCCAACGGTTCGGCCGTAGGCTCCTCCTACGAGTGCCGCAAGGCTTTCTGGCGCGCCAACGGCAAGGCACAGTCTATGGGTGAGACTGAGGGCATGCTGAAGCTCTTTGTCTCCCCTCCCTCGCAGGAAGGGGCTGGTGGAGGGTCACTCATTCTTGGCTGTCACGCCTATGGCACCCACAGTGCTGACATCGTTCAGGAGGTCTCTGCGCTGATGTGTCGCGAAACCACCCTTGAGCAGTTGCGTGACATCATCCATATCCATCCCACGCTCTCAGAGATACTGAAAGCGGCGGTGGATTAGTAGGCCGTTCAGGAGCGCACCATGTTGCGTCCTGCGTCGATACGCAGGAAAATAAATAGCAGGAAGGTGAATCCCCAAAGTGAGGAGCCGCCATAACTGAAGAACGGCAGCGGGATGCCGATGACAGGTGTCAGTCCTAACACCATGCCTACGTTGATGAAGACATGGAAGAGGAAGATACTCAGTACGCAGTAGCCATAGACCCGCCCGAAACGGTAGGGCTGTCGTTCGGCCAGCTGGATAAGCCTCAGGATGAGTGCCAGGAAGAGCAACAGTACGCCGGCAGACCCTACAAAACCCTCCTCTTCGCCCACGGTGCAGAAGATGAAGTCCGTGTCCTGTTCGGGTACGTACTTCAGTTTTGTCTGAGTGCCATTGAGGAATCCTTTTCCCTCAAGGCCGCCGGAACCGATAGCAATCTCGCTCTGGTGGACATTGTAGCCGGCACCTTTCAGGTCTTCCTCCAGTCCTAAGAGAACGTTGATGCGGGTTCGCTGGTGAGCTTGCAGGACGTGATTCAGTCCATAGTCGGCTACGTTGAAGAAGATGATGGATCCCAGTGCGAAAAGTGCTATCCAGAAGTAATTCCGGACGCGGGTACCCAGTCCCTGCCAGACGAGATAGCCTATCAGCATGGCACAGAGCACCAGTTGCACCCAGACGATGTCAAAGGGTATGACATAGAACGAGAAGAGCAGGGCCACGCCGGTGATGCCGACACAGAAGGCAAACACCTTCCAGGCATCGAGCTTGTCGCGACAATAGACCCAGACCATGGCCGAAGAGAAGACCTGTATCAGAAAAAGTACGACGAACTTGCCGATGGAGGTGGGCGTTGCTGCCAGCATGACATCGGCAAAGCGGATGCCCACGACGAAATAGACAACCATGGCCACTGCAGTGAAGAGAACGCTGCCAGGCATCCCCTCGCGGTAGAACATCAGGAAGAACGAGAAATAGACCAGTGCAGAACCTGTCTCACGCTGCAGGACGATAAACGCCATCGGCAGGAAGATAATAGCCAGTGTGGCACCGAAGTGCTTCCACTTGTGGATGTCGTAACCGTAGATGCTCATAAACTTCGCCAGGGCCAGTGCCGTGGCGAACTTGGCGAATTCCGCCGGTTGCAGTCGTAGTGGTCCTAAGACGAGCCAGGAGCGGGAACCTTTGATGCTATGCGGGTTAAAGATGGTGGCAAACAGTAGTATGAGTAGTCCTATATATATTAAGTACGCGAACATCTCATAGTATCGGTCGTCAAGCAGCAGCAGGACGAGACCGAGAATAATACTGGTACCAATCCACACAATCTGCATGCCAGAACGTGTGGAGAGTGATAGTAGGTCGGTGTCGCCATAGTCGTAGCTGGCACCACAGACACTCATCCAGCCGCCGGCGAGCAGCAGCAGGTAGATAAGAATGGTCCACCAGTCAAGTGAACGCAGTATGCCCGGCTGTTTATCTTTCGCTTGATCCATAGTTGATGACCTTATGCTGAATCTCGTTAGCCTTCTTTTGTGAGGCCTCAGAGAGTTTTCCGTTAATGAACTGTTCCATGATGAGTCCGCCGATGGGTACGCCGTAGGTAGCACCCCATCCGCCGTTCTCAACATAGACGGCCACGGCTATCTTTGGGTTGTCCATAGGCGCAAAGCCCATGAACACCGAGTGGTCATGACCCTTGTTCTGTGCTGTTCCCGTCTTGCCGCAGGCTTCGAAGCTGTAGTGAGCCAGTGCCTTGCAGGTTCCTCCGAGTGCTGAGGAACGCATGCCCTTCACAACGTAGTCATAGGCTGACCGTTGAGCCTTGGTATAGCGCTTCCGGGTGTAGAGGGTGTCGAGTGGTTCTCCCTGTACCTTCCTGACCACATGGGGTGTGTAGAAGAATCCCCGGTTGGCAATCGTTGCTCCGAGGTTGGCTATCTGCAGGGGTGTGAGCAGGACCTCGCCCTGTCCGATGGAGATGGAGATGATGGTCAGTCCGTTCCATGAGCCTTTGTATGCCTTGTCGTAGAACTGGGCGTTGGGGATAAGGCCGCGCTTCTCGCCTGGCAGGTCAATGCCGAGTTTATAGCCGAAGCCCATCGATACCATATAGTCGCGCCAGGTGTTCATGGCATTCTGTACAGAGCCGTACTTCGACTTTGCACCGATCATGTGGTAGAGTCCCCAGCAGAAGAAGCCGTTACACGATGTTGACAGTGCCGGTACCAGCGGCAGTGGCGACCCGTGGCCGTGGCAGCCCACATGCAGGCCTTTGAAGTTGAATCCGTGGGCGCAGCCGTATGCTGTCTGCGGGGTGATGATGCCCTCGCTGAGGAAGGTCAGTCCCTGTGAGGTCTTGAACGTGGAGCCGGGTGGGTAGAGACCCATGACGGAACGGTTGTAGAGCGGCTTCCAGACGTTCTTGCTCAGTTCAATGTGGTTCTTACCGCGCTGTCGTCCCACCATGAGGCGGGGGTCGTAGGTGGGTGACGACACCATGCAGAGCACCTCGCCCGTAGATGGTTCGATGGCGACGATTGAACCTATCTTGTGCTGCATCAGCCGTTCGCCGAGCACCTGCAGGTCGTAGTCGAGCGAGAGCGTCAGGTTCCTACCCGGTTTGGGACGGCTGTCAAAGGCACCGTTCATGTAGCTGCCCTGTATGCGGCCATGGGCATCGCGCAACAGGATTTTCACGCCTTTCTCACCGCGTAGCTGTTTCTCGTAGCTGCGTTCCACGCCGTTCTTGCCAATATAGTCGCCGGGCTGGTAGTAGTCGTCGTTCTCGATGTCGCCGGGCGAGACCTCAGCCACGTCTCCCAGCACATGGGCAGCGTATGGATACTGATACTGGCGGATGCTTCGCCGCTGGACGTAAAAGCCTGGAAAGCGGTACATCTTCTCCTGAAAGACCGAGAACTCCTTGTCCGAGAGCTGACTCATGAACAGCTGCTGTGTGAATCGGGAGTAGCCCGGGTTGCGGGAACGGTCCTGCATGATGCTCATTCGGCGGTTGAACTCCTCCTTGGTGATGTTGAGAGCATTGCAGAACTCAGTGGTGTCGAGCCTTCCACGAGCCTCGTTCATAACGACCATGATGTCATAGGCAGGTTGGTTGAACACCAGCAGCTTGCCATTGCGGTCGGTAATGACGCCACGCGACGGAAAGTCTATCTTTTTGAGGAAGGCATTGGAGTCGGCGCTCTTCTTGTAGTCGTCACTGGAAATTTGGAGCATGAACAGGCGCACGATATAGATGGCCACAATCAACGTAGCCACCCCGCCAATGACATAGCGCCGGTTCTCGAGTCCGAATTCCTTCTTCATCTGCTATCTGCGAACACTTTCCAATGTCATCAGCAACAATAATGTCAGCAAGGTGGTGCCGACAATGCTCAATGACCAATGCAACCAGTTGAAGAAGCCGAATGACTCGATGGTGAAGAACACCAGACAATGGATGAGCACCAGTATGAAAGCCAGTGTGAGGAACTTGGCATAGCCCAGCGTCGACACTGATGACTTCATGTTTTCCGGACTCTCACGCGGGACGAACAGTTCCAGCAGTGAGGGCTGTATGAAGGCTGTCAGCGTCAGAGATGCTGACGCCATGCCCGGAGTGTTGGAAAACATATCGACACACAGTCCCATGGCGAAACTCCACAGGAGTGCAGCCCACCGAGGGTAGTTGCGGGGGAGCATGACCACAAAATAGACATAGAGCAGCACCGTGGCGTAACCGAACAGGTGGATGTGGTTGAACACCAGCGCCTGTGCCAGACACAGTACCACGAAAATGAGTGCCCTTCTTAATGTATCTATCGGCATACTGTTACCTTATTACTTCTTACTTTTCATTTTTCATCCGCCCGGTGCCATGGTTATGGAGTCCTTCACCTGTTCCAGCAGACGCAGTCGTTCGCCGATGTTCCTGTCGCTGATCACAACAACATCACGCAGGCAACCGAAGTCTGTAGCCAGGCGCAGCTTCAGACGGTAGGACAGTCCGTCGGCCGAGTTATAGATCTTTTCTATCTGTCCGACGAGAACCCCCGGCGGGAAAATAGCCGAGTAGCCGCTTGTCTCCACCCAGTCACCACGCTTGAAACGGGCGTGACGGGGGATGTCCTCAACGTATGCCACGGCAGCATCGCCTCCATACCATTGGAGATAACCGAAATATCCCCGTCCGCGGATGGCACAGCTGATGCGTGACGACGTGACGTTGAGAACAGGGATGACCACTGCATAATGGTCAGACACCTGATAGACGGTTCCCACGATGCCGCTGCCACAGGCCACGCCCATGTCCTTTTCGACACCGTCAACACGTCCTTTGTCAATGGTTATCAGGTTGTCGGCCTTGTCGAGTGTGTTGGAGACAACCTTGGCCGGCACCAGCTTGTACTGTTGGAGAAAAGCCAGCTGTTCACGTTCAGCAGACGTAGTGTCCTGTGTCAGGTTGCCATAGAGCCGGCGTAGCTGTGTCAGTTGGCGTTCGAGGTAGAAGTTGCGTAGCGTCAGTTCCTCATTGACACGGGTCAGTGAGAAGAACGAACGCACGGCGGCATCCCACTCATAGACCTTGCCAGCAACGGCATTGGCAGAAGAGAACCATACGCTGCCCTGATAGCTGTTGTTCTGGAACAGCAAAACCCCACTGGCCACCTCCAGTAAAAGGAGCATCAGCCAGTGGTAATACTTCGCAATGAACGCCAGCAGGTTCTTCATCTGCTACCTACTATCGCATGAGGAACGAGAAACGATCGACGTTCTTCAGGGCGATGCCGGCACCCCGTGCCACACAGTGCAACGGGTCTTCAGCAACGATGAAGGTGATGTTAATCTTGTCGGTCAGACGTTTGGCCAGACCACGTAAGAGGGCACCGCCGCCGGTCAGGTAGATGCCGTTCTTCACGATGTCGGCATACAGCTCAGGCGGTGTGTTCTCCAAGGCTGCCAATACGGCAGCTTCGATGCGTGCCACCGTCTTGTCGATACAGTGTGCTATCTCCTGGTAGCAAACGGGAACTTCCATAGGCAGGGCGGTGATGCGGTTCGGGCCGTGGACGACATAATCCTCTGGAGCCTCGTCGCCAAGGTCGGTCAAAGCCGAACCTACATTGATCTTGACGCGTTCAGCCATGCGCTCCGACACCTTGACATTGTGCTGGCGCGACATGTACTCCTGGATGTCGGCATTCAAGTCATCACCAGCCACCTTGATGCTGGTGTTGGCCACGATGCCGCCAAGTGAGATGACGGCAATCTCAGTAGTGCCGCCGCCGATATCAACAATCATGTTGCCTTCGGGAGCCTCGACGTCGATGCCGATACCGATGGCAGCAGCCATCGGTTCAAAGATCAGATAGACATCTCGTCCGTCGGCATGTTCGGCAGAGTCGCGCACGGCGCGAAGTTCAACCTCGGTAGAGCCTGAGGGAACGCCGATGACCATGCGCAGCGACGGGGAAAAGAGGCGTGAGCCGGTGTGTACCATCTTGATAAGGCCGCGCATCATCTGCTCACAAGCAGAGAAGTCGGCTATCACGCCATCGCGCAACGGGCGGATGGTGCGTATGTTGTCGTGAGTCTTCTCGTACATCATCTTCGCCTTCTCGCCCACGGCAATCATCTTGTCGGTGCGACGGTCGAGGGCTACGACGGAAGGCTCGTCAACAACGATTTTGTCATCACTGATAATAATCGTGTTGGCAGTGCCAAGGTCCATGGCTATCTCCTGGACGAAACTGAAAAATCCCATAATACCTAATTCTTAATCTTCAATCTTCAATCATCAATCTTTCACAAACCAGTTGTGGATGGCAGTATCATAGTGAGAGCTGACGCCGAAAGCACGTTCGGCAAAGGTCTTGCGCTGTTCCAGGGTTGTCTCTGCGCCCTGTGTGCTCAGGATGTCAAGCAGCACGGCGTACTCGGCCTTGGAGGGAACGATGACCACGTCACGGAAGTTCTTGGCTCCGGCACGGATGAGCGAGATGCCGCCGATGTCGATCTTCTCGATGATGTCGGCTTCCGAGGCTCCACTGGCCACGGTCTGCTCGAAAGGATAGAGATCGACGATGACGAGGTCAATCTCAGGGATTTCATACTTCGCCATCTGCTCACGGTCACCCTCGTTTTCGCGGCGCCCCAGGATTCCACCGAACACCTTCGGGTGGAGAGTCTTCACACGACCGCCGAGAATAGAGGGGTACGTCGTCACGTCCTCTACCTTCTGACATTCGTAACCAAGCGATTCGATAAACTGCTGAGTACCTCCCGTACTCATAAACTTCACACCCTCTTCATTCAGCTTCTTCAGCAACTCTTCGAGGCCATCTTTGTGGAATACCGATACCAATGCGGTCCTGATCTTCTTTGTTTCTGCCATTTGTGTCTAACGTTATATGTACATATATGTAAATAGGGTGCAAAGATAATAAAAGAAGTGGCTATTTCCAAGTCTGGCGCCACTTTTTTTTATTTTTCCGCTGTTAAATTGCTTGAAGTCAAGAAGCGCGGAATCCACAGCCAGAAAGTGGAGCCTTTTCCCTCGCCTTCACTCTCCACGCCAATCTGGCCCCCACAGCGTTCGGCAATGGATTTAGAGATGCTGAGTCCGAGTCCTGTACCCTGGACGTAGTCGTTCAGTTTCACGAAACGGTCGAATACGGAGGCCTGTTTCTCCTTGGGAATACCGGCACCCGTATCCTCGCAATAAAGATAGATTCCCTCGGTGTCGTTGCCGTTCACTTTGCGCGTCTCATTGCGGTAGCCCACCTTGATGTGTCCTTCCTTGGTATATTTTACCGCATTGGTGAAGAAGTTGGTGATGACCTGCTGGATGCGTTCCTTGTCGGTGCGGGACGGCAGCTCTTTGCAGGGGTTGTCCTTGATGAAGCTGATGTCAGGATTCTGGACCCGCTGGGCCACTGTCTGGCATACCTCGTCGAAGAATGCTGGGAAGTCGGTATCGACAGGCTCTATCCGTTGGGGTCTTTCCGACATGTTCGATGTTTCCAGAATATCGTCTATGAGCCTGAGCAGCAGGTCGCAGTTGTGCTGGATGATGTGTATGAACTCACGGCGCTCGTCAGGACTGTCGGTCATATGCAGCAGGTCGGAGAAGCCTACGATGGCGTTCAGTGGCGTACGTATCTCGTGTGTCATATTGGCCAGGAAGGCAGCTTTCATGGCTCCCGAGTGCTCGGCCTGTTCTGTTTCCTTGCGCAGTTCCTCCTGTGAGCGCATCAGCTGTGTGACATCACGTATGACGCCGAAGTGTCCTTTGGACGTGCCGTTCTTGTCGTAAACGGGTGTGCCGCTGATGGCAAACCAAGCCTCGACGTTACTCAGTGGCGATTGTCTGAAATGGCGTACGTAGTTGACGGCTCTGTTCCTGGCCAGTGGATTGACCAGCGTGTTGTTGCTCTCCCGCCGGTCCTCTTCCGACAGTAAGTTCAGGTAGTCTTCGAACCTGATGAGCTTATCTACGTGGTGCAGTGAACGGGACACCTCGATGGTGTTGGTCTGGTAATTACTACGCCAGATGAACATGTTGCAGTTCTCCAGCAGGTAGTTCATCTGTGCTTCAAACTTGTTTGCCTCGTCGCTGGTCACCTTCAGTTGCCGTTCAGTCAGCAGCTGTTCTCTGTACAGGTTGCGCTCGGCGGTGATATCTCTGACGGTGATGGCATAATAGCGGATTTCGCCATCGTCGCTGAATACGGGGCGGACGCGGTATTCCAGATATTTGTCGAGATTGATTTCCGGATAGTACATATGCTGACAAGCATGGGTGACTTCACACATGCCATAGTATAGGATGTCACAGAACAGCGGGGCATCGAACAAGCAGGTTTCCCAAAAGAATTGTTGGTTTTTCTCGTTGAAACCGATGACTTCCTTCATCCGTTCATTTATTTCTAAAAGCCGGCCGTTCTTGTCATAGAAGGACATAGCCACAAGCGAGATGTCAAAGGCCTTGATATATTTGGCTGCCATCTCGTTGTTGGCGGATTGCTCGTCCATCTCCTCGGTAATGTCTTTCGCCACCAACAGGTAGTCCGTATGATTCTCCTCGTCACGTTCCTTGATGCAGTTGCCATTCAGATACTGCCAACGGGGTTGCTGTTCAGTACCGTTGTTGCGGCGCACCATGAGGTCAGAACTGCTTACCTCGTTCTGTAGTTCCTTCACCTTGTTCTCAAAGGCTTTCACATCATCCTTGTGGAGCGTTCCCATGGCTCCGCTCATGGTGGTCTGCTCGTCCATCATGTTTCCGCGCAGGTTCTTGAAACTGTCACGTTTAGGATTGTATTCCGACACCATGTATCCTCCCATGTCAAGGGCCATGTTCATTAAGCGGGTCTGTTCAGAGTTCTTCAGCGTCATCCGTTTTACGTTACGTGCTACTAACCTGTTCAGGAGGAACAGCAACAGTAGCAGGATGATGACGGCAGCTGCAACGTACAACACGACAGGCGATGCGTTGTCGTGATGACGCTCAGGGTGTAACCATTTGTCGCGCAGCATGTCGATGTCGCCGGTCTGGTCAAACCGTGCATACTGGTCGTCTATGGCATCTATGAGTTCCTTGTCGTAGCCGCCGATGCGAATTTCCGCAGTGGGGATGTCAATGTCGTTCAGGCGGATGTTCTCTATGTTCAGTTCCTTGATTTTCCATTTCAGGGGCTCCTCGCCCCAGATGAAATAGTCGTACTTGCCGCTGGATACGCCCGACAAGGCTTCCATCGGGGCATGGTACTCTACCTTGGCCTTTGTATGCAGGTCTGGCAGGAGGGACGAAGCTATCTGTCCGTCCAGTCTGAAGATAAACATCTCGTCGGGCTTTGCGTCGGCAATCGAATTGATTGGCGGAGCATTGTTGCGTGAGGCCACCTTTATCTTAAAATAGTACATCACGTTGCTTGACAGATAGCAGTCCTTGTCAGGAAGCGAATTGGTGGACACCAGGAAGATGCAGTTCTGGTCTGCCTTGATGTTGTTGGCCTCTGACGGATTGTCCAGCAACACGAACCGGTAGGGAATCTTCAGTTTCCCGAGGATGGCATCCAGCACCTCAATGGTATAGCCGGCGGGTTGGCCCTTGTCATTTAGGAACTCATAAGGTGGCAGTTCCCAGTCACAGAGGACCGTCAGCGGTTTCTCCTTAGAAAACCGGTCAGAATACTTTGCCTCACCCCGCATGCCAGACAGCAGCAGGATGGTCAGAAGCAACATGGTGCGTGTGATATATGTAGTCGTTCTTCCCATACCGTTCAGTTCTGATAGCATCGTCTCTTCTCTATCACCGTAGCCACGCAGGGAATGACAATCCATACCGTCGTGCCCCTGTCTAAGGCAGAGTTGACATGGATGTCCCCTCCCATCTGTCTGGCCAGTTCCTTGCAGATGGCCAGTCCTAACCCTGTGCCGCCCCTGTCCTTTTTCAAGCTGAAACGCTCGAACATGTTCTGCTGCCTCTCCGTATCGATTCCACTGCCTGTATCTTCGATGGTGATGAGCAGCTTGTCACCGATGTAGTCATAGCGTGCCCTTACCTTGCCGCTGTCGGTAAAGCGGGCTGCACACTCAGCTATCTGTTCGATAATATGTCCCACATTGGCATCGTCGATTCCGATGACCAAGTGCTCGTAGGGGTTCTCTACCACGTAATCTACACCTGTCTTCATCGCCTTGCTCCATCCCATCTGACAATGGCCCTCAAAAGTGCAGGCGAAGTCGATGGGGGTCTTGTCAAACTCTACCATCTGTGCATCTAAGCGGGACAGGAACAGGATGTTGTTGACGAGCTTCAGCAGGAAGGTGGCATTTCTCTTGATCTCGGCTATGAAGCCTTCCTCGTCGGCTGGGTCGTGGTCTTCGACAAAAAGTCTGGCAAAGCCAACAACGGTTGCGACCGGGGTGCGTATCTCGTGACTCATGTTGCGTAGGAAGACGTTCTTGACATTCTCTACTTCCTGGGCCTGGGCCTTCTTCCTTTCCAGTTCTTCTTCGGTGGCCTTCTCCTGACTGACATCCCGGCACAGACCGAAATAGTTGTCAATATTTCCACGTTTGTCGTAAATGGGTATGAAATGGAATTGGAGCGACAGCCGTCGGTTGCCTGGTATGTGGACGGTGGTTCTGATGTCAACATCCACGCCGTCACTGCTGTGCATGTCCATGTTCTTCAGTAGCCGCATGGCCACACGCTTCGATGATTCGTCCACCAACCCTAAGCAGCGTGTCTGTGTCAGCTTCAACTGCACATCGTTCATCTCCCTGTAGATGGTCAGGATATGCGTGTTGGGCGAATAGTTTACCAAGCGGACGCCGCCAACGTGCAGTGCGTAGTTGATGTTGTTGATGTATTCGGTAATGTCAAAGGCGGCGGACTTCAGCTGTCCGATGCTCTTCTTCAGCTGATGATACGAGTCAACAAACTCCGTGACGTCACGCCCTGAACCGAAGATGCCGAGGAAGCGGCTCTTGGCGTCATACATGGGAACGAGCTTCTGTTCGTAGTACTTGTCTTTCGAGAAAACGATGGCATCGGCCAGGTTCGGATTGTTCTTAGCCCTGATGATGTGGGTGCTGTAACAGCCTTTGAAATCCTCAACCTTGATGGCGTTGTCCTCCAACGCATAGTTGAAAGGCACCCGTTCTGACAGAAGTTCTTCACGGTTGCAGTTGAAGGTCTCGCAGGCTTTCTTGTTGATGTCGGTCAGTATGCCTTCCGTGTTGTAGTAGGTCATATCAACCATGGATGTCGAGAAGATGGATTGGTAACGCAGCATGTTGTCTTTCGCGCTACGCTGGTTCTGCAGCCGTTCCGTCTGGTCATCCATCATGCCGACAATCACCTTGGGCGCGCCCCCCTTCGTACGTCTGAAGACGGAGAGGACCATGATGTACTCCCGGTTTCCGTTGTCCTTTCCGGACTTCATCTGCAGCGAGCCATCCTCTTTCTTGCCGGCGGAAACATCTTTTATCAGATTCCTTAGCAGGTCGAACGATTCCGCGTCATAGGCATTTCCGAACTCTTCGAGCTTGTATTCCCTGCTGTCCATCTCACCGTCGTCTTTCAGCCATGCCAGTGACTTGCGCTGAATGTCGTATAGCCACACCTTCACCTTTGTCGTCCGTAAGATGAGTGCCAGCCGTCGGTTATGTCTGGCGATGAGCCTTGTCATCCTGCGTTCACGGATGCGCAGGATGATGACATAATAGAGCATCAGGAACACCAGCAGGAGCGTTGCGGCCACCACATAGGCTACCCACTCGGGGATGCCGGAATCGACCCGCTCGGGGTAGAACCATTTGTTCTGGATGGGCTGAATCCGCTCTTTGGAGCATAGAAGGGCGTATGCACTGTCTAACTTGTGCAGCAGGACCGTGTCGTTCGACATGAACTTGTATTCACCGTGGGGCATGTCCAAGGGGGTAATCTGTAGGTCTTTGGTCTGGAACTTCTTCATCAGCCATTTCAGCGAAAGCGTGTTCCACACAATCAGCCCTTCTCCCTCGGAACTCACTTTCTGTATAGCTTCCTTCATGTCGCCGAAAGGCAGGCAGTTGTATTCCCAGCCACGGTCCATCATCATCCGATGACTGAAGCTGCCGGCATGAACGATAACCTTGTGTCTGCCAAGATCCTCTAACGACTGAACAGATACGGGCTTCGATTTCGGACTTACCACGCTATGGGTGAACAGCTGTACAACTTCCTTTCCGTAGTGTGCATAGTCATCGTGAAAGGTGGCTACCAGACGCATCATCAGATCCGACCGTCCGGAGCGCAAGTCTTCCAGTGCCTCACCAGTGGGCTTCAGTTTGATGACATACGGTATGTTCAGTTCCTGGAAGAGCTCCTTCAACATGTCGATATTGAAGCCTTCAGGCTCGCCGTACTCGTTTAGGAATACATACGGCCATAAATCCCATGCGTCTTCATAGACGAGGGGATGCTCCTCTGTGTACTGTCTTCCTAAGCGGTCTTGGCCTATGGCGTGAACCGATGCTATGCAGATTGCCACGAAGGCGATAAATACTTTTATGCAGTACCTCTTCATCCAGCTCATTAGGTTATGTCTGCAAAGTTACAAAAAAGATGGGAATTAATGGAAAATTATTTGGTGTTTTTTATTTTTTTGCTTATTTTTGCCATCAAATCATCAATCAAACAGAAAAATATGTACGACAACGAACGTGGGCTGTATATCGCCCACTGCGCCGAAGGGGCGCTCAGCATCACAGGTAAGATGGCTAACCGGCATGGACTCATCGCCGGTGCCACGGGTACAGGTAAGACCGTCACGCTTCAGGTGATGGCCGAGACATTCTGCCAGGCAGGTGTCCCCTGCTTCATGGCCGACATGAAGGGTGACCTCAGCGGCATCTCTCAGGTCGGCAAGATGAGCGGTTTCATTGAGAAACGCCTGCCGGAATTTGGTATTGAGAATCCGCAGTTCCAAAACTGTCCGGTGCGTTTCTATGATGTGTTTGGTGAGCAGGGGCACCCTATGCGGGCCACCATCTCGCAGATGGGACCGCAGCTCCTCAGCCGGCTCCTCCAGTTGAATGAGACGCAGGACGGCGTGCTCAATATCGTGTTCCGCATTGCCGACGAGCGTGGATTGCTGCTCCTCGACCTGAAAGACCTGCGTTCCATGCTCGACTGGGTGTCGAAGAACGCAAAGGACTATACCACGAAATACGGTAACATCTCGGCAGCCACTATCGGTGCTATCCAGCGTTCCCTGCTGCAGTTGGAGAACCAGGGTGCCAATCACTTCTTCGGTGAGCCGTCGTTCGACATCAATGACCTCCTGCAGTGTGAGGGTGGCAAGGGTGTGATGAGCGTTCTGGCTGCCGACAAGCTGATGATGCAGCCGAAGCTCTATTCCACGTTCCTGCTGTGGCTACTCTCTGAACTCTACTCCACGCTGCCCGAGGTCGGCGATCTGCCGCTGCCGAAGCTCGTGTTCTTCTTCGATGAGGCCCACATGCTGTTCGACGGCACGTCGAAGGCGTTGCTTGACAAGATAGAGCAGGTCATCCGGCTCATCCGTTCCAAGGGCGTGGGCATCTATTTCATCACTCAGAGTCCGACGGATATTCCTGAAAACATCCTCGGACAGCTTGGCAACCGTGTGCAGCATGCCCTTCGTGCCTACACTCCGAAGGACCAGAAGGCCGTGAAGACTGCCGCCGACACCTTCCGTGCCAATCCTGAATTCAAGACTGACGAGGCCATCATGAACCTCGAGACAGGTGAGGCGCTTGTGTCATTCCTCGATGAGAAAGGTGCTCCCGCCATCGTGCAGCGTGCCAAGGTGCTGTTCCCGTTGAGCCAGATTGGAGCCGTCACCGAGGGCCAGCGCCTTGACATCATCAAGCAGAGTCGTATCTACGGCAAGTACGACTCACCGATAGACCGTGAGAGTGCTTTTGAGGTGCTGATGAAGGAGGCTGAGGATGCACTGGCTGCCGCTGAAGAGGCTCAGAAGGAAACGACGGTTGAGAAAGGTGGTAAGAAGGAGAAGAAGAAGACCGGCATCATGGGCAAGGTGTGGAAAGCGGTGCTCACTGCTGTTACCTCTACTGTTGCTGCCCTGCTTGGCACATGGGTAAGCAACAAGGTGTCGGGTAAGGAGAACAAGTCCAAGACTTCGGCCAAGGAGAAGGTGGTGAAGAACGCCACCAGTGCTGCCACCCGCACCATCACGCGGGAGTTAACACGCGACATCTTGGGAAACCTTGTCAAATAGTCCGAGAGCACAACCATTAAAAGAATCCCGCCGCAGACTGATGCCTGCGGCGGGATTTCTTATAGTCAGCAATGTTTTACTTCAGCTCGAGCACCTGCTTGGCAGTCTCGTTCTCCGGGTCAACCTCCTGGAGCTTGGCAGCGAACTGCTTGGCAGTAGCTTTGTCGTCCTTGGTGATGAGATAGTAGGAGATAAGGTAGCGGTAAGCCTCGATGAGACGGACGTTGTCCGTGTTGTCGCGCTCAGCCTTCGTACCTAAGAGCTCTACCAGTTTCTCATAGTGAGGCTTGGCGAGTTCCTGCTTCGACTCCGGGTCCATGTACATGCCGATGCGGGCACGCTGGAAGGCAACATAGTCCTCAATGTCGGTGTATTTGGTCAACAGGTTGGCATAGACCTCATCGGCCTTCTGGAACTTCTCCAGTTTCTTGGCGGCATCCTCCAGGTTGTTGGCATGCTGCACATAGAGCTGGCCCAGTCCGGCATGGTCGCTGGCCGAAGCCTTCGACACCTCGTTGAGGTACTTCTCGTAGTACTTGATGGCGTTCTCGTAGTCCTTGGTGCCTTTGTAGGCATCAGAGAGGGTCTTGATGACACCGGCACGCTTGTCCTTGTTGTCGAAGTCCTGGTCGAGGGCCTTCATATACATGGCGATGGCCTCGTCGTGCTTCTTCAGGCCGTTCAAGGCGTTGCCGTAATAGACGTAGTCCATGTAGGAGATGTTGGCAGAGTCAGACTTGTTGAACAGCTTGTCAGCATAGTCCAAAGCCTTGTCGAAGTTGCCTTTCTCTGTGTTGCAGAACATGGCCAGACGGTTCAGCGTAGAGTTGCGAGGTTCTTTCTGCAGACCGAACTCAGCCATCTGGATACCTTTGTCGTACTTCTGCGTCAGGTAGGCCGAGAAGGCACTTTCGATGATGTCCATCTTCTCTAACTTAGCCTGTGGCACCTTGTCGTACGCTTCAATGGCCTCGTCGAAGTTGTTGGAGATGTAGTTGATGTGGCCGATGATGGCATCAACAGGATAGTCGGGCAGCTGTGTACGCAGTTCGTTGAGTTTGGCAATGGCTCCCTGCGGGCTGATCTTGCGATAGACGGAGGCATACTTGCGGTAGCCGTCAGGGTTCTTCGGGTCGAAGTAGATTGCCTGGTCGTACAGTGCTGCTGCACTGCCACCATCTTCGGCCAGAGCCTTCAGGTCGCCTTTCAGGATATATGCCGGGGCATAGCTCTTGTTGGCCTTCAGGGCAAGGTCGGCATACTTCATGGCGTTGGCGGTGTCCTTGACCTCGTAGAAGGCGCGTCCGAAGGCCGTGAGGTTCTCGGCATTCTTCTTGTTCTTCTTCTCAAAGGCCTTCATCTGGTCAGCCAGATTGCCGGGTTTGCTACTGATGATTTTCTTGACGGCATCGACGTCAGCCTTGGTGCCGTCCTGTGCCATGGCGGTGGTGCTGAAACCTGCCAGCACGACGCCCATTACTAAATATTTGATCGTTTTCATACTCGTAAAGCTTTTAAAGGGTTTAACATGTTGTTTTTTGTCGTTGTGACATTTTATCGTTATGACGTTGTTTCGTTGAAAAGGTTTATTATTCTTTAGTTACGTTAACTTCTCTGACATTCATGTCGGCCTGGATGGGCAGAAGTCCGGCACGGAGGAATATGAGCTGTCCCTTGGGCAGCCGGCAGAAATGGGCAAACCCCGACGGCTCGCCGTTGCGCGGTTCATTGAGCAGGGCATAGATGGTACGGATAAGGGGGTAGTTTCCGTTATATATATAGTACTGATAGGGTCGCCAGCTGTTGCGTACCGTGGCGGAGTCCATCCGTGATACTTTCATAACTGTGATGTTCTTCTTGAACGTGACGTTGGTCGTGTCGTGTTTGTCGTTCAGCCAGTTGGAACCGATGATGCCAAGTGCATTTTCATGCTTCTCAACCCAATCGATAACCTCGGCGCTCTTTTTGACGGCACCGATATTCTCGCTGTTGATGGGTTGGCCGTCTAAGATGGAATCGACACACCAAGTGACAGTGCTCGACTTGGGATTGTCGAACACGACGTCAATCTCACCCAGCTTCGAACTGGGGTAAATCTCTTTCCAGTTTTTTACCTCGCCTTTGAGAATACGGGCAAAGTCTTTCACTGTGATACAGGTATCCTTATTAGCGTTGTTCACGATAATCGCCAGACCATCGTATGCGATGGGGATGATTCTGGGCATGAAACTGCGGGACTTGAGACCCTCCATCTCCCGGTCTGAGAGCCTTCGTGAGGTGAAAGCCAGCCACACCTTGTTCTTCATCAGCTGGCTGATGGCATCTTCCTGATCGGTATAGACGGGCTGCAGCTCTCCCTGAGCGTGCAGGGCATGATAAACCTCAAGTTCCTCGTCCAGTATTGGATAGAAACTTTCGTCGGCAGCAAAAGCCTTGGCTGCTGCCTCATAGTCGTAATCGGTTTTAGGCTTGTTCCCACAAGCGAGGAACAAGCCTAAAAAGAGTGTTAATCCAACGAATTTGTTGAATGAGTTCATTTTCATTTACTGCAGTCTGAAGGTTACAGGCACGGTGTACTTCACACGCACGGCCGAGCCGTTCTGCTTACCGGGAATCCACTTAGGCATGGACTTCAGTACGCGGATAGCCTCCTTGTCGAGAGACGGGTCAACCGACTTGATGACCTTCACGTCACTGATGCTGCCGTCGCGCTCGACCACGAAGGTGGCGATGACGCGACCCTGGATACCGTTCTCCTCAGCTACTACTGGATACTTGATGTGTGTCGAGAGGAACTTCATCAGTTCAGCGTCACCACCGGGGAATGAAGGCATCTGTTCAACGACGTCGAACACCTTGGTCTCCTCTTCCTTCGGCTTTTCGTCCACAACAACTTCCTTAGCCTTCAGCACTTCACCTTCAGCTTCGTCATTACCTTTAACGTCGAAGGTACCGATGGCGGTGTTAGTCTTCGAGAGGTCGTCCTGAGACTTGATTTCGTCCTCGGGCTTCACTTCATCGTCCTTCTTGATTTCAGGAGCGGTGAACTTCACTGAAGACTTCACCTTCTCGACCACCTTCTGTTCCATCTCCACCTTGACCGGCTCCTTACGCTCGACCTTGGCCTCCTTCTTCTGAGCCAGTTTCGAGAGCTCGACGTCGGTGTCGATGGTCTGGTTCGACTTGATGGCGTTCTGAATGGCGAGGTTTGCGTATGCGATGGCGAAGATGATAGCGATGCCGATGAGCACCCATATCAGAGCCTTCACATTACGTTTGCCTGTCTCCTTGCGGAGCACGTATGCACCATATTCTTGGTTCTTTCCTTCAAAGACGAGGTCAACCCAGCTATTGTCAATAAGATCTACTTTTGCCATAGTCTTTCCTTTCTTTAATTAGCCGTAAACTTGATGCCCTTGAGTTCGAGAAGCTTCTCGTCGTCTTCGTTCACCTTGTCTATGACGTACTTACCAATACTGCAAACCAACATCTCGTCAAGAGCCTGAACCATGTTGTCGTATGTTGACACGTCCATAGGTTTGATAATGACAGTCAGCGTCTGGATTTCCTCACCGTCAACGTTCTTACCGTTACGGATGTCAGACAGTCGCTTGTCGTATTCTTCCTTTGTGAACTTGTCGCCCAACCTGGCTTTTTCCTCATCCAGCTTCTTCTTGGCCATCATAACCTTGGCCACAGGGCTGAAACCATCTTCAGTGATGTGCTCAATGAGCAACTTGCGAACACCATCCTTGCCCCATGTGGTCTCTTTCAGACACTCGGGGTTCTCGTACTCAGGCAGTCCCTCGACATAGTAGAGCTTGTCGTCGGCACCGAGATACAGCGTAATGGTGTACGAAGCCTTCGTCACAGACTTGTCCTCCTTGCTCATGTTCTCGTCATTGCTCGGCATAGTCAGCTGCATAGCCTGCGGCTTGCTCAGCGTCGTACAGAGCATGAAGAACGTGATCAGAAGCATCATCATGTCTACCATCGGCGTGAAGTTCACGCGGGTATCCATTTTTTTCTGCTTACTTGCTTTCTTCTTTGCCATATCTTAGATCTCCGCCTGTTTTTTAGTGTCAAGATTAGTAATCAGCTGGTAACGGTTCTCGTTCATGTCCTGCAGCTCCGACATCATCTTCTTGATGACTTTATAGGAAGTCTTGGCGTCCGACTTGATGGCCAGACGGATGTCGGGGTTGGCTTCGCGTGCTGCCGTCACCCACTCCTGGAACTCACTCTTCCCACCGTCGATACTGTCGAGGGGGATGCTCAGCTTCTGGATCTCCTCGGCCATCTTTTCCTGGTCAAGGGCATAGTATGACTCGAACACAGCCATCGGGGCACCAATCATGGCGTCCTCACGGAAGTGCTTCAGCTTCTCGCCTGTTATCGAGACGCCGAACTTGTCGGTCACAGTCTGCATCATCTCCAGCATGGTGTTCTTGTTCTCGGAGCCCACGTAGATGTTGCCCTCTGGCGATACCAGGATGTTGAGCACATCGTTTTCGGGCACCTTGACCTCGGACACCGAGCTCGGCGTGTTGACCTTGATAGGCTCTGGCGTCAGGAATGTTGATGTCAACA
>CAMHNI010000045.1 GCA_946186505.1 uncultured Prevotellaceae bacterium | reverse complement strand
AAATCTGTGAGATCTGTGAGATCTGTGTGACCTCCAGACAGTAAAATAATCTGTGAGATCTGTGAGATTTGTGTGACCTCAAGACAGTAAAAAAAATCTGTGAGATCTGTGAGATCTGTGTGACCTCCAGACAGTAAAAAAAATCTGTGGGATCTGTGAGATCTGTGTGACCTCCAGACAGTAAAATAATCTGTGGGATCTGTGAGATCTGTGTGACCTCCAGACAGTAAAAATAATCTGTGGGATCTGTGAGATCTGTGTGACCTCCAGACAGTAAATTAATCTGTGAGATCTGTGAGATCTGTGTGACCTCCAGACTTTTCGGGATAAACCTTTGTCAGTCGGGCTTATCTGTCTGTCTCATTCGTTTTATTTCAAGTCTCATAATACGATTTGTTTCAACAAACAGACAAAATGCATGAAATTAAACACATTACTTTTTCCACCTAATTAATATTTTCAGTAAATTTGCAACCGTTTTTATATATAAAAGGAACGCACGATGTGCGAAAACCCAACTCTCAACCACTCTTCGTGAACGATAAACCTACTTTTAGTGATCATAAAAATCAATAAAAATAACAACAAAATGAAAAAAAATACTTTACTACTATGCATGTGTTTGGCGGCATGGTGCGTGCCGCAAAGGGTGTGGGCAACACCATCTATTTCATGGAACGATGACACCAAAGTCCTTACCATTCAAACGACTACTGCTGGTGAGCTTACCAGAAGTGCCTTTACAAGTTATTATGAAGCTGAAACAATCGTTCTCAAAGGTTATTTCAATTCATCTGACCTTGAAGCGATTAAAGCCATTGCTTCTGGTGAAACAAACGCTGGCTTCAATAATGTCAAGGAGGTTGACATGAGCAACGCGCAATTTGTGAAAACGGGTAGTTCGAACGAATATCAATTGTTTCATACAGAGGAAGCAGCAACTGGTTCTACATCCAAATCTATAGTTGGAGGTACATTATATCGGTGGGTTAATTCAAAGGCTTGGAATTCATGTGATACCCCCAGTGAAAATAATACAATTTATAATTATGCTGATGTCACTGCAAGGGACAATAATTTAACAAAAAGGTCTGTTAATGATTATGGTAAGATTGCTAAAAGTGGTTATAAGTATGTCCAGATGACAGTATCAAACGAAAGTTGGAGTTCGGTTACAAACAATGCGCCGTCATCATCATCAATTTATTCTGTTAGTTGGTTAGATAATGAATTGAATTCACATCTATCTGACTATTCTGCTGGCCAAACTGTCAGAATGAAAAAATATTGGCATAAAGAACAGGCTACAGGAAGTTGGGAAAGGAGCTATCCCTCTCCAGTACCGACATCTGCAATAAATGGAAACTGGTATGGAGGTGGAGTTAAAGCAAAGATAAACGATTTGGATATTAATCAGTGTAATGATGGTGAATATATATGGTTTTGGATTTATTACAAAAAAGAGGATGGTAGATGGGTTAGACAATACGATCTCGAGGGCTCTTCGGTAGAAGGTAATGATCCATGGGAAGGAATAACGTTAGGTTCTGGAAACACGAAAACGTCTGTTGATAATGTCGTGTACAACGACTCTGAGATTTCAAATTTACAGGGAAATAATGGCGACTATTATAGAGTGAAATATTATTTTATTAAGCACGCAACATATAATTGGGTGGCATGTTACCCTACGCCAACACAATTGTCAAGTGCTGTTGTTTATGATGGAAAAGGCGTGGGGGCAAATTATTATAGTTTAGACCCTGCTCAAGGTGTAAGAGGGTCTTATATTTGGTTTTATGTATACTCAACAAAGAGTGATGAAAGAATCTGGGGAACACCACAAGATGAGGAGCCTACTGGTGTAGATAATATATCTGAAGCTTCCTTCGACTTTGTCTATCGCGACAATCATAAGTCTGGTTATACAAATGGCCAGTGGGTAAAGATGAAAGACTACAATTATTACCAAGTGTTGAAGAATGGAACTCCGTACTGGGAAGATGTTACTTACACTAACGGAAGTGTTTTCTCTATAGATTACATTTACACATCAGATGTTACAAATATTAATGATGGTTCTCATAATGGAAGCTCCAATAATCAATATGCAATTGTTGGTGGTAGCACAGAGAATTCAGGCAGCTTCACTCCCGATTATAGTCAGATGAAGTTTAGCCACTGGAGTGGTTCGATAACGAAGGCAGTTACATCGAAGTATGCTGATACTTCTATATCTAACCAAATATTTTCAAATTGTAAGAATCTGAACAATATTGATTATAAATCAGGTAATGTTACAGGACTTCATGACAGGAAAATAGCTGAAGGTCATAGTGATAATATAGTTATCAAAATAGGTAAAGATGTAACCCAAATTGATGCAAATGCTTTTAAAGACTGTGAAGGATTGACTACAGTAACGTTTGACAAGGACTCATACGTAGATGGTGATGTCGCTAAACCCATGACAATCGGTGAAAATGCTTTCTTATCATGTACACATCTTCAGGGTATTGAGATTCCTAATCGTGTAACAGAAATTGGTAATACTGCTTTTCATAATGCAGGTAATAGTTCTACGACAGGAGAATTTGTCTTAAAATTTGAGAGACGTGACAAACGTGATGAAAGCGATGGTAATACTGTGGCAATTAACTGTAATCTCCCATTGACTATTGGATCAGGAGCGTTTGAAGACTGTTTCAACTTAAAAAAGCTTTCACTTCCTGTTCGACTAACTAGCATGGGAAACAGAGCTTTTGCTAATTCTACGAGTCTAGAAACACTTGAAATGAGAGAAACCACGACATCTGGTATTGCTGATCCAGGTCCACGATTGTCTGTCATTCCAAGTGCTGCGTTCGAAAGGTCTGCCGTTCAAGAGATAACTATTCCCAAAAGTGTGACACTGATTGAGAGGGGAGCATTTCAACAAACCAACAGTCTTGCAAAAATCACATTCCAAGAGTACTTGTATGCGGCACTTCCACAAACGCCGTTGGTAATAAAATCAGGTGCTTTCACTGGTGGCGATGAAAAAATAATTCCTAATCTTCATGTATATGTCGATATCAATCCCGAAAGACGTAAAATTGTTTGTGAGTATAATGCCTTTAATTTCACCCAGATGGAAGGTCAGACAGATACGCAGAATGAACGTAGAGGTACATTGCACTTCAGCGAAGCCTACTGGGACTATTACCAAGGTGACTGGAAACGTGGCCTGACGTTTAGCCAGTCAAACCTGAATGCGTTCAAGGATGGTTATAATGGAACTGTGAAAATTGGCGGAACTGATACAGAATGTATCGGTATGGCAGGTGAAGAAGTCAGGGCTACAGATCCGAACTTCGCAGATGGTACTGTTGTAGGAAAGTACACCGCGGATCTTAGTGAGAATCAAATATATGCCCCTGCCAATGGCTGGCAGATGTTTGCAGGAACCAGCACGGGTATTGACCTTGTGATTCCTGGAGGTACATTTATCAGGACATATAGTACAAACACGAAATATGAGATTCCCTCATTGATAATTGGTTATGGCAGCGAGGCTACTCCTCTTGTCGATATTTACCGTGTAACAGCTTTCAGTGATAGTTTTAATTCTCAAACAGACAATCCGCATGACAGAACTGCTGCTGATGCTGCAACGCGTACCGCTACTGCTACCCGGATAACTGGATACATACCTAAGCAAACTGGACTTATCATGGTAGGTAACGTTGAAGATAGTAACTCCAAATATCTTACATATTTCAAAGAACGTGCAGAAGATGAAACAGCTGAGCCATCTTATCCTTATCAAACTTCTGGTGACAAAATTAATTACCTGATGCCTACATGTACAGGCACTGTTGATACCGGTTATGAATCTGATGGCAATAATAGTAAGAATGATGGAACTAATATAGTGATCAAAGGAAAAGATGGAGAAGAGTATGTGAAACTTAATCCAACCATGCCCTACCCCATCTCAGGTTCAGACGCTTATCGTATTTTTGGTTTTAGGAGTGACCAAATAAAATTCTATCGCAGTCAGCCAGGAGTATTGATGGCACGTGACAGAGCTTATCTGAAACTTCCGATTAGTGTGTTCCATTGGGCTAATGAACAGTCTGGTGAGTCTGTTCCAGGGCAGACACCGTCAAGTTCAAGAATCATTCTTAAGTTCGATAGGGATTTTGAAAGCGAAACAACAGATATCGAAACGCCAGAAATAGTAAACACTAAAGTTGAAAAAGATGATAGTTTCTACACTATTCAAGGTGTTAAGCTCTCTCGTCCACAGGGTAAAGGCTTGTATATATATAAAGGTAAGAAGATATTTGTAAAGTAAACAGAATGGAGGATTTGAAAATGAGAAAAATATATTGTCACCCGAACTCAAAGGTTATTTTGTTCATGCCTGAAAAAGTAATGGATACTGATACAACAGGAAATTTACTTTATGGCAATCGGTTTAGTGCACGCGAAGACAAGTACTTCGACGAAGACAATGATAACGACTCTAAGAAGAGTTTCTGGGATGAGTAATCATTAGAGCAAATTATCAACCATACCAGAAGGGGGATGCACCATATATAGCTGAGGTGCATCCCCCTTTTTTCGGTTTTGGAATCAAAGGTAAGAGACCCTCTGTGAGCCGAGGACTATTCTGTCTTTATGCAAAGTATGTCTGGGACGGTAGCATAGATACAGATTATCATTTCCTCCACCCCCTGGAGCGATTTCCTCCAGGGGGTGGAGCAAAATGCTCCAGGGGTTGGAGGAAACCGGCAAGCGGCAGTTTGTGAGCAAACCGAAGGTTAGTAACGTTCACGTAGGCGCAAAAGGCACGAAATCCACCGCGTCTGTCTCGGTAGGCACGGTCTCATCAGTGACACCGACATTCCAGAAGCGGAATGACGAGAGATCGACCTCGTCGTCCACCTTGATCAGATAGGGGGCACCGGCTGTTATCTCGTCGGCCTCTTCGAAACTCAGCGTCAGCTCACCGTTGCTGAGTGACGAAGCGGTCAGCTGTTTCACTTTCACATCGTCACCGAAGGTTCCCTCCAGGTCGGTGATGTCAAACGGAGCGGCAAAGGTGTTCCAGCCGCCGGTCAGCAGCGTGCGCTGCAGCCTGACAGACGTCTCCAGACCGTTCCATTTGTCGAGTACCGTGCTGTTGTCTTCATCTTCAGCCAGAATGACAGCTGCAGGCGCGATGACGACGCGGGAAGCAGGTGAGCCGTCAGGATTTGTTGGATACAAGGAAGCCCATGGAACCGCTGGCCAGCTATTAACCTACTCTTAAACTATGTTAAATACATAAACATGAGCCGAAAACGAAAAATTATGAGTATCTTTGCACTCTGAAACCATAAATACTAAAACAAATAACAAGCGATGGTAAAAGCCTGGAGAGAAATAGTGAGCATCCCAACGTATGAGATCGGAAAGGCAGAGAAGAACCCCATCTTCCTGGAGAAACGTGTGTACCAAGGCTCGTCGGGCGTTGTCTATCCCTACCCCGTCATCGAGTCGATAGCCAATGAACCGACACCGAAGGAGTGGAAGGTGGTGTTCATAGAGAACGAATACTTGAAGGTGATGGTAATGCCCGAACTGGGCGGTCGCATCCAGATGGCGTATGACAAGATCAAGGAGCGCCACTTCGTCTATTACAACCATGTCATCAAACCGGCCTTAGTGGGACTGACGGGCCCGTGGATCTCGGGCGGCATAGAGTTCAACTGGCCGCAGCACCACCGTCCCTCGACCTACCTGCCCGTCGATTGCGACATCGTGGAGAACGAGGACGGCAGTGTGACGGTGTGGGTGAACGAGATGGAGCGGATGTTCCACCAGAAAGGTATGGCGGGCTTCACGCTGAGGCCGGGCTGTGCCTACCTGGAGATTCAGGGCCGCGTCTCGAACCGCACCAGTCTGCCGCAGACGTTCCTGTGGTGGGCGAACCCCGCCGTCGAGGTGAACGATGACTACCAGAGCGTATTCCCACCCGATGTGAACGCGGTGTTCGACCACGGCAAGCGGGCTGTATCGTCGTTCCCCATCGCCACGGGCACCTATTATAAAATGGACTACTCGGCAGGCGTTGACATCTCGAACTACAAGAACATCAAGGTGCCGACAAGCTACATGGCCGTGAACTCGAAGTACGACTTCGAGGGCGGCTACGAGAACGACACCCACGGCGGCATGCTCCACGTGGCCAGCCACCACTTCTCGCCCGGCAAGAAGCAGTGGACATGGGGCAACGGCGACTTCGGAAGGGCCTGGGACCGCAATCTGACGGATGAGAGACCCACCCCCATGCCCCTCCCTATAGGGAGGGGGGTAGATACTCCAAAAGCAGAAAAGACTGGCGAACAAGGTAACTACGCCCCTCCCTCACAGGGAGGGGACGGGGGTGGGTCTCTATTCCGTCCCTACATTGAACTGATGGCCGGTGTCTATACCGAGAACCAGCCCGACTTCTCGTGGCTCATGCCCTACGAGGAGAAGCAGTTCGTGCAGTACTTCATGCCTTATCGTGAACTGGGCGTGGTGAAACAGGCAAGTAAGGATTTTATCGTCAACATCGAAAGCCTCCCCCCGACCCCCTCCGAAGAGAGGGGGAGGTTGGTTACTTTCAAGGTGCTGGCGACGTCGAAGCAGGAGGTGCGGATTGTGCTGCGACGTAAGGAAGGAGAAGAGTATTACAATAAGGTGGTGGCGCTGTCGCCTGAAACAATCCTTGAAGAGACGGTTGACGTAAAGGAGGCAACGCTGAACGACCTGCAATTAACTGTCAGCAAGAGTAATCAAAAGCCCCTCTCCCGGGGAGGGGTTGGGGATGGACTTTTATGGGAAGCCGAACCCGACGAGATACGTCCCATACCCGATGCTGCCGAGGCAGCGCTCTCACCAGAGGACACAAAGACCAACGACCAGCTGTACCTGACGGGACTGCACTTGGAGCAGTATCGTCATGCGACGTGGTCGGCCCTCGACTACTACGAGGAAGCACTGCGGCGCGACCCCAACGACGTGCGCTGTCTGAACCAGACGGGGCTGTGGTACCTGCGGCGAGGGCGGTTTGACAAGGCAGAGCCTTATCTGCGGAAGGCCGTGAAGATATGGCAGAAGCGCAACCCGAATCCCTATGACGGCGAGGCCATCTTCAACCTGGCATTATGTCTGAAATATATGAAAGCCCACCCAGGGAGAGATGTTCAGATACATGACACGGCTGCTTCTACAAATCAAACATCCCCTCCTTGGGAGGGGCTTGGGGAGGCCTATAATCTCTTCTGGAAATCGACGTGGAACAAGGCATGGGCCGATGCGGGCTACTTCGAGGCGGCCTGCATCAGCATGTCGCAGGGCCGTTACGACGATGCCCTCGACGAGCTGAACCGCAGCCTCGTCTTCAACAGCTGCAACCACAAGGCCCGGGCACTGAAGGCCGCCGTGCTGCGGAAACTGCAGGAAGCCCATCAGAAGGGCGGCCTGCAGATGGGCAGTTCGCGCGAACTGAACGAGCGGCTGGCGCTTATCAAGGAGTCGCTCCAGTTAGACCATTTCAACTACGGCATACGCTACGAGCAGTGGCTGCTGACCAAGGACAAGGATGTGCTGAAAGAGATGACGGAGCTGATGCACGGCAATGTCTATAACTACCACGAACTGGCGCTCGACTATGCACAGGCCGGACTGTGGCAGGAGTGCATCGACATCCTGCAGCTGGCTAAGAAGAAACATCCGCTGACCTATTATTATATAGGGTGGGCACAGCTGGAACAGGGCGATGCCGTGGCTGCCAATGCCGCCTTTGAACAGGCTGAGCAGGTGGACAGCTACTGCTGCTTCCCCAACCGCTTGGAGGATGTTCTGGCATTGCAGGCTGCTAAGGTGAAGAATCCAAAGGGAGCGAAGGCGCCTTACTATCTGGGCTGTCTGTACTACGACAAGCGGCAGTACGACGTGGCCATCGAGAACTGGGAACTCTCGGCACAGCTCGACCCGCAGTTCCCGACGGTATGGCGAAACCTGGCGTTGGCACGGTTCAACAAACAGCATCGACAGGAGGAGGCATTGGCGTACATGGAGCGGGCCTTTGAGTTAGACAAGAAGGATGCCCGCATACTCATGGAGCTGGACCAGCTATACAAACGCCTGCAGAAGCCCCACCGCCAGCGCCTGGATAACCTGCTGAAGTATCCCAAATTGCTTCAGCAGCGCGACGATCTCCGGCTGGAAGAGATTACCCTCCTCAACCAGGTAGGCTGCTACGGCGACGCCAAGGAGCTACTTGACTGTCATCAGTTTCATCCGTGGGAGGGCGGTGAAGGCAAGGTTCCCGCACAGTACCAGATTTGCCGCGTAGAGCTGGCCAAGCATGCTCTGAAAAACAACGATCCGAAGCAGGCAGAGGACTTGCTTAAACAGTGCTTGGAATATCCTCACCATCTCGGCGAGGGCAAGCTTTACGGCGCTCAGGAGAACGACTTCTACTACCTGCTCGGCATGGCCTACGATGCCCTCGGACAGACGGAGAAGGCCCGCGAATGCTGGGAGGAGGCCACTAAAGGACCGCAGGAGCCTGCCGCCGCCATGTACTACAACGATGCCAAGCCCGACAAGATATTCTATCAGGGACTGGCACTGCTGAAGTTAGGACGGAAGGCCGAGGCCAACGGACGCTTCTACAAGCTCATCAACTACGGCAAGCAGCACCTGTTTGAACATCAGGTGATGGACTATTTCGCCGTGTCGCTGCCCGACCTGCTCATCTGGGAAGACTCGTTAGACACGAAGAACCGCATCCACTGCCTCTACATGCTTGCCTTGGGGTATTACGGCATGGGCGATGAAGAGAAAGCCCGCCGCTACCTGTCCGAGGTGGAGCAGACGGACATCAATCACTATGGCTCACAGGCTTTCCGCTCGCTGATGGATATCCTCTTCCCCTCCTGAGTCAGGAGGGGAAATAATCACCTGTCAAGCTCAACGAATACATGAGGAACGTCAATTAATAATTAAAGAACAGGTAAACTTGAGAAACTTGATAATAAAATTGCAATGAGAGTTAGTCGTCTTTTCGCAGCCGCATTAACGCTGCTGACAGTATTGAACATTTCGGCTGCTGACTTCGGGAAGCCGGTGACGTGGGACCGACTCAGCCTGATGATTGACGGACGGCGTGTCTGTCCGGTCATGGGCGAGGTCCACTACTCGCGAATCCCCGCCGACGAGTGGCAGCAGGAGGTTCACAAGATGAAGGAGGGCGGCGTCACCGTCATCGCCACCTACGTCTTCTGGAACCACGTCGAGGAGCAGGAGGGCATCTTCCGCTGGGACGGACAGCGCGACCTGCGGCGATTCCTCGAGATATGCCGTGAAGAGGAGCTGCCCGTAGTGCTCCGCATCGGTCCGTTCTGCCACGGCGAGGTGCGCTGCGGCGGCATTCCCGACTGGATGTTTACAAAGGGCTGCAAGATGCGCTCACAGGACACTAAGTTCCTGGGCTATGTGGAAAAACTGTACCGACAGATATTCTCGCAGATTACCGGTCTGCAGTGGAAGGACGGCGGCCCGATCGTGGCCTGCCAGTTCGACAACGAATACCGGGGCTCGGGCGACTACCTCATGGCACTGAAGAAGATAGCCCTGCAGACAGGCTTCGACCTGCCATTCTACACCCGCACAGGCTGGCCGGAACTGTCAAAGCCTGTGCCCTTCGGTGAGATGCTGCCCCTCTACGGCGACTATGCTGACGGCTTCTGGGAGCGCAGTACCCAGGAGACCAGCGGCAACTACTACAAAGCGTTCAACTTCAAGGCGTTCCGTTCATCGACGGCCATAGCCACTGAACAGTTAGGCAACCAGCAGGAGAAAGTCAGCAAAGGTGACGAGGACTATCCCTACTTCACCTGCGAACTGGGTGGCGGCATGGCCACTGCCTACCACCGCCGGCCCTACATCTATCCGGAGGATGCCTATGCGATGGCACTCGTCAAGCTCGGCTCTGGATCGAACCTGCTGGGTTACTACATGTACCACGGCGGCACCAACCCCGAGGGACTGACTTACCTGAACGAGAACCAGCGCACCGTCGCCACCAACTACAACGACCTGCCAGTGAAAAGCTACGACTTCCAGGCACCGCTCGGCGAGTTCGGACAGACCTATCCGCAGTACTACATGCTACGACCCCTGCACCTCTTTCTGCAGGACTGGGGAGAGCAGCTGGCTCCGATGGAGGCCGTCTTCCCCACCCCGCAGGACCTGAAGAAAGGTGATGACTCGCAACTGCGCTGGGCCTATCGTGCGTCAACGGACAACAGCGGCTTCATCTTCGTCAACAACTACGAACGCCTGCAGCAGCTAACAGCCAAGAAGGATGTCCGGTTAGAGGCTTGCGGCGTGAAACTGCCAAGGCTCACCATCCCTGCCGGCACGATGGCCATATTCCCTGTGAACATCGACGGCATACGCTATGCGACGGCACAGCTGGTGGCCAAGCGCGACGGCAGAATCTACCTCATGCAGATAGAGGGCATACCCACCACCATCAGCATGGCGGACGGCAAAACGCTGAAGAACATCAAGGCCAAGGGACGGGCTAAACCTGTTTACAAGAACATCTACCTGCTGACCAGGAACGAGGCCGAGCACCTGTTTATGGACACCGAGGTTGTTAACACGGCAGAAAGTGTCCGTTATCAAAAACTGCACGAGGCCGGACCACTGCGTAAGATTCCCATCGGTGTGCAGAAGGTGGCCGAGGAGCCTACCGACGCTGACTTCCAGCAGGCTGCCGTCTATAGTATTGAACTGCCTGATGCAGACCGGAAAGGACGGCTGCTCAGTATCACTTATCAGGGCGACTGTGCCCGACTCTATGCTGACGGCCAGTTGGTGGCCGACAACTTCCAGTACGGCCGTCCGTTCCTCTATGGCCTGTGGCGGCTGCCTGAAGCAGTAAAACAACTGGAACTGCGCATCCTGCCCTTACAGGAGAATGCGCCCATCTACCTGCCACGCGAAGCCGAGAAGACACCCGGCGAGAGAGTCTTAAAAATTGAAATCAGATGAAGAAACTATTCCTTTGTTTCTGGTTGACACTGGCCATGGGCACGACCCATGCCCAGGAAGTCATCTCACTGGAAGGAGCCTGGGACTTCAAGACCGAAAGCAGTCCCGACTTCAACTTCCGTGAAGTCACGTTCGACGACTATGTCATACTGCCCGGTTCCATGCTGACCAACGGCAAGGGCAACCCTGTATCGGTGAAGACACCGTGGACGGGATCGCTATACGACTCCAGCTACTATTTCAACCCCTACATGGAGAAGTACCGCCAGGAGGGACAGATGAAGTTCCCGTTCTTCCTGACACCAGAACGGCATTATGTAGGTGCCGCCTGGTATCGACGGACGGTGTATGTTCCCAAGAACTGGAACGACCGCCGCATCACCCTGTTCCTGGAACGGGCGCACATCGAGACGAAGGCCTATGTCAACGGCAACGAGGTGGGACGACAGATGAGCCTTTCCACTCCCCACCGCTATGATGTCACGAAATACATCATACCCGGTGCTACAAATGAGATTGCCATCCGCGTCTATAACGGCATAGAGAATGTCTGCGTTGGCCAGGACTCCCACTCCGTCACCGACCAGACACAGGGCAACTGGAACGGCATCATCGGACGCATAGAACTGAGGGCTCAATGGGAGAAACTGAGCATCAACCAGGTGCGCATAACACCCGACATCGACAAGCATCAAGTCAATGTGGAGATTGACATGGACAAGCACTACGACTTCATCGGCGAAACCCAATATTATATAAAAGGGTGGATCATGCCACTACAGGGAGAAGGCGCTGGCAGGGTCTGCGCCGTCAAGAGCGAGCCCATCAACTGGAAGAAGATGTCGCTGCTGTTTGACATCAAGGGCGACCTCCAGCTGTGGGACGAGTTCTCGCCCAACCTCTACCAGCTTAGTCTTCTGGTTGGTGACGATGAGTTCAAGACAACTTTCGGCATGCGCAAAATAAGCATCAGCGGGCGACAGCTCTACATCAACAACCGACCGCTCTTCCTACGCGGCACCGTCGAGAACTGCTGCTTCCCGGAAACGGGATACCCGCCGACGGATGAAGAGGAGTGGCTGGACATCTTCCTGAAATGCAAGCGGTACGGACTGAACCACGTCCGCTTCCACAGCTACTGCCCGCCGGAGGCGGCCTTCGCCGCTGCCGACAGAGTTGGCATCTACCTGCAGCCCGAAGGGCCGTCATGGCCCAACCACGGGGTGAAGCTACGCCGTGGACAGAAGATTGACGAGTACCTGCTTGAAGAGTCGAAACGTATCATCGATGAATACGGCCACCACCCGTCGTTCGTCATGATGGCCGCCGGCAACGAACCCGCCGGCGACTGGGTCAACTACTGCAATGTCTGGGTGAAACAGATGAAGGGGTATGACCCCTCAAAAATCTACTGCGGAGCATCGGTAGGCGGCGGATGGGCCTGGGACGACGGCTCGGAGTACCACGTCAAGGGCGGCGCACGCGGACTGAACTGGGACAGCCACGCACCATCGAGCGACGACGACTACTACAGCGGCATCGAGTTCCCGCGAAACTACAAGGACTCCGTTCCTAACCAGACACCCATCATTGCCCACGAGCAGGGACAGTGGTGTGCCTTCCCCGACTTCAGCGAGATAACGCAATATACCGGTGCCTACAAAGCCCGGAACTTTGAGATCTTCCGCGACCTGCTGCGCGAGGGCGGCATGGAACCGATGGCAGAGAAGTTCCTCATGGCCAGCGGCCGACTGCAGACCCTCTGCTACAAGTACGAGATAGAGCGCAACCTGCGGACCAAGGACTACGCGGGGTTCCAGCTGCTGGGACTCAACGACTACAGCGGACAGGGCACTGCGCTGACAGGCGTGCTGAACGTACACTGGAAGGAGAAGGGCTACTGCACCGCCCCGCAATGGCATGAGTTCTGCTCTATCCTCGTACCGCTTGCCCGCTTCCCAACATTCATCTATACCAATGCCGACACACTGCGCGTGCCCGTCGAGATCTACAATGCCTACAAGGGAAGGGTGACGGGAGTGAATGCCAACTACTATATCGTGAACGACAGCAACGAGATTGTCAGTGGAGGCAAACTCTCTAACAACGACCTGCCTGTAGGCAAGAACCTCCCGTTAGGTACCGTGGTATTCCCTCTGGACAGCATCAGGCGACCTCAAAAAATGACACTCCACGTCAGGCTCTCCAAGAACTGGAAGAACCACTGGGACTTCTGGGTCTATCCCACCGACACCGTGCCCGATGCTTCTCCTGCGGAAATCACCGTCACAGCCGACTACAAAGAGGCGCTGCAGAAACTTCAGCGCGGGCACACCGTCCTGCTGACGGCTGCAGGAAAAGTGACACTGGGCAGCGACGTGAAGCAGACCTACCTGCCCGTGTTCTGGAACACCTCGTGGTTCAAGATGCGTCCGCCTCATACCACGGGAGCCTACATTGAGAAGTCACACCCCCTGTTCAAGTATGACTTCCCCACTGACGACTGGTCAAACCTGAACTGGTGGGAACTGCTCAACAAAACCCAGGTGATGAACCTGCGCGAACTGCCGGCCGATTACCAGCCGCCCATACAGCCCATAGACACCTGGCACGTCTCACGCAAACTCGCGATGCTCATCGAGGCAAAGGTCGGTAAGGGACGTCTGCTGATGACAACAATAGACATCAGCAACAATCTCGACACACGTCACGTAGCCCGACAGATGCGCCACGCCATCCTGGCATACATGCAGAGTAAGGACTTCCAGCCTGCACTGACGCTGACACCCGATGTCATTGACCATTTCTTCACCCGTCAGGCACCGCCGGTGAACATGTTCACCAACGACTCACCCGACGAGCTGAAACCGAAAATTACAAACTGAGACATATCAGCCTTGCTGCATCTGCCGTAGCAAACCTTTCTGATATTCAGTCAATTGCGTAGGCAACGACACCTGATAAGTCAGGATAAGGTCTCCCCCACCCTGCCCTTTACCACGCAAACGCACTTTGGAGCCAGGCTGGGTGCCAGGTTTGATTTTCAGCTTGAGCTTAGTACCACCCTGAACGGCCACGATGACCTCACCGCCTAACAGGGCGGTGTACATGTCGATGGTGACGGTTGCCTGAGATTCCTGAGGTCCCTGTTGACGACCGAAGCCGCCAAAGCCTGAGGTGCCACGGCCGCCGCCAAACAGGTTCTCGAAGAATGACGAAAAGCCACCGCCGCCCTTCGTAAAGTTTGAGAAGTCAAAGCCCTCGAACGGAGAACCGCCGCCGCCACCACTGAAGCCGCCGAAACCGCCGCCCATCTGGTCGGCCTGTTTCCACTGCTCACCATACTGGTCGTACTTCTTACGCTTCTCGGGATCGCCAATCACATCGTATGCTTCGTTCAAAGCCTGGAACTTCGCCTTCGCCTTCGGGTCATCGGGATGCAGGTCGGGATGGAACTGCTTGGCCCGCTTCAGATAGGCCTTCTTCACATCCTTCTGCGCTATCGTCTTATCGACACCTAAAATCTTGTAATAGTCTATAAATGCCATAATCTTGTCCTCCTATTTCTATATTTTTCCACCAAATCAACAGCAAAAAGTATGCCAAATGAATGTACCCACTTTTAAGTTAGTTTATGAGTAGTATCGTTCTGATTACATAATCCTTATTAATTCTTAAAATCTGTACAAAGATACGATAATTATAATAGGCAAACGATTTTTTTAATTAACTTTGCATCGGTTTTATCATTCATAAACAGGCGTATGAGCCTACAAAGACTAAAATATTTTGAACTGATGTGGACTAAACCATACGGAATGAAAGAGGGGTTCCTCATCGGAGGAGGCCTTATCATTGTTGGGCTGATGCTCCAACTGAGCAGTGGCCCTGTCGATTGGAATGCCTTCCGCTGGCCGGTCAACGGCATCGTGCTTGCGGGTTTCCTCGCACTCATCGCCATCATCTTCCTGTTGCGGAAGCGGGTGTATGGCTTTCAGTTCATCGGCACCTACAAGGCCGCAATACCCGCACTGGTCTATGTCGTCGTGCTGACCATCATCATGGGACTGACGCGACAAGAGATAAATGGTGCGTGGCTGAACAACATGCTGTCGTTCTGGCCCTTCGTACTCATATACGTCTATATGGACGTGATTCTCGGGCTGACAGTCCTTCGCCAGCTTAAATCGTGGGCGGAAGCCATTTTTTCACTCTTCTTGCGTCCCTCCGGTAGCAAGCGAGCAGAGCTCAAGCGCACTCTTGACTTTTCACTTCTTTCCCATCTGGGCCTCTTCCTCGCCATGACAACTGCCACATTGGGCAATGCTGACATGCAACGACTGAAGATGATTACGGTGAAGGGAAAGCCTGAATGGCGTGCGCTGACCTCGCAGCAGCAGATTTTGGAGATGCCCATCACCATCGAACTGAAGGAGTTTATCATGGAGACCTACGACGACGGAAAACCTAAGCGTTTTGCCTCCGATATCCAGATTATGACAAAGACGGGCAAAAGTATCAATACCACCGTCGAGGTGAACAAGCCCGTAGAGGTGGATGGCTGGAAAATCTACCAGTACAGCTATGACACGCAGATGGGTGCCAAGAGCCAGACCAGCATCTTGGAACTGGTGAGTGACCCGTGGCTGCCGTTGGTTTATGTGGGCATCTATATGATGCTGGGTGGTGCAGTATGCTTCATGCTGCTCTCTATACCTTGGACAGGCGGATGGCGACAAGCGAGAAAGCATCCAAAGCGTGCACTCACAATAGCTGTAGTGATAGCCGCTGCTTTCTTCTGTGTGCACCACTTCATGCCCATCCTCCATTCCAACACTTTGGTTCCTGCCCTGCAGAGCCCGTGGTTCAAACCTCACATTATAGTCTATATGCTGGCCTATACCCTCATGGCTTCAGCTGCTGTTATAGCCTTGTATCTGCTGTTGAAAGCAAAGCAAGGCAACTTGGACAACCTCGTCTTTGTCGGCCTATCCATGATTACCATCGGCATGCTCTTCGGAGCCTTATGGGCTAAGGAGGCATGGGGGCACTACTGGTCGTGGGACCCCAAAGAAACCTGGGCAGCCATCACCTGGTTTGCCTATCTGATCTATGTGCATTACAGGAAAACGCCCAATCACCAGCCTCGTCTCGCCATGTGGATACTGCTCATTTCGTTCGTGCTCTTGCAGATGTGTTGGTGGGGTATCAAACTGTTGCCGCACTTACGTGAAACCTCAGTACATCTTTATAGCAACTAATAATCAGGCATCTACGGAGGTAATGGATTTCAGATGATAGTACATATACTATCGCCTGTGTCATGTCCAAAACTCCTTTTCGCCCGTTTCTTCCATTTCTCCCTGACACTTGGGACAGGTCTTACCATCCCATATCCTGATATTATCGCTGCCGCATTGCAGACACAGACGGCCCACCTCGCTTCTATAAGATGGAGCCACGTCGGCAATGATACCACCCACCACAATGTTCTGGATGGTCTTACAGTCCGGGCAGGACATTGGCGTAATCTGCTGACGAAACAAGCCTCGTCCTTCATACACTTCAGCCTCATAGCCGCAGGCCTTACAGCGATATTTCAGTTTCCAAGCCATCTTAATACTTAATCATTTCGCAAGAAATCTACCTTCATGGGGGCAAAATTACACATTATTACTCAATAAAACAAACGTTTTCGGCAATAAGTGAAAATTGTAACGCTTTTTGTGAAACCGTAGTTTGGAAATAATATCGTACCTTTGCGGTGTGATTCAAATCACACCGCGAGTGAAGGCTGCGGCACAGCATAGCGGCATCGAGCACGCCCTCTCAGCCTATTACGACATCACCCACGGCGAAGGTCTGGCCATCATCACACCACGATGGATGAAGCATATCTTGAACGAAAAGACCATCGACCGCTTCGTGAAGTACGGCATCAACGTCTTCGGCATCGACGCCTCGCTGCCCCAGCAGGAGATTGCCGAGCGTGCCATCGACGCCACCTACCGTTTCTTCGAGAGCATCAATATCCCCATGCATCTACGTGAGGTAGGCATTGACGACAGCCGTATCGACGAGATGGCGCACCACATCGCCGTCAACGAAGGGCTGGAGAATGCCTACGCTCCCCTGACAGAACAGGATATCAAAGAGATTCTCTTGGCAAGTCTGTAAATAAATTCGTGGCTATGTGCTCGATGTTCTATATTCTACTAATTTGTATTTATATATCTGATAAATAGTGTGTTACTTAAATTATTACATCTATTTTAGTTCTACTTTACCTCTACTAATCATCTACTAAACATCTACTAAACATCTACTAAACATCTATTTATTGTCTATATGAGTTTAATAGCGTGCTTTTAGCAACAAAACATGGGGAAGGCTTGTCGTTCCCACGTTGGGAATAAGGCGTTCCCACCATGGGAATGCTTTGTTCCCACGCTGGGAATGGTGGGCGAACTACGGGTAATTCTCGTTGAATGATGCTTGGCTTAATAATTTGCAGGGAAGTATTGGGGATGGAAATAAAAGTAAGTTTATAGAAGTATGGTAGAATATAAGTAGAGCTAAAGTAGAGCTAAAGTAGAGCTAAAGTAGAGGTAAAGTAGAGGTAAAGTAGAACTAAAATAGATGAAAATATTGATGGAAATATTTGCATAAGTCTAATAAAATCAGCATCTTTTCAGACAAATCACTTCTGATTAGTAGAGGTAGGAGGCGGATAAATCATAAATGAGAAATGAGAAATGAGAAATGAAATATGGAGGATATGAAAGTTAGTTTATTGAAAATAGCTCGAAAGAAGGAAGTCATCAAGCGTCTGGAGTTGTCGGAACTTGCTGAGATGATCCGTAAGAATCCGGAAGAGGGCAACCTTCCAGCAGATTAGCCATCGGTTTAATTTCCCCGACCAAGAACCAGCACCCTTCTGCTTCATCTCTATGTGGTTCGATTTCTCACTTGTAATTCATTTGTAATTCACTTTGCAATGCTACGATTAAGCGAGTGCCATGCGAACTCGTTCACTGATGGCCGAGCGTGAGTAGCTTCGCGATTTCACATCACGAAGGTAGTAATTTCCCATCAAACAAGGCCATTTCTGCCGTTAATTGTTGCTAATCGGGAACCCACAAACCAAATATAATCTATACCACTGGAAACACTCGGGGGCTACACTCTATGATGCCGTTTATTGGTGGTATGAGTATAACATAGTATTATTGAGGAATTAAGAAACTAAGAAGTCGTAAAAAAAAACTAATTTTCAGTAGGAAAATGCCATTCGATGGCAATAAATGATAATAAATCATTATCTTTGTGGCATAAAACTCCGATTAATATGGAAGATGTAAACAGAATTAAATTGGTTCTCGTTGAGAAGGGAGGGGCCGCGAGACTATCGAGTGTCTCGTGGAGGGTACCAGCGTACCAGTAAGTGGCTGGCAGAGCAGCTCGGTGTCAACCCCTCGACTGTCAGCAAGTGGTGTACGAACTCTTCCCAACCAGACCTTGCGTGTATATTAAAGATTGCAGATCTACTGGAAGTTGACTTAAAAGAACTCTTTGTGAGAGAGTACAAACAATATCTCCTTTCTCAGGAATCAAAATGAATAACAGTAGAACTATCGTAGCAAGGGCGTAGCGTAGGCCGAGGATAGAGGTGGCCGAGAGCAAGCCGAGACCTTTGGGAGAGGTTTGAGAGGGGGTCGAGAAGCCAAGCCGAGTCTTACGTTATGGTAAGAAGATGGTAAGAAGACCCCAAGAAGAGGATAAGAAGACAAATAGAGGCAAAAAAGAATAAAAAGAAGAAAGAATAATTGTAATGAACGTGATATCATTCTTTGCTGGTTGCGGAGGTCTTGACCTTGGTTTTGAAAAGGCAGGATTCCGAGTGGTTTGGGCTAATGAGTTCGAACCAAGTGTTCATGCGATCTATGAAAAGGATCATCCTAATACGATTATTTTGCAAAGATAGTATCATAAGCAGAAACAAATGAAATACAAAGTAATATGATAAACTTTCAATTCTTTCCACGGTCGCATGGCGTGACGCCTGAAATACAGGCGGTCATTGATTGTTTCAAGAAGATTGAGGCAACGCTTGCTGACGGACAACATAGGGTGTCGAACGACGTGTTGGCTCTCCTGCGTCCGCATCTTGAAGCTTGCGGATATGATGTGGAGAAAGGCAAAGGACGTGACGAGAAAATAGATGTTCCTGTGCTTTTCGGTGAGAATAACGAGATTGACAAGTCGTTTTATGCTGATGCAGTAAACAGGGAACATCGTATTGTCATTGAGGTGGAGGCTGGCCGTGCGGTTAGGAACAACCAGTTTTTAAAAGATATCTTCCAAGCCTGTATGATGTTCGATATCGAGTATCTCGTTATCGCAGTACTCAACGAATATACAGGAGGTGGTGTGACATTCCATGACTATCAGGAGGTTAAAACTTTCCTTGAAACGCTGTATGTATCGAACCGTTTGAGACTACCGCTGAAAGGATTATTGTTAATAGGATATTGAATATAGACAAACGAGTTTACATTTACTCATAGCTAACAAACAATATATGCGATATGGAATAGACATATTTTCTGGTGCTGGTGGGCTGAGCCTTGGTGCAGAAATGGCAGGTATAAGAATCAAAACTGCCATTGAAATCAACAAAAATGCAGCCCAGACCTTCCTGCGTAACCATAAAGGGGCAGATGTTTTGCAAGGTAACATACAAGATCTTGACCCCAAGATGTTGCATAGTGACAAAAATCCTGTTTTCGTCATTATGGGGGGGCCTCCGTGCCAGGGATTCTCAATGTCAAATACCAGAACCAGGAATATGGAAAATAAGAAGAATTTCCTGTTTTTGGAGTTTGTACGTTTTGTACAAGAGATCAGGCCTGCTTGGTTTGTACTAGAGAATGTATGGGGATTAACGAACATCAATGAAGGAAGAACACAGACAATGATAGAGGACTGTTTTCGTGCTATTGAAGGATATGAAAACATTTCTTCCTCTGTTTTATGGGCCTCTGATTATGGTGTTCCTCAAAACAAAAACCGCTTCTTCATGGTGGGCAATAGGCTGGGTATTGACTTCATATTTCCAGAGAAACATGCGACAAAAATAACGGTTGAAGAGGCCATCGGTGATTTACCTTCCTTACAAAATGGTGAAATGCTGGATGAATCAGATTATACCATACCATTGGAAGAAGCAAGTCCTTATGCTCAGTTGATGCGCAATGGTTCTGATAAAGCTCGTCAGAATTATGTTTCAAGGAATAATGATTTGGTTATTGAAAGATACAAATATATTGGCCAAGGTCAGAACTGGCGTGCTATCCCAAATTTCCTTATGCAGAACTATGCAGACAAAGGACGATGCCATAGTGGAATTTACAAACGCCTAAGAGCAAACCAGCCATCGGTCGTAATATCCAATTGTAGGAAAAGTATGTTCATACAGCCTTACGAAGATTGTAAAATCTCATTAAGAAATGCTGCATAAAAATGAAAAACTATGATAAAGAAGCCAAACAAAGGTGACAAATGGTCGAGAGAAGAAATGATTCTCGTCCTCAATCTCTACTTCAAGATTCCGTTTATGAAGTTCAGAACCTCCACGCCAGAAGTACAGGAGTTGGCAAGAATTATGGGAAGAACTGTCAACACCGTGTCCATCCGATTGTCGAACTTTGCATCCTGTGACCCCAATTTGACAAGTCGTGGAATCAAGGGTATGAATGACCACGTCAAACAGTGCCAGCCATACTGGGATGAGTTTGCAGCTAATCGTAATGAGTTGGTTTTTGAAAGTGAAAAGATACTTGCTGAATATCAAGACACAACGGTTGAGCAGAAATTCAAGAAGGAATTGGCGGATATACCGAAAAGCCTAAAGGGTGAAACAAGAATAGTGGAAGTTAAAGCGAGAGTAAACCAACATTTCTTCCGAGAAATGGTGCTTACAAATTACGATAGCAAATGTGCATTGACGGGCATCGATTTGACAGAGTTGCTTGTGGCCAGTCATATCATACCTTGGGCTGATAACGAAGAAGAACGACTGAACCCTGCCAACGGTATCTGTCTATCTTCACTTTACGACAAAGCTTTCGATTGTGGACTAATTTCTTTTCAAAATGATGGGCAAGTTATTTTCTCTGGCAGGCTAGAAGGCAATGTTGGAAAAGAGTATTACGCCAAGCATTTTCAGATTATAAAGGGGTGCAAATTGGCTACGCCGCAAAAATACGACTTAAATCCAGCATTCCTTGAATGGCACAGGGACGTTGTTTTCAATCATTAAGGATGTGACTAACAGTAAAGCCATGGTAGAATATGTCAATGGTGCAACAAGATGTTATCCATAAGACGTTAAGGTTAACGCTGGACGAAAGACATGATTACCCTGTACGGTTATGGATAACGTTATTGAGACGATACGATTACCTTAACACGAAATGGTTAATTTCAGAAAGGCAATAAGTTTACCTTAGTAAGATATGGTTAACTAAAGAATGGTGATTAAAGCAGAAAAAGATGGCAAACAAGAAAGGAAACAGAGCAAATGTGATGGACAGGTGGTATGGCAGGGATAAAGACGGCTACCGCCATCAGAAACCGCGTGCGCCCTTCGTTGACGTACCCCAATACACGTTCGGTCAACTCTACATCACACCCTTCACCCATGCTTTCACGGCTGATGACATGGGGCGCACGGGTTACACGCCAATTGAGCGCAACCTTACGCCTACAGGGATTCACGTTCTGGATGCCTATTTGCAGGCTCTGCACCGTGGTCACTCCGACATTGCCGACTTCTGCGACCGCTACAATGCCCGCACGTCCGACCTCGACGGTCTCATCTTCCTCCTGACTGGCATGACGAACCAAGACTTCCGCAACCGTTGGATTCTTCATACTGCAGACCTTCTCCTCCGCTATACCGACATGACCGTCGAAGAAGTCGCCCGCCGTAGCGGAGCCGGCACCCGCACCAACCTCTATTTCATCTATGAGCGTGACCTTAATACATCGCCGACCAGCCGCCGCAATGCATTACGCAAGCCCGGAGAGTGTGGAAGATATAAGATTGTAGAACAAAAATAACAAAACGAATATGACAGAAAACACAAAGTACTTGTTTTTCGACACAGAGACTACAGGAGTCCCAAGAAATTACAAAGCACCCAGTTCTGACACCAGAAACTGGCCACGTTTGGTACAGCTGGCATGGATTCTGACAGATGGTGATGGTAGCAGGATTCATACTGGCAATATGATTGTTAAACCAGACGGATTCATCATACCAGGAGATGCAGCCAAAGTTCACGGCATCACTACGCAAAGGGCCATGGCCGAAGGCGTGGATTTAAAAGAAGTTATCAATCAGTTCAAAAGCGATTTGGACGTAGCCACATGCATTGTTTGCCATAACGTGGATTTCGACAAGAAGATTGTGGGCGCAGAAATGATCCGTCTCGGCATGAGGGATAAAGTTGGCAAGAAGAGGAGTATCTGTACTATGCAGTCATCAACGGACTTCTGTAGAATACGTGGCTACTATGGTTACAAATTTCCAAAGCTCCAAGAGCTTTATTGGAAACTCTTCGGAGAGGATTTCGACGATGCCCATAATGCAATGAGTGACATTGAGGCAACGGAACGCTGCTTCTGGGAACTTAAGAAACGTAGAATCATTTAACGTCGATTAAAAATGAACGAGATAAAATGTCCGAATTGCGGGAAAGTGTTTTCGGTTGACGAGGCGAGCTATGCGTCTGTCGTCAACCAGGTGAGAACTCGAGAGTTCCAAATTGACGTGGAACGTCGTGTCAAGGAAATGGAGAAGCAGCAGGAGTTGCTTCGCCAGTCTGACAAGTTACGGGCTGAGCAGGGATTCCAGCAACAACTGAATGCCAAGGAACAGGAACTGGAAAGACGGAATGCTGAGATAACCCGACTGGAGGAACAGGTCAAAGGCATCGCCATTTCCAAACAGGCAGAGTATGAGAAGCTGCTTGCAGAGAAAGATGTTGAGCTGGCTCATGTCAATGAGCAGACCCAATCTGCCGTTCAGTCCACCCAAATTGAATATAGCAAGAAACTGGCTGAGAAGGATGCGGAAATCGCTCGTTTGGAGGAACAGATGAAATCATCAGGCATTTCCAAGCAAGCTGAGTTTGATAAGTTGTTAGCCGAGAAGGATGCGTTTATTCAGAAGAAGGATCAAGAGTTATCATCGCTCAACGAACAGTTACAAGGGGAAGCACGGGCAAGGCAGTTGGAGAACGAAAAGAGACTAGCAGAAAAGGACTCTCAAATCGCACGATTAGAGGAGCAGATAAAGAGTGTTGCCCTCTCAAAGCAATCGGAGTTCGACAGGCTATTAGCAGCAAAAGAAACGGAGATATTGCAGTTACAAGGGCAGGTGGCACAGAGCCAGAGTCAGACACAAGTAGCCATATTGAAGGAACAGAACAGAGCAAACCAGATTATTCAATTAAAAGAAAGCGAGATTTCAACATGGAAGGAGAGACTGGATGCCGAGAAGAATGATTCTATGCGTCGTGAGCATGACATCCGCCAAGGCTACGAACTGCAATTGAAGCAGAAGCAGGATATGGTAGACTACTACAAAGACCTGAAGACGCGCATGTCGACAAAGATGGTAGGCGAAACGTTGGAGGCCCATTGCAACACGCTCTTCAACACGACCATTCGGCCCATCATGCCGCAAGCTTATTTCGAGAAAGACAATGATGCCACCACAGGCTCAAAGGGCGACTTCATCTTCCGCGATTTCGACGGCGACTTTGAGTATATCTCCATCATGTTCGAGATGAAGAACGAGATGGACGAGACTGCCACCAAGCACCGCAACGAGGACTTCCTGAAGAAGCTCGACGAAGACCGCCGGACAAAGAAGTGCGAGTTTGCCGTGCTCGTCTCAATGCTCGAACCCGACAGCGAACTCTACAACACGGGCATCGTGGACATGAGCCATCGCTATCCCAAGATGTACGTCATCCGCCCGCAGTTCTTCATTCCTATCATCACACTGCTCGTGCAGACCTCGAAGAAGAGCATTGCCTTGCAGCGGCAATTGGTGCTGGCGCAGAGCCAGTCGGTGGACGTAACAAACTTCGAGTCGAAGCTGAACGATTTCAAGGAACGTTTCTCCAACAATTACCGCCTGGCCAGCGAGAAATTTCAGCGAGCCATTGAGGAGATTGACAAATCCATCGACCATCTGCAAAAGATTAAAGCCAATCTGCTGGGATCGGAGAACAATCTGCGCATTGCCAATAACAAGGCTGAGGAGCTGACCATAAAGAAATTAACCTATCAGAACCCGACCATGAAAGCCAAATTCGATGAGGCAAGAAAGGGTGAGTATATAAATACTAAAGATGACGTGGTTAGCGAAGAAGAATCTGTTGAAGAATTCTCCGGCGTAAAGGTTGGTGACAGAATCATCTACGACTACAGATACTGTACCATCGTTGATAAAAGAACAGAAAATGGAAAATCTCTGCTTGTCATACGTTATGACAGCGGCAGTACTGAAACTGTTGAAAACAACCTGGAGAAATACACTATTCCTCCGAAATCAAAGCCATGATAGTATGATAATGATGACTATTATAAATGGAGATCAGACAACAGCAGCATTGGCAAGTGCAATTATCAAGAATGAAGCACCCAAGGGAATGGATAATCTCTTTGTGCCAATGAAACTGACTGTGCTGAATGTTGAGGATGATATGTCTGAAGAACAAGTTCAGAATTATAACGATTTAACAAAGACCATCTCTGAATGTGCAAACAGTCAGAATGCCGTAAAGCCTGCAGACTTCTTCTCAAACCATCCATTCCACGTAAAGATGGAACAACTCTCGCGTAAAGTGATGGCACCGCCTCTAGGCGGCAATCCATATCAAACGGTTTGGTTCTATGAACGTTCTCGAGGTAAGTGGGAACAAGAGCAAATGAAGCTCAATCCTCATCAGAGAGATTTATTTAAACAGAAGAATCCCAAAGACCAACTCATTACAAAGGAAAAGTTGGCAAAATGTTTCAACGCGATCCTCATGCATCCAGATCAAGTCTGTAAAAGTTCTGCTGACAATTTCAAAATCTTCGCTCCTTATATCGACGGGATTTATGAAACCGACAGGGATAGCATAAATGAGGAATTCTTCAAAAAGTGTGTGTGCTCAATTATTATCTTTGATAAATTGGACAAGCTTATCAGTAAGGAAGAGTGGTATCCAAAGGGAGGTAATAAAGCGCAGATTACGCCATATACTATATCAAAACTGATGACTCTTCTACCCAAAGGTACAGACCTAGACTGGGTAACCATATGGAATAAACAAACACTATATCCAGCTTTGGCTACAGAGCTTCTACGACTAGCATATTTCACTCATAAATACCTTGAAAAGAAAGCAGATGGTGGTCTTGTGAGAAGCCTGTCTCGCCTTGTTAGCACATGGAGCGATTTCAAAGCAGTCGAGTTTACTCTCTCTGACGCTTTCCAACACACTCTTATCTCCAAAGAAGAAACTAAAGCAACAGAACAAGCTGCAAAACGGGCTCATAAATTCAATTCAAAAATTGATGCATCGGTTGAGATATTCAAATTGGGCTCTTCATATTGGATGAATGTTTATAATACTCTGATGAAAGAAGAGCTTCTATCTTATGGAGATTGTGACTTTATTAGAAGTATAGCGTCATATATTGGTAGAGGTTCATTGCCTAGCCCTGCTCAATGTCGTCGTCTGCTAAAAGTAATCGAAAAAGCGGAGGATAAAGGATATATAATGCCCTAAAACTGAAACTCATTATATATGGCTACTCTAAGATATTACTACTCGGATTCCATTACGGCTTTTCTGTCTCGAAGCAATAACGAGATAGTGGGGGCGTTGACTTTGGCTTCTCAGCATGATGTCAATGATGAAACATCGAAGTCGTGGGTGGAGGAGATTGAGACGATGCGCGAGGTGCTGGGCCCGTATGAAGGGAGGGGAAGTGTGTACTTCGAGTACAATATCCCCCGAATGGGTAGGCGCGTGGATGTGATTGCTGTTATCGATGGTATCGTCTTTGTGCTGGAGTATAAGACTGCTGAACGGAAGTTCTCGCGTGATGCGCTTGTGCAAGTGTGGGACTATGCTATCGACTTGAAGAATTTTCAGGAAGGTACCTTGGATAGGATATTGATTCCGATTCTGGTGGTTCCTGCGGAAAAAGGGTCTCGTTGCCAGACGGCATTGAAGCATTTTGGGGACGATGTGTATGAGCCGCTGCAGGTGAACACAAAGCGTTTGGCAGAGGTTATTGAGATGGTGCTTAGCACTGTTCACTATGATGTGGCGCCTACGCAAACCGATGACCAATGGGCCAAGAGCGGCTATTCGCCCACGCCTACTATTATTGAGGCTGCCATTGCGCTATATGAAGAGAATACGGTTGAGGACATCACGAAGCATGGCGGAGATATTGACAAGGCATCGGTTGAACTTTGCAGGATAATAGACCATTGCAGGACAAACAACAGGAAAGCTATCTGCTTTATAACGGGCGTTCCTGGAGCAGGCAAGACACTCATAGGTCTCAATACGGCGATAGACCAATTCAATCGTGGCGAGAAAGCCGTGTATCTATCAGGCAACTTCCCTTTGGTAGAAGTGTTACAGGAGGCGTTGACTCGCGACTATGTGCGTAGGGATAAGAAACGTGCTAAGGATGAAGGCCGCAAGGCATGCACCAAAGCGGAGGCAAAGAGTAAAGTGAAGGCTTTCATCCAGATGATTCACCATTACCGAGACTTGTATCTTGAAGGAACTGAGGTGAAAGGAAAGAAGATTGTGCCAATAGAAGGATATTTCCAAAGCCATACGGACAAAGCCTATATACCGGTGGAGCATGTTGCCATATTTGACGAGGCGCAGCGGGCCTGGACAAAAGAGGAGTTGCAGCGGTTTATGCGCGAGAAGAAAGGCATTCGCAATTTCCCGTATTCGGAGCCGGAATATCTGATTTCGTGCATGGACAGACAGACGGACTGGGGACTTGTGGTGTGTCTGGTTGGTAATGGACAGGCCATCAATAAGGGAGAAGCAGGATTGACGGAATGGATAGAGTCTGTTCACAGGAGTTATCCCGTGTGGGATGTCTATATGTCGGACTATCTGATTGAATCGAAAGATGTATCTTCAGAAGAGTTGTCGTTGATTAGCAAGCAGCTTATTCCGAAGGAGGACCTGCATCTGAAAATGTCGATGCGGTCGTTCCGCTCTGAAAAGGTGAGCATCTTTATCAATCAATTGTTGGCACTTCAGAAAAATGAGGCTGCAGCCACGTTGAAAGAACTGGAGAAATATCCAATCTTCCTTACTCGCAATCTTGATGCTGCAAAGCAATGGCTTCGCGATCATGTAAGAGGAAGTGAGAGGATGGGACTGTTGGCTAGCAGCAAGGCCGAGCGACTAAAGGCTATTGGCATCAATGTGCGTTATCAGCCCAACTTTGTTCATTGGTTCCTGGAAGATGATACGGACATCAGAAGCAGTAACTGTTTGGAAGATACATTGACGGAATTCAAAGTACAGGGGCTTGAGATTGACTGGGCTTGTGTGACGTGGGATGCCGACTTGCGACTGAAGGGAGACTGGTCGGCATGGCAGCATTTCCAACTGCGGAGTGGTACCAAGTGGCAGAGAATCAATAAGGAAATCAACAAGGAATATCAGATAAATGCCTACCGCGTGTTGCTGACTAGGGCTCGTCAGGGAATGGTGATTGTTGTGCCGAATGGGGATGATGGTGTACCGCCAGACGAGACACGCAAGCCTGAGTGGTATGACGGGATATATGATTATCTGAAATTGATAGGAATTAAGGAGTTATGAAACACATAGAAGTCGTAGCAGCAATCATTCGCAAAGGAGATAAGATATTCGCTACTCAGCGAGGATATGGCGAGTGGAAAGACTGGTGGGAGTTTCCTGGCGGGAAGATGGAGGCTGGAGAAACGCCAGAGGAAGCACTGAAGCGGGAGATTCGCGAAGAACTTTCTACGGAGATTAGCGTGGATGAGTTCCTTTGTACGGTGGAGTATGATTATCCGCAGTTTCATCTCACCATGCATTGTTATCTCTGTTCGCTGGTGACGGAGGCGCTGCATCTGAATGAGCATGAGGCGGCGAAGTGGCTGGCGAAGGATGAGCTGGACAGCGTGAAGTGGCTGCCAGCGGATTTGGAGGTTGTTCAAACGATTAAAACAAGAATACGATAAATGAACGAGATAAAGATGAATAACATAGAACAGGTATTAAAGACCTATTACGGGTATGATGAGTTCCGGCCTTTGCAGAAGGACATCATCATGCACACCATTGGCGGTGGCGACTCGCTGGTGTTGATGCCTACGGGTGGCGGCAAGTCGTTGTGCTTTCAGATGGCGGCGCTGATGATGGACGGAATGGCGGTTATCGTGTCTCCGTTGATTTCGTTGATGAAAGATCAGGTGGAGGGCTTGCGGATGAACGGTATTGCGGCGGAGGCTTTGAACAGCAGCAATGACGAGGGGTATAACCGCGATATCATTAATCGTTGTGTGGACGGGAAAGTGAAGATGCTCTATATCTCGCCCGAACGATTGGTGGGTGGTGTGCTTGCGATACTCCAGAATGTGCAGGTGTCGCTCTTTGCTATTGATGAGGCGCATTGTATATCGGGCTGGGGGCACGATTTCCGACCTGAATATACGCAACTGGGGCAGTTGAAGCAGTTGTTCCCCCATGTGCCGATTATGGCCCTGACGGCTACTGCCGACAAGATTACCAAGGAGGATATTC
>CAMHNI010000044.1 GCA_946186505.1 uncultured Prevotellaceae bacterium | reverse complement strand
GCCTGCGCCGATGGTACTGCAATGCAATGCGGGAGAGTAGGAGGCCGCCATCTTTTTTGAGCCCTGAGGATACAATATCCTCAGGGCTTTTTCGTTATATATCAGTATGCAGTGGACTGACAGAATCAGACAGGTGAAAATCATCCTCGTGATTGCCGCTATTGTGATAGCGGTGGTATCGCTGTTGGTGTCTCATTTCCTGGTGCGAGACCTACAGGAAGAGGAGCGGGCGAAGATGGAGACCTGGGCAGAGGCACTGCAGGCGCTGAACAATGCTGATGAGACTACAGATCTGTCATTGGTGCTGAACGTTATTCAGTCGAATAATACCATTCCAGTGGTTGTACTTAATAGCGAAGGGGGTGTCGATGATTTCCGCAATATTGACGATACACTGACTTTAGTTGATTATGCCCGGCGCATGATGATAGCTGGAGATACCATCCGCATCGGTAGCCAGTTGGTTTGCTATGATGAGTCAATCATGCTGAAGCGACTCACCCAGTGGCCCTACGTGCAGTTGGGCATCGTAATGATCTTTGTCGTGGTGGCTATCTTTGCCCTGCTGTCGTCGAAGAAGGCAGAGCAGAACAAGGTGTGGGTGGGGCTTTCTAAGGAGACGGCACACCAGTTGGGAACACCCATCTCAAGTCTGATGGCCTGGGTGGAGATCCTGAAGGAGAACTACCCCGACGACGATCTTATACCCGAGATGGACAAGGACGTCAAACGGCTGGAACGCATTGCCGAGCGTTTCTCTAAAATCGGCTCGCTGCCCGAACCTGTCGAGGCATCTATGAACGAGGTGCTGGACCATGTGGTCGATTACATGGACCGCCGTACATCGAAAAAGGTAGAGATGGTGCGGCGGCTGCCTGACCATGATGTTAAGGTGAAGATGAACGCCTCGCTTTTCGAATGGGTCGTCGAGAACCTGTGCAAGAACGCCGTCGATGCCATGGAAGGGTCTGGGCGCATTGTGCTGACACTGATGGACGAGCCAGGGCGTGTGGTCATCGAGGTCGAGGACAACGGTAAGGGTATCCGCAAGAAAGACATTGGCAACGTCTTCACACCAGGCTTCACCACCAAGAAACGCGGTTGGGGACTCGGCTTGTCGTTAGCCAGACGTATCGTTGAGGAATACCACAAAGGCCGCATCTTCGTGAAACAGTCGGAGGTGGGGCGCGGCACAACCTTCCGCATAGAGCTGAGACGGTCTGACGGTTAGACCTAACCGTCTGAACGTCAAAAACTAAAAAAGTGAGTGAATTATTTGGCTATTTCCGCTTTTCTTCGTAACTTTGCACCCCAAAATCGATGTATATGTGTAGTTTAGAGCGCTTTAAGATTGATTTGAAAGGACTTACGGACGAGACGACCGTCTTGGAGTGGGACTTGGATAATTCGTTTTTCGGGGCTTTGGACCAGACGGAGGTGGAAGGTGGAGCGTTGCATGTGTCGCTGTCTATACGCAAGGCATCCGGCTTTTTTGAACTCCTGTTCCATACCGTCGGCACAATAGACATCGCGTGCGACCGCTGTCTTGACCTGATGAAGCAGCCCATAGAGACTGACAACCATCTGACGGTGAAGCTTGGAAGCACAGCCTCAGAGGATGATGACACCGTGACCGTGGACGAGGACGAAGGAATACTTGACACGTCATGGCTCATCTTTGAGTTTGTAGCATTGGCCATACCCATCCAGCATGTGCACGCAACTGGTAAGTGCAATCCTGCTATGACGAAAGCTCTGGAAGAGCTGTCAGCCGACCGAAGCGGTGATGAGGAGTCCACCCAGGCTATTGACCCCCGCTGGGAAAAATTGAAGAATTTAAAAATTTAAGAATTAAAGATCAATTGAATTATGGCACATCCTAAAAGAAGACAATCGAAGACTCGTACCCTGAAACGTCGTACCCACGACAAGGCAGTAGCTCCTACACTGGCCGTATGCCCCAACTGTGGTGCCTACTATGTGTATCACACAGTTTGCCCCACCTGTGGTTACTACCGTGGTAAGGTGGCTATCAAGAAGGAAGACGAAGTCGCTGAATAAATGAGCAGAATCAACGCGATTATCACGGGCGTTGGCGGCTACGTGCCCGACTATGTCCTCACCAACGAGGAACTGTCGCGCATGGTGGACACCAATGATGAGTGGATAATGACGCGCGTGGGCATCAAGGAGCGCCGCATACTGACCGAGGAGGGTCTCGGCACCAGCTATATGGCGCGTAAGGCCGCCAAACAGCTGCTCCAGAAGACTGGCGTTGACCCCGACACGATTGACGCCCTCATCGTCTCCACTTCGACCGCCGACTATAAGTTCCCGTCAACAGCGAGTATCGTGCTGGGTAAGCTCGGACTGAAGAACGCCTACGCGTTCGACTTCTGGGCTGCCTGTTGTGGTTTTCTTTATTCACTCGACCAGGCAGCCATGATGATTCAGAGTGGCCGCATGAAGAAGGTTATCGTCATCGGTGCTGACAAGATGTCGTCTATCGTCGATTACAAGGATCGCCAGACCTGTCCGCTCTTTGGTGATGGTGCTGCCGCTGTTCTGGTGGAAGCCACTGAAGAGCAGGAAATCGGTTGCATGGACAGCTATTTCCGCTGCGATGGCAAGGGACTGCCTTTCCTGCACCTGAAGGCCGGTGGCTCCGTCTGTCCGCCCAGCTATTTCACCGTCGATCACCGTTTGCACTACCTCTATCAGGAGGGACGTACGGTGTTCCGTTATGCCGTGACGAACATGAGCGACGATTGCGCACACATTGCCGAGCGCAATCATCTGGACAAGGACAACATCCAGTGGATTGTCCCCCACCAGGCCAATATGCGCATCATCGAGGCAGTGGCCAAACGCTTGGAAGTGCCTATGGAGCAAGTCATCGTCAACATCGAGCACTATGGCAACACATCGGCGGCCACTATCCCGTTGGCACTCTGGGACAACGAGCACCGTTTGAAAAAGGGTGACAACATGATCCTGACAGCTTTCGGAGCCGGCTTCGTTCATGGTGCCAGCTATATCAAATGGGCGTATGACGGTAGTGTTTAGCATCGGCAGCAGGATAGAATGGCATAAAGTCCTAAAGTTCTGTACTCCTATGCAAAAAAATAAAGGCTATGCATAAAGCAGGATTCGTAAATATCGTTGGTAATCCCAACGTTGGCAAAAGTACGCTCATGAACCAGCTGGTTGGTGAGCGTATTTCGATTGCTACCTTTAAGGCGCAGACCACGCGCCATCGTATCATGGGCATTGTTAACACTCCCGACATGCAGATTGTGTTCTCCGACACCCCGGGTGTTTTGAAGCCCAACTACAAGTTGCAGGAGTCGATGCTGGCTTTCTCGGAGTCGGCCCTTCAGGATGCTGACGTGCTGCTCTATGTCACCGACGTGGTGGAGAACCCCGAGAAGAACATGGACTTTTTGGAGAAGGTGCAGAAGATGACGATTCCGGTACTGCTGCTGATCAACAAGATTGACCAGTTGAAAGCCTCCCCAAGCCCCTCCGAAGGAGGGGATGTTGAGTTACATAAGAAGCACAAGACATCTACTGGTAATCAAACACCCCCTCCTTCGGAGGGGCTTGGGGAGGCTCTCGGCGACATCGTCGACCATTGGCACACGCTCCTCCCCAACGCCGAGATCCTGCCCATCTCGGCCAAGAACAAGTTTGGCACGGACCTGCTGCTGAAGCGCATCCAAGAACTGCTGCCTGAGAGTCCTGCCTTCTTCGACAAGGACCAGTTGACGGACAAGCCTGCCCGCTTCTTCGTGTCGGAGATTATCCGCGAGAAAATCCTCCTCTACTACGACAAAGAGATACCTTACTCCGTAGAGGTCGTTGTGGAACGCTTCAAGGAGGACGACCGCAAGATTCACATCAATGCCGTCATCTACGTCGAGCGCGACTCACAGAAGGGCATTATCATCGGCCACCAGGGCGTGGCACTGAAGAAGGTCAGCACCGAGGCCCGCAAGGCCCTTGAGAAGTTTTTCGGCAAGACTATCTTCCTCGAGACCTTCGTCAAGGTCGATAAGGACTGGCGCTCGTCGAAGCGAGAACTCGACAACTTCGGCTATAATCCGGAGTAGCGCTTTGCTAAAGAATGGCGGGCACGGCGTGACCTAAAGAATGGCGGGGCATGGCGTGACCTAAAGAATAAAGAACAAAGAATAAAGTATAAAGAATAAAGTATAAAGAATAAAGTATAAAGAATAAAGTATAAAGAATAAAGGACAAAGAAAGGAGAAAACCTATGAGGAAACTAATCGTATTATCTGCCATGCTGCTGACAGCCCTCGTCGCCATGGCACAGCATGAAGAGGGAGAACTGCTTCTTCAGCCGAGGGTGGGAATGAGTATTTCCACGTTGACCGATGCCGACAAAACCATTACCGACATGCATTTTGGACTCGAGGCGGAGTATATGATTACTGACCAGTTCAGCCTGTCGGCAGGTGTCCTGCTTTCTAACCAGGGTGCCAAGTACGACTACGTTGACAGCGAGGGACCACAGAAGTACGAGATAGATCTCGATTACGTCCAGGTGCCCCTGCTGGCCAACTACTATGTCTTGCCGGGACTGGCCATCAAGGCTGGTGTGCAGCCGGGCTTTAGGATGCGTGCCAAGATGAAGGAAGGTGATTATACCCTGGACCTTGATGAAGGCCTTAAGTTGTTAAACTATGTAGTCGATGCGGATTATAAAATCAATAAGATCGATTTCTCTGTACCCGTCGGCCTATCATACGAGTTCCGAAACATCGTTCTTGATGCTCGCTATAATTTCGGATTGCTGAAGGTGGCCAGTGATGGTGATGCCTTCTACAACCGCTTCTTCATGCTGACGCTCGGTTATAAAATAGGAATAGGAAACTAACATAACGATATGGGAAATTTAGTAGCTATCGTAGGACGCCCGAACGTGGGCAAATCTACATTGTTTAACCGTCTGACCAACTCCCGCCAGGCTATCGTCAGCGACGAGGCTGGTACCACCCGTGACCGCCAGTATGGTAAGTGCGAATGGTGCGGTCGTGAGTTCTCAGTCGTCGATACTGGCGGCTGGGTGGTCAACAGCGACGATATCTTCGAGGAGGAGATACGCAAACAGGTGCTCGTAGCTACCGAGGAGGCCGACCTCGTGTTATTCCTCTGTGACATCAAGAACGGCGTTACTGACTGGGACATGGATGTGGCTCAGATCCTGCGGCGTAACGCCTCCCCCTCTAAGGGGAAGTCTGGAGGGGGTCTGCCCGTCATCCTCGTAGCCAATAAAGCCGACGACGGCAAGGACCTGTATAACCAGTATGATTTCTACAAGCTCGGTCTTGGGGAGCCTTACTGCATCAGCGCCGCTACGGGTAGCGGTACAGGTGACTTGCTTGACAAGGTTCTGGAGTTGCTGCCTGAGAAGTCGAAGGACGATGTAGAGGACGGTATTCCCCGTTTCGCCGTTGTCGGTCGTCCTAATGCAGGCAAGTCCAGCATCATCAACGCTTTCATCGGCGAGGACCGCCATATCGTTACAGAGATTGCAGGTACAACCCGTGATTCTATCTATACTCGCTACGATAAGTTCGGTTTCGACTTCTATTTGGTCGATACCGCTGGCATCCGCCGCAAGAACAAGGTCAGCGAGGATCTCGAGTTCTACAGCGTCATGCGCTCTATCCGTGCCATCGAGAACAGCGACGTCTGCATCTTGATGATCGATGCCACCCGTGGCATCGAGGCACAGGACATGAACATCTTCCAACTCATCCAGAAGAACAACAAGAGCTTGGTCGTCGTGGTCAACAAGTGGGACCTCGTCGAAGACAAGTCGCAGGAGGTCATCAAGACCTTTGAGACGGCCATTCGCGAGCGTATGGCACCGTTTACTGACTTCCCCATCATCTTCGCTTCAGCACTGACGAAACAGCGTATTTTTAAGGTTCTGGAGACCGCAAAGGAGGTTTATTTGAACCGTAAGGTGCGTATCGGTACCACGAAGCTTAACGAGGTGATGCTTCCTCTTATTGAGGCCACGCCTCCACCCTCTGTCAAGGGTAAGTACATTAAGATCAAGTACGTCTCGCAGGTTCCTGATACGCAGATTCCCACCTTTATCTTTTACGCCAATCTGCCGCAATATGTCAAGGAGCCTTACAAGCGTTTCCTTGAGAATAAGATACGTGAAAACTGGACGCTCACGGGTTCACCCATAAACGTGTTCGTACGCCAGAAATGATGAAACGCTGCTTGGGCTATCTAGACTTTCTAGTCAGTCTAGCCAGACTAGACTTTCTAGTCCTTCTAGGATTTCTAGGCTTATTGGGATGCTCAACGGTGACCCAGGAAGAACGGGCTGCGCTTGCTGCCCGTGGCTATTACCAACACCTTCTTCAGGGACAGTACGAGGAGTTTCTGCAGGGTCGGGTAGGGGCTGACTCCCTGCCAGTGGATTACCGCGAACAGTTGCTCACATCTTACAGCCAGTTTATGGCACAGCAGCGGCGTGACCATCAGGGTGTTGTTGACGTGCGCATCTCTTCGGTACGTACCGACAGTCTCTCCGGTTTAGTCTATGTCATGCTGTTCTTGTGTTACGGTGACAGTATTGACGAGGAAATCGTCGTACCGATGGTTGAGCACGACGGTATTTGGAAGATGAAATAAATTATGATTTAATATAAAGGATAATGAAAAAACATTGTTTAATGATCAGTCTGCTGGCGTTACTGGTTGCAGTTACAGCAGGCTCGTGTGGTAAAAAGGGTGGTGTGGAAATCACCGAGAGCGAGGCGGAAATCATGTTCGACACGTTGAGCCATGACTTCGGTGTGTTGCCCCATGACACAACAGTTGTTTACGAGTTTTTGTTCCATAACATTGGTGCCACACCGTTGCACCTCAGTGGTGTCTCTACCAGTTGCGGATGTACTACTGCTGACTATCCTGAGGGGTCTATAGAACCAGGTGAGTCAGCTGCACTGACAGTCCACTATTCGACGGGCAGACGCAAAGGACGTTTCAATAAGTCTGTCCGTGTATATAGCAATGCCAAGACAGGCTTTGTCCGTCTGAAGGTAACAGGAGAAGTGGCAGATTAGTTTTTTATTGAAAATTAAAAGCCCTCCGAACCAGTGTTCGGAGGGCTTTTTGTTTATTCTGTTCTGTATTTTTTTACTCAGCGATACAGATGGTGACGCGGTTCAGGTCGTTCTCCTGGAACGGCTGTACGCGGCTACCCTTTGAGTCGTAGCTGATGCGCGACGAGTCGATGTTGTACTGCTGCTGCAGGGTCTTCACAACAACGTCAGCACGCTGGGCGGCCAGACGGTCGTTGATCTTGTCGTTACCGGTGCCTGCGTCAGCATAACCAGTGACAACCACCTTTGCATTGGGGTACTTAATCAGGTAGTAGGCAATCTCCTTGACCTTCTGGGCCTCTGTCTCGCGGATCTCGGTCTTGTTGATCAGGAAGAAGATGTCGCGGCGGATAGGCTCTACCTTCTCCTTGTCCTGCAGTTCCTTCAGCTGACGCTGAAGCTCGAGGATGGCGGGATCGGGTTCAGGATTGGTCACTACGACAGGCTCGGGGATGGGTTCCGGAGCGGGAGGCAGTTCCTTGGTGTAGGTCTTGCCCAGGTTGAAGCGCAGACCGGCCAGTGCGTTGAAGTACCAGTCGAGGTTGTTGTCGCCGTCCTTCTTGGAGTTGTACTTGTCGTTCAGGAAGTTGGCGTTACCCTCGACGACGATGCTTACCACGTCGCTCAGACGGAAGTCCATCTGTACACCGCCACGGCCGAAAGGCAGCAGCTTAGAGCCGTCCCAGAGGTTCTGCAGCAGGTAGGCATCCTTGTTCTGCAGGTTCTTGGCAATGTCGTTCACCTCGTCGTTGTCGAAGGCGATGTTCAGACCGGCACCCACGTATGCCTTCAGGTTGAAGAAGCGGGTGGGATTGTAGCCTGCGATGAGGTTAGAGATGTTGAAGATAGCGTCCAGTCCGGGAGCCACGTACTTGTACTGGTACTTGGCTGTGTAGGCCAGACCGCCATCGAGGGGTACATAGCCGTTCCAGCCACCCTTCGACTGCCAGCCGTTAGCCTGCAGGCGCACGCCGATAATCGGGTTGAACTGGTAGCCGATGCCAAGCTGCGCGTTGGGCGACAGCAGGCGGCGGAACTTCGTTTCACCGAGGGTATATTGAACACCACCCTCTACCTCAAAGAACCAGTGCTTCTGGAACGTGTAGATGGCACCCTCCTTGTCGGTATAGGTCGTCTGGGCAGCTGCGCCCATGGAGAGCGTCAGCATCGCAGCGGCCAGGATTGTCTTTAATGATTTCATAATCTTTAAGTTTAAAATTAATTACTTCTTTTTTGTAAAGGCTCTCGCTGCCTTCAGACCTTCTTCCGTTAACTTTGTATTGTCAGGGTCGGCAGGTCTTGTCAGCACTTCGGCGTTAGGATCAATTTTAGCATCTTTGTCGATGACGATGATCTGGCTCGGACGCTCTATCAGATAGACTGACTCGGCAAAAGCCCGCTTCATCGACAGGTCGCCAATGTATTTCACGATGACGGAGTCGCCGTACATGACGGCACCGTGTGTGAACCTTGCTTCCTTGATGTCGAACTTCACCTTCGAGCCGTCAATCTTGCAGATCATCACAGTGTCATTGATCTCATCGACCAGCGCACGGACATCGTCACGGACGACCTTGTGGCAGGACACCATGCAGACGGTGACGGCAGCGATAGCGAACAGTATTCCTAAAAATCTTCTCATCTAATTAACTAATCCTTTCTTGATTCTTTCTTTGAAATAATGGGGGCGTCCGCAGTGGGCGCCCCCATTCCTATAGGATTGTGACCACTTGTGTCACTTGACTTTCATCTCTGCTTACTTCGCAGCGCGAGCACCGGTAGTGTTCTCAGGCTTGTTCACATTGACAGTGAGCGTGACAGTTCTCTTGTGGAACCAGATGTTGTAAACATCGAAGCTGAAGTTGAACTTCACAGCAGACTGGAAGGCGGGCAGACCCTCGGTACGTGCCTTCGGAGTCATTCCGATGTAGAGACCGTTGGTCAGGTTGTTGAAGCCAACCTGCTTGCCGTTAGCGTCGCACCAGAACGGATCGAAGTAGTAGTGCTCACGGACATAACCTGTGGGCTCTGCAGCTGCAACCTTCAGTGAGGTGGTATCTACCCAGAGGTAGCCTGCTTTGCGCATCTGAGCCAGTGTCTGTGCAACGGCAGCGTTCTTCTCAACATTCAGCTTAGTGCCATCGAACGGATTCAGATCCTTGTTGTCCTTATCCTTACCGAGCTTCAGAGCTGTGGGCAGCTGAGCGTCGAAGTAAGCCTGCTTTGCAGGTTCGTCAGAAGTGTACCAGAGCTTGCTCTTGATGTTGAACTGAGTGCTGTCGGCACCGATAATAATCGGATCGAAGTACTCGAATGTCTTAGCATTAACCTTATCACCGGTCACACCACGGGTGTTGGTCATCATCACAGCCTCGTCGAATGCGCAGAGGTACTGAGCCTCCAGCTTACCATCCTTAGCAGGAATTGAAACGGGATCGATAATCCAGTCGTAGTTCTTAACAGCGGTGTTCATTGACTCGTAGCCCTCCTGATCTGCATCCGGATTCAGGAACTTGTTGGTCTCTGCATCGAACTTAGCAGAAATCTTGCGGTAGATGTAACCACCCTTGATCTCCTTCTTCTGACCGATGTGGCTCCAGTGGATAGCAGGTGCGGTGTAAGCGCCGATGCTCAACAGAGGCTCATCAGGATTGATACTACCCTGGTTGAAGCTGCTGCGGTAGGTCACGATAGCGTCAGCATCCTTGTTATCATAGTCATCAGCGTCTGTTGTGCTGGCAGCGTAGTTACCTGCGCTGGTGAAGACGAAGAAGTAGTCCTTGCTGACCTCAGGCTTGCCGTCGTTGTCAGTGTCGGTATAGATACCTTCGAAGATACCCTCCAGGTTGTAAGGACGAACGTCGATACCCCAACGGTACATGTGGTCGTCGTTAGCATCGCTTCCGATAACCTTACCATCCTTATCCAAGTGGTTGAAGCCAGTTGCGAAGGCAGCAGCCTTAGCGGCATCATCCTTAGCATCCTTGAACCACTTCTCGCTTGCAGCACGGCCAGACCACTTGTTCTCCCAAGGCTTAGCAGCGATGTTCGTAATCGTAGTAGTCCTGTTCTCATACAGCGGACGCAGATAGAGCTTCAGGACACCATCGGTCAGCTGGTTGCTCTTCACACCGAAGTTCTCAGGCATTTTAGTAGGCATCACCTTCGTGATATCGATATCGTAGGTGTTGATCACCCTGTAGCCGTCGGCCATATCGTCGTTACGACGAATCTCCATGGTGAGGTGGTAGGTAGCACCATCAACCAGACGGTTAGCATAGCGACTGTTGATAGAAGCCTTCACACTCTGAGTCAGCTTGTTGGGCTTGGCGTTGCTACCAAAGATACCCCAACGCAGAGCATAGGTATTATCAGCGTCATTAGGATTCTTTTCGATATCAGCAGCGTCGATGGTTGCGTTGGCATCCTGACTGTACATGAAGGTGAACACATCCTCAGGTGACACACCGCCAGGGTAAACATAATCACCACCATTCTGTGTGTAGTAAGCACCATAACCATACTTCTCGTTATAGTAGTACCTACCAGTATTAGCTACGGGGAACATAGCATCGGTAGCAGTGGTACCGATCGCACGGATGGCCGGGTTCTCACCACGCCAGTAGTAAACAACAGAGTAGCTCTGAGCGTCATACTGATCAGTGTTGTACGGATCGCGGTTGAAGAAGCGGTCGTCGCTCTTGTTGTCATACTGCTCCTTGTTGAAGTCAACGATAATCTGGTTGTTGTCAGCAGCTTCTGCATCCTGCAGAGCCCAAGCAGCCTCGTCGTTCTTGGTGGTGGTCACGTGGAATGACATCTTGCGGTTCTTCTCCAGCTTGCCGATACGTACATAGAATGCACGGCCATCGGGGTCGGTGAATGTACCGTCGAGGTTGATTGCGTGTACACGGAAACCGAGAACATCACCGTTCCTCAGGTTGTGAGCGTCCTTAATCCAGATGGTACCAGAGTTACCCTCTTGCAGAACAATCTGCTCGTCGATCTTGTACTTCTCGTCGGTCTCCTTCTTGCCATGATCGTAGTTGTACTTAGCCACGTTCTTGAACTCGTAAGTAGCCCAAGCGTTGATCTCAGAGTTGTCAGACTCAATACCGAAGTGGTTATCCAGTGTTACGAAGAAACCACGGATGCGGGTCTGTTTGCCACAGATAGAAACGGGGAACTTAATCTCAATCTTAGCCCACTCGCCAGTCTCACCAGCAGGTGCCTGGTCAGCAGAGAACTCGATGCCAAGAGGCTCCTTCAGATGACGGTTATCAACACCAGTGTTGTAACGAGTCTGAGCAGCATCACGCAGATGATTGAGACGGTCAACGGTGTTCACGCCGTGGCACTCTTCAGTACCCTGCTCGGCATTGGTGTTGTCATACTCTTCCTTGAAGAGGATGGTGTTCCAGCCCTCATAGATGCGACTGCTCCACAGGTCCTCATTCTCGCACTCGATCGGAATCAACTGACCCTGGCCGTCGAAGTTACAGTCGTGGCAGAACTCGTACCAGCTGTTCCTGATTTCCTCAGCGTCGTCATCGTCGTCATCACCGGGCGTGGGCTCGGGTGCATCCTGACAGCAGGGAGACATGCCATTCCAAGTCAGCTCATAGCGGAACGTGTTGGTGAAGCTGACGGGATCGTCAGTCCAAGAAGTGTAACCGTTCTGGCTCTGCTCGGGCATGATGTAACGGTTGTGGATGTCGTTGATGCTTACACCGTTGACGGTGAAGTTCCATGCATTGTAAGCCTTCTTCAGGCCAAGGGTCAGGTCGTACTCAGAAACGACGTAGCGCTCAGCGTCAGAGACAACCTCTGCGGTCTCCTCGTCAACAACAACACCAGCGTTCTTAACGGCAACAGCGTAAACGATGTCACCACCCTTATAGCTTGCATACTTCGGATAGAGTGTGCCAACACTGTCTCCATTGAGGTTGAACTTGATGACCCACAGGCCAGTCTCGTTGCCTTCAACTGCACGTGTGTCGGGCTCACGTGTGATGTAGTCCTCACGGGTATATTTCTGGACATCCTCAATCTTAACGAGGCCGGCCTCAACGATGTTCTCACCCTTAGAGTTCAGCAGTACGATCTCAGCATCACGCAGGTCAGCGTTGGTCGGGCTGACGCGAACGAGGACAGAGTCGCTGTAGGTCACGAAACGACCGTCAACGAAGTCGTAGTCCTCCTCATCGCCAGTGAAACCACCCTTATTGTAAGAGAAGTCATAGTCAGCAGGAACCTTGTCGTCCTTGACAGACTTGATGCCCTTCAGCTGGTTGATCAGACCCTCAGGATAGTTCCACTTCGGGGTCTTGGCCTCCATAGCGCAGTAGTCCCAATCCAGACCCTGCTCAATGGTGTAAACGAATGTCAGAGTGTGGTCGAAGTTGTCGTAACCATAGGTTTTCTCGTAACCCTCACCCTCAGTGTACTTGCGAACCTTACCATACTCGTCGCACTGAGCCATGTGCTGGTTTGCGAAGAGGTGGATGGCGGTAATCATACCCAGAATCTCACCGTTGGCCTTGTTGACAAAGTCCTTAACTTTGGTAGCGAAAGCATTGCTGTTGATGATGTTCTCACCAATCTTGGTCAGACCTTCGTCGTTGGTCTCGAACCAAGCCTCGAGGTCAGCAATCTGCTTGACCATGCCACTGTTGGCATCGCCAATCTGAGCCTGCACACCCTTCAGGGTAGCAGCAACAGCGTCAACAGAATCCTGCACCAGCTTGTCGGCAGCCTCGTAAGCCTTCTTAATCTCAGCAGCCTTGGTGTCGATAGACTTGTCAATCATGCTCTGGACAGTGATAACGAACTCAGTGTCAACATACTTGCGTATAGCAATGCTGTCGTCCTTCACTTTCTTCTGCAGAGCCTGAATCAGGGTCAGGTTCTTACCGGTCTCGGTAGCAACCAGAGCCTTGATATCGTCGCTCTTCATGTACTCCTTCAGAGCCTCGGGCAGAGCGGTCTCCAGCTGCTTGCCAACCTCAGAGGTCACAGTCTCGGGGATGACGTGCGTCACCAAGCTCCTGATGAGCTCAGGAATAGTGGTCTCCTGGATGTACTTGATAGCGGTCTCGTTGGCAGAGATACGGTCGATGGCAGCGGTCAGGTTAGCGGCAGCCTGTGTATCAGCATCCTGGAGCTGCTTCTTGGCAGTCTCGAGGGCAGCGAGAATCTCGGTGTCCTTAGCGGTCAATTCACTGAGCTTACCGTTGATGGTGGTGATGTCGGCAGTGTTGGCAGAAACGGTCTTGCTCAGGTCATTAACCTTACCGCTGATGACGTTGATCTGACTGCTCAGGTCAGCAACTGCGTCGTCAATTTTCTTGTTAACGCTGGTCAGGTTGTCAGCAATCTGCTTCTGGGCGGTAGCCAGATCAGCCTTGACGCCAGCCAGAGTCTCGGCGTTGGTCTGAGCGGCAGCCTGGGCCTTCTGAGCCTCAGCCAGTGCATTGGCAGCCTGTGACTTTGCCTCGTCGATACCCTTCTGCAGCGACTTGTCAGCCTCGAGGAGACCGGCAATCGTCTTACCCTGTGAGGTGATGGTGGCATTAGCATCAGCCAGTCCACTCTTCAACTCATTAATGGCAGCGGTCAGGTTGGCATCAGTAGCCTTCAAGTCAACGATTTCCTGCTTCAGAGTCTCGATGGCTGACGTGTTGGCCTTGCCAGTAGCAGCAGCCTCATCGAGTAACGTCTTCAGGTTAGCATCGGCCTTGGCGTAATCTTCTTTCACCTGGTTCAGCTGGGTCTCCAAGGCCTTGATGTCCGTGTTAACGGCGGTAATCTTGGAGTCAACCGTATTGGTGAGCGAAGTGTTCAGACCGTCCAGCTTACTACGAAGATCGTTGATGTCGTCATCGTAGTCCTTACAGGACGTGAAAACACCTACGGTGGCCACGAGGGCTACCATAAGCAGTTTACTAAAAACTTTTTTCTTCATACGATTAATAAATTAAAATTAATAAAAAAAATTAAGTTGTTGTTTATACTTTTCTTTCTCTCAAATCCGAGGCTTGTTATGGGGCTTCATTCCCCCGTTTTGTCGGGGTTTTCTCCCCTGTTTTGCGCACGTTGGCGCGCCGTATCTCCTACCCGGAGCTACATTTTTGGTGCAAATATAGACATATTTCTGAAATCTCGCAAGAATTTTCGATTATTTTTTTGAAAAAACGCGAAAAACTTGCCTTTTTACGGGCTTTTCAGCGCTTTTCGGGTAAAAATTATGCAAAAATCTCTTCATACACCTTATTTATTATATATAGGGGGCTATCAGAACTCCGCAGACTTGGGTGTGCGGGGGAACGGGATGACATCGCGTATGTTCTGCATGCCTGTCACAAAGAGGATGAGACGCTCGAAACCGAGGCCGAATCCGGCGTGCGGACAGGAGCCGTAACGGCGGGTGTCGAGGTACCACCAGAGCTTGTCGGTCTCCATGCCGCGGCGGTTGATTTCGGCCATGAGCTTGTCGTAGTTCTCCTCGCGGACGGAGCCGCCGATGATCTCGCCAATCTGGGGGAAGAGGACGTCGGTGCCCTGCATGGTGGGACCGGGAGCCTGCTGGCCGCGGTAGCCGATGGAGGGCTGCGACGGGGTCGCAGCATAGCCGACCGACGAGGAAGCGGCGGGCACGGCAGCTGGGGAAGCGGCGGGTGCGGTGGCGGGCGCGGCGGGGTTCTGCTTCATGTAGAAGGCCTTGATGGCGGTGGGGTAGTCGGTCATGATGACGGGCTTCTTGAAGTGCTCCTCAACGAGGTAGCGCTCGTGCTCGGAGGCGAGGTCATCGCCCCAGTTGCAGGGGAACTCGAACTTCTTGCCGTCCTTGATGGCCTGCTGCAGGATTTCGATGCCCTGGGTATAAGGCAGTCGGACGAAGCTGTCCTTCAGCACGCCCTCAAGACGTGCGATGAGTGTCTTGTCGATCATCTGGTTCAGGAACTGCAGGTCGTCCTGGCAGTTGTCCAAGGCCCAGCGGACGCAGTACTTGATGAAGTCCTCCTCGAGGTCCATAAGTCCTTCCTGGTCGAGGAAGGCCACCTCTGGCTCCACCATCCAGAACTCGGCGAGGTGGCGCGGGGTGTTGCTGTTCTCGGCACGGAAGGTGGGGCCGAAGGTGTAGATGGCACCGAGGGCGGTGGCACCCAGCTCGCCTTCTAACTGTCCGCTGACGGTGAGCGAGGTCTGCTCGCCGAAGAAGTCGTCGTCATAGATGATGCGGCCGTCCTCGTCCTTCTTCAGGTCGTACAGGTTCTTGGTGGTCACCTGGAACATGTTGCCGGCACCTTCGCAGTCGGAGGCGGTGATGAGCGGGGTGTGGAAATAGTAGAACCCGTGCTCATGGAAGTAGGTGTGTATGGCCATGGCCATGTTGTGGCGGATGCGCATGACGGCACCGAAGGTGTTGGTGCGCAGACGCAGGTGTGCGTTCTTGCGCATGACCTCGAAGGACTGCCCCTTCTTCTGCATGGGGTAGGTGTTGTCGCAGAGTCCGTAGATTTCCACCTCGGCAGCCTGTATCTCAGAGGGCTGTCCGGCGGCGGGGGACTCAACGAGGGTGCCAGTGCAGCGGATGCAGGCACCGGTAGTGACATCCTTCAGGGAGGGCTGCGACGGGGTCGCAGCAGAGCCTGCGACGGTGATGGCGGTTGGGTCAACGACGATCTGCACGTTCTTGATGGTGGAGCCGTCGTTGAGGGCGATGAAATCGACGTTCTTGCCTGAGCGGTGGGTGCGTACCCAGCCCATGACGGTGACTTCTTTGCCGTATTCTGTGCTTTGCAGCACGTCGGATATCTTTGTTCGTTTCATAAACTTTTCAATATTCACTATTCACTTTTCTTTAGCAAAGTGCTACTCGTATGCACCCATGCGGAGGCGGTCAACCTCGTCCTCGGTGAGGTAGCGCCAGTCGCCACGGCGGAGGTTCTTCTTGGTGAGTCCGGCGAACTGGACGCGGTCGAGCTTGAGGACCCTGTAGCCGAGGGACTCGAAGATGCGGCGCACGATGCGGTTCTTGCCGGAGTGTATCTCGATACCCACCTGCTTCTTGTCGATGGCGTCGGCGTACTGGACGTCGTCGGCCTTGATCTCGCCGTCCTCGAGCTGGATGCCCTCGGCGATGGCCTGGAGGTCATGTGCGGTGACGTTTTTGTCGAGATAGACGTGGTAGATCTTCTTCTTGAGGTACTTAGGATGTGTGAGCTTCGAGGCGAGGTCGCCGTCGTTGGTGAGCAGGAGGACACCGGTGGTGTTGCGGTCGAGACGGCCTACGGGGTAGATGCGCTCGGGGCAGGCATTCTTCACCAGATCCATGACGGTCTTGCGCTGCTGGGGGTCGTCACTGGTGGTGACGTAGTCCTTAGGCTTGTTGAGCAGGACATAGACCTTCTTCTCGGGAGAGACGAGCTGGTCGTGGAAGTGGACCTCGTCGGTACGGAGGATCTTCGTACCTAACTCGGTGACCACCTGACCGTTGACGGTGACGACACCGGCCTGGATGAACTCGTCAGCCTCGCGGCGTGAGCAGACGCCGGCGTTGGCCAGGAACTTGTTGAGACGTACCGGCTCGTTGGGGTCGTAGTTGACCTCCTTGTACTCGATGCGCTTCTTCAGACTGTACTTGGCGTTGGGGTCGTAGTCGGCGGTGCGGGGACGCTTCTTGAAGCCTGGCTTCTGACCATAAGGCTTCTGGCCATAGGTTTTCTGACCGTAGCCGCCCTGCTGGTAAGGCTTCTGACCGTAGGGACGGGGCTGGTAGCCACCCTGCTGACGGGGCTGGTAGCCACCCTGCTGTCGCGGCTGGTAGCCACCCTGCTGACGGGGCTGGTAGCCCTGCTCGTCGCCATCCTGGCTGTAGCGGGGACGGTAGCCGCCGCGTGGCTGCTGGCCGTACTCGCCCTGTGGCTGCTGACGTGGCTGGTAGCCGCCACGATTGTTGTAGCCGTAGCTGCCGCCGTTGTTATAGTTGTTGCGGGGACGGTAGGAAGACTGGCGGGGCTGGCTGCTCTGCAGTCCGGCACCGAAGCCTTCGGGACGGAAGCCGCCCTCGTCGTTATTTCGGTTGTAACTGGGACGTTCGCCGGGTGTGTAGGCCGGGCGCTGTCCGGTGTGAATACGCGGACGTGGTGAGCGTCCACGGTAGTCTCGCTGAAAACTGTTGCCTGTCTGTGTGTAGCCCTCACGGCTACCTGTGCTCTGTTCTGTTGCAGGCTTCTCTTCGTGGTTCTTTTCGTTCTCGAAATCCATAACGTTTTATTTTTTTGTGTTTAGATGCCAGTATATGTGGCGGGTGTAAGGGCGTGAAGTTCAGCCTTCACGGCTTCGCTGACGTCCAGCGTGTCGATAAACTGTGAGATGGTGTTGGCGGTGATACCCTCGTTAGTACGGGTGAGGGCCTTCAGAGCCTCGTAGGGGTTGGGGTATGCCTCGCGGCGGAGGATGGTCTGTATGCCCTCGGCGACGACGGCCCAGGTGTTGTCGAGGTCATCCTGAAGTTTCTGCTCGTTGAGGATGAGCTTGCGCAGTCCCTTGAGCGTGCTCTCGAAGGCGATGAGGGCGTGCCCCATGGGTACGCCGACGTTGCGCAGGACGGTAGAGTCGGTGAGGTCGCGCTGGAGGCGGCTGACAGGCAGTTTCTGGGCGAGGAACTGCAGGATGGCGTTGGCCAGTCCCAAGTTGCCCTCGGAGTTCTCGTAGTCGATGGGGTTGACCTTGTGTGGCATGGCCGATGAGCCTACCTCGCCGGCCTTGATCTTCTGTTTGAAGTAGTCCATGGAGATGTACATCCAGAAGTCGCGGTCGAGGTCGATGACGATGGTGTTGATACGCTTCATGCCGTCGAAGATGGCAGCGAGCCAGTCGTAGTTGGAGATCTGGGTGGTATATTGCTCGCGCTCCAGACCGAGGCGGTCGGCGACGAAGCGGTCGGCGAACTCGCGCCAGTCGTACTGCGGGTAGGCGGCATGGTGGGCGTTGAAGTTGCCGGTGGCACCGCCGAACTTGGCGGTGACGGGTATGGCCTTGAGGGCACGCAGCTGTTCCTCAAGACGATAGACATAGACCATCAGCTCCTTGCCGAGACGTGTCGGCGAGGCCGGCTGGCCGTGGGTCTTGGCCAGCATGGGGACGTTGCGCCACTCCTCGGCATAGTCGTGGAGCTGCTCAATGAGCTGTTCCAGGAGCGGGTAATAGACCTCGGCAAGCGCCTCCTTGATGGAGAGGGGGACGGCGGTGTTGTTGATGTCCTGTGAGGTGAGGCCGAAATGGATGAACTCCTTGGCCTGGGCGGGGAAACCGCCCAGCGCACTGATGCGTTCCTTGATGAAGTACTCTACGGCCTTGACGTCGTGGTTGGTGACGCGCTCGATGTCCTTGACGCGCTGGGCGTCAGCGGGCGTGAACTGGCGGTAGATGTCGCGGAGGGGTTCGAAAAGTGCATAGTCGAAGCCTTCAAGCTGGGGGAGAGGTAGTTCACAGAGGGTGATGAAATACTCTATTTCTACGCGGACACGGTAGCGTATCAGGGCGTATTCTGAAAAATATCCTGCTAAGGCATCCGTTTTTGTACGGTAGCGGCCATCAATAGGCGAGATGGCTGTCAATACACTTAAATCCATTTGGTCGATTTTTAATGTCCTCTTGTTGAGTCTTCTTGCTCAATACAAAAACCGCAGCTCCATGGCTGCGGCACTTTCTCTATGTTTCGTGGGCGCTAACGGATTCGAACCGCTGACCCTCTGCTTGTAAGGCAGATGCTCTAAACCAGCTGAGCTAAGCGCCCTTTTTCGTTTGCGGGTGCAAAGGTAAGAAGAAAAAGTGAAACACAAGCGTCTGATGGGGAAAATGTGCTCTGATTTAACGTTTTTTAAGCAGTGGTAGGGCTAATGGGGCTATTAGCCGAGGAGGGCGTCGATGTCGCACTGTGGGAGGATGCAGAGGATGGCACGGCCGTCGGGGGTGTAGTTGACGTTGGTGCAGGCAAAGAGCTGGTTGGTGAGGCTGTCCATCTCGTCGTTGGACAGTAGCTGTCCGTAGGGAACGGCGGTGGCACGGGCCAGGGATAGGGCGATGCGCTCATGGTGGGAGGCGAGTGGCGAGCGGCCTTCCTCAGCGGCGTCGGTGACGAGGGTGCGGACGAGGGAGACAGGGTCGCTGTCGGCGATGGCGGGGACGGCGTTGACGGAATAGGTGCCTCCGCCGAGGTTGGAGAGGTCGAAGCCCATGGCGTTAAGCTGTGGCATCAGGTCAGTGAGGCGTGTACACTCGGCGGGTGAGAACTGGACGGTCTCGGGGAAGAGGACGGTCTGTGAGGTGAGGGGATGGTCGGCGGTCTGGGCGAGGTAACGCTCGTAGAGGATGCGAACGGAGGCGCGGTGCTGGTCGATGATCATGAGGCCGGACTTGACGGCGGTCATGATGTAACGGCCCTTGTACTGGTAGTGGACGGGGGATTTCTCATCGATGAGGACGGGCGCTGTGATGGGGGCGTCGAAGAGCAAGTCCTGGGGTGGCTGCGACGGTGAGTGGGGCTGCGACGAGGTCGCAGCATAGAAGGACGAGGGGGAGGACGACGAGGGAGAGGACGACGAGGGGAATGACGAGGAGGGGAATGACGAGGACGATGGCGATGGTGATGCGGGGGATGACGGAGCCGACGACAACGACGACGGGGACGTGGAGGGCTGGGAGAATGGGTTATAGGAGGTGTTGTAGGTGACCTTGGGGCTGGCGGGGGTGGGGTGTGAGGGGTCATAGACAGGAATGTCGGGCCTGCCCTCGGTGTCGAAGTCTATGGAGGGAATGTCGCAGAAGCGTCCTATGGCATCCTTGACGGCGGCGGTGAGGATCTGCCAGAGGTGCTGCTCGTTCTCGAACTTGATCTCGGTCTTGGTGGGGTGAATGTTGACGTCGATGTCGGTGGGGGCAACGTCGAAATACAGGAAGTAGGCGGGCTGTGTGCCCTCGGCGATGAGACGGTCGTAGGCGGTGACGACGGCCTTGTGGAAGTAGGGGTGCTTCATGAACCGTCCGTTGACGAAGAAGTACTGATGGGCGCCCTTGCGACGCGCAGTCTCCGGCTTGCCGATGAAGCCGGTGATGCTGCCTATGGTCGTGGTGACGCTGACGGGCAGGAGCTCCTGTGCGAAATGCTTGCCGAAGACATCGGTGATGCGCTGCAGCATTGAACCTGCGCGGAGATTGAACAGTTCGCTGTCGCCGGAGTGGAGGGTGAAGGCGATGCCGGGATAGACGAGGACGATGCGCTCAAAGGCAGTGAGGATGTTGTTCAGCTCAGTGGCATTGGACTTGAGGAACTTCCGGCGGACGGGGACGTTATAGAACAGGCTCTGAACCTTGAAGTTGGAACCTGCGGGACAGGACACCGGCTCGCTGGACACCACCTTCGAGGCTGCGATGCAGAGGCGTGTGCCTATCTCGTCGGCAGCGGTGCGGGTGGTCAGCTGGACCTGGGCGACGGCGGCAATGGAGGGCAGGGCCTCGCCCCGGAAGCCCATGGTGTGCAGGGCGAAGAGGTCGTCGGCACTGCTGATCTTCGATGTGGCGTGACGCTCGAAGGCCAGACGTGCGTCGGTCTCCGACATGCCCCGGCCGTCGTCGATGACCTGGATGGAGGTGCGTCCGGCATCGAGGACGATGACCTGGATATTGCGGGCACCGGCGTCAACGGCGTTTTCGACCAGTTCCTTGATGACGGAGGCGGGACGTTGGATGACCTCTCCGGCAGCTATCTGGTTGGCGACGGTATCGGGCAGGAGGTGGATGATGTCACTCATTCTCTTTCTTCTTGGTCCTCCAGACGAAGATGTCGAGGCGGCTGAGGGGACGGATGTAGTCGTACCAAGCGTAGCCGGGGAGGTACTTCTTGTCGGGGGGAATCTGCGACATGGGGTAGAGTGTGCCCTCGGCCTTGGGCATCCAGATTTTCTTCATCTTACGGTTCTCCATGAACATCTTCAGCTCTGCTGTCTCGGTGTAGTTCAGTCCTATGAGTGAGCTGTCAGCCTCGTCAACGGGGTAGTAGATGATGAGGACGTTGTCCTTGGCATGTGCCTCGTCGATGTCACCATTCTTGAAATAGGCGAACATCTCCTTGGAGGATATCTGGTTGTAGTTCTCGCGGTCGGGCAACTGCTCGACGGAGAAAGCGTTGCCGATGACATGGGCGTGATCGACGACGGAGTCTTTCATGAACACCTGAATCTCGTCGCCCACCAACTGCTGGTTCTGGTTCCAGACGATGGGATCGTGGTACATCGTCATGCAGGAGTCCTGGGAGTTATAGACGAGGGAGTCGCAGACGGCTTGGACATCAATGCGATATGCGCGTACCTTATTATACGCGTGTATCTTGCGATAGACAGAGTCGGTGTTGATATTGAAGGTGTAGATCTTGAACGTGTCGGCGTGCATGAAGAGCGAGTCGCGCTGGGAGTAGTCGATGGAGACGGCACGGTCGGTACACATGGCGTAGCCCGTCTCGTCGTTGTACTCGCCGTATTCGCAGGTGAGCTTGTTCTTGTTGACGGTGTCGGTGTAGATGACGTTACGGAACGCCTTGCTGATGCCCGTCTTTTCGTCATGGAAGACGCTGTCACCGACGAGCGTCTTGCCCTGGTTGGTCATGACCGAGCGGTCGAGGAGTCGGGCACGGTCGTTGCGGGTGTCGTAGAAACCTCGTTCGGAGTAGATGTGGCTCTTGCCCGAGGTGATGTCGGTGGGACCGACAATCTCGGCCGTCGAGGTGCGGGTGTCGTAGTAGAGGGTGTCGGTGGTGAGGAACATGTCCTTCGAGCGCATGCGGACGTTGTAGTTGAAGACGGCGAGCTTCGACTTCGTGTTATACTCGCCCCAGTCGGAGACGAGTGTGGTGTTGCCATCGACCATCTTGCCGCCCTCGAAGAAATAGGCGTTGTCGTAGAGGCGGTCGAAGTTGAGCGAGTCGGTGTAGAGGGTGGTCTTGCGGTTCTTCAGCTGGACGTTGTAGCGGGCGATGGCCATTTCGTCGTTGCCGTCGTAGAACGCGTAGTCGCTGAACAGCGATAGCGTGTCGCCTTGGTACATGCGGACGTGGCCGAAGGCCTCGAAGGAGTTGGACGCCTCGTAGAAATAGGCGCTGTCGCAGTGGAGTGTGGCGCCGCTGTGGCGGAACTGCACCTTGCCGTTGAGTATCTGTGCCTCGCGGTTCTCGTACTGGTCGTAGTGCAGAACGTCGGCGTGGACGAGATAGATGCGCTTGTCCTGTACGCGTTTCGGCTTCCGCTTCGCTGCCGAAGCGTTTGTGAATAGTGAACAGTGAATAGTGAATAGTGCCACAAGCACTACTCCCACAATACGTATGATGGTCTTTTCACTCCTCACTCTTCACTCCTCACTTTTCACTTTTCACTTTTCACTCCTCACTTTTCACTTTTCACTTTTCACTACCTCCTCCAGCCTTGGTATTCGAATTCGCAGTCGCAGTAGTCATCGTTGATACGGACGTAGGTGCCCTTGATCTTGTCGGTGACCCATTTCTGGATCTTCTCCTCGCGGAGTCTGTTCAGGACCACGTTCTTCAGCACCTGAAAGTCCTCGGAGATGTTGGCCTTGTGTCCCTCAATCCTGTTCTTCAGCTTGACGATGGCACAGACGGTCTTGCCCCGTTCGTTGACCATCTGGAAAGCACGTGAGACCTGTCCCACCTGCATGGTATCGACGACGCGGGCGATATCCTGGGGCAGGTCCTGCATGCGGAACCTCGACGTGCGTCCGTCCTCGACGGTGTTGAACATCAAGCCGCGGTTGCTGCGGGTGTCCTTGTCGTCGGAGCCGTAGGTGGCGGCTTCCTCGAAGGTGAACTTCTGGGCGCGTATGTCGTCGGCGATAGAGTCGAGACGGGCGATGCCACGGGCGATGGCCGAGTCGCTGACCTCGGGTTTCAGCAGGATATGTCGGGCGTTGACCTTGTCACCCCGTTTGTCGATGAGCTGTATGATGTGGAAGCCGAACTCTGTCTCGACAATTTTCGAGACTTTCTTCGGGTCGGTCAGGTTGAATGCCACATTGGCGAACTCCGGCACCCACTGGCCGCGTCCCGTGTAGCCCAGCTCGCCGCCGTTGCGTGCAGAGCCGTCCTGGGAGTAGAGGCGTGCCAGCGTGGCAAACGATGTCTCGCCCCTGTTGATGCGGTCGGTGAACTCACGCAGCTGGTCTTTTACGCGGTTTATCTCCTCAATGGCGATGCGGGGAGTCTGTGTGACAATCTGCACCTCGACCTCTGTGGGGACGAAGGGCAGGCTGTCCTGCGGGATGTCCTTGAAGTAGCGGCGCACCTCGGACGGTGTCACCTTGATGTCCTCAACCAGCTTCATGCGCATCTTCTGCACCATGAGACGGTCGCGGTACTCGTCATGCAGTTGTGAGCGCATCTGGCTGACAGTCTGACGCTTGTACTCCTCAAGCTTCTCTCGTGAACCGGCCATCTGTATCCAGGCTTCTATCTGCTGGTCGATGCCGCTGGCAATTTCAGACTCGGAGACCTCGATACTGTCGATGGCAGCCTGGTGTAGGAAGAGCTTCTGGACGGCTATCTGTTCGGGGATGGCACAGTCGGGGTCTCCCTTGAAGCGGATGCCCTCTTGTGCGGCCTGCAGGCGCATCTGTTCGACGTCGCTGCGGAGGATGGCCTCGTCGCCGATGACCCATACCACCTCGTCGATTACGCTCTGCGCGTGCGCAGAGCTAAAGAATAAAGAATAAAGAATAAAGAATAAAGCCTGCGGCGAGAGCGCCTTTATGAAAAGGCGGGATGTATTATTCCGCATTCTTCTTCGATGTCTTAATTGTTGATATGATAATTCGAATAATCTCATCAATGTCTGCTTTTAGAGAATTGTATAATGGTTCTAATATATAATCTGTACGATAGAGAATAGTAATCCAATAGGACGTTTCACTGGCTTCTTTCAAAGAGACACTCAACTTGCTGATGAAGTCGGCTCGACTCTGAGCGTAGAAGCCCTCATGTGCATTAGCACCAATACTTGTGCCACTTCGTAGCAATTGCTTAGACATGATATACTCATTCTTTACTGTCTGAAGCTCCTTACAGCATTTCACTATCCTAATAGCGAAAGCAATGGTCTTCTCTGCTAATATATTGCCACCCACGCTCCTTTATTCTTTATTCTTTAGGCCACGCAGTGGCCATCTTTATTCTTTATTCTTTATTCTTTATTCTTTAGGCCACGCAGTGGCCATCTTTATTCTTTGTTCTTTAGGCCACGCAGTGGCCATCTTTATTCTTTATTCTTTATTCTTTAGGCCACGCAGTGGCCGTCTTTGTTCTTTATTCTTTATTCTTTAGGTCAATCGCCTCGCGATTGACCGTAAACGCGTAGCGTTTCCGCAGCTCTGCCACCCATTCCCGTTCAAGCTGGTCCTGATAGTCGGCAACCACCAGGCCGCGGACGTCGGTATAGTCCTCGGGACCTTTCTTCAGGATCTTCCCGTAGGTAGCGTCGATGGGGTAGTCCTTCAGGTGTGTGACGGTGGTGTCGCGGTGGAAGACGGCGCTATCGACAAGGGCGTTGTCACCGCGCTTGAAGATACCTTTCTCCACACGGATGCGTATGATGCTGTCGCCGTTGAACGTCTTGCGCAGGGCCTCGGCCCACTCGCTGAAGGGCAGCTTCTTCACACAGTTCTGGACTCCCTTGACATCGGCCTGGTCCTTGACGTGGTAGGCGATACCCTTAAAACGCGGTTCCGTCCAGTTGTATTTCTTCTTGTTATCCTTGAAGTACTGAGCCAGTCCAGCCTCGTCCTTGGCGGCCTTGTCCCAGACGTGCTCGTTGCTGATCTCGTAGAGCAGCAGACCCTCGTAGTACTCGCGGATGAGGTTCTTCAGGTCACTGTCCTTGGCAGACATCTCGTCGGCCTGCTGCTGCATGATGTCGGCGGCGGTGAGCTTGCCACCCGACTGGCTGACCAGCGTGTCAACCTTGGCCTGAGCCAGACGGTCGCGGATGCCGCGCTGCTCCATGAATTTCAGGATGTTCTCGCGGTGCTCCTCGAACGGCTCTAACTGCTTGTGGGCCTTCATCAGGATGATATGGTAGCCGTAGGGCGACTGTACGACGGGTGACATCTCGCCGTCCTTCAGGGCGAAGGCGGCGTCCTCGTACTCCTTGACCAGCTGGCCGTGCTGTACGAAAGGCAGCAGACCGCCCTGCTGGGCGGAACCTGGGTCCTGGCTCACCTTCTTGGCCAGCTCGGCAAAGTCGGCACCGGCCTTCAGGGCGTTGTAGATGGAGTCGATGCGCACCTTGGCGGCTTTCTGCTCGGCCTCGGTGGCTTTCTGGTCGAGGCGCAGCAGGATATGAGCCGTCTGGATGAGGCCGTCGGGACCTATCTGCTTCACGGTGTTGTCGTAGATGTTCTGGGCCTCCTGGAGCATGTCCTGGTCGGTGACCATGGCGGGCAGCACCTGCTGGTCGCGGTACTGGGCGAACTCCTCCTTGAAGGAGGTCAGCGTGTCGTAGTGGGCATCGAGGGCGGCGGCGACCTTCAACTTGTAGTTGATGTAGAGATCGATGTACTCATCGACGGTCTTCTTGTCAATAACTCCCTCGGAGTTGTTCTTGTTGTAGCTGTACTCAAACTCGCTGAGGGTCACCGGCTTGCCGGCGACGGTCATGACGACCGGGTCGTCCTGCGCCCCTGCGGGGCTAAATAATAAAGAAAAAATAATAATGAAGGCTAACGCCAACTTGTCTGTACCAATCGCTCTCATTTCTTTATCTTCTTTACTGTCTTTATTCTTTATTCTTTATTCTTTAGGCCACGCAGTGGCCGTCTTTCTTCTTTCTTCTTTATACTTTAGGCCACGCAGTGGCCGTCATCAGCCATGCAATGGCGCCGAGTAGTTGGGAGCTTCGCTGGTGATGGTGATGTCGTGGGGGTGACTCTCGTTGACACCGGCGTTGGTGATGCGGGTGAACTTAGCGTGGTGCAGCGCCTCGATGGTGGCGGCACCGCAGTAGCCCATGCCGGAGCGCAGACCGCCCACCATCTGGTAGATGACCTCCTGGACGGTGCCTTTGTAAGGCACACGACCGGCAATGCCCTCGGGGACGAGCTTCTTCGTCTCCTTTGTGTCGGCTTGGAAGTAGCGGTCCTTCGAGCCGTGTTCCATAGCTTCGAGTGAGCCCATGCCGCGGTACGACTTGAACTTACGGCCGTTGTAGATGATGGTGTCGCCCGGCGACTCCTCGGTACCGGCCACGAGCGAACCCATCATCACGCTCGAACCACCGGCTGCCAAAGCCTTGACAATGTCGCCGGAGTAGCGCAGACCGCCGTCAGCGATCAGGGGCACGTCGGTGTCGCGGAGGGCGCTATAGACGTCGTAGATGGCCGACAGCTGGGGCATGCCCACACCGGCCACGACACGGGTGGTGCAGATACTGCCCGGACCGATGCCCACCTTCACGGCGTCGGCACCGTTCTCGACGAGCATACGGGCGGCATCGCCTGTGGCGATGTTACCCACGACGATGTCGATGCCGGGGAATGAGGCCTTCGCCTCGCGAAGTTTCTCGATGACACCCTTGGAATGGCCGTGGGCGGTGTCGATGACGATGGCGTCGGCACCGGCCTGAACGAGTGCCTGCATGCGGTCGAGCGTGTCGGTGGTGACACCGACGCCGGCGGCCACGCGCAGACGGCCTTTCTCGTCCTTGCAGGCCATGGGCTTGTCTTTGGCCTTAGTGATGTCCTTATAGGTGATAAGCCCGACGAGGCGGTTGTCCTTATCGACGACGGGCAGCTTCTCTATTTTATTCTTCTGCAGGATGTCGGCAGCGGCCATCAGGTCGGTCTGCTGGTGGGTGGTCACGAGGTTGTCCTTCGACATAATCTCATCGACGGGACGGTCCAGACGGCGCTCGAAGCGCAGGTCACGGTTGGTCACTATGCCCACGAGGCGCTTGTCATCATCGACCACGGGGATGCCGCCGATGTGGTATTCGGCCATGATGTCCAGGGCCTGGGCAACGGTCGAGCCGAGGGGGATGGTGATGGGGTCGTAGATCATGCCGTTCTCGGCACGCTTGACGATAGCCACCTCACGGGCCTGGTTCTCGATGGACATGTTCTTGTGGATGACGCCGATGCCGCCTTCACGGGCGATGGCGATGGCCATCTGGCTCTCGGTCACGGTATCCATGGCGGCCGTGACGAACGGCACGTTCAGCTGGATGTTACGCGAGAAGCGGGTTTTCAACTCTACCGTCTTGGGCAGTACCTCTGAATAGGCTGGAATGAGAAGGACGTCGTCGAATGTCAGGCCGTCCATCACAATCTTGTCTGCAATAAATGAAGCCATAATGTTGTACCTTTCTTTGAAATTGGGTGCAAAGGTACAAAAAAGAAGTGAAAAGTGAAAAGTGAAAAGTGAAAAGTTGCTGCGCCTTGTTGTTTTTTAACGCTTCACTCCTCACTTATCACTCATCACTCATCACTCATCACTTATCACTCATCACTCATCACTCATCACTTATCACTCATCACTCATCACTCATCACTTATCACTCCTCACTTATCACTCCTCACTAGCGAAGCGCTAGTTCGCCATGTCGCTGATGAACTTGATGCGTACGAGTCTGATCTCCGTCTCGTCGCCGCCCAGCTCCTGGATGGCTGTCTCGAGGTCGTCGGTGTCCGAGTCGGCGAAGTAGTCGTAGATTTCATCTACGCGGTCCTCGTCCATCACCTCCTCAAGGAAGTAGTCGATGTTCAGCTTCGTGCCGCTATAGACGATGGCCTCCACCTCGTCGAGCAGGTCGTCGAAGTCGATGTTCTGTGCCGTGGCGATGTCGTCGAGGGCTATCTGGCGGTCGATGTTCTGGATGATTTTCACCTTCAGCAGCGACTTCTTGGCGACGGTACGCACACGGAGGTCGGCCTGGCGGGTGATGTTGTTCTCCTCGCAGTAGCGCTTGATGAGTTCGACGAACTCCTTGGCGTAGGGTTGCTTCACCTTGCCCTCGCCGACACCCTGGATGCTCTTCAGCTCCTCGAGCGTCATCGGATATTCCGTGGCCATCTGCTCTAACGACACGTCCTGGAAGATGACGTAGGGCGGACGCCCCAACCGCTTCGACACCTTCTTGCGCAGGTCGGTCAGCATGCTGCTCAGCAGGGGGTCCAGGGCACTGGTGCCTCCGTTGTGTTCCTCGGCGGTGTCCGGGTCCTCACTGTACTCATGGTCCTTCACAATCATGAACGACTGCGGCTGTTTCAGGTATTTCCTGCCCGCTGACGTCAGTTTCAGCAGGCCGTAGTTCTCGACGTCCTTTTTCAGGTAGCCGGCGATGAGGGCCTGCCTGATGACAGGACTCCACAGCTTCTCGTCAACGCCTTCGCCTGCACCGAACAGTTCGTGCTCCTGGTGCTTGTGGGCGATGATCTCCTCCGTCTCGCGTCCGATGATAAAGTCCTCGATATAGTCCGAACGGAAGTTCTCCTTCACGGCCTGGATGACCTGCAGCGTCAGCACCAGCTGGTCCTTGGCCTCGATCTTCGTCTTCGGGTGCAGACAGTTGTCGCAGTTGTGGCAGTTGTCCTTGTCGTAAATCTCGCCGAAGTAGTGCAGCAGCATCTTCCGGCGGCAGACGCTCGTCTCGGCGTAGGCTGCCGTCTCCTGCAGCAGCTGGCGGCCGATGTCCTGCTCGGCCACGGGCTTGCCTTCCATGAACTTGTCGAGCTTCCTCAGGTCCTTGTACGAGTAGAAAGCCAGACAGATGCCCTCGCGTCCGTCGCGTCCGGCACGTCCTGTCTCCTGGTAGTAGCCCTCCAGGGACTTCGGTATGTCGTAGTGGATGACGAAGCGCACGTCGGGCTTGTCGATGCCCATGCCGAAGGCGATGGTGGCCACAATGACGTCGA
>CAMHNI010000043.1 GCA_946186505.1 uncultured Prevotellaceae bacterium | reverse complement strand
ACCACGAGGGCGATGAGCACGTCGGGCAGCGTGACGAGCATGGCGGGAACGATGGAGTCGAAGGCAATCTTGCCGTTGGCACCAATCACGGGGTCGTACAGACGACCGAAACCACCGAGGAAGTAGCAGCCGCCAGCCACGATGAAGGCGAAGATAGTAGAGATGACCGTGCCACGCTTGATGGCGCTCTCGTCAGTAATCGAGTAGAACTTACCCACCATCTGCGGCAGTCCCATCGTGCCCAGCGAGGTCAGCACGACCACACCCAAGAGTCCCCAGGGGTCGGGACCGAACCATGTTGCAAACATACCACTGCCAGGCTCCGTGGAACCGTCAGCAGGCAACTGGGCCAGTTTGTCAACGGCAGCCGTCAGTCCACCCTGTGCATTCAGCACGGCGGCAATGATGGCGACAATACCGAAGAGCATGATGACGCCCTGGATGAAGTCGTTCATGGCTGTTGCCTTATAGCCGCCAAGGATGACATAGACGGCGGTCAGGATGGCCATGATAATCACACAGTATTCATAAGGAATGCCGAATCCCATCTCGAAAAGTGTCGATATGCCTTTATAGACACCGGCAGTATAGGGAATCAGAAACACAAATGCAATGATGGAGGCCACGACACGCAGACCCTGGTCGGCATAACGGGTGCCGAAGAAGTCGGGCATCGTGCGCGACTCGATGTGCTGGGTCATCAGTTTTGTGCGACGACCCAGAAGGAGCCATGCCAGGAGTGAACCGATGACGGCATTGCCGACACCAATCCAGGTCGATGACATGCCGTACTTCCATCCGAACTGTCCGGCGTAGCCCACGAAGACCACGGCCGAGAAATACGAGGTGCCGAAGGCGAAGGCGGTGAGCCAGGGGCCCACGGCACGTCCGCCGAGTACGAAACCGTCAACACTGCTGGCCTGCTTGCGGGTGTAGAGACCCACGCCAATCATCACGGCCAGGAAGATGATGGTCAATAATACCTTTATGATCATAAAAAAAGCCCACCCAAGCCCTCCCCAAGGGAGGGGTGTTTGATTACATGATACGGTGGGAATATCTTTTATTCATTAAACTTACATTATTTAATTATTTGCCCATACCCATTTCTATGTATTCAAACATCCCTCCCTTCGGGAGGGCTTGGGTGGGCTTCTCGGTTAGAACGCTACCTGTACCTGTGCCTGCAGCCAGTTGTAGTCATCGCCGATCAAGTCACCACAGAGGCAGCGGGTGTACTGCAGCTGCAGACGGCACTTCTTGTAGAACCAGTACTGCAGACCAAGGGTCAGGTTGGTCTGGTCCCAGCCATCTACAGAGGTGTTGCGGTCGAAGGTCTCGCCGCTGGCCACGATGTCGAGGGCATCGACAACGGGGATGCAGGTGGTGACATAGCCGCCACGGGAGCCCACCTCACCATCCTCACCGCCGAGCCATTCGGCACGGACGCTGGCGGGACGGGCGTCCTTGTACTGTCCCTTGGAATAAGGTGCCGTCTTGTACTCAGCACCGATGCTGTAGCGGTTGCGCTTATAGTTGTCGCCTACCTGGATGTCGGGGTTCCAGCGGGCGGTACCTACGGCATTGCCCGTGCCGAGATAACCCGAGCCGACGATGCGCAGACCGTCCATCGGACGAACCTCCAGTTTGGCGATAAAGTCTTTCTGGTTGTTGGCATCCTTGCGGTTGATGCCCTGGCCGCTCATCAGGGCCAGCTCGTAGTGCAGCTTCTTGTTCAGCACATCGCCATAGACCTCGAGACCCATGTCACGTCCATAGTTGACACCGTTCAGCGGGTCAGGTCCCTCGCCGGCGAGGTAGAGCACTGCCTGGGAATAGACGTCGATCAGCTCCAGCTGTGTGGGCGACATCGGGTTCTCCATGGTGTAGGAGTGCTTGAATTGTCCTAAGCGGACGGTAAAAGAATTGTCTTTGGTAATACGGTAGTCGGTATAGAACTCTTGGACTACGCTTGAGAAGTCGTGCATAAACAGAAACGACCATCTGTCGGTGATGCGGGCCTTTGCCCATAGAAGCGTTCGCTTCAGATTGTAGGAGTTGGTTTTCACATCGTTGGGGTCCTGGTACGCCCAGCCTCCTTGTGCATAACCGTTAAACGTGATGCGGCTGGTGAAGTCCTTCATCCAATCGATTTCTGAATCACTCTTGCTTTGCCCCATAGCGGCAGTGCTGCTGAACGCTGCCAGTGCTACAGCCAGCGTCATGCTTTTCCATGTTTGTTTTTTCATTGTTTTGTTACCATTTGGTTAAGTTTAACTGTTTATGCGCTGCAAAATTACTACTTTTATCAGAAAAACAAGCAAAAATCCTTAAAAATGTTGGGCTTTAAGCCAAAAAGGCGTAACTTTGCAATCCAAAAGTGTAAAAATATAGAAATCTGATATGAAGCATCAATTACGCAGTGCAGTATGCACCGAAGGCCGCCGCATGGCGGGAGCCCGCGCCCTCTGGGTTGCCACGGGCATGAAACAGGAGCAGTTTGGCAAGCCTATTATTGCCATCGTCAATTCATTCACCCAGTTCGTGCCGGGTCACACCCATCTGCACGAGATAGGTCAGATTGTCCGCGAGGAGATAGAGCAGATGGGCTGCTATGCCGCCGAGTTCAATACCATCGCCATTGACGACGGCATCGCCATGGGGCATGACGGCATGCTCTATTCGCTGCCCTCGCGTGACATCATCGCCGACTCGGTGGAGTATATGGTCAATGCCCACAAGGCCGATGCCATGATCTGTATATCGAACTGCGACAAGGTGACGCCGGGCATGCTGATGGCCTCGATGCGACTGAATATCCCGACGGTATTCTGTAGCGGCGGTCCGATGGAGGCAGGCCGCTGGCGCGGTGAGAACGCCGACCTGATAACGGCGATGGTGAAGGGTGCCGACCCCAGCGTGAGCGACGAGGATATGAAAGAGCTGGAGCGCTGCGCCTGTCCCGGCTGCGGCTCGTGCTCAGGCATGTTCACGGCCAACTCGATGAACTCGCTGACAGAGGCCATCGGCCTGTCGCTGCCTGGCAACGGCACCATCCTTGCTACGCACACGAACCGTATCCAGCTCTTCCGTCAGGCTGCCCGCCAGATTGTGAAGAACGCCTTTGCCTATTACAAGGACGGCGACGAGTCGGTGCTGCCGCGTAGCATCGCCACCCGTCAGGCCTTCCTCAACGCCATGACCCTCGACATTGCCATGGGCGGTTCTACGAACACCGTTCTCCACCTGTTGGCAGTGGCCCAGGAGGCAGGTGTCGATTTCACGATGAAGGACATCGATGCCCTGAGCCGCCAGACGCCCTGTCTGTGCAAGCTGGCCCCCAACACCCAGAAGTACAGCGTCCAGGAGTGTAACCGTGCCGGCGGTATTCTCGGCATCCTGAACGAGCTGAACAAGGGCGGGCTGATTGACGGTTCGGCCATCCGCGTAGATGGCATGACGCTTGCCGAAGCAATGAAGAAATACGATGTCAACGGCCTTGAGGACGAGATTGCCATCTACTCCAGTGCCCCCGGTGGCCGCTTCTCGACGGAGATGGGCTCACAGTGTGAGTATTATGACGAGTTAGACCTCGACCGCGCCAACGGTTGTATCCGTGATATTGAGCATGCCTATACCAAGGATGGCGGACTGGCCGTCCTCTTCGGTAACATCGCCCAGGACGGCTGCGTGGTGAAGACGGCAGGTGTCGATGAGTCATTGTGGCATTTTGAAGGCCCTGCCGTGGTCTTTGACTCTCAGGAAGACGCCTGCGAGGGCATCCTTGGCGGACGGGTGAAGAAAGGCGACTGCGTCGTTATCACCCACGAAGGGCCGAAGGGCGGTCCCGGCATGCAGGAGATGCTCTATCCCACCTCTTATATTAAGTCGATGCACATGGGCAAGGAGTGTGCCCTCATCACCGACGGCCGTTTCAGCGGCGGCACCAGCGGCCTCAGCATCGGCCATATCTCGCCCGAGGCTGCCAACGGCGGAAACATCGGCAAGATCAAGGACGGCGACATCATCGTCATCGACATTCCCTCGCGCAGCATCAACGTGAAGCTGAGCGATGAAGAGCTGGCAGCCCGTGAGCAGCAGCCGCTGAAGCGCAACCGTGTGGTCTCAAAGGCCCTGCGTGCCTACGCCCAGAGTGTCAGTTCGGCAGATAAAGGTGGTGTGAGAGTGATAGACTAACACGAAATGATCAGTGTAGAAGGACTGAAGGTGGAGTTCGGCGTAAAGCCGTTGTTTTCAGATGCCAGTTTCGTCATCAATCCCCGAGACCGAATAGCCCTGGTAGGCAAGAACGGAGCGGGGAAATCGACCATGCTGAAGATTATCTGCGGACAGCAGAAGCCGACGGCAGGCACTGTCAGTGTGCCGGTAGATACGACCATCGGCTATCTGCCCCAGGTGATGCGTCTCGTAGATGACACCACCGTCCGTGAAGAGGCACAGAAAGCTTTTGCAAATATTGCCGACCTGAAAGCCAAGGTGGAGCGGCTGGAACGACAGATGAGCGAGCGTACCGACTATGAGAGTGACAGCTACATGCAGTTGGTGGAACGCTATACGACGGAACATGAGCGCTACCTGATGATGGGCGCCGAGCACCGAGAAGCCGATTTAGAGCGCACCCTCATTGGCTTGGGCTTCGAACGCAGTGACTTCGAGCGGCCTACGAGTGAGTTCTCCGGTGGCTGGCGTATGCGTATAGAGTTGGCGAAGATTCTGCTGGAGAAGCCCGATGTGCTGCTGCTTGACGAGCCGACAAACCATCTGGACATAGAGTCCATACAGTGGCTGGAGCAGTTCCTGGCCCAGAACGCTGCGGCGGTGGTGCTGGTGAGCCATGACCGTGCTTTCGTCAACAACGTGTCGAACCGCACCTTGGAAATCTCGTGCGGTAGGGTGGTGGACTATCGCGTGAAATACGACGAATATGTGACCCTCAGGAAAGAACGTCGTGAGCAACAGTTAAGGGCTTACGAGAACCAACAGAGGGAAATAGCTGATATGAAGGCGTTTATAGAACGCTTCCGTTATCAGGCTACGAAGGCCGTGCAGGTGCAGCAGAAGATAAAACAACTGGAGAAGATCGTACCCATCGAGATTGATGAGGTCGATAACTCCGCCATGCACCTGAAGTTCCCGCCCTGCCTGCGCAGCGGTGACTATCCGGTCATCTGCGAGGAGGTGAAGAAAGTATATAAAGCCCACCCAAGCCCTCCCCAAGGGAGGGGTGTACAGATACCAAATTCTGCTTCAAGTAATCAAACATCCCCTCCTTGGGAGGGGCTTGGGGAGGCTTCACACCTCGTCTTCGACCATGTAAACCTGACCATCAAGCGTGGCGAGAAGGTGGCTTTTGTCGGCAAGAACGGCGAGGGCAAGTCAACGCTGGTGAAGTGTATCATGGGTGAGATTCCCTTTGACGGACAACTGAAGGTGGGATACAACATACAGATAGGCTATTTTGCGCAGAACCAGGCCCAGCTCTTGGATGAGAACCTGACGGTGTTCCAGACCATCGACAATGTGGCCAAGGGCGACGTCCGCCTGCGCATCAACGACATATTAGGGGCCTTCATGTTCGGTGGCGAGAACTCAGACAAGAAGGTCAAGGTGCTCAGCGGTGGCGAGCGCAGCCGTCTGGCGATGATCAAGCTGCTGTTAGAGCCCGTGAACCTGCTGATACTCGACGAGCCTACGAACCACCTCGACATGGCATCGAAGGACGTGCTGAAGGAAGCCATCCGCGCGTTCGACGGTACGGCCATCATCGTCAGCCACGACCGTGAGTTCCTCGACGGCCTGGTGACCAAGGTCTATGAGTTCGGCGGCGGCAAGGTGCGCGAATACTTAGGCGGCATCTACGACTGGATTGAGGCCTCCCCAGGCCCCTCCCAAGGAGGGGGTGCTCAAATACCTAAAGCCGCTTCCAAGTCCTCTACAAGTAACCAGACACCCCCTCCCTCGGAGGGGCTTGGGGAGGCTTCTAAGGCAGTCTCCTACGCCGAACGTAAGGAACAGCAGAAACGCATATCGCGTGCCGAGAAGGCCGTGAAGGCATCAGAGCAGAAGATAGAGCAGATGGAGGCCCGTCTGAAAGAACTCGACGAACTGCTAATGGTGCCCGAGAACGCATCGGACATGACCCTCGTCACGGAGTACACCACAACGAAGCGTGCCATGGACGAGGAGGTGGAGCGCTGGGAACAACTGTCGGAGGAACTGGAGAGCCTAAGCGATCTGTTCACTTCGCTTTCATAACATAACAGTTACTATAAGATGATATTATGGACATAAAACAGACCCAATCCAAATGAGGCTTTCCCGATGTCACGGATGCGTCCCGAATGATCTACGTTGTCATTAACTATTTGTTTCGAACTTTCCACGCATGCAATATATTTTTCCCACTTTTTCTTGCAAGGTTCAGGGAAAAACGCTAAATTTGCAGACATTTATTGAAAAGGAAGGACGATGGAGGTATATCATGGCAGTTTTACAACGGTAGAGAAGCCACACATCATCAAAGGACGCTACACGAAGGACTTTGGTGTAGGTTTCTATTGTACCCAGCTGAAACAGCAGGCTGAACGATGGTCAGGAAAGTACGATACGCCGCGAGTTAATGTCTATGAATACACGATGACAGAAGGACTGAAAGTACTTGAGTTCCAGGAAATGACCGATGAATGGCTCGATTTTGTCGTTGCTTGCAGGGCAGGACAGCCGCACAGCTATGATATAGTCATTGGGGCGATGGCCGATGACCAGATTTACAACTTCATCTCCGACTTTATCCGTGGCACTATTACTCGAGAGCAGTTCTGGGTGTTGGCAAAGTTTAAATATCCCACTCACCAGATAGCCTTCTGCTCAGAAGCATCGCTGAAGTGTCTCACCTTTAAATCCGTTTATAGTATATGACAGGAAGAGAAGACCAGAAGGAGAACGACCTGTTCTTCGTTTGCAGCCTCATTGAGTATATTGGGCGTAAGACGAACAACTATCGCAGCACGGTGGTGAATGCCTTGGGGAAAAAAGAACTGCAACACATCTACGACTTTGCCGACGTATACCACTGTGAGAACATAGACAAGGTGACTGACGAGCTGGTGGAGAAGCACCATATAGAAAAGGGGTACTTCGACAACATTGCCACAGCCCGCTATGCCATTCCTTCGCACTGGGACATTGGCAAGGTGTACCAGCGGCTGATCCTCGACGTTGCCCATTCCACTGACGGGAATCTCATTGACACTCTGATGGTAGTCTATAATTCATGGATAACCCGTAAGATTGACGACTACAACTCGTCTATGTACTACGAGAATCCGAGCTACCTGTTTGAGTCGTACAAGGCTGGAGCGGTGCTTGCTTGATTTTGAATAGATAACAACGAAATAAAATCATGGAACTAAAGAAAATGATGATGACTATGGCTGTAACGGCCATGACGGTTGCTGTTCCGGCACAGGAACAGTTGAAATCAGGGTTGAACCCTGCCGACATGAACACCGGCGTGAAGGCTGGTGACGATTTCTACGAGTATGCCTGCGGTGGCTGGATGAAAGCCAATCCGCTGCCTGCCGCCTATTCGCGTTTCGGCAGCTTCGACCGCCTGGCTGAGGACAACAACGAGCGTATCAACGGCATCCTGAAGGAGCTGGAAAGCAACACCTATCCGCAGGGAACCATCGAGCAGAAACTGTCGGACTACTATAAGTTAGCGATGGACTCTGCCCGCCGCGAGCAAGAGGGCATCCAGCCCGTCATACCGCTGATTAAGAAACTGGAAGGCGCCAAGACCGTCAAGCATCTGTTTGACGTGCAGTTAGAGATGGCCAAGTTCGGTGACTCGGAGTTCTACCGTGCGGGCATGGGTGCCGACGAGAAGAACGCCTCGCAGAACATCCTGAGCGTGAATCAGGGCGGTCTGACACTCGGTCAGAAAGACTATTACTTAGAGACCGACGAGGCCACGACGAAGATACGTGAAGCCTATAAGGAGCACATTGTGAGGATGTTCCAGCTGTTTGGCTTCAGTAAAGGTCAGGCCACGAAGAAGATGCAGAATGTCTTCAAACTGGAGCTGGCGCTGGCCAAGGTGTCGAAGAGCCGTACGGAACTGCGTGACCCGCAGGCAAACTACAACAAAATGACCCTGCAGGAGTTCAACACGAAGTACCCCAACCTGAAGCTGGAGCAGGTGATGAACGCTCAGGGTCTGCAGAGCCAGTACATGCAGGAGTTGGTGGTGGGCCAGCCAGCCTTCATGGAAGGTGCCAACGCGCTGTTGGCCAAGATGAAGCCCGCCGAATACCGCGACTACATGGAATGGGGCGTCATTGTCAGCGCTGCAGGCTATCTGAACGACGAGGTGCGTGAGGCCAACTTCGACTTCTTCGGCAAGACCATGTCGGGCCGCAAGACGGACCATCCGCTATGGCGTCGTGCCACCACACAGGTGCAGGGTGCCATGGGACAGGCCTTGGGCCGCATCTATGTGGAGAAGTACTTCCCGGCAGCTGCCAAGGAACGTATGGTGAAACTGGTGAAGAACCTGCAGATAGCCCTTGGCGAGCGCATCGCCGCCCAAGACTGGATGGACGACTCGACGAAGGTGAACGCCTTGCTGAAGCTCAACACGTTCTATGTGAAGGTGGGCTATCCCGACAAGTGGATAGACATGACGAAGCTCCAGATTGATGCCAAAAAATCTTACTATGACAACCATGTCGCCACCCTGAAGTTCTGGAACGACTACTACATCGACCATACGGCAGGAAAGCCCGTCGATATAGAGGACTGGTACATGACCCCGCAGACGGTGAACGCCTACTATAACCCTACCACGAACGAAATCTGCTTCCCGGCTGGTATTCTGCAAGTTCCATTCTTTGACATGACGGCCGACGATGCCTTCAACTATGGCGCCATCGGCGTGGTTATCGGTCACGAGATGACCCACGGCTTCGACGACCAAGGACGCCAGTTCGACAAAGACGGAAACATGCACGACTGGTGGAAAGAAAGTGACGGAAAGAACTTTACAGAACGTACCGACAAGTATGCCGACTTCTTCTCGGCCATCGAGGTGCTGCCCGACCTGAAAGCCAACGGCCGGCTGACCCTTGGTGAGAACCTGGCCGACCACGGTGGCCTGATGGTGGCATACGCCGCTTTCAAGAACGCCACGAAGAACCAGACGCTGCCCGTCATCGACGGGCTGACGCCTGACCAACGTTTCTTCTTGGCCTACGCCGGCGTATGGGCAGGCAACATCACCGAGGCAGAAATCCGTAACCGCACCAAAAGCGACCCCCATTCCTTAGGGCGCTGGCGTGTGAACGGAGCACTGCCCCATATCGATGCCTGGTATGAAGCCTTCGGTGTGAAAGAAGGCGACAAGATGTTCATACCAAAAGACAAGCGCCTGCAACTCTGGTAATTTCACACTGCGAAATAAAAAAATGCCGTCGTAAATGAAAATTTACGGCGGTTTTTTTGTTGGTTAAATATTTTTTCATATCTTTGCACAGATATTTGCTAATCATTATCTATGACAGAAGATACTACTCTAAGACCCGAGAATACAGACCGCGGACTGCAGTTTATGCAGCACAAAGCGTTGACAGATAATACTAAAACAGATGAATGGACTGTAAATCAGCAGCTTGCACATCAGGCTAACGGAGTGGCCTGTCCCGTTTGCGGCACGGTTAACGATCCCGATGCCATGTTCTGTGCATCATGTGGCCGTCCTCTGCGCATGGCCGTCTGTCCTAACTGCAGCAGCGAGATAGACCCGGAGGCAGACTACTGTGAGATATGCCATCATTATATCAAGCCGGAAGTGTGCTCCTTCTGCGGGGCACACATGAATGAGGGTGAGATATACTGTCATGAGTGTGGCAACCCGCGTGGCGGCATCGTCTGTCCCGTGTGCAACACCTTGAATGACTTCGCCTTCTGCAAGCAGTGCGGCACACCGCTGACAGAGGAGGCCAAGGTCCTGGTAGAGGACATGAAGAAACTGCCCGACTACCAGTTACTGACAGAAGCCGCCCGGGAGCTGGAAGAACTGAACATGCAACGTCCGTTTATGTCGGAACGGGATGTCGTTCGTGACCAGATGAACGGAAAACTGCGTGAGCGTGTGCTGATGCTGCTGGCCAAGGACAAGGGAAATCCAAATCCGATCATCGCCGAGAAGAAGACGAAGAGACTCTCCAATGAAGAACTGCATCTGCGCAAGGAAGAGAAGGCCAGGCTGCTGACGGAAATCCTCGACAGGATGGCGGTGCCGGCATTGCCGTCACCCGTCAAGGCCCGCAACTACGCGATGGCCCAGAAGCCATACGGCGTGAGGCTGGCCTGGGTATGCAACTGGAAGCACGCCATGCACTCCAGTCCCTGCGGATGTGCCAAGCCGCAGTTAGGCGGTAAATGGGTCATTTTGGGCCAGAACAGCAAACAAGAGATTACTGACGACAACAAATAATGGCTACAGACAGGATTATTACCAACATAGTGCAGAACGACAGGACGATTGCCGTCTCCATGGGCGATCGTACATTCCGTAGTCAGCCGGAAGCACCGGAGACCAGCAATGGCTTCTTCGTCCTTAAAGGTGTCCAGTACAAAAACCTAAAATGTCTGAGCGACACGTCGGGCGAGGCTCAGGTGTTTCTGGTGGAGAACGAAGGACAAGAATATGTCCTGAAAGTCTATTACCCCAGTTTCGACGTCAACAAGAAACTGTTACAGACCATCCGGTCCTTTGACTTCGAGATGATTGTCCGGATCTATGACTTCGGCAAGACATACGTCGAAGGCAAGCACCGTTATTACGAGCTGATGGAATACCTGCGCGGCGGTTCCCTGAACCAGTACCAGCTGGGAGGCGACATGAGTCAGTTCCGCCGCATCGCCCTGCAGGGAGCAGCTGCCCTGGCCTATTGTCACAACAACAACATCCTGCACAAGGATATCAAACCTTCAAACTTCTTCTTCCGTGACGAGACTCACGAGGAACTTGTGCTTGGTGACTTCGGCATCTCGTCACTGTTGGAGCAGGACGGCAAGGCACACCGCACCTCACAGGCCCGCACACCTATCTATGCCGCTCCGGAGATGTATTCGGACGTCATCGACGGTGTGGTGGAGCTGACCTCAGCAGCCGATTTCTATTCCTTAGGCATGACACTGTTCGCCCTCTGGTTAGGTGAGAACCCGATGAGTTCGAACGAGCGAGTCATGATGCGTCAGAAGAATGAGGGACGACTTCCCCGACTCAACGAGCTGCCAGAGAACGTCAAGCTCATCATCCAGGGACTGACGGCCGTGAACCCGATGAGCAGATGGGGCTATGAGCAGGTGGAGAAGTGGTTCCTCGGCGAGGAGGTGGCTGTCGATATCAGTTCGCCCTTCCTGAGGTACAAGAACTTCATCGTCGATCCCGACCGGAACCTCGTTGCCGACAACGTACACGAACTGATACCGCTGTTGGTAGAGAACGAGCGGCTGGCCACGGGCTATCTGTACAACGGACGAATCAGCCAGTGGCTGGAGTCGTGCGGTAACATGAAGCTGGCCACGGTGGTCAAGGACATCATCGTCAACAAGTACCCCGTTGACCAGCATGCCGGTCTGATGGCCTCCGTCTATGCCATGGAACCTACTTATCCCTATAAGGATGTAGCTGGGAACTTGTGTGACGATATCCATAGTGTGGCTATCTCCATGCTCAGCTATCTGGAGCAGTATGCCGTACTCCTGAGGAATCCCAATGACTCCCTGTTCCTGTATGTCGAGTCACACACCAAGTGCGATGTCAATCGCCTGCGCTCCTACTTCAAGACCGACGATGAGGGTGGGCCGAAGCCCGACTACCGCATTTCCATCCTCCGTTGTGTCTATGAGATAGACAAGGACATCCCGTTCCTGTCGAAATACCCGTCATCGACCATCGAACAGATCGTGCACGCCTTCGGCTACCAGCAGCTGACAGCTGACGAATGGCTGAGTCTGACTGACGGACGACTGCTGTCATGGATGTTCAGCCATGAGGACATGATGGCCTGCGAAAGCCTGCGTATCATGACGCAGGGACAGAAACACTCGGAAACTCTGGCATACAAGGTGCTGTACAACCTGGACCGCAAGGCGGCCTACGACCTGCGGTCGGCTGACACGCCAGAGAAGATTGGTCTGCTGCTGGCCCAGCGGCTGAAAAATGCCGAACACCTGAATAATGAGGATTTTGAGCGCGAGATGCGCGACGTTATCGAGCCTAACGGGCGGTTTGCCTATTTTGCCCAGTTACACGGATGGATAGAGCTGCAGGCTGAAGCCAGCAGGACGTTCGACCTGAAATCGGATGAGAACCGTGAGCGTCTGGGGGCCTACGATGCCAAGACGGCCGTTTACCGGTTCTGCCGTATCCTCGGGGTCACACCCACATACCTGTTGCCAGACGGCACGGAGCTGGCTGACGGCCGGGAGCTGAACCTTTCGATGAACTCTCTGATGCGCAGTGAGATGCGCTCGGGCAGTTTCTCGCAGTGGCTTTCCATCTTCTATCACGAAGACCCGCAGCGGGACTTTGACGAGGAGTATTCCTACGAGCATGAACTGGAGAGGTGGCTGATGGTGCTGGGCGAGATAGACATGTCCAACAATTACTACAAGCGCTTTGTGAATGCCCGTGAGTCAACGCAACGCAAGATGGAGGATGTGCGCACAGGATGGAAGCATGCCAAGCGCAGGGAAAAGACCTGGCGTACTGCTTTCTACTCGCTGTGTGGCATCTGGGCCATACTCGTGCTGATATTCGGTGTTACAGGACGTGACTTCCTGCTGCGCAATGCCTTTGTCACCATCGGCCTGCCTATCGGCGGCATCTCTGCCATCATCATTGCTACCAGGGCCTACTTCCGTGGCTACGGCTTCGTGTTGTCCATGCTATGGGGATTGCTCGGACTGCTTTCGTCGTTCATTCCCGTCATGATACTGAGACTTGTCAACGGCAGCGTACCGTCCCTGTTCAACATCTGTGTGGTCCTGATAACGGGCATCTACATGCTGATATGCCATATCACCGACTTCAGGGGCGACCAGAAGGCTGACAACAAACTTATCAACGAGATTCTGGATGACGACATCCAGTCATCGTTGCTTGAGCCTCTGTTCTACACGTTCAAGACCAAGTCGTACAAGTTCAAAGGCTCCAAGTTCGGCATGCTTGACGATGTGAGCGACCAGGTACGTTCCGTCTCAGGCGAGTCGGTGCTGCACTATATCCTGTGGTGCCTGATGGTTCTGATACTCGTGGCAGAGTTCGTGGCGTTCAGTCCCAGTCTGATGAACATACGTAACCCTAATCTGGACGGGAGATGGAAGATGCAGCCGCACAAAGTCATTAAACAAATAGAAAAGGACGTGGAATGATTTGCGAGCATTGTCATAAGGAGAATCGCAGTATTGCCAAATACTGCAAGTGGTGCGGCCGCCCTCTTGCCAGTCAGAACGTCCTTGACAAACTGGTGGGACTGGACGAGGTGAAGGCCCAGCTGAAGACGATTGTCGATACCTATGCCTATCTGCATTCGCGGAAAGACATTGCCAACGTGCGTCTCTCGGTCAATGTCATTATCATTGGCGAGACAGGTACCGGCAAGACGGCTCTGGCCGACATCATGCGCGACTATTTCTACCAGCACAAAATCATCGGGAAGGCCAAGCTGACCATGGTTGACGCCGTCGATTACAGCCGCTTCGTTGACAAATGGGATGACAACATCCAGAAGGCGAAGGACGGCATCCTGTTCTTCGACAATGTCCAGAAGCTCCTGCCCGACAAATACTCGAACCAGGTGAACCCGCTTGACAAGCTCTTTGTCGAGATGGACAAGTGGAATGACAACCCTATTGTGGTGATAGCCGGACTGCCCAAGGGTCTGGACGATTTCCTGGAGAGCAACCCAGCGGTGAAGAACCGATTCAAGTATATGTTCCGTCTGCCGACACCGGGCTATCAGGAGCTTAGCGGCATCACGAAGCAGGAGCTGCGTATAAAGTACGGTATCACCAGCTACTCCCCTGAGGCAAGCAAGCAGCTTGACCGTTTTTTCAAATACCAGATAAAGATTAAGGACGACACCTTCGGCAACGCCCATCTGGCCATGAAGACTGCAGAGGACATCTTCACTTCCTTGATCAGTCGCGGCACCGATGCCAGTCAGGTGGAGAGGGAGGACATCCAGGGATACGTACCTGAAGAGCGGGCGCTCGATGACATTCTCCACGACATGGACGACTTTATCGGCATGGACGAGGTGAAGCAGGCGGTGCGCGAGATAGCCTACTCGGTGCAGAACAGCATGCAGCGTGCAGCCCGGGGACTGGGTGAGCAGGAGAAGCTGTCGATGCACATCATCCTGACCGGCAACCCGGGTACGGGCAAGACCACGATAGCCCGGAAGCTGGGCGAGATCCTGGCTGCCATCGGCTATTTAGACAGCGGTCATGTGGTAGAGGCCGACCGTGCCAAGATGGTCAGCCCTTATCAGGGAGAGACACCCAAGGTCGTTGACCGCCTGTGTGACAAGGCCATTGGTGGCATCCTCTTCGTAGATGAAGCTTACACGCTGGCTCCTGTCAGTCAGGCCGGTGACCGTGACAACCAGGGGACGCAGGCTTTGGAGAAGCTGATGAAGCGCATGGAGGACGACCGGGGACGCTTTGTGGTCATCGCTGCCGGCTATCGTACGGAGATGGACAACCTGTTCCGTGTGAACCCCGGTTTCAAGAGTCGTTTCAACTATTTCCTCCATTTAGAGGACTATACGCCCGAGCAGCTCTACGACATCATGCTCGTCTTTGCCAAGGAGAAGCGGTACATCATGTCGCCCCAGGCAGAAGCCAAGGCCAAGGCGTGCATCAAGCAGCTCTATGAATCGCGTGACAAGGAGTTCGCGAATGGACGGACTATGCGGTCGCTCTTCGACGAGATCTGCAAGAGGCAGGCCAAGCGTCTGCAGTATGAGGACATCTCCGCCCTGAGCAACGAAGAACTGATGACCATCGAGGACGAGGACATACCGTTTGAGTCGCCAAAGGCTGCTGACTATACCGAGTGTCTGAAGAAACTTGAAGGACTGGTGGGGTTGTCGGCGGTGAAGAAGGAAATCGGTAATCTTGCTGCCTTCCTGAACCTGCAGATCAGGCGCGGGGAGTCGAACACGTTCCAAGGCAAGCATTACATCTTTACCGGCAATCCGGGAACCGGCAAGACCACCGTAGCCCGCATCATGGCTGACGTATTCAAAACCCTTGGCATACTCACCAGGGGACATCTGGTGGAGGCAGACCGTGCGAAGTTAGTGGCAGGCTACAGTGGTCAGACAGCTATCAAGACCAACCAACTGATAGATACGGCTATGGGTGGTGTGCTCTTCATCGACGAGGCCTACACGCTGTGTTCGGGAGACAGCGATTCCTTCGGTGCCGAAGCTATCGACACACTGCTGAAGCGATTGGAGAACGACCGTGGGCGGTTCATCTGTATCGTGGCAGGCTATACCAACCAGATGCACGACTTCATCGACTCCAACCCGGGACTGAAGAGCCGTTTCACACAGACCATACACTTCGATGACTACAATCCTGATGAGCTGACGCAGATTTTCCTGAATTTCGCGACAGCCAGAAATTTCATCATCAGTGACGATACCAAGGGTGCCATACACCGGCAGTTCGAACAGCTGTACCTGCGTCGCGACAAGAACTTCGGTAATGCCCGTGAGGCCCGCCGCATCTTCGACGAGGCCGTCGAGAGACAGAGCCAGCGGCTGGTCAGCCTGATGAGCGACCCGGGGTTCAAGGAGGAAGACATGTACTGTCTCACCACCGACGACCTGCCGATGGCGCAGAAAGAGAAGGCCCGTCCGCTGGACGAGGTGCTCAACGAGCTCGATGACTTTGTGGGCATGCGGTCGGTGAAGAACAGCATACGCCGACTGGCCGTCCAGAGCATGTTCATCAAGCAGCGTGCCGCCATGGGAGCAGGCAATGTGCAGCAGATGGTGATGAACTTCATCCTCACCGGCAATCCTGGAACAGGCAAGACATCGATAGCCCGCAAGATGGGCGAGGTGCTCAATTCCATGGACATCCTGCCGACAAGCCGCGTGCTGGAGGCCAGCAGGGCCACCCTCGTGGGAAAATACATGGGTGAGACGCCGAAGATTGTGAACAGCATGTGCGACAAGGCCATGGGCGGCATCCTCTTCATCGACGAGGCCTATACCCTCAGCGACCAGAACGACCACTACGGTAAGGAAGCCATCGACACCCTGATGAAGCGCATGGAGGACGACCGCGGCAAGTTCGTCGTCATCGCTGCCGGCTACAAGGACAAGATGGAGGAGTTCCTGCAGATGAACCCCGGACTGGCCAGCCGCTTCACCCACAAGCTGCATATCGAGGACTACAACGAGGACGAGCTGCTGGCCATCTTCAAGAAAATGGCCATGAAAGAGCAGTACACACTCTCGCCGACGGCAGAGTTCAAGGCACTGGATGTCATCTTCAAGATGGTGATGGCCAAGGACACCTCGTTCGGCAATGCCCGTGAGATGCGTAACCTGCTTGACCAGACCATCCAGCAGCTGTCCATACGTGTGTCCCAGTTGCCGCCAGAGCAGGTGACGAAAGAGACCTATCAAGTCATATTACCAGAAGATATTATAGACAAGCGATGATTATATGTCCAAACTGTAAGGAAGAGATTGATGACGACAGCCACTACTGTGACCAGTGTGGGCAGTCATTACTCTATTGTAACCGTTGCGGTCGTGTGGGGCTGGGACGACGCTGCACCTACTGCGGCGGCCTGATGGTCAGCATCGAGGAGTATCAGCGTTCCGTCAATTCGCAGACAGCCTTTTCCGTCTCTATCTCAGCCAGTGCTGCCTCCAAGGCTGGCATGTCTGAAGTCAGTTCCAGCCAGCGCGGGTTACCACAGACGGTGTCGCCTCAGGGCGTGCCCGTCCTGATGCTGTATAACCCGAGCCTGAACATACGCATCCAGGGGGTGAACGGTGCTGTCATAGGCCGCCGTCAGGGGCCTTACACCCATTTCTTTGAGAACAACATGTATGTCTCTGGCGTTCATGCGCAGCTGAAGTACAATGCCAACGCCGGATGGTGCATCGTTGACAAGCACTCGTCCAACGGTACCAAGCTGAACCAGCATACGCTGCAGCCAGACGTGGAGATGTCGCTCAAGACGGGTGACATCGTGGCAGTGGCCAACGTCAACCTGCAAGTCATCATCAACTAATATTAAATGTATAAGCCAGTGAAACTTACAATCAGTGCAGCCAGTGAGGTGGGGCTCGTCCGCCGCCATAACGAAGACATGATTCTCGTCGGTGACAGGTTCATACGTGATGACGAGTTCTATGAAGAGTGTGACTTAGCGCAGAAAGACAGATTCATGCTGGCCTTGGCCGACGGGATGGGAGGCCATAATGCCGGTGATGTGGCGAGCCGCGATGTGCTCGAAAACCTCCATTACTTCTATGGTGACCTGCCCCGAGGACTTCAGGCAGGTGAATTCAACGAGGCTATTTTCGGATGGATGGACTCCATCAATAACATCATCGACTCCAAGGGCCATGCCGATCCGTGTTACCTGAATATGGGTACCACTCTCGTAGCCCTGGCCTACTATGAAGGACAGTTCTATTGGATGAACTGTGGCGACAGCCGCATCTACAGACTGCATGAAGGCCGTCTGCGACAGATCTCCACCGACCACTCGCTGAACAACCTTATGGGCTCCTCAAAACACTCGAACCTCATCACCAACTGCATCGGCGGTGGTTGCAAGATGTCGTATATAGACATGGTGAACTGCACTGCCGACGTTCTGCCGGGCGACATGTTCATGCTCTGCAGTGACGGGTTGAGCGACATGATTGATGACAGTGCCATCGAACAGCTCCTTATGGGCGGTGCCTCTGCTGCCGACCTGTGCCAGGCTGCCGTTAAGGCCGGTGGCTATGATAATGTTTCCACTTGTGTGATAACGATGAAATAATCCAGAAAAGATACTATGCCATTAAGATTACCTGACAGGCTACCGGCAATTGACTTGCTGAAGAAAGAGAACATCTTTGTGATGGGCGATACGAGGGCGCATGCCCAGGATATCCGCCCGCTGAAGATTGTCATTCTCAACCTGATGCCACTGAAGATTACGACAGAAACCGACCTCGTGCGCCTGCTGTCCAACACACCGTTGCAGTTGGACATCAACTTTATGAAGCTGCAGAGCCATACACCGAAGAATACGCCCATAGAGCACATGATGATGTTCTACCGTGACTTTGAGTCCATGCGCGACGAGAAGTTCGACGGCATGATTATCACTGGTGCTCCCGTCGAGCAGTTGGACTACGAGGAAGTCGGCTACTGGGACGAGATTACTAAGATCTTTGCCTGGGCACGCACTCACGTCACCAGTACGCTGTATATCTGCTGGGCCGCCCAGGCCGGACTGTACTATTTCTACGGCGTGCCCAAGTACCCGCTGCCCAAGAAGATGTTCGGCATATTCCCCCAGTTGCCTTTAGACTCACAGCTGCCCATCTTCCGGGGGTTTGACGATGTGTTCCAGATGCCTCACAGCCGTCATACCGAACTGCACCGCGAGGACATCCTGATGCGTCCCGAACTGTCGCTGATAGCCGACTCCGACGATAGCGGCGTGAGTATTGTCATGGCTCGTGGCGGACGTGAGTTCTTCATCACCGGTCACATGGAGTATGCGCCCGACACGCTTGACAAGGAATACCGTCGTGACAAGGACATCCGTGACGACGTGGACCTGCCACGTAACTATTACCGGAACGACAAGCCTCAGGAAGGACCGCTCGTCACGTGGCGTGCCCATGCCAATCTGTTCTACTCGAACTGGATAAACTACTACGTCTATCAGGAAACGCCCTATAATATCGACGACATCAAGTGACGAGAGCGTTGGAACTTCTGGCTCCGGCCAAGAATCTGGAGTGTGGCATCGCCGCCATCGACCATGGTGCCGATGCTGTTTATATCGGAGCGCCGGGCTTCGGGGCGAGGGCGGCAGCAGGCAACAGCGTGGCGGACATTGCCCGCTTGTGTAACTATGCCCACCAGTTCGGTGCAAAGGTCTATGTCACGGTCAACACCATTGTCTATGACAATGAACTGGACGCAATCCAGTTGTTGCTCCGTGAACTGGAAAAGGCCCATGTCGATGCCATTCTGGTGCAGGATTTCTCACTCTTCTCTTTTCACTCTTCACTGCCTTTCCATGCTTCCACCCAGACAGACAACCGAACACCCGAGAAGGTGCGCTGGCTGCGTGACTTAGGGTTCAGGCGTGTCGTACTGGCTCGCGAACTCTCCATCGACGAAGTACATGCCGTTCACGAGGCAGTTCCTGACGTCGAGCTTGAAGTTTTTGTCCACGGGGCACTCTGTGTCAGCTACAGCGGCTTATGCTATGCTTCGCAGTATTGTTTCGGACGGAGTGCAAACCGTGGTGAGTGTGCCCAGTTCTGTCGTATGCAGTTCAACTTGGAGGATGCCGACGGACAAGTGATTGCACGCGACCGCCATCTCCTCTCATTGAAAGACCTGTGTCAGATTGACAACCTTGAGGCACTGGCAGAAGCCGGTGCCACATCCTTCAAGATAGAGGGACGGCTGAAGGATATTGCATACGTCAAGAATGTGACGGCCGCCTATAGTGAAAGGCTCAACCGGCTGATACGCCGTCATCCCGACATCTACCGCCGTGCTTCACGGGGCTATTGCAGTTATACGTTCACACCCAATCTGCAGCGCACGTTCAACCGGGGATACACCACCTATTTTGCCAACGGACGCCGTCCTGACATAGCCTCCTTTGACACACCGAAGGCTATGGGAGAATTTGTGGGGACGGTCAAGGAACTGCGCGGTCCTTCGTTCAGTGTGGCGGGAACAGCCGTTTTTTCTAATGGCGACGGCCTGTGTTTCCTCAATCGTGAGCGCCAGTTAGAGGGCTTCCGGGTGAATAGGGTAGAGGGGAACCGCCTTTTCCCTCAGCACATGCCCGAGGGGCTGCATCCTGGACAACGTCTCTACCGTAACAACGACCAGGAGTTTGACCGTCTGCTCTCGAAGTCCAGCGCTGTGCGTAAGATACCTGTCACCCTGTCGCTATGCCCCACGTCCGACGGCTTTGCCCTGTCGTCAGGCAGTATTACCGTCAGCCAGCCCATCGAACACCAGACTGCCGAGAAGCCTCAGCGTGAGAACATCATCCGCCAACTGACACGTCTGGGAAATACGCCCTACGAGTGTACTGCTGTTGAACTGTCGTCTGACTTCAATTACTTCATTCCAAGCAGTCAGCTGGCCGAACTGCGTCGGTTGCTGGTTGACGAGCTTTCACATGGGGCTCATGGGGCCAATGAGGCTTATGGGACTAATGAGGCTCAAGGGGCCAATGAGGCTCATGGGACTAATGAGGTCTATGGAACCCATACTTCAGCCCCTGTTGCCTACTCACAGGCTCATCTCTACAACATCGCCAACCATGTCTCCGCAGACTTCTACGGCGTTGCCAAGCCCACGGCCTATGAGTTGCACCCAACGTCAAGTGCTGTACTCATGCAGTGTCGCCACTGTCTCCGCTATTCGCTTGGTTGGTGTATCCGTCATGGCGGGCAACGTCACTCTTGGCGCGAGCCCCTCTTCCTGCGTCTGGGTGACGGACGACGCTTCCGGCTTGAGTTCGATTGCCAACATTGTCAGATGAATGTCTATGCGTCGGCTACTTAGTGTCATATTCACTGCCTTGCTGCTCTCTTCCTGTTACAACCGGGGACAGCAGACACCTGATGCGTGGGATCTCACCGAGCAGCAGTTGGACAGCATTTCATTCTATACTACCCATCACTATACCCAGAACTACAACTTCCAGGTACGGGCAGACTCCATGCCCATCATCCAGCAACTGCCTGCCGAGGCTATCAGTGAGATGCCTGTTGACACGCTCATGGTCTATAAGGACGAGCATCTGGTTGTGGCAGACATTACGTCCGTCCCTGCCGACACCATCGACTCCATCTGGGTGAAGGTGGCTCGCGACCAGAATACTTTCGGCTGGATTCATGAGCATGACCTGCTGACAGCGGTATCACCAGACGACCCCATTTCGGAGTTCATCGACTTCTTCTCCGATGCCCACCTGCTCATCTTCCTTGCACTTCTGGTGGTGGTGGTCGCTGCATACGTCATCCGCAAGTTGAACCGCCGTCAGGCCAAGCTGGTCCATTTCAACGATATCGCCTCGTTTTATCCCACGCTGACCTGCCTGTTGGTGGCGGCATCGGCCACACTCTATTCGAGCATCCAGCTCTTCGACCCTGAGAAATGGCGCCATTTCTACTACCATCCCACGCTCAACCCCTTTGCTGTACCGTTGAGTCTGGGGACATTCTTAGTGACGGTGTGGGCCATTCTCATCGTTTCCATTGCCACGTTCGACGATGTCCGTCGTCAATTGTCATTCGGTGAGGCCATCCTCTACCTCTTAGGGCTTGGTGCCACATGTGCAGTGGTCTATGTTGTATTCAGCATCTTCACCTTATATTATATAGGCTATCCCCTGTTCGTCGCCTATCTCGTTTTTGCACTGTGGTGCTATCTACGCCGTCCGCGCCCCCGTTATTTATGTGGGCGCTGCGGTGCCATGCTCTTTGAGAAAGGCACCTGTCCGCATTGCGGTGCTCTGAACGAATAGCAAGAAAATCCCCATTAATGGGGATTGGAGATAACGAAAGAAAGCCGTACCTTTGCACCCGAATTCAAACAAAGCAAGGTTCATGAGGAGAATAAACATATTATGCTTGGCTTTCGCTATCGTTCTGCAGATGCACGGGCAGAAGCAGGAAGACATGAGACAGACGGTGGAATACCTGGCTTCGCAGGAGCTTGGTGGACGATTCCCGGCTACGGCCGGCGACACCCTCGCCTCGGAATTCATTGCCGACAAGCTTCGTCAGCTGAAACTGAAGCGTGTGGTCAAGGAGAAGAAGAACAAAGGCTATTATCAGAACTTCACATACGGCAAGGATGTGCCGAGGACGACCCACAACATCATCGCCGTCGTTCCGGGCAAGGACAAACGACTCAAGCACGAGTACATCGTCGTCGGCTCGCACTACGACCATCTGGGTATGGGAGGTCAAGGCTCGGGCTCACGCCGTCCTGACACACTGGGCGTACATCCTGGTGCCGACGACAATGCCAGCGGCGATGCCGTGGTGCTCGAGCTGGCAAGGTATTTCAAGAAAGCACGCTCGCCACGCACCATCGTCTTCGCCTTCTTCGGGGCTGAGGAACAGGGACTGGTAGGCTCCAAGGAATTTCTGGAGTGGATGAAACACGACGATGCTCGGCGCATGAATCTCCCTCCCGATAAAAAGGGCATCGTGGCGATGGTGAATCTCGATATGGTGGGCCGCATGCGCGACAAGGCCTTGAGCGTATCGGGTACAGGGACAAGCAGCGGATTCAAGGCGATGGTCGAGGAAGTGGCCGAACAGACCAGTCTGAACGTCGCCTGTACGCCTGATGGCTATGGCCCCAGCGACCATGCGTCGTTCGTGGCTCAGGACATTCCTGTGCTCTTCCTCACCACAGGCGGACACATGGAATACCACACTCCAGACGATGTGCCATCGACCCTGAACTACGATGGTATGCAGCAGACGCTTGATTTCTCGAAGGAGCTGATTACGCGACTGGCCAATACGCCAGCGACGCTGGATTATATCAACGTGCCGAGCACCAACGTCATGAAACATGCCAAGTTCAAGGTAACACTGGGCCTGATGCCCGATGTGATGGGACAAAGCCGCATTCCAGGTCTTCGTGCCGATATCGTGGTGGCTGGAAAGTCAGCGCATAATGCCGGCATCCGCAGCGGCGACATTATTCAGGAGATTGACGGCAAGCCTGTCAAGAATATGGATGACTACATGCAGCGCTTGTCAGAGCTTGAGCCTGAAACCACCATTCCCGTGAAGGTGCTTCGTGGTGAAGAGACATTAACATTCCAAGTTCACTTGATGCCTGCCAAGAAATGAAGAATTTCCTCCGCTGGCTTCTTGCCATTATCATCACCCTGGCGCTGAGTATCTACCAGCGTATGACGGGGCCTACCCATCCCAAGAAAATGACCATAGAGCTTAATGGGGAGCATTATAAGGCCAAACTGCCCAGGAGCGGTGTGCAGCGCGATGAGATGGTCAGGCTTAACGGTGTTCCGTCGGATACCGAGGCCCAGCTGCATTACCGTCGCTATCCTACGACAGACGACTACACCACCGTGGATTTCCAGTGGAAAGAGGATGGCTGGCAGGCTGCTCTGCCCGTACAGCCCGTGGCGGGGAAGTTGCAGTATTATCTCACTGTGGGAGGCAAGGACTATCTGAAGGATGAGCCAGTTGTGATACGCTTCCGCAACGATGTGCCTGCCGGCATTCTGATACCCCACATCCTGCTGATGTTTGGCGCCATGCTCTTTGCCGTCTATACGTTCTTGCTGGTGCTGGCGCGCAAGCCATACAGCCGTTGGTTGATGATTACCGTTGGGACATTGTTCGTTGGCGGCTTCGTCTTCGGTCCTCTCGTGCAGCATGCGGCCTTTGGCCCCTGGTGGACGGGATTCCCCTACGGCACAGACCTGACTGACAACAAGACGCTCATCTCCTTCCTCTTCTTCCTGGCAGCTCTTGCTACGATGAAGTGGAAGTACAACAAGTGGGTGGTTTGTCTGGCTGTACTGGTGATGATCACTGTCTTCACTATTCCGCACAGTGCCTTCGGGTCAGAGTATGACTACACGACGCAACAGTTGGGAACGGGGAAGAGGTAATAAGAAGTAAGAGGTAGGAAATAGGAAATAAGAAATAAGAAATAATATAATATTATGAGAATGAAGAGTTTTATGACAATGACGATGGCAGCAATGGCCTTCGTGTTCAGTGTGTGTTCATGCGGTAGTGATGATGACGAGCCCGAGGTGGCCGTTGCCGCTCAGGTGGAGGGTTCCTATACAGGCAATGAGATTTTCATTGTAGATAGCGAGGAATCGTCAAACGAGACCAAGACTTACGACTTTGCCAAAGTCTCAGATGTGTCTGTTGACCTGACGATTCCTGAGGTAGGTATGGGCATGATGACCATCCCTTCAATCACAGTGAAGGGCATCGCTCTCACCAAGGAAGGTAATATCATCAAAGGGAGTGTTGATACATACGAAGGAACGGTAAAGGGTGCCGACGGCTCTGACAAGGCCTATACCGTCAGTGGTTTTACTGCCCTGTTCAGCGACAAGACCGTGGTGGTGACGTATTCCCTGAAGTATGGTAGGATGCCATTCCCCTTTGCAGGACAGTTTACAGGAACGAGGAATTGAATTGAAGATTGAGAAGTCGGTTATTACATAATCTCTTTGCTGGCATGGTGCTGACCATGCCAGTTGTCAGTCTCTCCGCACAAAGCGCGTTCCGCGACTCCGTAGAACTGGAGCCGGTGGTGGTGACGGCGTCCCATACGCCCAAGACGCTGAAGGACGCTCCCGTCGTCACGCGGCTGATAACGCTGCACGACATCAAGATATCCGACGCCACCAACATCCAGGATATGCTGACGCTGGAGATCCCCGGTCTGGAGTTCGGCTTTGCCATGAGCCAGGAGACGTCGCTACGTATGAACGGCTTTGGCGGCAACGCTGTCCTCTTCCTGGTCGATGGTGAGCGCATGGCTGGCGAGACGATGGACAACATTGACTACAACCGCATGACCCTCGACAACGTCGGGCGCATCGAGATTGTGAAGGGGGCGTCGTCGGCTCTCTACGGTTCCAATGCCGTTGGCGGCGTTGTAAACATCATCAGCCGGGAGAACCTGGAGCCTTGGACAGCCAACGTGAACTCACGCTACAACACCTTCGGCCACGAATGGCGGCACGGTGGCAGCTTCTCGTTCAACACGGTGAAGTGGAACTCGCAGACCAGTTTCCAGCATACCAGCATCGACCCTGTCAACCTGCCTAAGGCGCACTCGTCGGAGGAGGTGGCCTTCGAACTGATGAAGAAGGCGCAAGGCTTGCCCTACGATGAGTCTGTGCTGCAGGACGACTCCAACCTCAGCCGCCTCTACGGACAGAAGACCTACAACGTGAAGGAGCGGCTGACGTGGCGTGCCACCGAAAGGCTGACGCTGACAGGACGGGGCGGCTACTTCTTCCGCACCAGTGAGCGCGACACCTACGACTACCACTTCAACGGCTACAGCGGCGGACTGAAGGGCAGGTACGTGTGGGACCACGACCGCCATCTGGAACTGTCGTATGCCTTTGACCAGTACGACAAGGCTAACTTCACGCCTGACGGCACCCGCACCCACGACCACGACTACAGCAACCGCCAGCACGTGGCCCATGCAATCTACAGCCATTCGTTGGGCAAGAACAACTTCATCCTGGGAGCCGACTTCATGAACGACTACCTCTCGACCTATCAGTTCATCACGGGCACCACCCATTCACAGAACAACATCGACGGCTACGCCCAGTTCGACTGGAACATCACAGAGTGGCTGAACGTGGTGGGCAGTGTCCGCTACGACTACTTCTCGGCTTCAGCAAACAAGGCGTTCACCGAGCGTCTCGCCATTGTGTACAAACAGCCGTGGATGACCTTCCGTGCCAACTATGCCAGTGGCTTCCGTGCTCCCACGCTGAAGGAGATGTATATGCACTTCGACATGGGCAACATGGGATATATGCTCCTCGGGAACCCAGACCTGAAGCCTGAGAAGAGCCACAACTTCAACGTCGCCGTCGAGCGGACGAACCGCATCAGCAACAGCAAGTTCTTGAACGGACGCTACAACTTCACGCTGATGGGCTACTGCAACATCTTCGACAAGCGCATCACCACCATCGACGGAGGACTCTACGAGGGCATGGAGAGCGCACGCTACTGGAACGAAGACGGCATAACGGTTTGGGGCGTTGACTTCAGCATGGGCCACATCTGGGATTGCGGCGTGTCGCTGAAGCTGAACTACTCATGGCTGCACGAGACCGGCAACGTCTATTTCTCGCAGTTCAACCAGCCCAGGCCACACTCCATGACGTGGCGCATCGGCTACAACCACCGCTTCACGCGCTACTATGCCATCGACGCGGCCATCTCGGGGCGCAGCCAAGGCAAGCCGCAGTCGGGCCGCACCGACGTGGACCAAGGCTACACCATCTGGCGACTGATGCTGCAGCACCACCTCTGGCACGGCATCAATCTCAACACGGCCGTTGACAACCTCTTCAACTACAAACCCAAGTCATATTACTATTCTTCGCCGCTGACCACAGGGACTTCCTTCAGCATAGGTCTGTCTGTTGATTTGGATAAAATGCCTCTCTTTTGAAAGGAATGTGTCATTATACACAAATAACAGCAGAATTAGGTTCGCATTTTTGGTTAGTTCATATTTTTTATCTAAATTTGCAGCTGGATTATGAATACATACTCAAACCAGCCATATCCCTCACGACTGTTAGAAGAGGCCGTGCAGCAGTTCTCACGCCTGCCTGGTATCGGCCGGAAAACGGCCTTGCGGCTGGTGCTCCACCTACTACGTCAGGAGAGTGCTGATGTCGAGTTGTTGGCGTCGGCACTGACCACGATGAGACGCGAGGTGAAGCGTTGCCGTGTGTGCCACAACATCAGCGACCAGGATATTTGTCCCATCTGCAGCGACCCCAGGCGTGACCGGACTACCGTCTGCGTCGTGGAGAATATCCAGGATGTGATGGCTATTGAGAACACGCAGCAGTTCCATGGGCTGTACCACGTGCTGGGCGGTGTCATATCACCCATGGACGGCATCGGACCGAGCGACCTGGAGATACAGTCCCTCGTTGAAAGGGTAGGAGAGGGGGATGTGCGCGAGGTCATACTGGCACTTAGCCCGACGATGGAGGGCGACACGACCAACTTCTATCTGTTCCGCAAGCTGGCTTCTTTTGGCGATTTGCGCATCACAGTCATTGCCCGGGGAGTCAGCGTCGGTGACGAGCTGGAATACGCCGATGAGGTGACGCTGGGACGCTCCATTCTGAACCGCACACTATTTGAAGCAAAATGAAAACGACAAGAAATATACTCTGCGCCCTTTTCTGGACGTTCCTTGGTCTGGCACTACTCACGGTGGCGCTTTTTGAAACCGGTTGCCTGGAGTTTGGCTGTTTTGCCGGCTCCGGTGAGCAGGCTGAATTCCTGCTGACAACCATGATGGAACTGCTCACACTGGCTTTGATACCGCTGGCTCTGAAGCTGTTCAAGTTCGGGAAGGTGCATGCCGACCTGTTGAGTCGCAAGGCCGTTGCCTTGAAAAAATGGGGCATCCTCAGGCTGCTGATGCTGGTGGTTCCACTTCTGGTAAACACTTTATTATATTATATGTACGCGAAAACGGCCTTCGGCTACATGGCCATCATTCTGGTGATAGTCCTGGCATTTGTTTATCCGAGCATGAACCGCTGCATAGCAGAAACGTCTGAGGAATGAAGTTAAGTATCGTCATCGTCAGCTACAACGTTCGACGCTATCTGGACCAGTGTCTTGAGAGCGTCAAGAAAGCCATCGTGGACATTGACACTGAGACGTTTGTTGTTGACAATGCCTCTTCGGACGACACGATGGCGGTGCTGCCACAGAACTATTCGTGGGTGAAGTTTGTTGCCAATGACGAAAATGTAGGGTTTGCCCGAGCTAACAATCAGGCCATACGCCAGTCAAAAGGTGATTACGTGCTGCTGCTGAATCCTGATACGACAGTAGGTGAACACACTTTAAGAGATGCCCTGAAGTTCATGGATGAACACCCGGAGGCTGGCGGTGCAGGCGTGATGATGCACAACGAGGATGGAACTCTCGCTCCAGAGTCTCGACGGGCTATTCCCACACCATGGGTCTCGGCGTTGAAGATGCTGGGGTTCACAAAACGCTACTATATGACTCATCTGCCTTGGGACGAGCCAAACCAGATTGAGGTTATCAGCGGTGCTTTCTGCCTGTTGCGACGCAAGGCACTCGATGAGGTTGGACTGTTGGATGAAGACTTCTTCATGTACGGCGAGGACATAGACCTGAGTTATCGTCTGCTGAAAGGCGGCTGGCAGAACTGGTACCTGCCGCTGCCCATCACACACTTCAAAGGCAAATCGACGCGTAAGACCGACTACCGCTATGTCCACGTCTTCTATCAGGCCATGCTGATATTCTTCCGTAAGCACTACAACCACCTGAGCCTGTTCTATACACTGCCTGTCAAGGCGGCTATCTACTTCCGTGCATTCATCGCCCTAATCGACCTGTTACGCCAGAAACTTCATCTATGAATACTGCAGAAGTGAAGCTCCGAGCCATGGAGCCTGAAGATCTCGACTTGCTCTACCGCATAGAGAATGACCAGCAACTATGGGACGCAGGTCCAACCAGCGTGCCTTATTCACGCTATCTGCTGCACAACTATATCGCTACTGCCAAGGGTGACATCTATGCAGACCAACAGGTCAGGTTTGTCGCAGAAAACAGGGTGGGGGAGACGGTTGGCACTGCCGACATCACCAATTTCGATGCCAAACACCGCCGTGCTGAGGTCGGCATCGTCATTGCACGCCAGCACCGCCGACAGGGCTATGGCACTGCCATACTGCAACAACTGGCCGACTATGCCCTCCATGTCTTGCACCTTCATCAACTCTATGCCGTAGTTGCAACAGACAATGTCATATCGCAACAATTATTCGAGAAAGCCGGTTATAATTACGTCTCTGAGCTGAAAGAGTGGCTCTATGATGGAGAAAAATATCACGATGCAGTACTTATGCAAATATTTTTCTAAAAAAAGTGGTCAAAAGTTTTGTGGGTTCGGAAAATATTATTACCTTTGCACCCGCAAATAAGGAAAGAGTCCTGCAATGGTGCGTTAGTTCAGTAGGTTAGAATGCCTGCCTGTCACGCAGGAGGTCACGAGTTCGAATCTCGTACGCACCGCAAGAATTCCGGAATTGCAACAAACACTAACAAGGTGCGTTAGTTCAGTAGGTTAGAATGCCTGCCTGTCACGCAGGAGGTCACGA
>CAMHNI010000042.1 GCA_946186505.1 uncultured Prevotellaceae bacterium | reverse complement strand
ATCCACGTGGTGCGCAATATGTCGCGATGGGAGCCTGGCCGACAGAACGGCAAACGCATAGAAACCACGTTTACGCTGCCCGTCAGCTTCAAGCTCGACAAATAATGTAAGACATATATTCTGGACTAAGTCATAGGTTTACTCCGACTAAACCTATGACTTAGTTCGGGAAGAAGAAAACTATCATCACCACGACGTTGGAAAAGCCGATAATAATGTTCTGCAATTAATAAAGCGATGAAGAAAGCCATTATCCTAACCATTATGTTTGCCCTCGTCGCATTGACGGGCTGGGCACAGGACAGACTTATCCGTGTGGACAGCGATCCGGAGGCACGGCATACGAGTAGGCAGAGAGCATTGTTTAATCAGGAGAAGAAGAGGCTGCTGATGCCGCTGGACGCGGCTTTCGGCGTGGAGTGCGTGCCGTCGTTCTCGCCAGAGTGGACGCTGACCTACGACTCTGTGGCCCATGCGCTTGTCTACAAGATAGCTGCGAAAAGTGTCTGGTACACCACATATAGGTCCATGCACAAACAAAAGAAAGCCGGAAAGAATCATACCAAATCGGTGCCGCGTAAACGCCCGAAGAATTATGTGGCTCCTGATGTCAATACCTATTCGCTCAGCGTTACCCCAGAACAGGTTCAGAAGCTGAGGGCAATATGGAGGACTGCTGTTGGTACTGCAGAGGACAGGGAGGTCTTTATGTTGGACGGTACGAAGTGGGAGTTCTTTGTTGATGGCAAGCGAGCAAAAAGCCATCGTGAGAAGAACGTGCTCGTGAAGTTCACCAACGAACTGGCCGATGCCGTCAAGACGGACAACGTGAGCCGCAAGGACTCTCTTCTCGCAGCATCCCAGAACGTCATCACTGGCCTAACCACCCCGCCGCCACCGGGTAAGATTCAGACTGCAGGCCAGGGCCAATTCGAGATTGACGACCGCGACCAGAATACCCCGTATATTAAAAAGCTGCGCGTAGTGACTACCGTCACCTACTCGTTGAAAGACTGAAGCCGTGTCTCGTCGCTATAGGCAGAACGTCAGGAAGGTCATGTTCTGTCCGAACTGATGGTTGTAGTCCAGCTGAGAGCAGAGGCCGCCGACGATGGAGAGGCCCAGGTGGCGGTTCTCCTGCGCCACGATGAGCGGATTGAAGGGCCGTCCGTCGTCCTTGAGCGAGAGGACGAGGTCGGTGTCGCTGCGGGTGACCGACACATCGACATAGTGGTGGGGCGAGAGTCCGGCATGCTCCACGATGTTCTTCAGCAGTTCCTCGGAACATGCATCCACCGCGTATGCCACATCATGGGGCAGCTGCTGGCGCACCACAAACTGATGGACGTCGGCAGTAGCCTGCACAAACGACTCGTTGGTGGCAGCCACCGAAAGGAACAGCCTGTCGAGGAAACCGTCGTCAGACGGCAGCAGCGTCAGCGGGTGACTGCCGGGCTGGCCGAGATGAACCCTGTAGGCAGCCGCAAACATGACGATCAGCCCACCGAAGGCGGCAATCGGGAATGCCCACCAGAGAAGGTCTATGCGCTCCATTTTGCAGAACAGGAACAGCACGGCGGCCATGATGATGTTGAACAGCATCATGCTGAAGGTCACCAAGCGCAAGTGGCCCAGCACGATATAGACGGCAGGCATGAACAGTTGCAGCATGAAGGGCGCAATCATCAGTATTGCAATGCGCAGTCCACTGCTGGCACTGTCGATGAGCGCCGGGCTGTCGGCACCGTAGAGTATGGCCAGCTCAGAGGTGAACAGCTCGCCCGCCACCATACAGACCAGGCCTACAACGAGCAGCAACATCACCAGCCGGTTGTTCAGCATGCGCATGCCGACATAGTCGCGCTGTCCGTAGAGCATGCCGCCAATGGCCCGGAATGTCTGCTCGGCACCCGTTGTGAAGAGGTTCACCAAGTTGATCAGCGAGATGGCAATGGAGAAGGTGAACATCGTGTCGGCACCAAAGCTGCTGACCACCATGCCGTTCAAGAACGCGGTAAAGACGGCCAAGAACAGCAGCCCCATCATCTGAGGCATGCCCGTCTTGAGGTTCTCTGCCAGGATGGCCTTCTGCTGACTTGCTGGCCAGCGCAGGCGATAGACCGTCGAACGCCGGAAGCCCGCCCACAGATAGAGGGCGGCAATGAGGTCGGCCAGGGCGGTGGACAGTGCCGCCGAGCGTATGCCCATGCCCAAGAGGCGCATGAACACCACATCAAGTACGGCAATGAGCAACAGTGAGAGCAGCATTACGCGCGACACCCGTTCAGGCCGTCCGTCAACGCCTGTGAAGAGCGACAGCGACTGGAAGGCGACGGTGACAAACGACAGTCCCGCCCCCCATGGCAGATAGTCGGCTACGTAGGGTAGCAGGGTGGTGTCGCTGCAGAGCATGGCGGCCCACTGACCGCCCCAGACGAACGCAGCCAGGCTGAAGAGCAGACCGGCCACCAGCGTAGAGGCCATGCTGACGGTGAACACCTCGGCTGCCCGCTGGTAGTTGCGCTCGCCTGCTGCCTTGCTGGCCACGACGGTGGCTCCTGCTGCCATGAGCAGATAGATCATGGTGGGAATCATCATCACCGGTGCCGACATAGAGATAGCCGACATAGCGTGAGGGCTGAGCAACTGGCCCACGATGACCGCATGGGTCACCACGATGAGCTGGCCGATGGCCGCCGTGAGGATGGATGCAAAGATGAACGAGCGGATGGCCCTGCCGATGAGAAAGGAATTGCGCGTCATGGGATGGGTGTCAAGCAAATGTTATGAAAGCGCGGCCTTAACCTTCTGCACAAGGTCATCGAACGTCCCCATACTGATACCCTCCTTGACGAACGTGTCGGCATACTGCTGGCGCATGGCTGCCTCCACCTCATCGCGGTTCTGGGCCTGAAGCATTTCGCCGACAGCGAAGCCCAGTATGTGGTTTCGCACCATGCTCAGCATCTTCGCCGCCTGCTCATCGGCCTGTGCAACGACCAGCTTGTGGAAGTAATAGACGGCGCGCAGATGGTGGGTAGCCCGCTTCATCATATTGGGCGAGAAGGTTGCCGAGTCGGCACAAATACGATACCGGTAGACGGGGGTCTTAATGGTGGCCAGCTCGCGGATGTAGTGCCTGAATGTATAGACAAACAGGGAGTCCTCGCTGTAGGCCAGGTCTTCGAGGAACGTCAGCTGGTGGGCATCGATGACCGACTTGCGGAACAGCTGTCCCCACGGTGCGGGGTTGAGCACCTTGGCCAGCACCTCCCTGCTCTTGCCCTCCACGGTGACGGGTATCAACTCTTCGGGCACGTCGCCAAACTTAATGACACTGCCGAGCACATAGTCAGTTTCGCCGTCGGTAGCAGCATACAGGGCTTCAAGAGCGTTGGACGGGAGCTGGTCGTCTGAGTCGACAAACATCACCCATTCACCCTTAGCCTCACGAAGGCCGAGGTTACGGGCTGAACTGACACCTCCGTTCTCTTTGTGGATAGCGCGAAAGCGACCATCGCCCAGAGCATACTCATCAAGGATAGCTGGTGAGCCGTCGGGGCTACCATCATCTATCATCAGCACTTCAAAGTCCTTCATCGTCTGCGACTTCAGAGAGTCAAGCGTCTCGCGTACATATTTTTCTGCATTATAGACAGGTACAATAACTGTAATTATGGGATTATTCATTGATATAGTTTTTTATTTGATTTTACTAAATAGTTCCTTCCATGTCGGTAATGTCTCCGGTGAGTCACAGCAGACAATATTGTGCGGATAGTTAACGCCCACTACTTCGAGCTGAGGAATAATGCGTCTCCACCGTGCCAGATTGTCACCCTCATAGGCACCTGTACTTATTTGGGCATGAACCTGTATAACCCTACCTTTATAGGCAGGCAACTTATAGCCTCGGTTCTCTAATTGAGCAACAATGGTTATGCGATCTTTGAAACTCTCGTTGAACACATCCTTAGGCAAATGGTTCTCTTCAATATATTTGTCCAATTCACCATTAAGTATGGCACGTCCCATAGATGGGACACCTACCAACACCGTGTCGCCCATGATGACAGTAGGCTGCTGACCACGCTCTTTCTGCCATTTGGCTGCCATCATACAGGCAAGTTTGCCGCCGAACGACATGCCTACCACCAGCCGTACCACAGCCTCACGGGGTATGTAGCAGTCAGCCAGCGCATAGTACAATTCGATGACCTCGGCCATCGGCTCCTCTTCGAACACGTAGTGGTAGTGTTCCTGGATAGCCTCGACCACCAGCACATTATAGTTTTCGGCCAGCATGTCGAGTTTCTTCGCGGTGTCGCTGGCCACCATGATGCCCTGCATGAAGATGGCCGTGTCCTTCGACGGGTCGTATTCGCGGTAGAAGCGCACCATCTGAATGTTCTCCTGAATGACGCTGCGAATGGTCTTCAGCCTGATGATGTCGGCCCCCTTTACCATCACGCCCTGACGCACGGCCTCGGCAGCCATCTTCATGGCCATGATTGACGACATACCTACGGAGAAAAGATTGTCAGTGACGCCAAACTCGGTTTTGCCCAGAAGACTGGCGGCAATATTGAAGAGTGTCCGCTCGGCATCGCTCACAGGGGCTATCATCAGCAGCTCGGTCTTGCGGTCGGGGTCAGGCATGGCTTTGCGGTCAATCTTGCCACGGGCATTGCGCGGCAGTTTCTCGAGTTGAATAAGGAAGTCGGGCACCATATAATGAGCCAGCGTCGATGCCAGATGCTTGTGTAAGGCCTCGGTCGCAATGGACTCTGATGCCTCAAAGTAGAGACAAAGCGTCTCTTCACCACTCACCATCTTCTTCATGCATGCACAGTTTCCCATGCATGGGAACTTCATCGCCACATTCTCCACTTCGCCCGGCTCAATACGGAATCCGCGCAACTTGAACATATTGTCAGCACGTCCACAAAGAATCAGCTCCCCATTCTCTGCCAATGATACACGATCGCAGGTGCGGAACATTTTCGTACCCGGTTTGAAGGGATTGTCCAGATATCGCTCAGCCGTGAGTTCAGGCATACCGAAATAGCCCACCGACATCATCGGTCCAGAAACGTAGAGTTCACCCACCTGTCCCGGTTCCGTAATGCGTTGGCCGTCAGTGTCGAGAATGTAGCATTCCACATCCGCATATGGTTTACCGATGGGTGGTGCTGTCTCTCCGTCGACAATCTGATGGGTAGCTACAGGGCTGAACTCACTCATGCCGTAGGTGTTCATCACCTTCACGTCACGAATACGGCCAGGCAGGATACCTGTGGCCTTCTCACCACCCACCAGCAGGATTCTCAATGTCAGGTCGTACATATTAAGCATGGTTGCTCCCATTTGGCTGCCCATGAACATACGGGTGATGTGGTTGTCGGTGATATATTGGTTCAGACGGTTCAGGTCGGCACGCACGCTATCGTCTATCAGGTGAACCGTGCCGCCGCAGGTCAGGGGACCGAAGCTATCACTGAAGGCAGCAATAAACGTGTAGTCGGCTATCATGGCCGTTGCATACGACGGCAACTTGGCAAACACCTGATGGCGTGATGCCATATAGGTCAGCGAACTGAAAGAGTGGATGACTCCCTTGGGCCTTCCTGTCGTGCCGCTGGTGTAGATCATCATCGCCTGACGGTCTATGGTGCTTAGGTTCACTGGCTCACCGGCGTCAGCCGACCAGTCTATGTCATCGAGTATGATGAGTTTATCGTCAGCACACGATGCTCCGTCTTTAGCCTTTTCTTTCCAAACCCCACGAGTAGTAATGACAGCGGCAGGCTGGCATTCCTTAATAATATAATCGATACGGTCGGCAGGATAGTCTGCACTCAGCGGCACGTATGCCGAACCTGCACGATTAACAGCAAGAACACTTTTAGTGAAAAGCGCTTGTTTGGGCAGCACAATGACAACGAAATCGTTGTCTCCCCCTGTGAGTTCTAGGATGCGGTGTGCCAGTAGATTACTGTCGTGGTCAACTTCCCTATAGGAATAACGACCATCAGCATCAACAACGGCATCGCGGTCGGGATAATTCGCTGCTGTTTCAATATATCGGTGAATATAAGTTTCCATTTGCTTTACATTATGATTGTTCTATCAGTTCAACACCCTCTTCCCAGTAAGGCAGCGTTTCAGGATTGTCCACGCAGATCTCGTTATGGGTGAAATCAATGGGAATGATGTGCAGGTTTGAAGCCTTCTCTTTCCAGAGTCCAGCATTGTCGATAGGCGACTGGCTCTTCAGGGCGTGCAACAGGATGACCTGCCCATCGTAGGGAGGAATGTTCTCACCGTAGAAGTCTATCTCAAAGGTGGTGAACATACGCTCGCGCATCTCCTCGGCAATCGGCGGCAGATGGTGAGCTTTCTGGTATTCCTCCAACTTTCCTGCCTTGTAGATGGCACCCATCATAGGACCAATCCGCAATAAAGAGTCACCCAGAATCACTGCGGCTTTCTGTCCCGTGCTTTCATAGTGCTTACTAGCCATGAGGTAAGCTAACTTTCCACCGTATGACGAACCGGCAAACACAGCGATTTGGGCATCGGCAGGCATGTAGACCTCCATCAGCGCATAGTAGAACTCGATGACTTCCTCCATCGGCTCGTTCTCGAAGATATAATGGTAGTGCTCATGGATTGGCTCAACGGTGAACACATTGTAGCGACGGGAAAGAATCTTCAGTTTTTCCTGAACATCTGAGGTGATGCTGATGCCATGGGTGAATACGGCTGTCTTTCGTGCAGGATTATAGTCGCCAAACCATCGCATCATGGTCATTTGGTCCTGAAGCACCTTGCGGATGGTCTTCAGCCGGATAATGTCGGTGGCTTTAACCAACACGCCTTTGCGCGTGGCTTCGGCTGCCATCTTCATGGCAAGGATAGATGTCAAGCCCAAGGCGAAGAGATTGTCAGTGACACCGAACTGGTTGGTGTCCAACAGCTTCGACACAATCTCGAACAGCGTACGCTCGGCAGCGTTCACCGGAGCTATCATCTGTGTGGTCGTCTCGCGCAGCGGGTCTGGCATGGCTTTGCGGTCAATCTTGCCTCGGGCATTGCGCGGCAGTTCGTCCAGCTGGACGATGAACTCCGGCACCATGTAGTGGGCCAGCTTCGCAGCCATGAACGCGCGTAAGGCTTCGGTGTCGATGGTGCTGGTGGCCTCAAAGTACAGGCAGAGGGCATCGCCCGTAGCCAGTTCCTTCTTCACGCAGGCACAGGTGGTGATGCCGGGGCATGCCTGTGCCACGTTCTCCACCTCGCCCGGCTCTACGCGGAAACCATTAATCTTGAACATGTTGTCGGCGCGTCCGCAGTGCACCAGATTGCCGTCCTCATCGATGTAGCCCAAGTCCGACGTGCGCACCATGCGGAAGCCCGGACGCCACGGGTCGGCAACGAAACGCTCTGCCGTTTGCTCGGGCAGGTTCTTGTAGCACTTGGCCATCTTGCGCGAGCTGAAGAATATCTCGCCCGTCTGGCCTTCGGCCACTGGCTGCCCTTGTGGGTCGAGCACGTAGATGAGGTCTTCCGCCGTCTGCGTTTTGCCGACGGGCACCACGGTCTCGTTGCCTGTCACGCGATACATGCCCATCGGCACCCCCTCGGTCATGCCGTACAGGTTATAGACGTTGTTCTTCTCCAACAGCTCGGCATCAATGCTGGGGAACCGCTCGCCTCCCAACAGCAGCATCTCGAAGTGCAGGTCATACTGGCTAAGCATAGCCTTGCCCATCGTACCGCTCATGAACACACGGTCAATGTGGTTGTCAGCGAGGAAGGCTGCCAGGCGTTCCATATCCATCCGCTGCTCCTCGCTGGCTATGTAGCAGGTTCCGCCTGTCTCGGTGGCTGGGAATATGGTCAGCGGAGAGGCCATGAAGCAGAAGTCGGCTATCACGCCATCGTGCACCGGGCGACCCAGTTTCAATGCCGAATCCACCCAGACGCTGGCGATGTCAGTAAACCCTTCAATGGTATGTACCACACCTTTAGGCTTGCCCGTCGTGCCCGAGGTGTAAAGCACGAAGGCCTCCTTGTCGGGTGTGCAGTTGTTGACGGGGGTGTTGTCCTCCTCGTTCCAGCGGAGCTGGTCAATGAGTATCACCGTAGTCTGTGGAGGAAACATGGGCGTCAGCTCTTCCTGGCGATTCTTCCAGATGGCTTCCGTGGTGACAATAATCTCAGCTTCGCTGTCATTGACGATGTGCGAGATACGGTCTGTCGGGTAATCAGGACTGGCCACCACATAGCAGCTGCCCGCTTTCATGGCACCGTAGGCGGCAACGAGGAAATTATTGCGGCGGGGGAGCAGCAGGAGCACGTATGGCGTGCCCAGCTTGTGGGCAATGGCATTGCTGCGCATGTCCAGCTCCTGATAGGTCAAGCTGCCTTCACAGTCGCACACGGCAACCCTGTCAGGGTATTGGCTGGCTGTCTGGATAAAGTAATCGACAATCGTTTTCATGTTAGTTCTGTGTTATCTGTGCAATCTGTGGTTTTATTTTATCGTCACAATGGTTCCTTCAGACGGCTGATGCTCTACGATGGTGAGCACATGGTTGGTCTTGTAGCGATAGAGACCGGCCCTGTTGGTGACAACCACCAGATAGCTCTCTCCCGGACGGGTCTCTGTAAGTGTCAGAGGGAGATCATCGGTCTGTCCATCAACTGGCAGGAACTCGAAGAAGTCATTCTTGAAGATGAACCTAAAGTGGTCGGTATCGTCACCGACAGCTTGCGCAATCATGCTCTCGGCCGTGAAGTAGTGGCCGTGGTTGTGGGGCGTGCCCTTGGTGAAGAAGCACATCTGGGCGGTAGCCTCCTGCTGCTTGCCTGCACCGAAAGCCACGGTGCGCTCCAGTCGGGGCCAGAGCCGCGAGGCGACACCCTCGAAACCATCGTTGAAGATGGCCTCCAGCTCTTTGGCCCGCTCAGCGTCGCGCATGGCTATCTCGGCCACCATCTCCGGCCAGCGGGCTTGCAGCACTTGGAAGGCGCGCAGAATGTCGCTGGTGGTGAGGGCCACTATCTGGTCGATGCCGCTCTCGGCGATGCCCTCCAGCATGAAGGCGTAGTCGTCGAAGCTGTCCTGATCTGAGAACAGCAGCGCGATAGTGGGTGTCAGCCGTGTGGTCTTGTGGCCTACGGCATAGTATGCCTTGGTCAGGTAGTCCTTCACCAGCATGCTCTCTAAGCTGTCGGCAAAGGCCATGTCGTTGGTGGCCTGGCCCAGCGGACGGCTGGCGCAGAGCAGCAGGTTGTGGTGGCCCTTCAGCTGGGCTGCGAAGGCATCGTTCATGGGCTGTATGTGCTCGGGTGTCACAGGCAGCTTCTTGCCCGACCGTTTCTTGATATAGCGCTCCACGCGGCGGCTCACAAGGATACCCTCCTCGCCGGTCTGCGTCTGCAGGCGTATCAGGCGTTCGTAGCTCTCGTAGGTGGTCAGCGGCACGCGGTGCTGGTAGCCCCTGATGGTGTTGATGCCGTCGAACGAGTAGCGGCGGCCGTAGTCCGTGTCCTTGTTGGCCCGGAGTATCGACTTCAGCTGTGCCTGGCCGTTCTGCAGGGAGAGGATGTAGTCGCTGATGCCTCCCTCGGGGTTCATAATCACGTCCTGCGTCATCCGCATGGCCATCTCGGCATACTCCTCGGTGACACCCTTCATCGGCAGTAGCGGGCGGGCGCGGTTGATGAACGGAGCCAGATAGGTCTTGATCTGCTGGCGGTCGTCCAAAGAGAGCAGGCTGGCCGAGGCCAGCATATAGTTGGAGTAGGCCAGCAGCACCCCCCAGAAAAAGGCTGGCGACTCAATACCATACTCCTCGAAGGTACCGAAAATCTTGGCAAAGCCCTTGGCATAGCTCACAAGGGTAGCAGCCGACTTTCGCTCATTCTGCACCAGCGACCCGCCGTTGATAAAGTAATGGTAGCCTATGAGTTGGGGCAGGTAGCATACACGCTTTGCCTGACCGATAGTCTGGGCACAGTAGAGTGCATCCTCGGTGAAGAACACCTCCTCGTCGAACGTGATCTGCTTGTCTCTGAGCATTTGAAGATCGAAGAGTTTCGACGTCACCATACCACAGCCTAAACTGTAGAACATGTTTGGCACGTCCCAGTTGTCCTGCTCCACCACCACACGCTCCAGCGTCTGGTTCCAGCCCACCAACTCGGTGACAGGGAAGAGCGACTCGTCCTCCAGTTCGTACTCACGACGGAAGCACACCACCTGCGCGTCTGTCTCTACCATCGCCTTGACGGCCTCCTCCAGGCAGTCGGGCGTGAAGCTGTCGTCACCGTCTAAGTAGCCTATGATAGGAGCTGTGGCCAGTTCTACACCGTAGTTGCGGGGCGACGACGGCGTGCGGGCCTCGTTGTTCAGCACCTTCACGATGACGTTCTCGTCGGCACGGAACATCTCCGTCACCTGACCGATGTACTGTGACTCGCAATTGTGCAGCACGATGATCCACTCCACGTTGTCAAAACCGATGGTCTGACAGCGCATGGAGTCGGCTGCCTTCTGGAACATGTCCATATCCACATTGTGGAAGGGCGTAATGACTGATACTTTGTACATAGTTTGCTTTTTTTAATTCATATGTATTTGATTTTGTGCGCAAAGGTAGGTAAAGTTTTGGAAAGTGTCAAAAATCGGCGAATATCTCAAAATGCGGCCTAAATGTATGAAATGGTCCGATTTGGGGGATGACTATTACTGGTCGGGATTCTCGACGAATCCCTGATACTGGGACTCCAGTCCAGACATGACGCTATCGTAGGCCTGGCGCAGGGTGGCATCAACGTTTTCAGGACCCTGGCCGATGGGGTAGATGGGCTGGTGGATGGTGAGCCGCAGCGGATGCCAGGTGATGAAGTTGAAGCCGCGCTGGCGGGGCAGTATGTCGAACGAACCGTTGATGGTCAGCGGTACGACGGGCAGCTGCAGCTCGTCGGCCAGGGCGAAGGCACCCTTGCGGAAGATGCCCATGTGGCCGGTGAAGGAGCGGGCACCCTCTGGAAAGACGGTGACTGAGTAGCCCTCCTTCAGAATCTCGCGGGCACGGTCGTAGGTCTCTTTGATCTTCTTGGGACCACGCTTATCGACGAATATCTGGTGGCTGCGGCGGCAGGAATAGCCGATGAAGGGGATGTTTGCCAATGAGCGCTTCATCATCCACTTGAAGTTACGATCGAGGAATCCGTAGATGAGGAAGATGTCGAAAGCACCCTGATGGTTGGCTACGAAGACGTAGGACTGGTCTCGCTCTAAGTTCTCACGTCCCTCTACCTTGACGGGAATCATAAGCGTACGGAGTATGACCTTGGCCCACCAGCGTCCGGGATAGTAACTCCAGAAGTGGCCGTTGCCTATGGTACAGCCAATGCCTATCTCGAAGGCGGTAATGATGGTGATGAGAACCAGGACGGGCAGGCCGACCAGAAGCTGATAGACGTAATACAGGTATTTCATTTCTTCTTAAGTGTGATGACAACAATTTCGGGGGATACACCGAAACGGAATGGGACGACGCCTCCGACACCGGTTGAGACATTTATGGCGCGGTCGCCCATATAATACATGCCGGCGTATTCGTGGTATTTCAACATGGCCGGCGACAGCCCAAATAACGAGAACTGGCCGCCATGGGTGTGGCCGCTCAATGTCAGCTGGCAATGGGAATGGGGCAGGATTTTTCTACGCCATGATGACGGGTCATGCTCAAGCATGATGACAAACGACTGGCGCTTCAGCCCTATCAGAGCGTATGAGATGTTGCCCAACTGCGGGAAACGTCCCTCGCCGTCGTTCTCCATGCCTGCAATGACTATGTTTTCCTTGCCACGGCGTATGCGGTGATAGCCGTTGTTCAGCAGATACCAGCCCAGATCCTGCTGTATGCTCATGGTTTCTCCCAGATTGGCAGCCTTCTGGAACTCATCGCAATCGACATACTCAGGATAGTCGTGATTGCCCAGCACTGAGCAGATGCCGTCACGGGCTTTCAGCTTTTCCAGCAGTTTGATGTAGGGTTTCACCTCAGCAGCTTCCCTGTTCTGCATATCACCAGTGAAAACGATAAGGTCGGCCCGCTGGGCATTGATACTATCGATGGTACGGCTGAAGATTTTCTGGCGCCATCCCGTGAAAGCCCCCACATGAGCATCGCTGAACTGAACGATGCGGTAGCCGTCAAAAGCAGTCGGCAGGTCCTTTGAGGCAAACTCCACGTGACGAACCTCTATACGGCCTACGCCAACAAAGGTGCCATAAAGCAAGACATACCAACCGGCCAGCACGACCGTTAGTCCGAGTCCACGGAGCCAGCGGCGGCGAGTATGGCGACATAACAGCAACACCACCACGGACAGCACGGCCATCGCCAGTACTGACAGCCATATATAGGTGTCGGGCTCCAAGAGCATCATCAGAACGTGTGTGTTCATAGGCAACCTCCCAAGAAATTACGTATCAGTTCCACAGGCAAGCCCCTGCGGTGTGCATAGTCAGCCAGCTGATCCTCACCAATCTTTCCCACACTGAAATAGCGGGCCTCAGGACGGGCCAGCATCAATCCGCTGACACTGGCATGGGGCTTCATGGCTCCGCTTTCAGTTAGCCTTATGCCTATGCGCCCCAAATTAAGCATCTGGTCAATGACAAAATTCAAACTGGTATCGGGCAGCGAGGGATAGCCCACGGCAGGACGAATACCCTGGAAACGCTCCTGCTGCATGTCGGCAATGCTGAGCTGCTCGTCGGCGGCATATCCCCAGTACACCTTGCGGACCTCTTCGTGCATCCGCTCCGCCGTAGCCTCGGCCAGCCGGTCGGCCAGCAGCTGCATCATCATCTTCTCGTAGGGGTCGTCATCGAAGTCGGTCTCAAGTCCGGCATCCACCGTGGTGGCGAAAAGCCCGACCTTGTCCTTGGCTGGATGTACGAAGTCCGACAGGCACAAGTATTCACTGCCTGACTGCTGCTGGCGGAGCAAGGGCAACCGGAAGTCAGGGAACACAATGTCATCGCCCTCGCTGTGTGCATCAAACACTTCGAACAGTGCATGCGTCCTATAACGGTCAGCAAAGTATCGCAACCGTTCCTCACCCTCAGCCTGCAACCGTCGCTTGTCTTGTTGCGGCATTCCGGCTGTCCCCCAGGCATGGAAAAAATAGATCCAGTTGACATAGGGCGCCACTTCGCTTATGGTATAGTCAGTCTTCAATGTTCAAAGCGGATTTGTTCGCCAATATAGGTGCGGTCAACGCACCCTTGCTGATAGACAGAATGTCCGTTACAGATGGTACGCTCGACCTGCCAGAGATAAGTATGTCCCTCCATGGGGCTCCACCTGCACTTGCTCAGGATGCAGTCCTTGGTGACCGTCCACGCCCGACGGGGACGCACCAGCACTAAGTCGGCACGGTAGCCGGGACGCAGGAAACCGCGATGGCTGACACCAAACAGACGAGCCGGATTATGGCACATCAGCTGCACCAGACGCTCCAGCGTGAGCACACCCTGATCCACCAGTTCAAGCATGGTGACCAGCGAGAATTGTATCATAGGCATGCCGCTGGCGGCACTTAGACAGCCTCCCTCCTTCTGTGCCAGCAGATGGGGGGCATGGTCAGTGCCGATGACGGCAATACGTCCATCGTTGACAGCCTGCTGCAGAGCCTCGCGGTCACGCTCGGTCTTGATGGCAGGGTTGCACTTGATACGAGTACCCAGCGAACTGTAGTCACGGTTGCTGAAGTAGAGGTGGCTGACGGTAGCCTCAGCCGTGATGGCAGGCAACGGTGCATCGTCATTGGTGAATGGCGAACTGAACAGTTCCAGCTCCTTAGCCGTCGTCAGATGGGCCACATGCAGCCGGGTATGATGTTCGCGTGCCAGTTCGACAGCCAGACGTGTACTTTCGTAGCATGCCTCTACACTGCGGATCTCGGGATGATGACGCACATCGGGGTCGTTGCCGAACAGCTGTCTGGCCCGGGCCATGTTCTCCTGTATGATGGCCGTGTCTTCACAATGCGCCATGATGGGCATGCCTGCCGTCTTGAAAATAAGGTTGAGAGCCTCACGACGGTCCACCAGCATATTACCTGTAGATGAGCCCATGAATAGCTTGATGCCAGGAATAAGGGTCTTGTTAAGCCGGGGAAACAGGTGGCTGTTGTCATTGGTGGCACCGAAGAAGAAACTGTAGTTCACGTGGCTCTTCTGCGCCGCCAGACTGAATTTCTCGTCCAGAGCCTCCAAGGTGGTGGTCTGCGGCACGGTATTGGGCATGTCAAAATAGCTGGTGACGCCTCCTGCTGCTGCCGCACACGACTCGCTGTCAATATCGGCTTTGTCAGTCAGCCCCGGCTCGCGGAAGTGTACGTGGTCGTCGATGATGCCTGGTATAATGAAACAACCCGAGGCGTCGATAGTCTCATCGACAGGCATCTCGGGGAGTTTGTTTCCTTCTGTAATGATTAAGATGTCCTTACCATCAACCACGATGGAGCCGTCGAACGTCCGTCCTTCATTGACAAGGGTTCCGCCTTTAATCAGGGTTCTCATCGGTTTGGGGAACGTTGGTTAAGGGCTCCTGAGGCTGTAGTTGCTGTTGGGGCTGTGGCATGGTTTCAGAACCAGGTTGCTCCACAGGTTGCATCTGATCTTCTGCTTGTGGTACAGTTGCTGGCTGCACATCACGCAATCCGGTCTGACGTGCCTGGTTCTCAGTGGCTACCTGGTAATAGTCCTTCACGTAAGGGTCGTTCTTGAACTTGTCAGTGGCCTTGCTCATGATGTCCTCTATCTGCGGGGTCAGTATAGGATAACGGTAGCCGCTGGTAATCATCATGAAGATACCTGGTCCCAGAACGTTGTCGAAGTTGTCAACAATGAAGTTGGTCACCAGACTGTCTTCGCGGCGGGCTATTTCTGCCGCCTCGACGTTCAGCTGGTGGTTTATGACATCCTCGTCTATGCCGTCAAGCAACATCTGGCTCTGCTTGTGAGCCAGTTCGTTCATCTGGTTATCCAGCTGGTTATGAAAGTCTATGAACTCGTACAGCTTTTCGTTGAGCGGGGTGCCGCCCACGGTTTGCGACGCATTGTCAATCTTAATGCTTATCTCACCTTTCTCCAATACGACGGGCATGATGCTCTCGTCATCCATAAAAAGATTGGCCATGCGAACTGTGTCGAGCAGTCCGGCGAAACGGAACTGGCCGTGGACGACTTCACAGGAATCGATGTTTTTCAGTTCGTTGTCCTTGATGGCTTTCAGGTAGAGTTTGCTGCCGTCAAGCGCAGAAACCGATGATGACCCCTGCACAGAATAACCCTCGGCACACGACACAAGTGTACCGACGACAAGCAATGCGTATATAATCCTATTCATAGCGTTGTTGCTTATAAACGCTGCAAATGTACGATGTTATATCGAAGTACAAAAAAAAATTTGCGCAATTTAAGCAATTGCGCAATCTTTTATAGTTTTTTTGCCTCTTTCTCCAGTTCGTGGCTGATTCGGTGGGTTGTATAAAGCTGAAGAATCGCCGCAATAAGCAACGTCACCACCCACTTGTTATAGACATATTGCAGATAGGTGATATGGCTCAGCCGGAATACATTTCCCTGGCTGGCAAACATCAGTAGCGCCGACACCAGGAAAAGGACATCACTGATGAGCATGATGCGACGCAGGCGGCGGATGACGAAGTTTGTCCCTTCATAGCGCTGCAGCATCTGCATCGACGCGAAGCCCATGGCACCGAGGGCAAACAGGTAGGGAGCCAATCCCCACTGCAACAGGCCTGCACCTGCGCCAATCACCATCAAGAGGCCTCCGACCAAGAAGACGGCGTTCTGGACCTTACTGAGCTGTTTCATCGTCGTTGGCTAAGGGTTGGAACTCGCGGTCGTCGTCGCTCAATACGAAGATGTCCTCATCTTCATGCTTCATAAAGTAGCGCTCACGGGCAATGCGCTCCATGGCCTTTGGGTTATGGTTTAGTTCGCGAATCTGACGCATGTCGTTCTGATAGCGCGTGTTGTAAACCTCTATCTCGTCAGCCAAGGAACTGATATAGTACTTGTTGCGCAAATGAGCCAGCAGGCTGTTCTCACCGACGAAGCCCACCAGTACAATGCCGATGACCGTGATAACCAAATACTTGACGAACGGCAGGTTCCACACCCGCACAACGCCCGTCACAAAATTCCTCATTACATTCATACCATTTCAATATAGCAAAATATTACCTTAACATTACCTAAGCCAACTCCAGCTCGAAAGCTATTCGCAGCTTCTCCACCGACGGGTTGGTCTTGGTCAGTTCCTCGAACTGTTCACGTCGCGTCATGATCTTTACCTCTTCCCGATGCTCATCCACACGGATGTCCAGTGTGATATTGCTGTTGTGCAAATAGACCTTCAGCGTGTTGACGATGCTGCCGTGAATCTTTTCCAACTCTTCCCGTATCAGTTCGTTGCCCACCACCACCTCCACCTTCGGCATTTCGGCGATGACTGGATTCATGTTTTTCATACGGGTGGCAATGCCTACCAGCGTCTGTGGCATGCGATTGCACATCGACATCCACTGCAGTTCCAGTTCCTCCTGTGAGAACTCGGCATTCTCAACCTTCGCCTTCGTGTCCAAACCTGGCGTGCCAGGCAGGATGTTCATTTTCTTTGGTGCTGCCGACATCTTGCGCAGATTGTTCCACGACAAGCCAAGGCTGCTGGCCTTGACGGCAGTACGAGCTCCTTCTGTAGTAGCAGAGGACGGCACGTCTTTCTGCTGTGCAGACACTTTTTCAGCCACGGAGGCTGAGGATGGGGCTGCCGGAGCCGCGGCTACCTGCGGGGCCGCTGTCGTTGGCTTCGACTGCTGCATCAACTTCTTAAACAGGGTTTTCAGTCTTCTGGGCTTACGCCCACTGCCAGGCCCTTCCTCCGGCTGGGTAATCTGAGCCACTTCTATCAGCGTAAGCTCCACCAAGAGACGCTTGTTAGATGACTGCCGGTAGTTGATGTCGCACTGGTTCATCACCTGCAACGCTTTATATAAGAAAGGTGTCGGACACTTCTGGGCCTGCTTCTGGTATCGGTCGCGCTGCTGCTGACTCACCTCAAGTAGTGGCAGTGTTTGGGCATCCTTGGCCATCAGCACATTACGGACGTGCTTAGCCAGTCCCTGAATGAACAGCCCACCGTCGAAGCCCTTGCCGATGACATCGTTCAGCAGCACCATCACGTCGCTCACCTTGTTTTCCAAACTATGGTTAACGATGCGGAAATAGTATTCTGAATCAAGGACGTTCAGGTCCTCTATCACTTTCTGATAGGTAATGTTGCCCTGGCAGAAGGATGCTGTCTGGTCGAATATCGACAGGGCGTCGCGCATGCCGCCGTCAGCCTTCTCGGCAATCACGGCCAAGGCTTCCTCCTCATAGCCGATGCCTTCCTTCTCGGCCACATGTTTCAGATGGGCAACGGTGTTGGCCACAGTCATGCGCTCGAAGTCGTATATCTGGCACCGGCTCAGGATTGTTGGCAGAATCTTGTGCTTCTCAGTTGTGGCCAGGATGAATATGACGTGTGCAGGCGGTTCCTCGAGCGTCTTCAGAAATGCGTTGAAAGCTGCCGTAGATAGCATATGAACCTCGTCAATTATGAACACCTTGTAACGTCCCAACTGCGGCGGGATGCGGGTCTGCTCCATCAACGTCTTGATATGCTCTACCGAGTTGTTCGAGGCGGCATCCAGCTCAAAGATGTTGAGCGAGCGTTGTTCGTTGAACGACTGGCACGACTCACACTCGTTGCAGGCTTCCCCCTCGCTTGTAGGGTTCTGGCAGTTGATGGCCTTGGCAAAGATACGGGCACAAGTGGTTTTCCCCACGCCCCTCGGCCCGCAGAACAGGTAGGCATGTGCCAGCTTTCCCGACTTCACGGCATTCTTCAGTGTCGTGGTCAGGGCCGACTGCCCTACCACGGCATCGAATGACATGGGCCGGTATTTTCGCGCCGAAACGATATACTCTTCCATACTTATTTTAATTTGAGACTGCAAAGATAGCAAAATTTATCCATGAACCGCACAAATTATATAAAATAAATATTAAAACCTGTGTAGCACCGTGAGGACATGCTACAGGTCCTTTGTCCGCTCCTCAAACTTCTGCATCAGCCACTCGTTCTGCTCAGCGATGGTCATGTGGGAGTTGTCGAGCAGCAGAGCGTCATCGGCCTGGCGCAGGGGTGACACCTCGCGGTGGGAGTCGATGTAATCACGCTCCTGGACGTTGTGCAGGATGTCGGCATAGTCGGCAGGCATGCCTTTCTGCTGCAGCTCGTCGTAGCGGCGCTGGGCACGCACCTCGGCAGAAGCGGTGACAAACACCTTCAGTTCGGCATCGGGGAATACGACGGTGCCGATGTCGCGCCCGTCCATGACAATGCCTCCGCCCTGTCCCATCTGTTGCTGTTGGGCAACCATAGCCTCGCGCACAAAACCGATGGCTGCTATAGGGCTAACGTGGTTGGAAACTTCTAACGAACGTATCTGCTGTTCCACACACTCGCCGTTCAGGTAGGTGTCGGGGCGTCCCGTCTCGGGGTTCAGCTGGAACGAGATGCGGATGTCAGCCATCTGCTCACGCAACTGCTCCTCCAGGATGGTGCCGTCCTCACGGAACAGCCCGTGACGCAGGGCATAGAGGGTGACAGAGCGATACATGGCTCCGGTGTCAACATAGATGTAGCCCACACGGCGGGCAAGATCCTTGGCCATGGTGCTCTTTCCGCACGACGAATGGCCGTCAATAGCAATAGTAATTTTCTTCATAGGGCGTAAGATAGGTTTACGACGAGTGACGCGGTTGAGACATGGTACTTGGCATAAGCCACGTTAATCTTGAAGCGTTCCAACATCAGACCGCCGCCAATACTGAGACCGGCACCGTGGGCGCTCTCTCCCTCGCTCTCGCTGATTTTCATTTCTGCAGCACGCATGGCATTGTAGCCGACGGCCACATAGAACTGTGATGACAACAGCAGGTCGGCACCGATGACGATGTGATGGCCAAGGCCGTACTCCCAGTCGTTGAGTCTGACGAGTGAGGCCGAAAGGCGCATTGGGGAACCGATGAGCCGCTTGGTGATACCCGCCTGCAGGTCGAAGGGAACGCGCTCAAAGTCGTCCTCGTATGCCGCCAGCTGTCCGCCAAGGTTGCGGGCAACGACCGATGCCGACAGCTCGTTGTCTATATCGTAGTAGTTGAGTCCCAAGTCAACGGCAGCGCCTAACGAGTTGTACTGTCCAATATAGGAGGCCACGAACTTAGCTGTAATGCCGCCCGAGAGCCGTTCACCCAAGGCATAGGCAAAGGAACCGCCAAGAGCGATGTCCTTGGCAGAAAACTCCCCTGTCTGCTCACCCGAGACGTTTGTCTCCTTCATGGTACCGTAACCCATGTACTGACCGGTGACGCCCCACGTGCCCCGTTCGCCTGCAGCACGAATGAAAGAGGCGCTGGCGGTGGTCGAGCCTTCCATGTAGGTCATCGCGTTCAGATTCAGCGTACGGTCGCTTACGTTGTTGATGAGTGCGGGATTATGAAAAATGAGCGAGGCATCGTTCTCTGCAATGGTAGAGTTGTCGCCGCCAAGTGCAGCTACATGGGCACTGACTGGCAACCGCAGGAAATTATATACAGTCCGGCTCTCCTGTGCCTCGGCCAAAAGCACAGAAAGGGTCAGAAAGATGGTAAAAACGGCTCTCTTCATCTAAATATGTTCAATTTGGGCACAAAGATACGAAATAATTCTTAATTCTTAATTCTTAATTCTTAATAAATTAGTAATTTTGCACCGCCTAACGGTTTTATAACGCATCAAGGCGCATTTTATTATGGAAATCAAGAAGAGTTCGAAAGCCGATTTGGACGGCAAGCGTGTACAAGGATTCCTCCTCGGGGTTATTCTTGTGCTGACTCTGCTTTTCGTCTGCTTAGAGTACGACTGGACATCTGACGGTGACGAATATGACCTGGATGCTTTAGAGAACATCGTCAAGGAAATCGACCTGGAAGCTTTGAAAGAGGAAGAACGCATCCCGCTCATCAAGGAGCAGGTGATTGAGCGTCCACAGTCTGCCGACGAGTTCAACGTGGTGGAAGATGAACCGGAGGTGGAACTGAAGGATGAGATAGCTCCGCCAGAGAATGACATGGAACTGAAAACCGTGGACGAGGTGGAGAATCCCGAACAGCCCACCGCAGTTGACATGGAGAACAACCCGCTGAACTTCCGCGTGGTTGAGGAGCTTCCGGAGTTTCCTGGTGGAGCCACGGAGTTCATGAAGTGGCTGACAAAGAACCTGCGCTATCCTGTCACGGCCCAGCAGCGCAAGGTGCAGGGAAAGGTGATGGCTCAGTTCATTGTCAACATTGACGGCAGCATTAGCAACATCGAAGTGGTGACACCCGTCGATCCCAGCCTTGACCGCGAGGCGCTAAGAGTGCTGGGCATGATGCCCCGCTGGACAGCCGGCAAGCAGAACGCCAAACCCTGTCGCACCCAAGTCTGCATTCCCATTGTTTTTAAATTATAACCTTATGTATAATTCCAACGACATCCTGAAGATTGTCAACCAGTTTATTGACCGTCTGCCCTATGACCGACGTCCGTCGTCACTGTATGAACCCATCAAGTATGTTCTGTCTCTGGGCGGCAAGCGCATACGCCCGGTACTGATGTTATTGGCTTACAACCTGTACAAGGACGACCCGGAAAGCATACTCATGCCTGCTGTAGGACTGGAAACCTACCACAACTACACCCTACTGCACGATGACCTGATGGACAACGCCGACCTGCGGCGCGGCCATGAGACAGTACACAAACGGTGGGATGCCAACAAGGCCATACTTAGCGGCGACTCCATGCTGGTATTGGCTTATCAGCGCATGCAGCAGTGTGATCAACGCCACCTGCAAGCTGTGCTCGACGTGTTCACTCAGACGGCCCTCGAGATTGGCGAGGGACAGGAGTACGACATGAGCTTCGAGACACGTAACGACGTCACCGAACAGGAGTATATCGAGATGATACGGCTCAAAACCAGCGTCTTGTTGGCATGCGCCGTGAAAACCGGTGCCATCTTGGCCGATGCCGACGAGGAAGACATTACCAACCTCTACAAGTTCGGCGAACAACTCGGGCTGGCCTTCCAACTACAGGATGACTTACTTGATGTCTATGGCGACCCTGCCGTGTTTGGAAAGGCCATCGGCGGCGACATCACATCTAACAAGAAAACCTATATGCTCATCAATGCCGTCAATCGTGCCACCCCCGAACAGCGGCAGGAACTGATGGTGTGGCTGACGGCAAAAGAGTTCAACCGCGATGAGAAGGTCCGTGCCGTTACGGCCCTGTACGACCAGATTGGCATCCGCCAGCTCTGCGAACAGAAAATCAACTACTATTTCGACGAGTGCCGTAAATTCCTTGCCAACGTCAAGGTCAGTGACGAACGCAAGCAGATATTGCTTGACTATACCGACGAGATGATGAAAAGGAAGAAGTGAAGGTTAAAGGTTATGATTATAGACACGCATTGCCACATCGATGGCGAGGAGTTTGACGAAGACCGTGATGCCGTGATTGAACGGGCACGTGAGGCCGGGGTGGAAAAGATTTTCGTTCCCGCCATCGACCTTGCCACTTCCAGACGTATTCTGACGCTCTGTCAGAAACACCCCAACTACCTCTACCCGATGGTGGGCCTGCATCCCGAGGAAGTTCGTGCCGACTGGCAAGAACAACTTGCTGCCATCAAAACACTGCTCCCTCCACTCTCCTCTCTCCACCATCAACCAATTCTTGCCATCGGCGAGGTTGGCCTCGACTACTATTGGAGCCGGGAGTTTGAACACGAACAGGCGGAGGCTTTCGAGGAACAAGTGCGCTGGTCGGTGGAAACACAGCTGCCACTGATGATACATTGTCGCAAAGCACAGAACGAAATGGTAGGTATATTGAAAAGGTACGCGCAAACATTGCCAGGCGGTGTGTTCCACTGTTTTACCGGCAACGAGCAGGAAGCTCGCGAACTGCTACAGTTCGACCGTTTCATGCTGGGCATAGGCGGTGTGTTGACATTCAAGAAGTCGCATCTGCCCGAGGTGCTGCCTAACACTGTGCCGTTGGACCGTATCGTCCTCGAGACTGATGCTCCCTATATGGCACCTGTCCCCATGCGTGGCAAGCGTAACGAACCGGCATTTACCCGCCATGTGTTACACAAACTTGCAGAAAGTTACGGTGTCAGTGAGGTCGAAATAGCCCAGCATACCAACGCCAACGTGGATCGCGTATTTAAAAAACTATAAAATATTTCTGTAAATTGCAATATTTCGAAGAAAAGCAATAATTTTGCACTCGCTTAACGCAAGGAGAGGTGCTCGAGTGGTTGAAGAGGCACGCCTGGAAAGCGTGTAGCCGGCAAAACCGGCTCGCAGGTTCGAATCCTGTTCTCTCCGCAGGAAAAACAGGTTCAAAGCTTTTAGGAAAAAGTGAATCCTGTTCTCTCCGCAGGAAAAACAGGTTCAAAGCTTTTAGGAAAAAGTGAATCCTGTTCTCTCTGCTTTCAAAAGGCTGGTTTTCAGCCTTTTACATTCCCAAGAACATTCTTTGTCAGACATTAAAAAAAAAGTCGGCAGTGCACAATTTGGCACATTTTTGCACAAAAATGCACATTTTGGCCCAAGTGGAAAAGCCGCGTGTATTTGACCCCCGAGGGCGAGTTGTGCTGACCCCATCGGGCGAAATAGTGTTGACCCTTTGAGACGAAATAAAAATGACCCCTGAAAAGCAGACGTTTTTCAGGGGCTTTTTGTAGTGGGTCAGAATGGCAGTTCGTCTATTCTCGAGAGCGACGGCTGCCAGCCACCCTCGGGCACTTCGACGTCGCCCATCGGGATGACTACCTCGTCAGAGGCTACCAGCAGCCGCTCCGGCTCAGCGTAGATGCTGGTCGTGAGCGGTGCCTGATACTGTTTTTTTGCTGTTGTATTCATTTGTTGATGTATTTTTTTCCGTTACTGATAATGATGCCTCGGGCGTTGTCGTCCACGGGTCGGCCCTGCAGGTCGTAGCGCTGCTCGGTGCCGTCGCTGCCGACGGTGCGCAGCGTGTCGACGGCGGTGGCGTCGGCGTCCTCGAGCCTGAGGCCGAGTCCGCGGGCGTCCCATCCGCCGCGCTGGAGCAGATAGACACGGTAGGGCAGGATAGAGGCATCGTCAACGTCCTCGGGCACGGGGTACCAGCGGAAGTCGCGCTGCAGGATGTAGGCGTGCATGTCGCGGGCGTCGTCGTTGCTGACGGCCTTGAACGTTCCGCGCACGGCGTAGCCGAGGATGTCCACCTGGTGGCCGAAGATGTTGGTACCCATGGCGTGTACCGTGGTCGTGCCGTCGTTAGCCAGCGAGGCGTTGTCGGCGGTGGTCTTCAGCACGTAGGGCTTCAGGGCTTCCATCTTGCTGACCTCCTTGAAGATGAACTCCGTGCCCTCGCGGCGGTCGAGATAGTAGGCGCGCATGCCGTCGGGCACCGCTATGTCGAAGGGCAGGCACGAGGTGCAGAGGCTGCCCTTCGTGGGCATCTGCCGGGTCGACTCCACGCGGTCGGTCTCGAAGGCGTAGGGCACGTAGTAGTCGTGGCCGTCCTGCAGTCGGAAGGCCTTGGCCTTCATGCCGTCCTTGCGGGCCACGACGACGTTGGTCTCGTCGCTCTCGCCGTACTGCTCGGGCACGTAGACCAGTGTGCGCTCAGTGTCGAGGCCAATGCGCTGGAGTCCGCCGTCGCGCAGGTCGTCGCTGAGCGCTTCCTCCTGACTCATGGTAAAGTCAGCGTAGAGCAGACTGGCGGCGCGGCTGAAGGTGCCGTCCTCGACGGTGGTGAGCCACGTGGGCAGTGCAATCTTCTCGAGCTTCGTCAGCGGCTCGATGGTGGCGCGCGTCAGCTCGGTGATGCTGGTGAAGCGCAGCGGCGTCAGGTCGCGGATGCCGGTATAGTTGTCGAACCAACGGTCGACCGACGTCACGCCTGCGAGGTCGTCGGCGGTGGCGGCGGCGTGCGATGCGAAGGCGCAGAACGACTCCTCGTCGTCGGCGAACTCACCCATTGAGATATTGTTCGTGCGTTGCCACGTGTCGGTGGTGTAGGCCGGGTCGCTGAGGTATTGCTTATAGAGCGACGGACGGACGTAGAAGGCGTCGAACGTCGGGTGGTAGTTGTTGCAGAGGTTGCGCCAGGCCCAGCTGTCCATGTCAATCTCCGGCTTCTTCTCGCAGAGCAGGTACATGCGGCTGAGCATGGCGTCGTCGTCGAGTGCGCTCCAGTTGAAGTCGGTGGTCTTGTCGCCTACGACGAGCACCTCCAGGGCCTCGCACTGCTGCAGGGCTCGGCTTCTTACCTCCTTACAGGTGCGCGGCAGGATAAGGGTCTTCAGGTTGTAGGCCTGCAGGAAGGCGTATGCCGGCAGCACGTCGTCGTCATCCACCTTCACCACGCGCGTCGTCTTCCAGAACATGTCGGAGGCCACGGCGAAGTCGGACGCCTTCAGCTGCGCGTCGTAGAGGTCGATGTACTCCAGCGATCCGGCATAGTTGCGTGTGTTGGCCCAGGCGCAGAATCCGGCGAGGTATCGCAGCACGCTCAGGTCTTGACCCGAGATGGGACCTACCACCTTCAGCCTGTGCACGTTGCTGTAGTCGCCGCGTATGCCCGTGACGTACTGATAGTCGTGTGCCCATACAGAACTCTTGCTATCCGTTGTTACCGTCAGACCAAGCTTGGCAGCCAGCGTGTTGGGCTCCGTCAATTCGACCGTAATAATATCATCGCCAGAGTTGAGCGTGTTGTCGGGGTTGATGTGGTCGGCATACTGCGGCCACTTCGTGCGGTAGAGCTTGCAGAGCGTCTTCGGCACGAGAATCCGGAAGTCGGCGGGCAGATTACGGAAGGCATCGTTGCCCAGTTCGGGCACTGAGTCGCAGTTGATGCGGATGGTATCCAGCCAGTTGCAGCCCACGAAGGCGTTGGTGCCGATTTTCTCGATGCTCATTGGAAGCGTGATGCTGTTAATCCATGCGTCGAAGAACGTCTGGTCGAGTTCCTTCACGTTGGCAAAGCGGGCGAAGTCATCGAAGTCCCTCATGCTGGTGTCGTAGTTGAAGAGGCCCTCCACGTTCTCTCGCTGCAAGTATTCGCCTGGGAAGAACAGTCCTTTCTGGAACATAAGATCCATTACAGCATCTTCCTTAAACGGCGCCACAATGTTCTGCGCCTGCCTGGTCAGGTATGGCTGGTTCTGATAGTCTGCATATTGCGACTGCTTGGTAAAGACTATGCCAATAGCCTGCCCCCACGGGTCGCCATTGGTGCTTACGGCCGGCTGGTCGGTGTAGAACACCAGTTCTTCGAGCGGATAGCTGAGTATGCCCTTGAGGAAGTAGTTGTAGTCGGCGACATTGTAGTTATCGATGCTGCCCGTGATGCAGACACGCTTCAGGGCGCTGCAGCCCTCGAAGATGAAGCCGTCCATGCTCTTGATGCTGCGGGGCAGGACAACTGACTCCAGCGCCGTGCAGTTGCTGAAGAGGTAGCGCGGCAGCACGTTGTCGGCCTTGATGTCGCGCCAGTCAACGTCCATGCCTGAGCTGTGGTTGACGTAGTGGGCCTTGCTCTCCGAGTCCTTCACGATGCTGGCACCGTAGAGGTTCAGGAAGCGCAGTCGGCCGTCGGTGGCGGCACCGCCGCCTCGGCTGTAGCTGTCGGCACCGGCCAGATAGCGCAGCGTGGCCAGGTCGAGGTCGTTCAGCGGTCCGTTGACGGTCAGCGAGTCGTATCGCGAGTAGTTGCCGTGCAGGTAGCGGGGCTCGTCGCCGGCAATCATTCCGCTGTAGCTCCACTCCCAGTAGAGGCCCAGTTCCTCGGCCAGCGTGCCTGACTTGCTGAGGGTAACCACCTTCTTGGTGTGCTCGCCGTTGTCGGCCACGATGTACTGGGCGTAGTCGGCCCAGGCCCTTTTGTAGTCATCGACCTTGGCTGCGGGTACGTAGATGCGCAGTCCGTCGTTCTTGGTGAAGGCATCGTCGCCGATGAGTGCCGGGCGCTCGCTGCGCACGACGATGGTCTTCAGTAGCGAGCAGTTGGTGAAGGCCCGGTTGCAGATGGTATTCACCGTGGCGGGCAGCACAATCTCCTGGAGCTTGCCGCAGCCGTCGAAGGCATTCTCGCCGATGCTCTTGATGGTTTCCGGCAGCGTGATGTTGCTCATCTTGGCGCAGCCACGGAACCAGTCATTGCCGACGTAGCTGAGGCCGACACTCTCGAAGTACTTGAAGTCGGCGAACGAGAGGATGTCGTCCTTATACTCGGTGAACTTGCCATCGAGCCACGAGAAGCCGGCGCCGGCAATGCGGGCCAGGTCGATGTAGTCGGTCCAGTAGTCGGGGTCGTAGCCGGTGGCGGCCATGTCGTAGTAGGCCATCTTCTTCAGCGCCTCCCTGACGCCCTCGTCGCCGGGCTTGATGACGCAGGGCATGAAGCGGTCGCGCAGCTTGTTCCACGTCGTGTCGGCCTCAAACCAAGCCACCTGCTGGGGCATCATCTTCAGTCGGGCCGTCGTGCCGTCGAGCACGCCCTTGCCCAGCTTCAGCTGCTGCGGGGTGATGGGGTCAATGCGGTTGTCGCCGTCGGTGACCATGTAGAGCAGGTCCACGTCGGCCAGGTTCTTACAGTGGGCGAAGCAGGAGTCCTCGAGCGTCACGTCGAGGCCGGTGTAGCTGTCGCCGAAGGCTCCCGAACCATAGAGGTCGGTGAAGTAGACCACGCGCAGGTCGTCGCAGCCCTTGAAGGCTCCGGCCTTGACGGCGTCGAGCTGGTAGTTGTTGTACTCACCGATGTCGTTGCAGAGCTTCAGTGCGCCCTGGTGCTTCGCGAGCAGGTACTCGCCGCTCTCGGTGGTCGGACCGGTTACGACGGTGTGCTCTATTTTGTGGCCCAGCACCTTGTGTACCTTCTGCACCGAGCCGTTCTCGTAAGCGTAGGCGTACTTACCGCCATACTCGTTGTATTCGTCCTTTGGCTGGGCGGTCTCGTAGACGAAGTACTTCTCCAGTGGTTTCCACGACTCATTATCGAGGAAGTCCTGCTTGCGCGAGGGGTCGATGACGATGTGGAACTTTTCGGGCGAGAGTCCGGCAAAGATGCTGTCGCCACCGAGGATGAAGCTCTCCGGGCCCATGGCCTGCGTGCCGTGGCCGTCGGTCTCGAGCAGCAGGCGCAGCTCGGTGAGGTTGTCGCAGCCGACGAAGGCCGAGTCAGGGATGGCGAGCACCATGGGCACGGCCTCGTTGGTGGTGACGTTGTTCTCGAAGAACGAGACGTGGGTCAGCTGCTTGTGGTCGCGGAAGGCGCGCTTGTCGATGGCCGTGGTCACGGTGTTGGCGTTGCCGCCCTGACCTTTGTCGGTGCCTGCGTAGATGACGGCGCGGGTGACGTCGTCGTCCACCTTCTTAATATAAGTATGGTACGCGAGATTTTTTGTCGGCACAGTATATACATAGCCGCCGCCGACGATACCCACCTGGTGGATGTTCGACAGGATGTTTTCCCGCATGCCCTTCTTCATTAGCTCGTAGTTGTAGTTGCCCGAGCCCCAGTATTTTGAGGCCATATAGCCGGCTGCATGGGAGGCGGCAAACGATAGAGCGGCAGCTCCACCCTTGGTGAGAAGTTTATCGACTAGATGACTGGGGATATATACGTTTTGTTCCAAAACATGATTGATTACTCTTTTTAGAGCCATTTTGAAATTTAGAGGGCCAGACTCTCCGAATTTGCTTATTATCTTCTCAAAAGAAGCAAGATTTCCTATCCAAGCTCCTTCTTCATTTATTAGTCCCCATGTGGTAAAACCAGCAAAACTTGTTTCCCAAACATGGTCAGCCTCAAGGTATGTCAATTGTTGTTCAATAAGCTGTTGGAGTTTGGTCCGTATGGGGGATTTTTCTACCAATTCGAAGATGGTCTCTGTCTCTGTGTCGTTCGCAATTTGACTTGTAAGGCCTCTGAGTGTTAGGATTTCAGCGTTGGTTAACACATTGTTTTCAGCACCTGCTACTACTGGCTCAGTGTATGTCGTCAGTCCATAGGTAAGAATCTCCTTGGCTATCTCGTAGGCGATGCGCACGGCCGTCCACCACGACACGTCCTGACTGACGGTCTGCGACGTCTCGAGCACGCCGCCGGGGTTGGCCATGTAGCCGTAGGTAATGCCGGGCTGCTTGCTCATGGTGAAGTCGTCCTTCTGGTCGGTCGGCTCAAACTCCACGGGCTCGATGTAGCCGAGGTAGTTGCTCCAGTTGGGGTCGAGCATAAACTCGGTCATGCGGCTGGTAGATACCAGAATCTTAAAGCCCTCGGGGATGGGGCTGACGAAGTTTTGGCGCTGCTCCTCGGTCATGGCGTCAAACTCCTCCGGTGACGGCATGCCGAAGATGTTGTCGCCGGGAATGACGTCCTTCGGCCCGAGTGTCTCCCAGTGGTCGTCGCCGTCCTCGCAGAAGTAGTACATGCGCAGCTCGCGGAGGTTCTTGCAGCCCTTGAAGGCGCCGTTCTGTATGACCATCTTCAGGTCCGAGCGCGAGGTCTGGTCGCCGTTCACCTGTCGGAAGTCGATGCTCCGCAGGTTCTCGTTGCCGGCCATGGCCGAGCGTGTCAGGCAGATGGTCTTGTAGTTGTGGTAGGTGCCCAGGTCGTTGAGTATCGAGACGTGTCCGTCGTGACTCTTGAGGTAGCTGTCGTCGAGACCGACGACTGATGTGTAGTAGATGTTCTGGCTCTCGTCGAAGGCGTTGAGCAGGTCGGCGGGGTTGAACTCCTGGTAGTCGGCAGCCCAGATGCGCACGTGGTTGTCCATCATCTGGTCCTTGTTCTGGTTGGTCAGCACGCTGGTCTCGTTCTTGTTGCGGTACTGGTGGTAGCGCACGCCGTCGATGTTGAAGTCCTCGACGGTGGCGTCGTAGACGACGATGCGGTTCCAGACGGGGCGCCAGGTCTCGCTGTCGAGGAAGCTCTGGTAGACGTCGCGGTGGCAGCTGACGTGGTAGCCGGGCGATCCGGTGAAGGCGTTCTGTGCCACCTCGGTCACCTGTGCGGGCTCAATCATGCGCCACTCGTTGTCGCCCTCGGTGGTGTACTGCATCATCTTGACCTCGCTGAGGTTGGGGCAGTCGGCGAAGGCCATCTCGCCGATCTTGAACGAGAAGGGCGCCTGTGCGTTGTAGTTGTTGGCGTCGGAGTCCTTGAAGTAGACGGTCTTCAGCCCCGTGCAGCCCTGGAAGGCGTGGGGGGCGATGGCGGCGAGCAGGGTGTAGTCGTGGAACACGCCCGAGAGGTCGTTGTGAATCTGCAGTCCGTCGGTGGGAATCTTTCCCTCTTCCCAGCCTGTGACGACGGTGATGTAGCATGTGCTGCCGCCGACGCGGCGTATGAGGTAGCTGCTGAGGTCCGAGCCCTCGAACTCATAGCCCTGGCGGGCGCACTCCTCGTCGCTGAGGTAGAGGTGGTAGTCGTTTCGGGTCAGGTAGCGGTAGCATGTGCCGTCCATGGTTCGCTCCAGCCGTGCCTCGGGCATCGCGGTGGCGATGTTGATGACGGGCAGCCCGACGATGTCGCGCAGCGTGTGTACGCCGTCGCGCGTCCAGGGGTCGCTGACGTAGCAGCGGTTGGCGATGCCGGTGTCCCAGTGGTCGAAGCTGGCGTCGGCGGGTGCTGTCAGCCGCACCTGTGCGCCGCTTTTCCAGTAGCTGACGCCGCCGTACTGCAGCGAGGGCTCGCTGACCATCTCGTAGGTGCATCCCTCGGGCAGGGCGATGCGGTTGAAGACGCCCTCGCCGTAGGGCGAATGTCCGCCCTGCTCGAGTGCGCGTGTGAAGTAGCTGTCGGTGACGGTGAGCTTCGTCCCGCCGGCCATGCGTGCGAAGGTGGCAGCGCCGTTGACGAACATGCCTTCCTCTGGCGATACCATGCTGCCCCGGATGGTGACGTCGACGTTCGACCAGCCGACGAGACCGCCGCTGTTTTCGGCGTCGAAGAAGCCCTGGAAGACGCCGCGCTCGATGGTGAGGCCGCCGGCGTTGACGGCGCCGACGAGTCCGCCGTGGGCGGCGTTCTCGACGCTGCAGCCCGTGATGTACATGTCGCTCTGCACGTCCGTAAGGGTGGTGACGCCGGGTCCCTGCACCATCGAGATGACGCCTCCGGCGTACTGCTTCGAGGTGGCTATGCGTCCGGTGGTGCGCAGGTGGCTGATGTTGGCGCCGCTGACGTAGAGGAAGGGGGCGCAGCGTTTGTCGGCGGGCGTGACGTTGCCGTCGGTGAACGTGCCGGCGTTGTAGGTCAGGGTGTGTCCGCCGCCGTCGATGGTGCCGCTGAAGGGCGTGTCCTCGGTGCCCACGGAGACACTGTTGACGTTGATGTCGGCTGTCATGCGGATGAACTTGCCGGCGAACGAGTCGCCGTTCTTGTTACTGAAGTTCATGTAGTACCAGTCGCTGGCGCTGGCCAGGATGTAGGGGTCGGCCTCAGTGCCGCTGCCCTTCATTGACAGCTGTGCCACGGCCGTCTGTACCATTACGGCGAACAGCGTGGCAATCAAAAGTGTTGTTTTCCTAATCATTGTATGTTATTAGTTAATTTACGCGTGCAAAGGTACAATATATTTACGACATGGCAAACGATTTTTGACGGAAATCGCTTTTTCCGAGTTTTTATTGATATAGGATAATTCAAGTTTCGCATGTTAAGAAGATATAGGAAGAATCTCCCTTTATCTACAAGGCAAGCGGAGCTTGCGAAAGTTGAATTATACGATAG
>CAMHNI010000041.1 GCA_946186505.1 uncultured Prevotellaceae bacterium | reverse complement strand
AGGCACTGTGTGGACGGGCCGTGTTGTACATCATAATGGCGTTGGCCACAGCTTTCTGTGCCTGCTCGAATCCCATATCCTCGTAGGCATACGGCCAGGAGTTCTTCACCGTGTTGTTCATACGCTCAGCCAACGCGTTGTGCAGCGGGTCTCCGCATTGTGTCATGCTAATACGTATCTTATTGGCCTTCAGCAGGTCTGTGTACCTGAATGACGCATACTGGATTCCCCTGTCGGAGTGGTGGATGAGCAACTTGATGCTGATGCGGTGGCTCCGGTAGAAGGCCAGCCCCATCTGGAGCGCCTCAAGCGGTCCCTCCGTCTCCAGCGTCAGACTCAGGCACCAGCCGATGATATAGCGGCTGCAGCAGTCCGTCAGCAGCGACAGGTAGAGGAATCCGTCGCGGTAGCGGACGTAAGTGATGTCGGCAACCATCATCTCTCCACAGGCCTTCGCCACGAATTTTGGCGTGGTATTCAGCAGGTCCTCATAGATATGGAAGTGGTGGCGAGAGTCTGTCGTACGGGGGCGGTACTGCTTCTGGCGCAGCATCAGACCGTTAGCGCGCAGCACGTCGTAGAAGCGGTCACGTCCAATCTTGAACTTGTCGCCGAAGTATTCCTTGCAAAGGGTAAGCAACTCACGGCAGCCGCCCTTTGGCAACCGATCCTCCGCCCGTAACCAGCGGCAGTACATCACGATGCTCGTCACCAGGATTCCAAACTCAGCCTCACTCTCCTCATGCTTGTAATAACCGTTGCGGCTGATGCCAAGTAGTTCACAGAGAGCCGTCTTGGTATAGTGGCCACCAAGACGGTCCTTCTGCGACAAGCTCTCAACTACTTGGCACCGGATTTTTTTCTTATTGGAAGATTGTAGTACTGCTCGGCAAGACGGATCATCTCGTCATAGGCATCACGAGCCATTTCCGTCTTTCGAAGCTCTATCTCCAACTCGCGGATACGACGCAGAAGGTCGTCACGATTGCTGTCATGATAGTTCTTCTCAAAATCCACATTACCGGGTAATTTCTTCATTGGAAGTCCGTCTTTCTTGTCTCCGACTGCAAATTTAATCAAATTACGTGAAATCCAGTTATGATCTAATCCATATTTTATACATATGGACCGTTTTGATTGATAAGTGGTAAGATACTCACGTAGGATCTCTAAACTTTCTTCTTTCGATTTCTTTACATTTCTACCCATAAGTTGAACTCAAATTTTGTCAACTTATTCAGTACACTACACTGAGATATAAAACAAAAAAACTGTGCCCCTCGTGCCCCTTTCTGAGTTAATAAGTTGTTAAACAGATAGTTAGCAGGGGCACTGTTGGGCAAAAACTGTGCCCCTACCGTGCCCCTGTGGTGCCCCTGGAAAAATGACGGTCGTACCTTTTGCGCCTACGCAAACGGTCGTTTGCGCCTACGCGAACGGTCTTTTGCGCCTACGCAAACGGTTGGAAAGTACCGCTTTGCCCCCGCTGGAAACCCGCTTTTCCCCTGTCTGGAACGTTCCTTTTCCCCCCTTTGTACCGTCTCTCCGTCCCCTTCTAACGATTTTTAACGCAGGTTCAGCACCATACTTACGAATAATTTCGTATCTTTGCAACATATACAGGAGGATATGAAAATAACAAAGATCAAGACATCGTCGGGGCTGTTCGGCACCCCGATATCAGTGGAGTTAGACACCATCGTTGAGCGTATGCGCTCGCCGAAGACCAAGGAAGTGGCAGACACGATAGCCGCCATCGCCCTGCAGTCGCGGTTAGCCATGCAGCAGGGGGCGCCGCACTACGCGCTGAAAGACGCCGACCGGCTGCCTTACTTGGTGTTCAGCGCCACCTTCGGGCAGAGGAGCCTCGGCAAGCCCGCAGCGCTCACCGGTCTGATGATGCTGAACATTCCCTGTCCGCAGGGCACCCGCCAGATAGACGAGCTGCGGCGGCGCGTCAGTCAGATACCTTATACCGTGCTTGCCTTTGCCGGTGTCAGCGGTGTCACGCTGAAGGTCGTCGTACGCTGCTACTGCAAGAACCTGAGGCCGTCGGACCCCAACGAGTTCCTCGGCTTCCTGCGCGACGCCCATGAGAGTGCGGCACGCCTCTATACCTCGTTGGCGATGTGCGACCTGCTGGCTGACGAGCAGACGCTGACCCGTGGCTGTCGTCTGAGCTACGACCCGCAGCTGTACTATAACCCCGAGGCGCTGCCGATGCCTGTGGTGCGCGAGGCCCGCAACCCGTTGGCGGCCTACGAGGGCACCGAGGTCGATGACCGCGGCACCGTCGTCTGGTATCCTGACGATGCCGCCCGCGAGCGCATCGAGATGGAGTTCCATACCTGTCTGTCGAAAGCCATCGACGAGGCCGGCGACAAGGCCGAGAAGTGCCTGCAGACGCTCGCCGACTACTGCAACAAGGCCTGTCTGCAGGAGGAGGGCTGTGTGGTGCGTGCCTCATGGGCAGCCCGTTTCAGGCCCTTAGGCACCGACCTCATACGCAAGATTTTCCGCAACGCCTACAAGAAACCCTACAACGGACGCCCTGTGTCGCAGATGAACGAGAAGGAGCGTATCATGCGCAGTATCGAGGACTTCCTCTCGCGGCGCTATGAACTACGCTTCAACACCGTCAAGCAGATGACGGAGTTCCGTCCTAACGACCTGCGCTTCAAGCAGTGGCGGCCGCTCACCGACCGCGAGCTGAAGAGCATCGTCGTCGAGGAGATGAAAGAGGGCGGCGAGAGCTGGATGAGCGACATACGTACCTATGTCGAGTCGGCGCACGTCGCGGACTATAACCCCATCCACGAGTTCCTCGCCGGCTGTGGCACCTGGGACCGCAAGGCAAACTACATCGAGGACTATGCCCGCCGTCTGCCTACCGACTACGCCCGCTGGCCAGCGTATTTCCACCGCTGGTTCCTGGCGATGGTGGCACAGGCGCTGGACCTGAACCCCGACTACGGCAACTCGATGGTGCCGCTGCTCATCGGCGAGCAGGGCTACCTGAAGACGCAGTTCTGCAACCACATCCTGCCGCCGTCGATGCGCGAGTACTACATGAAGGACATCAAGATGAACAATGCCGAGCAGGCGGAGCGTGTACTGGGCCGCATGTGGCTCGTCAACATCGACGAGTACGACTCGAAGACACCGCGCGAACAGGCGAAGGTCAAACGGTTGCTCACAGAGAAAGACGTGCAGGTGCGCAAGATGCGCAGCGAGCACTACACCATGACGCCGCGCCTCTGCTCGTTCATCGCCACCACCAACGACCTCACACCCCTGCCTTCGGGCGACGGCACCCGCCGATACCTCTGCATCGAGGTGACGGACTACGTCGATATGTCGGGGACGATACCCTACAAGCAGATGTTCGCACAGGCCGTGACCGAGCTGAACGACCCCGACTGCATCTACTGGTTCACCGATGAGGACGAGCGCGAGATACAGCAGCACAACAGCCAATTCCAGGATGTGTCGGCTCCCGAGCAGGTGCTCTCGCAGTTCTTCGAGCCCGCGAAGGAGCATCGGAAGGAGTTCTTCTGGACTACCACCGCCATACAGAATGAGCTTAGTAACCACTTGAAAGCCAGTGATGTGCCTAACCTGACAAATCTTGGCGAGGCCATGAAGAGGCTGCACTGGAAGCGGCTGAAGAACAACGGCATCAGGGGCTATTACCTCAAGCTGAGACAGGGTTAAATCTCAGGGGCACCCAGGGGCACGGCAGGGGCACACTTTTTGCCATACCGTGCCCCTGTTAACTGTTTGTAAATCTGAGCGTTAACCTAAAAAGGGGCACGAGGGGCACCCTTTTTTGTTCTTTTTGCTATATATGCAGTCTTTTTTTTACCACGACAAGCCGCATGGCATGGAGCGGCTAACGCAGAAAGACAAGCCGCATGGCGCTCCCCTCCCCTAAAGGGAGGGGAGCGGCTGCGCATGGATTTTTCGCTGTATTTCGCTTATTGGCGGCAGAGCCGAGCGTGTAGAATTCGTGGTCGAAAGAAGAATAGACGTGTGTGAGATTACCGTTACTCTACAGCGAGCTTCTTGATGAATCGGCCATCCTCGTCCTGGACGATGAAGACACCGGCATTGTGGATGCGGGTCTCGATGGTCTCGCCCGGCTTGATGGCGAAGGTCGTCATCGTCTGGCCGGCGGTATTCACGATGCGCACATCGGTGGTGAACTTCAGCGTCGAGGTGACGATAATCTTGTGCTTGCCGGCATGGGCGGTGAGGGTGCCCGTCTCATTAGCCTCATGACCCTCATGGGCCCCATTGAGCTCATTGGTCTCATTGCTTGAGAAGACGATGCTGCGCGTAATCTCACGGGCATCACCAGGCGCCGGAGCAGGTGCAGGAGCTGCAGCCGTGAAGTAGGGCCGGAAGGCCTGGACGTTGGCCGAGGTCGAGGCGTTGTCCTCCACATAGATGTTGCCGTTGCTGTTGAGCAGGAAGGCGTGGTGGTTTTCCGCCAGGCCCGGGCTGTTCAGGTAGTTAGGCTTGAACGTGTAGGACTTGCTGTTGTACGTGGCGCTGCTGCCCGCCATCTCATCGTCGCTGACACGGATGGTGCATCCGGGCACAGAGGCAAACGTGATGATCTGCGGATCCAGCTTCTTGGGCTTCGTGGTGTTGGTGGTGCGTGCCTCCCAACCGCCGCTGAGGTCGAACTCGTAGAAGGTGGTGCCGGGCAGTCCGAGCAGATAAGCCGTGCCGTTGGTCAGCAACGGGTACGGGTTGTAGTAACGCGGCTCGCTGTAGTACTCCAAGTATTTGTCGCTGTTCCTGTCCTCCTGGTTGTGACCACCGCTGACACCCTTGTAGTAGTAGTCCCAGAGGAAGGTGTTGGTCACCGCGTAGTCGCCGTTCTTTGCAAACGGGGTCGATCCGTCGGTCGTCGAGGGATAGTTGAAGATGGCAGTCAGGACATTTGTCTCGCCCGTCTGCAGCGTCATCGTGCTCTCGTCCTGCAGTCTGCGCAGCCAGTATTCATGTCCGGACTTCGTGTGGGTACCGTTCTTGCTTTCCTCGCTGCCACTGTAGAAGTGTGTGATCTCACCCTTCTGCTGGGTGGTGACCAGCTCGGCAGAGAACGGCAGGCTGATGGCCTCCCAGCCCTTGGTGTTGCGCACCTTCGGTGTGGCGGGGTTTTTGTCGTGATCCACCCATTCGTGCTGTACGAAGTTGGCGGGTTTGCGCTGGTACCACATCCGCTTGTCGGTGGCGAACTGATAGCTGATGGGCGCGTTGAAGTCATGCTTGTCAACCAGGAAGTGGTCGTTGACGGCGGTGCCGTCCTCCACCCAGTGGCCGTGGACGTCGGCGGCAAGCTGTTCGGCCACGGTATGGTAGGCCTCGTTGCTCTCGCTGTAGGCCGGCTCGGTGAGATAGCTGCCCACGACGTTGGCCGTCTTCTCGGCAGCGGTGGTGCCGGTGCCGGTGGCAGCCGTATAGACCAGCAGGTTCTTCGTCAGGTCAACATTGAGGAAGCCCGTCAGCCCGTCATCGTCGAGCAGCGGCGGGTAGAACCGCTGCGGCAGACTGCTGGTAGCAGCCACCAGGCCCTTACCATAGGTTGCCTGGGCCGACTGGGACTCATGGGTCTCCTGGTAGTCTGTGAAGTCGATGGCTGTCATGTCCTTGTAGGCCAGTGTGTCGGCGCAGCCCTTCTTCGTCTGTGCGAAGACGGCATCAGGGTTGAAGTGGGCCACACTCAGCGTGCCCGAGCGGTAGTAGGCCGGCGCACGATAGACGCGGTTGGCATCCGACTTCTGTGACAGCCATCCGCCATCCTTTGCGATGGCCGTCGGCACGTTCTGGTGGGCTTCCGACGTGTAGCCGTAGGTCAGCTTCTGGCCGAAGAACAGGTAGTCGTCGGGCCAGATGGGGTAGTGGTGTACCACGGTGCTCTTCACGCCTGTCTCCGGGTCGGTGACGTTCTCCGGGTAGTAGCGTGCATCCTCGATGGTGTGCTCGGTGGAGCCGTCGGCATAGATGTAGTCGCCGTCGTCGAAGCGGTTCTCTACGTACCTCGGAGTAACATAGTCAGTTGCAGGAGAGGCAGGAATGAAGCCCGTCGAGCAGAGGTCTGCGTTCGAAGCGTAGGTGGCTGTCACGGGTTCGTCCGTGCCGGTCTTCCAGTACTTATAGGTCGTGGTGCCGCCGGGCTTGGCGTTGTCGTTATACCGCTTGTAGAGGTAGAAGTTGTTCAGGTCGTAGGCCACCTCGCCGTTGTAGAACGCGCGGTCAGACTTCGGTGTGGCATTGCCGCGAGCATTGGTTGCGGTGTTGTACGTCTTGCCCTCCTGGTAGTAGCAGTTGACGATTTGCTTGCCCTTGGTGTCAAGGGGGTTGCCAAAGACGGCATACGCGGAACTGTTGGCTGTGCCGGTGGTGTTGGTCCAGCAGCTCTCCACATAGCCGTAGCCCTCGTCGGCCACACCGCCGCCGGTGAACGAGCCTGTCACGCCGAGGTTATAGACCTCGCCGCAGAGGTGGCTGAACAGCGAGTGGTCGAGACCGCTGAGTGTATGGCCGTCGCCGTGGAGCACGCCGTCGAAGCACTTGCCCGCTGCACCCTCGTCGTCGGTGGTCGTCGGGTCGTCGAAGAAATTATCATAGCCGATGGGTGTCCACGTTGAACCGCTGTGGTCGATGTCGGAGCGCAGGATGAACTCCAGGTTACGGCCGGCGCGTACCTGGTCTTTCAGCAGGCTGTGGTCTTTCAGGTGGCTGTTGCCGTCAGTACCCACTGCCGTCACCTTGCCGCCCGTCGAGACGGTATAGTTCGCGTCGCCGCTCCTGACCAGACTCAGGTCGAAGAGGTCCTTGAAGATGTCGAGTCCGTTCTTGATGCCCACGGTGTCGCGGCTGTAGTCGTTGATGTAGATCTTCGGGTCGCGCAGCACCTTGGGTTCGTCAATATAGTAGTGGTGGTCCTTGTCGGTCATCACCTTCTTCAGGTCGTGGTAGTTGGCCACGCTGACCGGTACGTAGTTCGAGTAGCTGCGTCCCGACTCCATCGAACTGATGTAGTAGGCCACGTACCAGCCGTTCTGGTACCAGTAGAGCGGATTGTCCTTAGGATTGAAGCTCTTCCCGTCGAATCTGATGCCGTTGGAATGGCTCTCGGCATCGCGCTCGGTCTCATACAGTTCCCAGCCCGGATCCAGCAGCGCGTTGGCGTCGAAGATGACGTTGGGCTCTGTCAGTTCGACGAAGTCGCCGGGCAGGATGATGTCGGGTGCGTCAATGTCCTCGACGATGGGCACGCCGCTCTTGAACTGGATGCGGATGTTCACCACGTGGCGCTCGCTGACGGGGGTGATGTTACCCGAGGCGTCGGTCTCCTCGTAGTCATACTGGTAGATGACGGTGATAATCTTGTCCTGCGAGAGGTTATGGATGTCGCTCTCGCGGCTCACGAACAGCGTACTGGTCTCAGTGGGCGAGATGCCGTGGATGGTGAAGTCCTTCTGGTCGTTGAGCAGAGATGAATAGTCCTGACTGCTGATGATGGTTCCCGGCAGTATGGAGTCATTGCGGATGCCACCGGGAGCGCTGCCTTCGTAAGGAGCTGTTATTGACTCTACTGGTCTTTCCGTGCCCTGTTTGTACTTCTCACGACAGTAATAGTAAACGCGCTCATTGGCCAGATCATCCTCGGTGAACTTCAGTTCGGTGACATAGTGCTTCTCAGTCTCGGGCAGTCCGTTGTAGGTGACACCGCTGATGGTGTTGCCTACGGTGTAGGGCGTGCTGCCTATCTGGAAGGGCGTGTTCACCACATAGATGGTCGATGATTCTTTCACCACGATGGGTGCATAGTGGCGTTTCTCGTTGGGCAGTGCCTCGAAGTCCTCACGGCTCAGCTCATCGTCTTTCTGCACCTTGGTCGTCTGGGTCGGCTCTATCTTGTTGGTAGTCTTATTGTAGCGCTGGACGGTGATGGTCTTCGATCCCAAATCCAATTCGCTGCCTTTATACGATGCGGTGTAATCGACACTCTGGGTGACAGAGTAGCCGGCCTTGTTGCCCGTCGTGGTGTTCCTGACGGCATCCTCGGAGTTATAGTCGCCGTCATACTGGTACTTCTTGCCTTCCAGGTTGCTGTATGTGGGGTCGATGAGCAGGTCGAGGGCATCGTAGTTGAAGTCGAACTTGTCGCGGTCTGCCTGGCTCATGGAGCTGAAGGCCTCCAAGCCGCGGTAGTTGTAGTTGCTCTGGTAGCGTCTGCCGCCATAGTCGCCTGCCACGGTACAGTAGTAGGCCGGGACAATCTTCGAAAGGATGTCGGCTGCCAGTTTCTTCTCGGCATCTGTCGTGCCGTCCTTGTACCTGTTATAATAGGTATTATACTCTGCTTCCGTCATCTTCGTGTTGCGGAAGATGAACTCCGTCTCGCTGAGCTTGATGGTGCTGGTGCAGATATAGGCCTCGTCATAGCTGCCTTCCTCAAGTTTGCTCAGATCAGACGCAGGAACAGTAACGCCTGGGTTGAGGTGACGGTTTGTCGTGTTGCCGTTGACAACTTCCTCGACCGTCTGTTCCCGGGTCAGGATGTAGGCTGCCTCAAAGGTGGCCTGGCCTTCGGGCCTGGTCTCCTCGTCGGTGTAGGGATAGTTCGTCTGGACATCCTGTGAGATGAGCTCGCCGACCTTGTAATGACGCTGTCCGAGCACCTCGCCGGTAGAAGACTTCAGCCTGTAGGTAGGACCGTCGTCGTAGGTGTTTTGCTCTGCCACGCTCTTTTTGTCGTAGGTCTTGGTGTCAATCTTGTCTCTGTAGCTGCCCGCCTTGGGTGTGTACCAGTTGTTCCAGATGGCGGGGTTATCTACATCGTAGGTCAGGATATAGCCCGTGTCATGGCTGATGTCGTTGGACGGACGGAAGACGTAGTCGGTGGCGGCCACCTGGCCGTTACCGTCGCGCAGGGTGTTGCCGTCAGCATCCTTGAAGGTGTGTGGGGCGTCCGTGAAGTCGTCGAACTGGCCGGCGGTCATGATGTATTCGCCAGGCTCATAGACCTTGTCCGAGCCGTCAATCTTGCAGGCCACGCAGTTGACGTAGGTCTCAGGGACGAACAGGTTCTTCTCCGACTTGCTCAGCAGGTACCAGTCCCAATAGCTGATGGGGTCGTTCTTGTAGTACTCCTTGTCGTTGATGACCATCTTCTTGCCGTATTCAAGCTCGACGCCGGGCGATGAGTAGAAGGCATAGAGGTTGGGCTTGACATCCAGCAGCTTCAGCGTGCCGTGCGAGGCCGCCGAGATGGTCAGCGGAATCTCCACCGCCTCGCTGTAGGCGTTGGGCAGGCCCGTGTGTGCCGAGATGAGCTGCGGATAGACATAGACGGAGCCCTTGATATACCAGTAGTGGGCGGGCATGGCTCCCGAGCCGTCAAGATTGACCTCGCCCTTGTAGCGGCTGGTGACGTTGTAGCAGTCGTCGATGATGGTCTGTGTGCTGTGGACGAAGTTGCCCGAGGTCTCCCATTCGTCCTTGTCGTTGTCGGAAGCGCTGTAGTTATAGTCCCAATGTGTGGCGGCGTTGTCGTTCAGCGATGTCAGCGTGGTGTTCTTCAGGCCGCTCTTGGTGCGCACGCCGTGCTGGTTCTTGGCATAGACGAAGCCGCCGCCGATACCCGCTGACACATTGATGAGGTCGAGCTCGATGACACCCGTGATGGGTCCCCAGTCCTTGTGGAACAGGTCGGTGCCCGTGCTCTGCTCCGTCGTCAGTTCCAGATAGACACCCGAGGCCAGGGCCACCTTGTTGTGGCTGTTGCCGTTGTTGCGGGTGTTGTCGGTTATATGTTTCTTCTTCCAATCAAAGAAGGTCTGGTTCTCAAAGTTGGGGGTATATGTGCTGTTTGTATTGTCGGTGGTGCGCTTGTCGCCGAAGTCCACGTCGCTGGTCAGGGCACCGAGGTGGTTCACGATGTTGTAGATGCCGAAGTAGTTGCCGTGGATGGAATCGACTGATTCTTTGTCGGCGGCGATGATAGACCGCTTCTTGTTGAGCGACACCTCGCGCACACGGTTGATGGTGTAGTTGGTGTAGTCAGGCTCCTTGGGCACACGGTCGCGGGCACCCTGCATCACCATGCGGCTGCCATAGACACCGCAGAAGTCGGCACGCTGAAGGCTGTTCATCAGACGGCCGGCATAGACGGGCAGCACACCGCTCTCTATCCAATAGGTCGTGCTGGGCTTCCATTCCGAATGGTCCTCATCCCATATCATAATAGGCGTGTTGCCGTCCTTGACAGAAGAGTATTTGCCCGTTTCCTCGTCCAATATGAGGAACAGGTTCTGCAGCTCGTCGGCGGTCAGGGTGGAGGCTTTGGTGGTGAATCCATTCTCATCCACCGTGGCTTCCTTGTAGAGGGTGCTGTCCTTGTCCTTACAGTCTTTCTTACAAGTGTATCTCAGCTCGTAATAGGCTCTTTCGCGCTCGGGAAGGGCGTGGTATGTCGTATTGGTAATCTCCTTGGCAATGGAATAGTAGTCCGTGCCGTAGTTGGTGACGTTCAGCTCGCGGTAGCCATCGACCAGGGTCAGGTTACCATCGCCGTACAGACCGCCGGTATGACCAGTGCCTAAGGTGATGAGGTCACGGTGATACACATCGTGGATGGAGGCGGTGGCATTGCCGAACACAGAGGGGGTGTTGATGCCGCCGGCACCTGAGGTAGAGGTTGTAGAAGTGTTACCACCTGCAAACACGGCGTTGTGGATGATGATGCCCGTGGGGTCGAGGTTCTCCCAGCGGCTGTCGCCCGACTTCTTGCCTAAGGCGTTGAGGGCGTAGGTGGGAACAAACTCACCCTCAGAATACTTACGGCTACTGATGGTGAAGCCTTCATCGACTGTCACAATGCCTTCAGCATCCAGACCTTCGGTAGATAAATTATGATCCTTCAGGTATTTGAAGTCCATATGGGAGACAGAGGCATTTTTCGGATAGAAGATGTTCGTGATAGTCAGGCCTGAATTCACCTTGCAGAACGGTTCCACAAGCACCTTGCAGTCCTCGGTGAAGAACCTTTCCTTCTTAGTCTCCCCGTTTATGGTGACATTTGAAGTATAGAATCCCTTGCTGTCGATGTTTGCCCCGGTAGAGGTGTCTCCATACCATTGGTGCTTATAGTAATAGCCCGGATTGTTGTCATTGTAGCGATCGCTGCCTGCTGGCTTCACGCCCCTGCCGTAGGTGCCGTCCCTATTTTCGTAGGCACTATAGACGAAGCCCACGTCACCGCCGCCGAAGACGTTGCCGATGCTGTCAGACAGCTCGGCCTTGGTGCCTATCTCGCCACCGTGGATGTGGACCTCGGTCTGACCGAAGACATAACCGTCGCTGTTGAGCGAACCGTGCCTGTTCAGGTTGTCATAGCCTCGTCCGCCGCCGAACACATTCTGGTGGACATGGCCGCCATACATCTCAATCAAGGTCTTGCCCGGGCGATAGATTCCCGACAACGAATATGTGGTGCCGCCTCCACCGGTGCTCTTCGTGATGGTGCCACGACCGATGGCGGCAATCTCACCGCCACCGAAGGCACTGTTGCGCACATGACCGCCGTAGATATATACATTGGTCTTGTCAACACTACTGTTATCGACGTAGCCGCCGCCGAAGATGCAGCCGGCCCTCTTCAGCCGGATGTTGGGGATGGTGACATTGCTCTTATCTACATAGGTCTCGTCTTCTATCTTCTCAACATATTGCTCGTTGAAACCTTCCGTGTCGGGGTTGTCACTCTTGGACGAGTCATACGCATAGCCAACATAGCCGTTGTTGAGGGTGATGGTGGCCGTGCCATAGACGGCACCGCCCTCGCCGCCGCCATAGGCATTGCGCTGAACGGCGGGAATACCGCTGAAGAAGCTGGTACCGTCTTGGTCGCCGATGACGACGTTCGTCTCGCCGGGCTTGTCGTTGGTGGTTGGTGCAGTGATGTCACCGGTGTGCGCACCGACGTTGCCTTCCCAACCGCCACCATAGACATTGCGGCACGTACCGCCCTTGATGTAGGCATTGGAACTGGCAGTGAATCCGAATGGATTTTCCGTTGCATCGTATGCACCGATGCCAAAGAGGTCGTGAATGCTGCCGGAGGTGCCTGCGGCATAGATGTCTTTCTTCACCTGACCGCCGAGCAAGGCAATGTAGGTGGTGCCATAGACGTCGCCGCTGAGCGGGTCTTTCTTCTTGCCGTAACCGCCGCCGTAGGCATAGTTGGCCACATAGGCGCCTTCGTTGATGATAACGTTGGCGTTGAACTTCTTTGCCGGGAACTGGGAGGCAGTTCTGTCGTCCAGCTCGTCCAGCTCCGGTCTGGGGCTGATGCGGCTGAGGTTGGTATTGGCGTTGTTGACGTAGGTGGTGTAGTCGTAGCTGTCTGCCTCGTCATCGTCATCTGTATCCACATAATCAGGAGAGTAGTAATCACCCAGCGTCCAGGCGTCAGCCCAGTCACGGGCCCAGTCTGCAGCATATTCGGGCTTCGCTTCTCTCATACCTTGGGCATTCACTGTCCATCTGATGGAGTCGTTCCAGACAGGGTCTTTCGACGAAATCTCATCAGAGGGACCCTTTGCATACAACTGCATATACTGCTGCACACTCTCGGCATTGAGCACATGGCCCATCATGCCGCCGCCATAGACCTCATAGACCTGGGCACCGGGCCACAGGTTCACCTCGGTGTGTTCCGCCCACGTATCCTTACCCTTGCCAGCGCCATAGACTTCAGCCAGATAGCCTTTCACCTCTTTCTGCTCGCTCGACCATACCGGCGAGTAGATGTTCACATGGGTATAGAGCGTGCGGCGCTCGTTGTTGTTGCCGCCGAAGATGGAGCCGTTCACAACGGCCTTGTCGCTGCGGTAGTTGACGTTCGACTCATAGACGTCGCAGGGAGGCAGGATCTGCGTACCGTAGGCACCGCCGTGGATGTTGCCGCGTTCCTTGACATGCTTGGTCTTCGTGCCGTCTTCCTCTTCGTCCTGTGAAGGCTCGTCTGTATAGACCCAGATGGTGGACTCCTCGGGCACGTTGACCACCGTGCGGCGGGTGACACCCTCGTTGTAGCTGCCGCCGAAGACGTTGGCAATCTTGCCGCGCAGCAGATCGACGATGGCCGAGGCTTCGTCCAGGTCGAAGGTGGGGTTGCCTTGTCCATCGACTGCCAGCGTCGTGGCTGCCGGGTACCTCATGCCTAAGCCGCAGTCGCTGCCGGAGCCGAACACCTCGGTTTCCGTAAAGGTCTCCAGACCGTCGTCAATGTCTATCAGCACGTAGCTGCGGTCCTGCATCTTGTCGCTGACACGTGAGCCGGGAAAGCCCTCACCGGCGCCGAAGACCTTATCGAGGTGATTCTTGGAAAAGTCGGAGGGACAGATGTTGACGAAGCTGTTGTGCATGTAGGGTATGGTGTGGCTCTTGTACTCGTCATCATAGTCATAGTTGCCCGAATGGCCGCCGAAGATGTTCTTCAGCGCTCCCTGGTGGTATTCTATGTAGGCATTGGCCTTCAACACGTCGGGAACGGCACCGGTCGCGGGGTCGTAGCCGTGTATCATGGCCTTGTCACCGTCATAGTCTCTGAGGTTCTCGGAGAAATCCTTCATGCCCAGAATCTTACCGCCCAGGTCGTTGCCGCCGTAGATGTGGTCGCGCAGGTAGGGGAAGCCGTTCTGGCCGATATAGGCTTCGGCATGGCCGAGGATGTCGGCATCGCATGCGCCGGCGAAGAGGTTGAAGAGACGGCCGTTGTCAATGTAGGCGTAGGTGTTGCCGATGACAGGACCCTGGAAGCCGCCGCCGTAGAGATACTCCGCGTCGGCCATCTTCTCTGACGGGTCGTCGGTGCGGGAGGCACCCGGACGCTCGCAGTTCAGGTTCACATAGGTGCTGTAATCGGGATTGTAGGTGTATTGCCTGTGGTTGAAGGCGTAGGTCTGCGTCGTGGCATCGTAGGTGCCGTCGTCGGCGGCTGTCGTGCCGACGTGCTTGCCGATGACACCGCTCTCGCTGCCGCCGAAGGCCTGGAAGCAGTAGCCCTCGTTGACGTTCACGGTGGTCTTGCCCCATACCTCGGTGCCTTTACCCTTGCCGCCGCCATAGATGGTCAGCGCCTCGCCTAACACGTCGGAGCCCTGTTGGCCGAGGATGACACCGGAACGGCGCTCCGTGATGGTGTATTTCTCGTGGTCGTACAGGATGTCGGGGTCGCCGTCGGTAGCGGTGGCAGAGTCGAACACGCCGTACTCGCCCTCGCGGTCAACGATGGTGCCGTCAATGTTGATGACGATATTGCCCTCCACGTGGCCGCTCTCGCAGCAGCCGCCATAGACGTTGCCGCCGACAAGGCGGCGGTCGAGGTCGTCGGTGGTGAAGGCCCCTGACGTGACGGGTGCAACCTCTGCGCCTTTGAGCCATGTGTTCCACTCCAAATAGCGGGGAGCACCTGTGGCGGGGTCAGGGAGATAGGTGACCTGACCTTTGGTGGGGTCAGTGACGACTGCATTGTTGAGGGGATTTCTCAGTACTTTCTTATAGTCGGCATCTCTCTCTACGACCCACCGCTTGGGCTGGAGCTTCATCTCCGAGAGGTTGAGGGTCAGCTTGTTGCCCTCGTTGTCCGGCATGCCGATGAGACCGCCGTCGTAGGCGGCATTCAGACCGGTATGCTCGGGAACGTAGGCATTGTTACAGCCGCCAACCAGCTTGTCGAAGATGATGACCTTTTGGTCGAAGTTGATGGTGTTGCTGCCGTCAAATTTCATGCTGCCCACGTTGCCGCCGCAATAGAAAGAACCGAAGTAGGTGGAGTAGTCCTCATAGGTGTCCGGGTCGCCCTCGGTATCGTTGACTTTCAGGTCGAACACCACGTTGGGGCACATATTCATGGAACAGCCCTCCATATAGGTGGCAAACTGGTGGGAGTCGGTCAGGTTCATCTGACTGAAGTCGTAGTCAGTGCCGTTATCGGTGATATTGCCGGCATAGAGACTTAGTACGCCGCCTTCCGACGCATCGACCATCTTCTCACCGTTGTTGCCGAGGAACACCTTGTCGGCCAGCACGTGGGAACCGATCTTCAGCTCCACCAAAGCGCTTGAGTCATCATCGTCATCGCTGAGAATGGTCTTGGGCCTGAGCGAGGCACTGTTGCCGCCCACATAGACGGAACCGCCGATGACGGTGGGGTTCGCGGCACTCTCGCCCCACAGACGGAGCGACACCTGCTCGGTGTTGGGACGGAAGATGTTCAGCGCCTCGACGGAGGACAGCGACTGGGTGGGGGAGAAGTGCGGGTTATAGGCGGCCTCTTTCTGCTTGACCTCGTCGATGTTATAGTAGAAGTCCTTGTACTCATCCATCTCGCCCAAGTCGGCATTGTCGGTATAGGCATACGAACCGTTGCCGCCGCCATAGACGTCGCCGATGATGCTGGTATAGATACCCACGGCATTGCCGCCGAAGACTCGGCCTGAGACGTCGTTACCGCCATAGACATTGGTAATCCTGCCGCCACGGACCAAGGTGCGGGCCGACAGACCGGGAGGGAAATGGTACTGGTTGCCGTCGCTATCCACCATGTCGTCGGGCACCTGTATCTGGTCCGATGACGACGGCTTGTCGGCTGTCTGGTGCGGATAGACATCGGCACGGCGGCAGCCGCCATAGACGTTGTTGATGACCAGAGCGTCCTTGTACTTGGCCACCGGGTCTATATCCAGCAGCAGACCGTGTATATAGGTCATGTCGCCTTCATTACCGCCGGAGTAGAGGTCGCGGATGATGCCCTTCTGCAGGTTCCACTTCGGCATGATGTCCATCGTGGCCTTGTTGTTGCCGCCGAAGACACGGGCATGGGTGAAGGCGTAGCTGGTGAGGTCGGACTGGAAGGTGGTCAGCTCCACCTTCTTCTGCAGGTCAGCCAGCACCACCCTCGGGTCGGTGATGCCTTTGCGTTTGGCATAGACCATGGCGGCTTTCTCCAGGTCGCTGCTCTCGTTCTCGATGTTGATGGTGGTGGCTTCGGTCACCGTGGCGTTGTTGCCGCCGCCATAGACATGGCCGATGCAGCCGCCCTTGATCTCTAAGTAGGTCTTGGGGAGCACGGGAATATTGAAGCCGTCCTCGTCGGTAGTGGTCACCTTGGTGGCGATGGGGGTGTCGTCTTCCTGCCAGGGCAGGCTATAGACGTAGTGATAGACTTTGCCGCCGCCATATTCAGGGTCAGGGTACTTGTAGTCGCCGTTGCCGCCGCCGTAGAGGCTGCCGATGACCATCATCTTGTCGTCGGCGGTCACCGTTGTGGCATTTTCGCCTTCGCCCACCGTGACGGTCTGCTTGGTGGAGCAGGCACTGGTGCGCACAAAGGTCTTCCAGGAGTTGTCGATGGCGTTATGGGTGCGGACGGTGTCGCTGTCACCGGTCTTGACGTTTTCCAGTTCCTCGGGGACTGTCGTCTCGACATCACCCTTGCCTATCGTTCCTGATATGTCGTTACCGCCATAGACGCTGACAATCATGATGTCATCGCTGGCGTTCTTGCCGTCAACATTGACGAACGTGCGCCCGCCGACGTTGGCGACTCGCGCACCGCCGAAGACGTTGTTCAGGTCGCCGGCATATACCGTGACGGTGGCATTGCCGTGGACGTTACCCTCGTTGCCGCCGCCATAGACGTTGCCGCCAACGGTAATCTGGGCCTGCGCAACAATCGTGTACAGGAACAGCAAAATACTGATGGTGGCAAACTTCTTCATCGTTTCGTTATTTTATTATGACGTTATCTCGTTATCTCGTTGTCTCGTTATTCCGTTATCTTGACGGTGGGATTGTCCAAGTCAGGCTCCGACAGCCAGTACAGGTACGTGGGCTGCACGGTGATGGTGTAGGAGTAGCTGTGACCGCGTGTCGTCTCAAGGTGCGAACCGAACTTGTCTTTCAGGTTGAAGGAGTTCTCGGCCTTGCAGCCCTGGCGGATGAGGTTGCCTTCGGGATGCTCCTCGGTCCTGTTGTTGTCATAGACATCGTAGGTGGTGCGCAGCTTGAAGTTGATGTTGTCGCCAGGCACGAAGCAGCCCATGAACTCCAATGGCAGCTCTGGATAGACGGGAAGCTCCACGTTGCCGTCAAAGATGGGCACCTGCAACACGTCTGCACTCGCGCTGTTGGGCGTGAAGACGATGCTCTCGATGGGCGACTTGCCGAGGCTGTTCTTCTTCAGTGTGATGGTGGCGTCGTACTTGGACTTCACGCCTGTCCCGTTCTTGTCGGCAAAGGTGGTCAGCTCCAGCTTGCGCAGCTTGATGGTGCGCAGGAGGGCATAGTCGGGATGGACGGTGAACCGGAAGCGCAGGGCGGAGTACAGGTGGTCGAAGAGCAGGAAGATATAGTTGCCGGTGACTCGTTCGCTCGACGTGGCTTTGGCATTGACGGCAAACTGCCCGGCCTGCAGGCGCTTCAAGGACTCGCCGCTGCCTGTAGCGTCGTTGTCAATGCTGCTGCCCTCTTTGGCTCCGATGAGGACGCAGATGTCGCTCGGCGTGACGGTGTTCAGACCCGTGAGGGTCAGCACGGCACCGTTGCTGTAGGTGCCGTTAGGCGCAATGTCGGCCGATGTGACATCCTCCTCGGGGATGTACCCGTAGAGGTAGTAGGAACCGTCGTTATTAATGTCCATATTCAGGCGCCAGCTACTGTCGGCAGCACGGAAGGAGAAGGTGCCCTTCATGGGCGACTGTCCGTCCTGCGTGAAGAACACGCCGATGGACCTGTTCACCAGGTCCTTCTGCTGCGCGAACTTGCTATTGATATTATTGTAGGTGACGTATGGTGAGGGTGGTGTCCACGAGCGAGTGACGTAAGACGACGGCACTTCCCAAGTGCGCGTGGCGGCACTCTCCTGCTCGTCGGTGAACGCCGACACGCAGGCCACCACCTCCATGGTCACCCGTCCGTCCTCCCGGTCCTCCGAACATGCCATGAGCCCCAGAAGTCCCATGAGTCCCATGAGCCCCATGCGTCCCATGTGCCTCATTCCTCTTACTATGGTCTTTTCACTCATCACTTATCACTTATTCAACTTTCGCAAGCTCCGCTTGCTCTGTAGATAAAGGGAGTTAGAAGGAGATAGAAGGAGATAAAAGACATTACTTTTGCTGCAGCAGTACCGCAGACAAAGTGTTGTCCTCTATCTTCCGCCGCTGAAAAGCGGCTATCTACCTCTATCTTCCTATATCTTCTTAACATGCGAAACTTGAATCACTTATCACTTATCACTCCTCACTTATCACTTTACCAATTGTACACCGTATAGTCTGTCGTATGATCCGTCCACGTGGTGAATGCCGACTGCACCTTGTCGATGCCCACTGTACCATCCACGTGTATCTTGAATATATAGGTATATAGGAATCCCATCTTCCAGTCCATGAACTCCGCCGGTACAACGGTGGACTTCGGCTCACCGTTGACGCTCACCGTCAGCGTATAAGTACCCTGGTTGGTGGCGGGGAGTACCGTATAGATCTTGCTGAGCGGTGTCGTGGGAGCGTCATAGTAGGGCGATATCACATGCGCGTCTGCTTCTTCACTCTCCTTCGTCACCTCCTCGTAGTAGTCTTGTGTGAACGCCGTGATGCCGCCAGGTTCGGAGGTGATGGCATACGACTCCTTGACAGCGGTGCCTGTCAGCGGATAGCTGATGGTTATCTCGGCGTTCGTCATGATGTTGCTGCCATTGGTAGGACAGAAACTCTTGTCTGTCAGCGTGGTAACGCGAGCAAGGTTCGGGTTCTCGAAGATAAACATGAACCGCACCTTCGCCAAGGGCTTCAGAAACTCCAACCTGACGGGCTGTCCGAACGGCGCGTAGTTCAGAGTAGTGTTGCCCGTGCTGAACCACAGGTGACTGTAGTAGGGCGTTGCCGCTACTCCCTCTTCCGACGACCCGTCGGCCGTCAACGTAATCTCGTAAGCTTCGTATGTCCCATAAGACTTATAGGTTCCAAGAGTCACATTGGCCCCGTCAGCCACCCCGAAGAACCGGTAGGCCACTGCCCCCCAGTCCCAGTACTTGATGGTCTGTTCCGGGTTGACGGCCGACAGCTGGTTCACGTAGTCCCATCCGTCGGTGTTGGTCGTGCTCGAGTTCTCGCTGTTCGTCACCCACCGCACGGTATAGCCGGGGAACACCGTTTGTCGGGCGGTGTAACCGTAAGTGTCATTATAACCCATATTCTTGAAACCATAGACGGTAAAGACCGTGACACCTTTCTCTTCGAGGGGAGTAGCGCGTGTCACGCTACCTTCCTGTTGCAGGCTTCCGGCAAAGGCGATAGGTGCACTGTCCTCAACCACCACCGGCTCTTCCCGCTCATTTCCCTCTCGCGAGCACCCCAGTAGCCCCAGTAGCCCTATAAGCCCCAGTAGCCCCAGTCGCACCAGCAGCCCCAGCAGACTCAGAAGCCTCAGCGGCCTCCTCCTTTCTGCCCCAGAAGCCTCAGTCTCAGGGAAACGTCGTTCCAAGCCGTTAACAATCATTTTACTTTTTTCATCGCACGAGGCACAGCCTCCATGCGCGTGTGTTCCTTATTTATATATTATATCCTCTTTATTTTATCTTATCAATCCTCTCCCGCCGAGGACTTCATTCCCCGGCGGGTGAGGGGGGAGGGGTTATGAGCCAGCTGCTACGACCTTGATGACCTTGTAGTGCTTAGCTGCGGGAGTCTTTGTGTCTCCAGCAGCAACAGCTCCTGGTAATTTGGCATTATAATCAATAGCCTGTTCTGGTGTAAGTGCAGTAGTACTCAAAGCACCTGATAATGTTGTATTATATAATGTAGCATCAGCAGCGGTAATTGCATCACCATCATTATAAGAGCCACCAGTTATTTCATTTACGGTTGTAAGAGTCTCACCTGTAAGAGTTGTGCCTTCTGCTATTGCCCCTGTTAATTTCGCATTATATGCATTAGCCTCTTCTGTAGTAAGTGCGGTACCAGCTGTTTTAGCGCCAGCTAAGCCTGCATTATATTCAGCAGCGCCAGCAGCACCATAATTCACAGCAGCCACAGAATACTCAAAGACATAGTCGCCGGCACTGGCAGGAGTGAATTTGACACCATCAACGGTGATAGCCTTTCCATCGGGCGCATCATCATCATCAATCTCTGTAATATCCGTCAGACCATCATTTAATGTTACTGTCAATCTAGCTCCATTGGCATCAGTTACAGAACCACCCTCAGCTAAAGCATTAGCCACAGTCTCTTCGGTAATGCCTTGTGCTGCTGGTCTGGGATTAGCGCCTGATTCAAGAGTAATGGCTGCAGTATAAAGCTTTGCATCGGTTCCTGCAGTGATGTTTACACCATCGTTCACAACGATATAGATGTTTGCACCAGTGAGGTATTCATTGTTAGCCGTTACCATAGTGCCCTTAGCGTAAGTAGTGATGCTTGGATCATCTACAGTGGTGATGGTCTCCTGAGTACCATCGACAGCATCTGTAACCGTAGCATCAAGAGTAATAGGATACAGACCGGTAATGGCCGCAGTCTTGGCGTTTGTGTTGTCACTAATCTTAAAGATATAGGTGTACTTGTAATTAGGCTTCCACTTAGCATAGGCTGAAGGGATAACAGCGGTTGCGCCAGTCATGTTGATGGTCTCACCGGTACCGTCGCGAGAGACAAGAGTAAAGTCTATCTTGAGGTTCAGGGCATTCGCGTTATCCGGGTTCGGGAGCATAGTGATAATGTTTGTCTTTGTGGCATCATTGGATGCACGACCAAGATAAATAGCAGAAGTATTATCTTCTTTGTATTCAGCACCTTTGTAGTTTGTTAAAGTGGTGCTGAACGCACCTGTTTTAGAATCCGTTGTCGGAGCCGGGTCGCTAGAAGCTAACTCAACTTGGGCCTTACCGTTTGTGTCGAAAGTAATGGTGTACTTACCTCCTGTTGGAAATGCTGCATCACTTGCATATAGATAAGGTGTTGTTCCGGCTGCACCTGCAGCAGAAGGATAGAATGACAAACTCTTGACAGAATAGCCGGGAATAGTCTCATAGAACATCAACTGAATCTGTGACAGGAAAGAACGGAACTCCAAATTGACCTGAGTAGCTGAAGTGGATGGTACCACATTCTTCTTATTTGAGATATAACAAGTACCAAGTTGGGCCTGAGTTCCTTCCAGAGTATAGGTGCTATTCTCCATTGCCGAAGCCCTTGCCCATGTTGAGGAACTTCCATCTCCTAAAGAATACGCAAAGAAATCGTATGCAGTTGCACTAAAGTCCCAGTATTTGATGGACTGGTCAACACCTGCGCTATTATTAGGATCGCCAGTTGTAGTTGCTGCAAATGCAGTTACGCCTGTATTTGTTCCTACACCATTAGGCAGATTCTTATAGCTAACATATTCCCAATCAGCTGAGTTTGATTCTGTGGTTCCTGCTGTATTATCCACCCAATTTACCTGATAGTTATCAAAAACTACCTGGGGACTACTACTTACTGTTTTGTAACCATATACCACGAAATTATTATTCAGCAAATCTGCAGCACCTGAGCCGGTGGCACGTGTCACGGCTGGCGTCCCCATATTAAAGGTAATCGCTCCACCGCTCCCATTCGCCTCCTTTAGGCTCTGATCACCTACGAAGCCGTCGTCAGTACATCCCGCCAGCGTCGTGATGGCGAGTGCCGTTGCTAATAGAATGTTCTTTTTCATAATCGTCAATTTTAAATTTATTATTAATGTTTATTTTCTCGTTGTTTCGTTATTTTTCTTTTCACTCATGCTGAGACCCGGCCTCTTCGCGCATGCGTGTACATTATTTATTTTGTTACCTACCGAGGAGTCGAACCTCGGTAGGTATGTTTATAGAGGGTTAGTTAACAATCTTGATGACCTTAACGGCGTACTTGCCGTCATTGCGGACATAAGTGTCGAAGACAAAAGTAGAAGCATCAGCTGTTACAGTTCCATCTCCTGTAGAAAGTTTTGAGGTTGCGACTTTTAACAAACCTTTTGGCAGTGTTGTCTTACCATCAACACTAACATACGAATATGTCGTAATGTCAGTGCCATTAGTGGTCTTTGAGAAGTAGATATGGTCGCTGCTAACTGCCTCGCCTTCTGCGGTTAAAGTAGATTCATTATCCAGAGTTGTAGTCGTAATATACTTTGCAGTAGTTGCAATCACTGAACCCGATGCTACCGTGATAGGCTGATAAATAGTCCTTGTGGTCTTAGTAGTAGTAGTGTAGTCATAGACAAAAGCGTATGTACCAGCATTAAGTGCACTAATATCAAGCTTAGCAGCCTGACCGGCTGTAATTGTGATAGGATTGTCGTCAACACCATTAATAATCTCTTCAACTGAGGGGTTGATATTATTATTCTTGGTGAGAATAATACCGTTTCGACCTGTTATGTTACCGCTACTTTCAGATGACTGATTCTCAAGTGCATCCATTACGTCAGCTTCAGTACTAAGCTTGTAGTATGTTCCTGTTGAGAATGTTCCACTTGCAGCAGTAGTGCAGGCTGCATCTGTGTAATAGCCTTTAGGCCAACCTGCAGGTTGCGTACTATAACTCTTACCAGTAGTTGTGACAGCATAGAGAAGTGAGGCTGTATATGGGGCTGTTGCATTCAGAAGAGGTTTTGAACTTGAGCCTGTACCAACTAATTCAGGTGATGCAGGCTCGTTGTCCATAACCTGAACATAGATGTCCTTACCAGCAGGCGATGTCTTTGAATACTCGTCCTTGGTAATATCGTGACCCTGTTGATAGGTTGTGATAGAAGGAGTCGCAACAGTTGTTATGGTTTTCTGCTCTGCATTTGCATCCGTAGCCTCTGCTACAACAGCATCAAAGGTGATGGGGAACAAGCCGACCTTAGTACCAGCCTCGTCAGTCCAACCATTGGTGTTGTCAGAAATCTTAAAGATATAAGTATAAGCGTAGTTAGGTAACCACTTGGTATAAGTAGAAGGAACTACAGCATTGGCACCATACACTTTGATTTCCTCACCAGAACCGTCGGTAGCTACCAGCGTATAATCTACGCGAAGAGTGATAGGAGCAGGTGAACTGACAGGGAATACTGTTTGATAGTATTGTGCAGCAGATGAACCGGCAAACGTGGCATTAGGAAGTGAACGACCAATATAGTGATATTCAACCAAATCATCCCCTGATAAACCGTTAGTTTCAGCTTCATAATGTTCTGGATTTGCAAAATTATCCAAAGCGTCAAATGTCTGAGTCTTAACAGAACTTGCTGTGGTGGGAGTCACCGTTGCAACAGCTTTGTTATAGTCTGTTTTGGGGGTATTGGGATCTTGTGCTTCTGGTGAGTTGTTAATTCCAACGTGTGGGAAAGAGACTTCAATTTTTCCCTTGGTTGGGAAACCGTATGTGTCAGCACTAATTAGGGTTGCAGTTTCAGTTGGGGCAACATAACCAGTTCCTTCGTGATCGATAGGTGAGGTGGTAGAAGAATAGAATTTCACATCCTTTACAGAGTATCCCGGAATAGTCTCATAAAGAGCAACGCGAACCTTTGAACCAAGGTTCTTGAATTTCAGTGTTACCTCTTTTCCATAGTTAGCCTTCATTACCTCTGTGATATCTGTGATATAAGTCTCCTTAAGAGCAGCAACAGTTGGGATATAAAGGGTATATGCTGTCGGAACAGAGGATGAGACATTAAGTCCTGTACCATACAGAGAAGCTGTTACACCAACTTGTTCGTCAGTTGGGGATGTGCTAGATACAGCAGCTTTCGAACCAGTTGAGAAAGCATGGAAGTCATACTGAACAGTGCTGTAGTCCCAATACTTGATGGTCTGAATATTTAGAGAAGACAGCTTTACATAGTTATCTGTAGGAGCTGATCCTGGAACAACACCAACATACTCCCAGTTTGCTGTGTTTGACTCAGTAGTACCAGCTGTGTTGATACCATAGTGTACCAAGTAGTTGTCAAACACAAGGTTCTCAGTTGGGTTGGTAGCACCTTCTGTACCTTTTGTACCAATCACATAGAAGTTGTTGCCGAGGAGCTTTGCTGCTTCACCACCAGCGATGTCACCACGCGTAGTGTTCTTCAGGTTCAAGCTAAACTGAATGGCATCAGTTCCATTCTCTTGTGTCGTGTCGGGGCTGTTGTTGCCCACGAAGTCATTCTCCGAGCAGCTGGCTAACGCTACGAGAGCCACGGCTGCGAAAAATAGGTTCTTTCTCATAATTGTACAGATTTTATTGTTAATACTATAATTAATTTTATATCTTTGTGCCTGAGGACCCGTCCTTTCTGTGGCACGCAATTGTTTCATGTAACTCATCGGGGAGTCGAACCCCGATGAGTTTATAAAGAGAATTACTGTACCTTGATAACCTTGGTGTAATAGACACCGTCGTTCTGGGTGTACTTGTCGAAGTATGTCTGACCCTTTAAGGCCACAGCGTCATCGTCGCAGGCAGTTATTCTGGCCTTGTTGGTGTTGACGATCTTCAGCTGCTCACCTCCAGCCGGATTGGTCTGCTGGGGCAGGATGACACAGTAGGTGTAGACATAGGGATCGTCAGCCGTTCCTGCACCAGTGCGGTGATAATAGGCCACACCGTCTTGAGGCTCGGTTACATCAGTTCCTTTTGCCGTATAAGTGTTACCGTTCTTCGTGTAGAGTTCTGTGCTAGCAAAATCGGCATAAGCCACGTTATATGCCTGGAGATAGCTCATGCCACTAGTGACAGTGTAGTAATACGTCGTGCCTGTCTTGGCATAGCCGGAAGCCTGTGTGCCTTGATTGTCGAGGAAGAGGTTGTTGACGGTCTGTCCGAGGAACACCTTGTCAACAACTGTGCTCTTGTCCAAGAAGTAGTTTACTCCAGCCTGCACATCGCCAGCAGGGGCATTCTTCAAACCGTAACGGTAGTAGCCTTTGACACGGTCACCTAATTCGAAATTAACGATTTCATATTTCGTTTCTGTTGTCTCTGCAGCCTTCTTCGTATAAACGAAAGCGTAGGTTTTGCCAGCTTCCGGGGTGAACTTGGCGGCCTTGTTGTCGTCAGTTGCATCGTCATTATCTGCGAGATTAATGGTGTTACCGTCTGCGCCATATTCCACCTTGTCGGTCAGGGTCAGTGTCTGTTGGGTCAGCTCAAGTCCGCTACGTCCGAGAATGGTAGCTTCGCCTTCATAGTCAGGATCCTGATACTTCAAGGCATCAATGACCTCAGCCTCTGTCTTGCCAGCAGGGATGGTATAGAGAGCAGCCTTGCCCGTGAGCACCTGAAGTGTAGCGTTGGCCAGGTCGGGAGTCTCATCGGCAGTACCGTCATTTACGGTAACATAGATGTCACCAGTGATCTTGCCAGACGGTGTGAGCACGGTGTACTCATTGTTGTTAACCACGTTAGAACCGTTCTGGTAGGTGGTGATGCTCGGCGTAGAGACAAGGGTGATGGTCTCCTGTGTTGCATCCTCCTCATCGTTCACTACTACAGCGTCGAAGGTGATGGGATACAGACCGGCGGGATCGCTGTTGACTGTGGTGTCATCGGGTTTGGTGGGGTCATAGGCACCCGTATAACCGTTGGTCTTGTCGCTAATCTTAAAGAGATAGGTGTAGGCGAAGCCTGCCTTCCACTGCGTGTAGATGTCAGGAACCTGAGCGGTAGCACCGCGCACGGTGATGGTCTCGCCAGAGCCGTCGATACTCTCCAGAGTGTAGTCAACACGGAGGTTCAAGCTCGAACCGCTCTCGTTGGGCAGATACTGTGTGTAGTAGTTGCCGTCAGCCTCGCCAGCAAAAGTAGCCGTGTTGGAGGTGCGTCCGAGGTAAATTTTGTCTGTGCTCTTTTCACCGTCCTCACGAGTGGTGTAGTTGAGTTTACTAAAGTCAACGATGGTTGACTGTGTGCCGGTACCTTGGAACTTGACGTGTGCATAGTTGTAGTCCTCGGTTGTCTTGTCAACATCCACTGTGGGATAATAAATGGTATATTCACCCTGGGTGTAGATATCGTTGTCAGTGATGGTGAACAGACGGGGAGTACGGTTCTCTGCATCAGCCTCCTCTGCAGAGTATGTTCCATTCACAGCTTTCTCGTCTCCTTCTTTGACAAAGTCAACAGCTGCAGCCTTGTAGAACTTCACATCCTTCACTGAGTAGCCGGGAATAGTCTCGTAAATGCCGATACGCACCTTTGTGCCAAGGCTGCGGAATTTCAGCGTGACAGTCTCACCATACTTGCCAGTGCCAGTGCCGTCTTTCTTCACGGTCACGATGTCTGTGATGTAGCACTGCTCCAGGTCTTTGGCCAGGCCTTTGAGAGTAAACGCCTTTGAAAGTCCGGTTTCCGGGTCAGTAGCTGTCTCGGGCTCGATAGGTGAGACCAGCACTTCACCGTCGTCAGGCTCTCCCTCATAGATAGCCTTGACCTTACCCGTTGACCATGCTAAGAAGTCATACTGATCCTTCGTATAGTCCCAGTACTTGATAGCCTGCTGGGTTACGCCCTTGTCGATAGCATGCTTGATGCGCTCCTGACCGACGTACTCCCAGTTGGTGGTGTTCGATTCTGTGGTGTTAGCAGTGTTCTCGGTATATTTTACCACATAGTTTTCAAACACAGTGCTTCCGGGATTAGCAGTAGAAGAACCTTTATAGCCAAAAACCACAAACTGCTTGCCGAGCTTCTCGGCAGCTTCAGCTCCCGTGAAGTCAGCACGGGTGAAGGCATTCTGCGAAGAGCTGAAAGAGATAGGTGTCAAGACATCCTCTTCTGCAACGGGGGGAGGAGCTTCAACGGCGATGTCGTCGTCGGTACAGCCTGCGAAGGTCATGCCTGCAAGGACTGTGAGGAAAAAATACTTAGTCTTCATAACTTTGAATGTTTAATTAGTGAATAAATGTTATTAATCTGAAAGGTTTTTGTTTATAATCCGAATTCATGAGTTCCTCCGTCTTCGAAGTCCTTCACGATAGCATTGAAGGCGGAGCCTCCGCTGCGAGAGGGGACACGTATGGTGTCCATGTCCAGTTCGACGGTAATGACTCCTCCCTTGTAGCGGCGGCGCACCTGGTCGGTGACGTCGAAGACGAAGGTGGAGTCCATGCCGTTGTTGAACAGCATTGTCATATCAAGGAAGTGCCGGTTGGCATCCACTACATCCGCCTGGCTCTTGACACGGTTGGCGTTCTGACCGCAGATGCCGAAGGTCATCAGACGGCCGCCGATGATATCTACCGTCTCGCCCTGCTTGTTGCAGTTGTACTTCAGCCGGGAGCTGTAGTTGACGGTGACGGGGTCGTCACCAGAGGTGCAGGTGTTGAGCGTGGTGGTACGTGCCATTCCTGACAGGTTGGCCATACCGTCGATGCCGGCTATCTTGTTCCTGTTGTGGTGGAGTATAATCTGGGGCAGGTAGATGTATGTGATGGGTTCAAGCGTCATGTTCAACTTCTTTATATATAGGTCTTGTTCCGGGTCGTATTCAAAGCCGCGAAGGTCGCGGTTGATGTCGATACCCTGTTCGTAGGCCGCAAACAGCGGCTCGGGCTGGTAGAACGAGTGGACGTAGCGCGGGGCATGGTAGCGGGCGGTGTGCATGGTCTGGTTGGTATAGGCCATGACGTATTCGAGCGACGTCTCGTCGAAGTTCAGGCTCTGCACACCGTCGATGGTGTGGATGTCGTTCCAGACGAGGATGTCCCACATGCCCCACCGGTATTTGCCCATGAACGACGAGCCATCGACCGTGTTCGACAGCACATACTGGTGAGGTCCCTTCGCGACATCGCCCGTATAGTAACGCCGCATGGCGAATATGGTGGGCTCTGTGTAGCCTATCTCGCCGAAGAGCCTGCGGTCCTCGTCGTCCCATCCGTAGTACCACTCCGTACGCCAGTCGTAGTCGGGGCCGTAGTCCCAGTAGGAGTCCAGCTCGACCGACACTAACGGGAACCTGATGCTGATCTCGCCTCCATCAAACAGGTAGAGCGGCGGTTCGGGCGTGCAGGCTGACAGCAGGGACAGCAACGAGAGCTGTGAGGTGAGCAGGGCTGCCAGCAATACGCCGACCTTACTGCAACGGTGTTGCAGCATGGCGGATAGTCGGGCAATATGTAGGCAGCAGTATCTCATTGTGCTATCGGGTTTTGGTAAGGGTTGTCGGGGGTGTGGGGCTCATGGGTCTCATAGATCTCATAGTCCCTGAAACTGACACCGCACTTCTGCTGGCGGCGATAGAGCAGGTCGTAGGACAGGGTGACGCCCACCCGGGTGGGGCCAATCCAGTTCCAACGGTACTGGCGCTTTTTGAACAGGTCAGACTCCAGCGTCCACTTATAGTAGTACAGGTTGTCGTGGTAGCCAGGGTCTATGGGGTTCTCGTACTGATAGGGGTCATACTTGCAGCGGAAGAAGCCGGCCTGCAAGCCCAGCTCCAAGCGCCAATGGCCATTTCTTGACAGCGGCATGACGTAACCGCCACCGATGCCGCCACCGATGCCTTCACCCACCCAGCCGCGGTCGGCATCGAAGCAGATGCCAAAGACGCCGCCATGTACGTAACCCTGCAGGTAGAAGCCCCGGTAAGCCGGCTCATAGGACTCCTGGGACTTCTGAGGCTCCTGGGACTTCTGGGACTTCTGGGTCTTAAAGTAGTACCGGCTCTCCACTTGATAGTTCCTCAGCTGGAAGTACTTGTGAGCATCGTAGTCCTGCCACCAGGGCATGTCGAACGAGGCACCATAGGTGAAATGGCCCCGCTTGGGATAGTACTCCAAGGCGATGTTCGGGATGGGGCACCAGCGGTTGTAGCCCGGCATATAGACTCCGTAGAACAGCAGGTTCGTCTTGACGGCCAGCAGTTCGCGACGGGGCATGCGGACGGTTGTCAGCATCGGTGCGTCTCCATACCCAGCCAGAAGCTCCGTCACGGTGGATGACGGTTCCGTGGCTTCCTCTACGACAGAGACCGGTGCGGGCAACTCCTCGACCGTCACTTCCTCGCCTTCATATTTCTTGAAGAACAGCACAACGCGGGCTGTACGCAGCTGGTAGAAATAGGTTTTCTTCAACCGCTGCCATAGTCGCCCCTCCTGGGCACTCTGGAGCGTGGACTTCAGCTGGGCGACGTTGCCGTCAGGCAGGTAGCCGTCACACTGCCTTTTGACGTAGCTGTAGTCTTTGTCGCCAGCCTGACGCATGAGATGGCAGAGGAAACCGTAGTCCTCGGCCTCAATGTCCAACCGGAGGTCTTCTTCTTTCACTGGGAAGTGCAGGCGTTGCCTGATGAAGTCAATGAGCCACTGGGCACGCTTCTCGCCCAATCTCTTGTTGTTCTCGTAAGGACCTTCGGGCGAGGCGGTACCCCTGATCATCATATATGCCAGTTTCAGGCTGTCCTTGTTGATTCGCGGCAACACCGTCTGGCTGAGTTCTGTCAGGAACTGGCCGCCAGGTGCCGGTACATACTCGTTGACGGCAAAGCCTATCCTTGCGGCGATGGCATAGAATTCATCGTCGGACATTCTGATGGAGTCGGTGCTGCTGACAAAACGGACATAGGGGTAGTCCTTGTATAATATCGAGTCGGAAGGTGCGGTGGGGGTGGCGACGATGGTACCCGGGAACAATATGAGCATTGTTCCGAGCACGTAAATCTGCTGTATGATCCGACAGGTTTTCATTATCACCTTTGCGTTTTACTTCCTAATTAAAATGCAAAGATAATAATATAATTATTAAATAACAAATTTTTTCAACTCAATTGTCTTAAAATGCGTCAATAAGATACAACAATTTGTCCGTTGACAATGCAACAATTTGTCAAGACCCCATTCGTTAAGTTGTTTGTTTGCAAGGTATTAGCTGTAATTCTTTTTCTTATTGTTGTCCATGCTCTTCATATTGGAGCGATATTCCGACGGAGTCATGCCATAAACCTCCTTGAAGGTGCGGTTGAAGGTGACGGTGTTGCTCATGCCGCACTCGTTGGCAACGGCGGCAATGGTAAAGTCCGGGTTCGCCAAAAGTAGCTTGGCTCCGTATTCCACGCGCTTGGTATTGATATAGACCGAGGCGTTCGAGGCATTGGAATACCTGGCCATAATGTGGCCGATGCGGTTCTTGTCAACCCCGATAAGGCGGGCCATGTCATCGCGGCCGAAGTTGGGCTTGAGGAAGAGACGGTCGCGGGTTATCTGTCCGTCGAGCTTCACAAAGAGCCGTTCGTTTTCGTCCTCGCTCACTGTCGGCAGTTGACTGTCCTGTCGCTCTTGTTGGCCATCATCCAGTTCTACTTGGTCTGCCGGACTTTCCTCAGACTTTTCCTCAATGACCCTTCTTCGGTAGGCGTCGAGGCTGTTAAGTACCTTGAGCAGTGCCTTGTTGCGATGGCGGATGCGGCGTGTGTAATAGAGAACTATTGCCCCGATGGCCATGCCCAGCAGCAGGATGACACCAAGGACGTTGAGCAGGTTGTTCTTTTCTTTTACGTCCTCTTCCCGCTGGATGAGGTCCCATGTCGTCTCCATCAGGTTTTTCGACGTGCCGTTCTGTATGCTGTCAACAATCGTCTTGATTTCCTGCCAGTGTACGGCAGCCTCCTCGTAGTTCCCCATGGCGGTTTCCACCTGTGATCCCGTGGCAAGCATGTCAATCATGCGGTAGTTGTAGTTCTGCTTCTGCGTCCTGAGCAAGTCGCAGTATTCGTGAATGATGTCGTGAGCCTCGTCGAAGTGCCTGTTTTGTATGAGGTAGTCCAGGATGGCTTTGTCGGTGACGCAGTCGCCACCTTTCTCCAGCTTCCATTTCGCGTATGCCAGGGCGGCTTCCTCTTTGCGGTCTGCCTTTATCAACAGGCTGGCACGCAGGGCGAAAACGAAGCGCAACGAGTGTTTGTTCTTGGCGTTGGTGCTGTTGATCTGGCGTGCCGCCTCTTCCTGCAGGAGCGACATGCGCAGGGCCTCCTCGTAGCGTCCGTCCTTCATATACATCTGCACCAGCTCGGCATAGTCGTTGCACAGCTCAACCGACTTGCGGAAGTAGTCAGAACTTTTCATCATCTCTACGGCCTGAAGACAGAGTTCGTAGCCTTTCTCCTGCTTCTGATGGGCATGCATGCGCTTGCCTATGATGAAGTTGGCCATTGACAAAAATGTGTCATTATGACGTTGAATGGCTTTCTGCCGGACTTTATGGATGAAGGTGACCAGCTTGTCCTCGTTGAGCAGGATGTCGTGCGTGTCCATCAACCGTTTGAGCAGTCCCAGCTGAACGTTGGCGCTGTCCTTGATTCCCGGATTGTCATACGCCTGTTCGTAGAGTGTCAGTGCCTTGGGGTACTGGAGGGTGGCAAAGCAGTAGTCGCCCTCGGCCATGTCAAGCTGCCATGCGGGAGCCATTTCTCGTTTCCGCATGGCCTGTATGATGGCTAACGAGGTATCTGTGCTTGCTGCCGAGTATGCTTTCTTGACAGTGAGCATCGTGTCGGGCAGGACTATCCGGGCATCGCTCGTGAGCGATGCCGTCAGCAGGCCGATAATTAGAAGAAGTACGGGAAGCACTGTATGAGATGCTGTCGTTTTGCCAGCACCACTGCAACCTGAGACTATATAATAGAGGTTCTTGCTCATATCGCTGGCGAAATTACGAATAGTTTTTCAGATTACAAGCAATCTTATCAAAAAAAATAAGACTATTTAACAAAAAAAAGAAAAAGCCTGAGAATTCAAGATTCTCAGGCTTTTTTCGTTTTTTTTGGTCGGGATTACTGGACTCGAACCAGCGACCTCGCGCCCCCCAGACGTGTGCGCTACCAACTGCGCTAAATCCCGATCCTT
>CAMHNI010000040.1 GCA_946186505.1 uncultured Prevotellaceae bacterium | reverse complement strand
CCGCCATCTTTCACGAAGCCCTGTTATCTGCAAAGATAGCAGGGCTTTATTCGTTGTTCAAACTAATGGGTTAGGTGTAAGAGGTGTTACCAATGGTAATTTATAGTAGGTAGAAAAATTCGTCTCTTTCTTTGGTGGTCTCGTTTTTTTTGTTTACCTTTGCTCAACAATACTAAAAACAACAGGATTGAATAACTTAAGGAAAAGATGAAGAAAGTGAAGATTTTGTTTTCTGTAATGGCACTGATGCTTCTTGTGACTTCATGTACAACGAAGCAAGGTGTCATTAACCAGTTAGAGGATTTTTCATACGAATTGCGTGATAATAGCCGTTATTACGATGTGAAGGACTGGGAGAAGGCTGGCAACAAGTTCATAAAACTCCGGAAGAAGATACATAAGTATGAGTTTGACTACACGCCCGAGGAAAAGTCCCAGATAGGGAAGTTGGAAGGACAGTGTGCTACCTATATGGCCAAGGGTGCCAAGGACGGCATGTTCGACAAACTGAAGAGTGTGGCTGGCGAGATTGAAGGAGTGCTGAAAGGTATCTTCAGCGGCATGACGGAGTAATCGGTTATACGTGTTCCGCATGTGTTATAATTCTGGTGAATGAGGCAGAGACTGAGCTACATATTTGTATGGCTTATGCGTATAGGTCATTGTCGTGGCTTCGGCATTCAATCGCCTGCTGACTATTGGCTGGTACGGTATGTCATCAATGAACACTGGCCTTATTATCAGTATGCCCAAATTGGATGTCGTGACGACTGGTTGACTAGGAAGTTAGGCCGGCTGTATTTCCGACTCGCTAATTGGCGACAGCCGTCGGTGATCACCAGTAACAGCTACGGGGAGTATCTGCATGCCGGTTGTCGGAAGGCAGTTTTTGGAGAAGCTACTGAGTTGGTATTGCTCCCGGTGGATGAGTGTCGGCAATTGTTGCCCCAACTTTTTGACAAGATGGGTGACAAGTCAGTATTAGTAGTAGAAGGCATACAGGATGATAAGGTGTTGTGGCATGATATAGTTGCCGACCAGCGTGCTATCATCACTTTCGACCTCTACTACTGCGGCATAGTCTTGTTTGACAAGAAACGTACAAAACAAAAATATATCATCAATTTTTGATATGCTATGAAAATAACGAAAGTGTACACCAAGACAGGTGACAAGGGGATGACGAGCCTGGTGGGCGGTGTCAGGATTAGAAAAAGCGACGTGCGGATTGAAGCATACGGTACAGTTGATGAACTGAGTGCTCAGTTGGGATTGCTTGTTGCCATGCTGTCCGAAGGAGAAGATCGTACTAACGTGATACGAATCCAGAATAATCTGTTTCATGTATGCACACATCTGGCAACCGACCAGAGCCAGACACCGCTCTATCCCTCTGCCCGTTTGCCTGAGGGTGAAGTTGCTTTTCTTGAAGCAGAGATAGACCGATTGATGTCATTGTTGCCCGAGCGTCAAGGATTCGTACTTCCCGGTGGTACTATGGCGGCAGCTCAGGCTCATGTGGCACGTACCGTCTGTCGCCGTGCCGAGCGGCGTATCGCCACGCTGGCCGAAGTGGCTGAAGTGGGCGAGGAAATCAGCCAATATGTCAACAGGCTGAGCGATTATCTGTTTGTTTTGGCCAAAATAATAAATTTTAACAGCGGACAAACCGAAATAATTTGGCAAAATGCTTGCAAGTAAGAAAAAAATGAGTACTTTTGCGGCCAATTAGAAACCATAATAATAAAAGACTATGTATTGGACACTTGAATTAGCATCAAAACTGGAAGACGCTCCCTGGCCAGCTACCAAGGAAGAGCTTATTGACTACGCCATCCGTTCGGGTGCTCCTTTAGAGGTGCTTGAGAACCTGCAGGAGATAGAAGATGAAGGCGATGTATATGAAAGCATTGAGGATATTTGGCCCGACTACCCCACAAAGGAAGATTTCCTTTTCAACGAGGACGAGTATTAGTAGGATTTATTTAGTCTAAATCATTTAATACCAGCGAGATAGACAATTTTTATTTGTTTGTCTCGCTGGTGTTTTTAGAGTATCAAATGGCAATCAATTCCTGCCCCATCAGATGAAATGCTTGCTTGATTTCCTGCATTCGTTTACTACTGGGGTTTTTGATACCATAAATATATTTGGCCAGTAGACTTTTGTTAATACCGATATACTTGGCCATTTCTGATACATTAATCTGAGGGAATCGGCCAAAAATTCTTGCGACCTCATTGTCAGGATTAGGTTCAACGACATCATAAAAACTAGATAAATGTACGTCTTCATCCAACTTCTCCCAACGTATGTCATCACCAAATCGTCCAATTTTGAAATCAAGTCGCTCTGATTCGGAAGCTTCTTTCAATACAGGGAATGCTTCCAGCGGACGACTTAAAGTCTCGCCTGCATCTGTCAACAAATAAATGCGATTGGCGTCAAACCATAATTTTTCAATCTTTGCCATAATTATTCATCGTTATCATCCATGTGTTCGTGCCATTTCTCTATGAACTCTTCTTGAAAAGTCTCGCACAGAGCCTTGGCCTTCTTTAAATCTTTTGGCTTCATCCCTTCATTCTTGATAAGTTCAACAGCCGGTTCCAGAGAGAACTTTGCACGTCCATCAGCATTCTCCACATGGACATGAATGGGCATGTGCTCCTCAGAATAGAAGTAGAATCGCAATCCAAACGCTAAGAGTATTGTGGGCATATGTTCACTTTTTGATGCAAATATAGGGATAAATTTTTATCCTACCAAATAAATCCTCCTTTTTTTACGATATCTTTGAATAACTGGCTAGTGGTATGAAAAGATGTTCAAGTACACTCCTTTATACGCCAACGGCAAGGAACCAATTATAGAAGAACAGGATGTATACCGCATAGAGATTCCTTATGTTCCCACTTTACTTCCCACTACAGATGAGAGTGGGAAGAAAACTGGGAAGAAAACTGGGAAGGAACTCGAAGATGTTATTAAAGAGGCAATAAGGAAAGATTCTTCTATAACTATTCAAGAGTTTCAGAAATTAACAGGTCTCTCTAAAAATGGCACCTGGAATGTGCTGAACAGGATGAAAGAACAAAACAAGATTAAACGTATTGGGCCTGATAAAGGCGGGCATTGGGAAGTGGTAGGGGATTGAGCAGTGATAAAAATCCAATTATACAAATTTGCGTAACGCATTTTTGTATAATTGGCATAATATCTGCCTGTCACAACTGTTCGTGTTTTCCGAACGGTTCTCTATCTGTCTATCTTCCTGAACTGCTAAGAGGTGCTTTTAAGGCTGTTATCGATTATGTTCAGGCTGGCTATCGCAGTTTCAGCTATCGTCAGGAGTGCGATGTCAAACGCTATATGAATAGCCAATCTGATAAGGAGGCTGCTGCTGGCACTGTGCTCAAAGCCTCACTACCCTTCTTGAATGCCGCGAGTAAGCGAGAGCCAAGTAAGCTCGCTCACAATTGGCCGAGCAAAAGCGGTTTCGCCAAAGGCAAATCTGATGAGTGTGAGAAGATAAAGGGACAACTCAACTATATTGTTCAGGACATGAATGAAGAACAAAAGCAAAGCCGAAGTCGGGGATTCCACAAGTAAAAATATTACAATCCTGTTACGTAACACAATTGTAACAGGATTTCTTTTGTGGCTAAGTGAAATCATTCTAATTTTGCATTCGAAAGAATAATAACTCAAGAAAGCAAATGGAGACAACTCAAGACTATTTGATGGTATCGCTGAAACTGCTGGGAGCATTAGGACTGCTCATCTACGGCATGCGTATGATGAGTGATGCCCTGCAGAAAATGGCGGGACCGCAGTTAAGACACATTCTGGCACGGATGACCACAAACCGTTTGACGGGGATGCTGACGGGAACCTTCGTGACTTGTGCTGTGCAGTCGTCGTCGGCAACGACGGTGATGACCGTTTCGTTCGTGTCGGCAGGACTACTGACGCTGGCGCAGGCCATCTCGGTAATTATGGGTGCCAACATCGGTACGACACTCACGGCTTGGATTATGTCGCTGGGCTACAACGTCGATTTGACCAGCGTCGTGTTCCCGGCTTTTGCCATCGGCATCATACTTATCTACATGAAGCGCCACCGCTTTGTGGGCGACTTCCTGTTTGGCATCGCGTTTATGTTCCTCTCGCTGGTGATGCTGAGTACAGCGGGTAAGGAGATGGACCTGGAGCACAACGAGGCGGTGGTGCGGTTCTTTGCTTCGTTCGACACTAACAGCTATTGGACGATTCTTGCCTTTTTGGGCATCGGTACACTGATTACCTGCATCGTACAGTCGTCAGCAGCCGTCATGGCTATCACCATCCTACTCTGCTCTACGGGCGTATTACCTATTTATTTAGGCATAGCCTTGGTGATGGGTGAAAATATCGGTACGACGGCAACGGCTAATCTTGCGGCTCTCGGTGCTAATACACAGGCTCGTCGGGCAGCATTGGCACACTTGTTGTTCAATGTGTTCGGAGTTATTTGGGTGCTCTGCGTGTTCTATCCCTTTGTCGATATGGTGTGCCAATTGGTGGGCTACGATCCGACGGCTGGCGGTCAAGCCACACTCTTGCCCGTGGTGCTGGCCATGTTCCATACCTGTTTCAACGTGACGAACACGGCCATTCTGATAGGACTGATTCCCCAGTTGGAGCGCGTGGTGTGCTGGCTGTTGCCAGAGAAGCCCCAGCCTGAGCAGGAGCAATTCCGCTTGCAGTACATCGAGACCAACCTGATGCAGACGCCCGAAATCTCCGTCCTGCAGGCCCAGAAGGAGACGGCACAGTTTGGCGTGCGCGTACAACGGATGTTTGGCATGGTACGCCAACTGACGGACGAACGCGACGAGGGCAAGTTCGCGCATCTGTTCAGCCAGATAGAGAGCCAGGAGGACTACACCGACCGTATGGAGATAGAGATAGCCCGCTTCTTAGAGAAGGTGAGCGAGAACCACCTCAGCGACGAAACCAAAGTAAAAGTGCGCCAGATGTTGCGCGAGGTGGGCGAACTGGAAAGCATCGGAGATGCCTGCTACAATTTGGCCCGCACAATGAACCGTCTGCAAGAGACGGGCAAGGACTTTACCGCCAACCAGCGCACCCAATTGCAGTCCATGATGACCCTCTGCGACGATGCCCTGTCACAGATGAATACCATCATGTCTGGTCACCGCTCTGAGCACGATATCCGCGACAGTTACCGCATTGAGAACGATATCAACCAGATGCGCCAGCGGCTAAAAGGTGAAAATATCCGTGCCGTCAACGCCCGTGAATACGACTACGCTCTCGGCACTGTCTTCGCTGACCTCGTCAACGAGTGCGAGAAACTGGGCGACTACGTGGTTAACGTCGTTCAGGCAAGATTCGGGAAATAGAAGAAACATATTTATCATTAAAAAAGCAAATATTATGAACGCAAGGAATTTTTTTACATGGGCATTATTGGTCTTGCTGCCATCAACACCCAGTTTCGGACATGAAAAAGTGATTACCGCAAAAGAACTGCCTGCGGCTGCTCAGACGTTTATCAATACACATTTCAAGGGAAAGAAGATTACAGAAGCCAAGAAGGACGTCGAAATGCGGAAAACCTGTTATGACGTGACTCTGGACAATGGCGCCAAACTGGAATTCGACGGTAAGGGCGCATGGAAGGAAATCAAATGCAAGTCGTCTGCCGTTCCACCAGCAACAGTCCCTGCTGCTATCAGTAAATATGTCAAGGCAAACTATCCAAAGGGTAGGATTGTGAAGATAGAGCGAGACCAAAGTGGACATGAAGTAGAACTGTCGGACGGAACAGAAATAAAGTTCAATAAGCAGTGGAAGGTCATTAGGGTTGGCAAGTGACAAGATTATAATATGAATAATTTGTTGGAGTTATAGTGATATGGCGTTAATGGGACTGCCCCTCTGGGCTTGGATTGTATTCTATGTATTGGTGCTGCTGATGCTGGTAGCCGACCTGAAGATGTTCGGACGCAAGGGACAGCACGAGGTGAATGTGAAAGAGGCACTCCAGATGACCGCCGTCTGGATAGGTGTGTCGCTGGTGTTCTGCGCGGTCATCTACCTATTCTATCCTGTGGAACCGCACGAAAAGGCGATGGAGTTTCTGGCGGGCTACCTGATAGAGAAGTCGCTGTCGATGGACAACCTGTTCGTGTTCCTCATGCTGTTCTCGTTCTTTGGCATCGAGCGGAAGTATCAGCACGAGGTGCTCTTTTGGGGCATTTTTGGAGCATTGGTCCTCCGCAGCATCTTTATTTTTGCCGGTGCGGCGATGGTCGAGCGGTTTGAGTGGGTGCTGGGCTTGTTCGGCCTGTTCCTGCTCTATACGGGCGGCAAGATGTTCACGCACGACGAAGATACACAGACTGATCCCACGCAGAACATCATCGTGCAATGGTTCCGTAAGGTCTATCCAGTGACCGAAAAGATGCACGGCGAGCGGTTTTTCATCATGGAGAATGGCCGACGGCTAGCCACACCGCTCTTTGTCGCCCTGCTGGTCATCGAGACCACTGACGTCGCTTTTGCCGTCGATAGCATCCCCGCCGTGTTCAGTGTCAGCCGCGCCCCGTTCATCGTACTCACCTCCAACATCTTCGCAATTCTCGGCCTCCGCGCTCTCTACTTCGCATTGGCTGCCGTTGCCAAATACTTCACCTATCTGAAGTACGGCCTCGGCATCATTCTCATCTTCGTGGGCGTAAAAATGCTGCTGGCGATGAACGAATACATCAACGCCCTCGGCACACTGTTGGGTCTGAACCTCAACATGCCGCACATTGAAGTTCCCACGCCCGTCAGCCTTGCCGTCATCTTCGGTGTCCTCGTCCTCTCAATGCTCCTGTCTGTTGTTCTGACGCGACAAAAAATCAAGTTAGGATAGCATAATTCTCACAGATTATTCGTACCTTTGCACTCGTGAACGTTTAGTATAAAGAAAATGAGAACAATCCAATTCGTTCTAATGCTGACTATTATGTCATTGAGCGGTAGCCTGAACATTCTAGCGCAGACGAAGTCGAACAATGAAGTGTTGCAACGGAAAGACAGCATCTACTTCCAGACGGAAGAGGCACGCAGGGTAGGTGACCAGTTATTGCTGTATCAGCGTGATACTGGCGGGTGGCCCAAGAATGTTAATATGGTGATGCCGCTGACGGCGGAACAGCAGGACAGCGTGAAACTGCAGAAGACGCGCCTCGACGATTCTACTATCGACAACAAGGCCACGACGATGCAGATGGTGTTTCTGGCACGGCTCTATCAGCAGACGAAAGATGTTCGCTATAGCGATGCCTTCCGCAAGGCGATGGAGTTTCTGCTTAGCGGACAATATGACAATGGTGGATGGCCCCAGTTCTGGCCGAAGAACCGCCAGTATCAGGTGCACATCACCTACAACGACAATGCCATTGTCAATGTGCTCAAGGTGTTCCGTGACGTGATAAAGGACGTTGAGCCTTATAACAACGGACTTGTTGATGACCAAATGCGGGAGCGGACTGCCAAGGCTTTCGACAAAGGCATCGACTGCATCCTGGCCACGCAGATAGTGGTCGATGGCGAGCCAACGGTATGGTGCCAGCAGCACGACCGTGAGACGCTGCTGCCCGCCAAGGCCCGTGCCTACGAGTTGCCGTCGTTCTGCACGCAGGAGAGTGCCGCCATCGTGTTCCTGCTGATGCAAATCTCAAAGCCCGACGAGCGCATCGTCCGTGCCGTCAACGGAGCCATGAAGTGGTTCGACGAGCACAAGATAACGGGACATCGCTTGGAGAAATATAAGGTAGATGGTAAGTCGGACCTCCGCTTGGTGGAGGACAGCACAGCCAGTCCGCTGTGGGCACGCTACTACGACTTAGAGAAGGGCGAGCCCTTCTTCTGCGACCGCGACGGACAGCCCAAGCGCAGCATCCAGGAGATAGGCTATGAGCGTCGCAACGGCTATGGCTGGTATAACGACCAGCCGCAGGATCTGTGCGCCCGATACGAGACGTGGGTGAAGAAAAACAAGATTACGAACAGAGTGACGTTTAAGTGATGAAACCGAAAAGGATTCTTGTGGTGGATGACGAGCAGGACTTGTGCGAGATTCTGCAATTCAACCTGAATGCGGCGGGGTATGGGACTGACGTGGCCTTTTCCGCTGAGGAAGCAATTGGCAAAGGGATTGAGCAATATGACTTGCTGTTGCTCGATGTAATGATGCCAGGACTGTCGGGCTTTGAACTGGCTCAAAGGTTAAAGACGGATGAAAAGACGGCACACATACCTATCATATTTATTACGGCTAAGGACGCGGAGGATGACACGCTGCAAGGGTTCGGTCTTGGTGCCGATGACTACGTGACAAAGCCGTTCTCCGTTCGCGAGGTGGGGGCGAGGGTGAATGCTGTGCTGAAACGGAATCAGACCCAGGCGAAGGTGTTGAAATACGAGGAATTGATGGTTGATACAATCAGCAAGACGGTTACGATTGACGATGCCAGGGTGGAACTCACCCGCACGGAGTTCGACCTATTGGCACTGCTGCTGAGCCATCGCGGACAAGTGTTTTCTCGGCAGGAACTGCTTGACCTTGTCTGGCCCGATGACGTGATAGTGACGGAGCGCACGGTGGATGTCAACATCACCCGACTGCGCAAGAAATTGGGCGGCTATGCCTCGTGCATTCTCACCCGTCAAGGATTTGGCTACTTTTTTAAGTGAAGAGTTAAAAGTGAAAAATGAAAAAGCTGAGTGAAGGAAAACGGATGTGGGCGTGCGTGATGGGAATATTTCTCGTCTATTCCGTCATATTCATCCTGTTCGAGGACTACGACAAGCACTTTCTGCAGCCGTTCGACGAGGTGAGCGACTGGCATCTGCTCTTGTTCTCCGTCGTGGTGATGTGCTGCCTCGGCTGGCTGCTCTACCGCTATGCCCACAGGATGGACGAGCGCATCAGTCGCGAACAGATGGAAAAGCAGAACCAGATGCGGCGCCAACTGACGCAGAACATCGCCCACGAACTGAAAACCCCCGTGGCCAGCATCCTCGGCTATACCGACACCATCCTCGACAACCCTGACATTGCCGCCGAGACGAAACAGCAATTCATCCGGCGCACCAATGCTCAGGCCCGACGGCTGACGGCTCTGCTGCAAGACATCTCCACGCTGAACCGCATGGACTATGCACCCGATATGCTGGCGATGGAGCGGATAGACATCTCGCAGATGATGGCCGACATCGTGGAGGAAACGGCGCTGGCTGTCGAGACCAAGCAGATGCGACTGAACAACTGCCTGCCTGAGGACGTCTGCGTCCAAGGCAACTGGTCGCTCGTATATAGCATTTTTCGCAATCTTATGGATAACGCCATCAACTACGCGGGTAATGGAGCATCAATAGAGATTTCTGCTGAAGACCAAGGCTCCCATTGGGCATTCACCTTCCGCGACAATGGTGTAGGAGTCCCAGCAGAACATCTGCACCGCATCTTTGAACGCTTCTATCGTGTCGATAAAGGCCGCAGCCGTAATATGGGCGGCACGGGTCTCGGTCTGGCCATCGTCAAGAATGCCGTGCTTTTGCATGGAGGACAGATAAGTGCAAAGAATGCTGATGGCGGCGGACTGCAATTTGACTTTACTTTAAGGAAGCAATAAGTTTGTCCAACCTGCCAATGAATCGCCTTTGACCTCCTCAGGCCGTGCGGTTTATTTGGCTAAAAATAGTTAATTATGATGCAAGTAATTGAAAATCAGTATAGAATCGTCGAAAACCAAGTTTTCAACGAGGACGAGTATTAAGACTCAGTATTGAGTTATGGAATTGATAATCAGCGAGATAAGCAGCAATAGTTTGTTTGTCTCGCTGATTTGTTTTTGTAGACTCAACTTCGAAGGTGCTGACAAGACTCAACTCTGTTCAGGCGTTTGGGACAAGGCCAGTCCTAAGATCAATTACTATTAGCGTGACAGAACCTTTGAGGCGCTTGAAGAACTACGAACAAGAGAACTAAATCATCGTACCTATGGCAATGGCCGTGGCTATGATTGAATAAGAAACTCCTGCAACCAGTCATCATGACTGGCGCAGGAGTCGTTAGAATAATTCGCAGTTCTTTCAGACTATCTTAAGTGAAGGATATTTGTTGCCAACCGCCAGTGTTATCAGACGCAAAGATAAAGCTATCATGTAAAACAATGCTATTGCGCCGAAATGAATATCTTTGTAAACAAATCTCATTTTTGCTTATCCGTTTGCTGTTTCATTCCTTCAAGAAATTTCTGTTGCAGTTGTTTGGCCAATTGGTTGTTAGGATTGAGTTTCAGGGCTTTCTCATAGTTCTGCATCACGTCGATATAGTAACGTTGTCCGTTTTGAGCGGGATTCTGTACGATGCGCACCATGTAGAGGAAGCCGCGAAGGGTACAGATGTCCGACTGGTCTGCGTGCTTTATCTGTTCCATTTTCGCGATGGCCTGTTCGGCCTCAGCAATCATATTTTCTGTCTGGGGGGCATGGGGATAGGTAACTGCAAAAGACAGGCTCTGCAGGGCCAGCTGATACTTTGGCTGAATGCTATCAGGCTGCATAGCCTCAATCCGCTTCAGTTTGGCTACGCTGTTGAGCATGTCCGACTGTGCGGGCTGCTGGGCTTGGATACTTACTGATGCCATCATGAAAAGGGCAATAACAAACACACGATGTTTAGAAATTTGAAATGTCATACGCTTTATTATTTTTTAGTGAAACAAAAATGCCGATATATAGGAAACGGTCGCGGGAAGGTACAACGGGATTAGCGTTCGCGTCATAACGGAAGATGTTGGTGCGACCGAAGATATTGTTCAACGAGGTATAGACAATGACCTTAGGGCTCAACAGATAAGTTAGGTTCACGTCAACACTGTTGTAATGCGGTGTGGTGCCAGTGGGGAAATGTCGTCCGCTGGCGTATGATTCTGCAAGTCCGATGATAGTTTTGCCGATTGCGTATTTAGCTGTCAGTCGCAGGTTGTGACGTGAGGCATAGTCAGGTGTCTGCACTTCGGTGTAATCGAGATAAAGTCGTTCGGAGTCGTTGAATGAATAGGAAAGTGTGGTCGTCAGATGCTTGACGAGCGAATGATTCTCAACGAAGACATCTACACCTCGGCTTGTACCATAACCATGAGGCTGATAAACGCCATCCTCTGACAAAGGAAGATGGTGGTATTTCTTCCAATAGGGTTCGATGCGCAGAAGTGTGGCATCTGATTTATATTGCATGGAGAAGATGGCATGATCGGCGGTGGTTTGAGTGAAATCGCCTCGGCTTTGTGCCAGATAATCGTCAGCTATGGTTTGACTGGAACGACCGCCAACTAAGGAGAATTGTAGATGCTTGTTGGGTATATAACTGAGCGTTGTCCTCGGCATTAGCAAGCAATCAGATTTCATAAACTCGGCTCTTGCCGAGGCATTGAGAAATACGCGGGGAATGATACGCCACTGAGCATCGACGTGAGCAGCGAGGATGTCGTAATTGAGTTGGTAATGATAGGCGTCATATCTCATTGTGCTGTTGCGGATATAGTTTTCTACTCCAGTCGACACCTTTAACACGTTGGAACATACCTTGCGAATTTCGGCCTTCAGATGCACTTCATTTCGGAAATTATGATAATGGTCGCCAACCATTCGCGCATCGTCAATATCAGTCAACACAGAAGAATTGGCAATACCCGTAAAGAGGCTGTAGCCGCGTCCTATCGAAGCGCGATGGGTGACGTTAGCATAGATGTTATGCTCCTTCAACAAGAGGTTGCGCCCGTCGATATGCTGTCCGACTAATGTGAAGTCATAACCGACGTATGACTTCAACACACTTGAGGCGTTGAACTCCTTTTTATATTGTGTTTCGCCTGAAAACTTACGATATGGACGATTAAATTCTTGTCGTTGCGTGAACAACCGATCGTATAGTCCCATGCTGGTTAGTGCAGCATTGAACGACAGACTACTGTTTTGATAAGCTTTGGTGCCGCCAATGTTCCAGTCAACTAAGGATGCGCTCACACCTAATTTGTCGCTTGTTGCTGCGTCAGTCGTTTCCATGGGGAGTACGGATGAAAGTGCTTGGCCGTATTCACCGCTGTAGCCTCCTAACGAGAAATTTATGCCTTTGAACAGGAACGGCGAGAAGCGTCCACGAACAGCAGTATTCTCCGTGTTAGTACTGTAAGGCACGAGGACATGCATCCCATTCACGAATGTTTGGCATTCATCGCTTTCGCCGCCACGTACATACAATTTGCCGTTCTCGCCAACTTTCTGCATGCCAGGCAGCGTCTGTAGTGCCGCCACGATGTCACCACATGAGTTGCCAGCCATCACCACGTCGAGCGCGTCCATCGTCTTGAAGTTATCACTCTTACCGAAACTGAACGTGCTGGCAGTTACAATAACCTCATTGATAGTGGTTGTCTGCTTGTTCATTTGTATGGTGAGATTGTGCATGAGGCTGATGTCAGCTGTCAGTGTATAGTCCTCATAGCCTATAAAAGTGGCTTTGAGGGTTGCCTCACCCGTTTGCGAGGTCGTAAACGAGAATCGGCCAAGGGAGTCGGTGAGGCATCCGTTAATCGTACCTAATATAAATACGTTGGCACCAGCGAGCGGCTCACGTCCGTAGGTAACAATACCCGAAATGGTGGTCTGTGCAGTCAGATTGCAGACAGCCAACAGCATTAAAACGATATGTGCAATTCGATGTTTCATGCCGCAAAGATACGGCAAGAAACCGAAGCCTCCAAAAATCTGTGACAGACAGCTAAAACCGCTGATGGAAAGCTAAGCCAGATGGCGAATGACTAAGTTTGCGGACGAGTGACTAGGTGATAAAAGACTTTAGCCGAGGCACAAACGAGCGGGATACCGGTATACTGTTCGTACATGACCCGAGTGTCAGCTGATAGCCGTTGGAGTTGCCTTTGGCCGACGTGATATTGTTCACATTGACTACAAACGAGCGGTGGCACTGGAAAATATTCTCGTAGGCTTTCAATTCTTCAATCACAGCAGTCAGCGTAGTATGAATCTCCAAGTTTGTAGGCTTGCTGTCTTTCAGATAGCAGACGGAGACATTGTTCTTCTGTGCTTCAATATAAAGCAGATTGTTGATGGGAATCGTGAGGTCGTTTCCTCGAACGTTTGTATCGTGGATAGTTATTGAAATGTCCTCCTGTTCCTCCGTCGTATTACAAAGAAGAGCCTCCATTCTGTCTCTCAGACTCCGATTGTACTCAACACCGATTGTCAGCACAGTTACGATGACGCCAATGATTATTGTCCAATATAGGAACAGGAGGAAGATGCCGATAGTGATGGGATAATGGAAGAGCAAAGAGAACAGGAGAAAGTTGCAGATGGCGATGAAGAATATCAGTCCGAGCACATGACACCCTTGATGCCAGATACGCCAAGGCTTGACGAATTGATGCAGACGTTTGGAGACAGTCCATCCATAGAGCGCATAACAGCACGACGTGACAAGCCCGAATAACGCTGCCACCAAGCATTTGTTTCCGCTATACATGCCGAATCCAAACGGTTGCAACAGCCATAATATCGCCCAGATAATGACACCGTAAACGATGCTGTCTCTCAGCAAACGCTCACTCTGCTTAAACGGATATGTACGTATAAGGAATGACATAACTTCTATTGTTTACGGGTGCAAAGGTACAAAAAGTTTCCGAGACAAAAGTAGACAATTGTGAAATATCTTCTTCCTCATCCTCTATGAAATGGGTTTGGACGACAAGGACGTGCGCCGTATCATGGGCATCAACCCAAGAGGCCATCCGCTCCACAAGGTACAGGATCCTGCAGGGAGGGAAGAAGTGAAAATCACAAGATAAAACCAGAAATATGCCCAATTCTCGCCAAAGTTTTGTTCCTTTGCCCTCAAAAGCATAAGTTTGTCAAACCCGCCCGCTCGGCATCCCGAAGGGTGACGCTTGCTAAAGAAAGGACGCAAGAATGAATCGCCTCTGACCTCCTTAGACCGTGCGGTTTATTTGGCTAAAAATAGTTAAGAATGATGCAAGTAATTGAAAATCAAGCTATATTTTGGAGTCACAACTTGTGCAAAAATTGCACACCTTATTTTCCGTTCCGCGAAATGTTTACACCCAAAACTTCCTCTATTGACGCAACAATGTCGTCGAGCTGCTCTCCGGTGAAGTCGCCTGTGAGATGGTGTGTGGTGTCGTTGGCCTGTAGCTGTACGCCATAGTATTGGCCTATTTCGGACAGCACCTCTGGCAGAGGCGTGTCGTCGAAATGGAAGTTTGGGGCAGGGTTGCTGTCTGCAGATGCCGGTATGTTTATTTCTGTGTTTACGGGAGAACTCCTTTCAACTGCAGGCTTCGCACTTCCGAATACGCCTAACTGCCAAGAGGCTACGGCAGCCATTACAACCAAGCACAATAGCGAAGCCGCAACGGCCACGATGCGGCGCAGGGCGATGCGCCGTGCGGGAACACCAATCCTGTTCATCGCCTCGTCGGGCGAGAACCGTTTCTCTTCATAATGCTGGAGCACGAAGTCCAGCTCTTCGTCTTTTAGCTTTTTAGTCATTGTTTACAGGTTTTGTTTTGTCATTCCGCTGACATCCAGTTGCTCTGGCTGACGTTGTAGGCGCTTACCACGCCGATGCCTCCGCGGACATTGCTATAGGTGGGTTGAATCATAGAAAAACCTACCTCGGCCAGGCCGTTGTTGTCCACGTCGTTGATGCTCTTCACGTAGTGGTAGAACTCTGGCGTGAGGTGGTAGAGCTGCACTTGGTATTGCACGGGCCGATAGTGGTATATGATGTACTGGTCGTGCCAGCGGTTGAGGTTCAGGTGCAGTGTGTAGGTCTGGCCTTGAATCTTCTCGTCGCTGAAGATGTAGAAGTTTTGGTTGTAGTCGTCGTGGAAGCCGAAGTCCTCGTCGGTGGGGCTCAGCGTCTGCAGCAGCGGCTCGCTCATCAGCAGAATCTCCGGGTTGGTATAGGCTGAGTCGAGGGCGAGATGGAAGTCATAGACGTCGCCCCAGCCCGTCAGGATATTCTCGTAGCTGCGCTCGTCTTCCATTGTCCACTCTACGTGCCTGCCGTCATCGAAGTCCCAGATGTCATAGTCCGGACTGTCGGGACGCAGGTCGCCGATGGCCGTGCCGTGATAGTGCTTGCAGCGCACGCGCACAGCATAGTAGTCGGCGGTCGCAGCGGGGTCGGTGAAGGTGGCGGTGAGCTGATAGACGCTGCGGCGCGACTCGTCATAGGTGTCGTAGACCTCGGTTTCTCTGACGTTCTGCAGCTCCACGGGGACGGGCTGAGCCACGACGGTGGTGGCACTGACAGGCTCGTAGCCTGGGGCCGTGATGCTCAGCTCCACCACGTCGCCTGACTGGTGTGCTCCGGTGACATAGTAGCGGGCGATGGCCTTGGGCCGCTCCTGCTTGTGGCCGTAGATGTAGTCATCGACGCGGTCCTTCCAGCCCACGGGGCGCTCCACGCCGTTGACGCGATAGACAACTTGGGCATCTCTGACTTCCAGATAGTCAAAGACATCCTTGATGGCTGCTCCCTTGTTGACGGGGATGCTGTAGGTGACCTCTATCCAGGTGGTGTCTTCTTCCGAGGGGAAACAGCTGACCACCAGCTTGGCCTGCTCGTCGAGGCTGTCGATGTCGAAGGAGTCGCGGCAGCCGGCCAGTGCTGCCAAGACAAACAAGGTGATGTATATCTTCTTCATTGCTCAAAACTTTATGGTGTAACTAAACGATGGAATGATGGGAATGTAGCCGTAGCACTTCACGTAGAAGCGGTAGTCGTTGTCCTGCTTCACCTTGGTCCACATCGTGTTCAGATGGCAGTAGGCATTGTAGATACTCCAGTTCCAGATGCGCTCGTGGCCGTGCTTGGTGCGGTGGTGGATGTTGACGCCCAGGTCCAGGCGGTGGTAGGCTGGCATCACGATGTTGTTGGGCTGCTCGAAGATGAAGTCCTGGCGGTTCTTCCAGAACTGCTGGCCGCCTTGGTGGAAGTTGTCGTGTATATCTTCTTCGTAGCCCGGCATGGTGGCAAACTTCACATATTGTGTGGCCAGCGTCATGCGGTTGCCGGTGTGGTAGGTCCAGGCGGCATACATTTCCGTCTTCTTCGTCAGGTGCAGGTGGGCCGAGATGTTCAGCTTGTGGCGGTTGTCGAACTTGTCGTAGTACCAGTGCTCGTAGAAATCGTCGAACTTGCGTTTGTTCCACGACAGCGTATAGGCGGCATCCACCTGCACCCGCTCGTTCTTATACTGCGCGTCGGCCTCTATGCCGTAGAACAGTCCGCGACCGTCCATAACCTCCGTGTCCCACGAGGCGGCTGGCGGCTCCAGCCCCAACCAGCTGTTATATTGCAGCAGGTGGCGCGTCAGCTTGTAGTAGCCTTCTAACGAGAGCGTCCACTGACGGCTGGGCTGCATATAGGCTCCCACGGCTATCTGGTGGGAGTGCATGGGGCGCGTGCGTTCTGTGGTGGGCACCCAGTAGTCGGAGGGCAGGTCGAGGAAGGAGTTGCTGATCTTGTGTACGTACTGCGACATCACGGTGTAGCTGGCCTTCAGCGAGAGGTTCGGACGGAGCTGGCATTTCACTGCCAGACGTGGGTCGGCCGAAGTGTAGCTCTTGCTGCCAACGAGGAAGAGCGAGAGATTCACGCCCCCGTTCACGCTCCAGCGGTCGGAGAGCGTCAGCTGGTCCTCGGCGTAGAAGTTCCATTCGTGGCCAGTCTGTCGGTTGCTGCTGCTGTTGCGTATGGTGTCACCTTGGTTGGTGCCGATATAGAAGAGCTCGCTCTTGGTCTGCGGACGGAACTGGTGATAGGTGTAGTCGTGGCCGAAGCGTATGTAGTGGCGGGGTGTCGGTCTGTAGTCGAACTGTGCACGATAGCCCAGATCGTCGATGGTAGAGTGAGTGGAATGCTCGTTGTGGTTGATTTCCAGGTTGTCGGGGGTGCCGTAGCGCCAGTCGTCCCAATAGCTGATGTTGGCTCGGTTATGGGTGTAAACGGCTGTCAGGTTGGCCATCAAGCGGGGATTCAATGTCAGGTTCCAGTCCAGGGCGGCGTTCAAATTGCCCCACTGCAAGCGGTTGTCCATTTTCTCGTAGTCAATCCTGCCGTCGCGTCCGTCATCAAGGTCATTCTTTGCCGTCAGCGCATCGCCTCCGCTGTAGAGGCTCAGGCTCAGACGCTGGTGGTCGTTGACGATGTGTGTCAGCTTGGCGTTTAGGTCGTGGAAGTTGTAGTTCACACGGATTTTCTCCTCGCTGTTGAAATGGTTGACAATGGCAAAGACAGGGACGGTGAGCACATCGAGCCACGAACGGCGCAGTCCGATGTTCAGCGAGGTTTTGCCTCGCTGTATCGGGCCTTCGAAGTGTATGCTGCCGTCAAGCAGTCCGAGGCGATAGCTGCCGTGCCACTCCTGCATATTACCGTCGTTGGTACGCACGTCGACCACACTCGACAGACGGCCACCGTAGCGAGCCGGGAAACCGCTCTTGTAGAAGTCTACGTTCTTCACCATATCGGCATTGAACGAGGAGAAGAGACCCAGCGAGTGGTTGACAGAATAGAGCGGCGTGCCGTCGAGCAGAAAGAGGTTCTCGTCGTCGTTGCCGCCATGCACATAGAGGCCGCTGGCCAGTTCGATACCCTCTTGAACGCCACTTATATGCTGCAGCGTCTTCACCACGTCGGGTGAGGAGAAGAGCGCAAACTCGGTCTTGATGTCGGCCTGTGACAGCGAACGTTTGCCCATCTGCGTACCGTAGATGGGAGAGTTCAGGTCGCCCGTCACCACTACTTCGTCTAATTGTTGACTTGCTTTCAACCAGATGTCCTTCATTTGGTTGCGCTGCAGGTCTATCGTCACCAACTGCTGCTCATAACCCACGTAGGAGATGCGTAGCTGGTGTTCGCCAACAGGTAGCGTGAGCGAGTAGTAGCCGTATTCGTTGGTCATCGTACCCTGCCGTGAGCTGAGGTCATAGACGGTGGCATTGATGAGCGTCTCGCCCTGCGGGTCGCGCACGTACCCACTTAGTGTGTGACTTTTGCGCCTGACAAGCAGCACCTGCCGTCCCTTTACCTTGTAAGTAATGTTCGCGTGCGCATAGAGCTGCCTCAGCGCCTCGGCTAAGGGGAGTCCTTCGTCAATGACAGGCGCTGGTGAGCTGAGCGGCAGCTGTGAGTCGTACACAAAATGTACGTCGTGGACTTTTGCTATCGAGTCCATCTTGTGCCTTATCGACTGGGCGGCGGAAGTACTGACAAACAGCCAGCCAACGGCCAGTGGCAGACTTAGCTGCACCCACTTCATCTTGAATTCACAATAGTTCATCGTGCTTTGACATTTCTGTTACTAACCACTAAGACGCAAACAACAGTAAATACCCCCACGGGCTAAAAGAAAAAAGTGAGGAAAAAACTGCTTTTGTGTCCGCGTAGCTTCTTCAAGGCACGACTTAGCAAATGTTCTACGGTCTTGACGGAGATGCCCAACCGAGTGGCTATTTCTGCGTAGGTATGTCCGTCGCGCTTGGCCAGCAGTAGCACTTCACGCTGGCGGGTCGGTAGCTGGTCGATTGCTTCCCAGAGAGCAGCCTCATCGACCGAGCGTTCCTGTGCCTCTTCGTCGCTGAGACCGTCTAAGTAAGCATCGGCAGAATTGTCACCTATCGTCGGATGCTTGCGCCGCAGGAGGTCTATACAGCGGTTACGCACGGCGGCATAAAGCCATGCACGTACATTCTGTGGTTCCACGGCTTGCTCCAGAAGGCGTACAAAACAATCCTGCACAGCATCTTCTACTTGCTCCGCATCGTGTAGATAGTGGAGTGCGTAGAGACACAGCGGGCGGTAATAGTAGCGGAATAGCAGACCGGTTTCAACCATCAGTCAAATCAGAAAAATCCGTCGATAGATTACTGCCTATCGACGGATTCTTCCGTATCAGTATCAACTTGTGATTACAGGTTGGGGTTAATCTTGCTCCACTCAGAGATGGGGGGCACGATGTTCAGCGTCACCAGTTCGTCGCGCATCTTGCACAGGTGCTCGTAGCTCTGGTCGAGCTTGGCGTTCTCCTCGGCTGTACCCTGAGGAACCTCGAACTTAGCGCCCTCAGCGGTCATGGTGGTCTTCATGGCCATCATGATATGGTCGTATTTGTCGGTCTTCACGTAAGTGCCGACGGGGAAGCGGAAGGGTTCGCCGCCCATGGCTGCACGAATCATCTCAACACTGAGGTAAGCGGGGCTCTGGAAAGAAGAGCGTCCGCGGAGCTCGATGATCTTGGCACCACCCTTGGTGACATCGACCTTCATCTGCTCCCACTCCTCGGCGGGGAACTCAGCAGTGCCGATGATGTCGGTCAGCTTGCGGCCGGCAATCTCAACGTGGCTGCCGAATACTGCCATCTGCTCACCGTGGCCACCGTAGGTAGCGCAGCCCGTAATCTGGTTCTGCATCACACCGAACTTCTTGGCCAGGGCCGACTGCAGACGGGTGGTGTCGAGGCCAGCGAGCGTCGTTACCTGTCCGGGCTTCAGACCGCTGTAGAGCAGGGTTACCAGACCAGTGAGGTCGGCGGGGTTGAAGATGATGACGACGTGCTTCACGTCGGGGCAGAACTTCTTGATGTTCTGGCCAAGCTCCTCGGCAATCTTGCAGTTGCCAGCGAGCAGATCCTCGCGGGTCATACCAGCCTTACGGGGAGCACCACCAGAAGAAATGATGTACTTAGCATTCTTGAAAGCTTCCTCGGCATCGGTCGTTGCCACGATGTTTACATCGTCGAATCCACTCTGACGCATCTCCTCGGCCACGCCTTCAGGAGAAAAAACGTCGTACAGACAGATTTCACTTGTCAGACCCATCATCAGAGCGGTCTGAGCCATGTTTGAGCCAATCATGCCGGCGGCTCCGACGATGACCAACTTGTCGTTTGTTAATGTTGCCATGTTTTTATTAATGTTTAATTAGATTCGTGGTGCAAAGATAGTGATTTTTAGGGAGTATAAATAGCGAAAGGAGTTAAAAGGAGTTAACGGCATTTGATTTTAAGGAGTTATTTGTACCTTTGTAAACTCTAAATAGCAAAACAATGACTATGATGAAGCCTTTTCTCACTTTTGCTGCAGGGACGCTGCTGCTCTTTGCCTGTCAGAACCGTCAGCCGCAAGTGCTTGCGTCTGCTGATGAAGAGCTTGACATTCCTGAGTGCGTGGTGACCAGCGTGCCCGACTCGTTGGGCTACGACAAGTTCTATACGAAGTATGTCGATGTGAACGGCATACCGCTCATCTCTTCATGGCGCGTGCCTGACTCGGCCTTCGTGGCGGCCCACCACACGCTCTACGCCATGACCTCGATGCTGCCCCAGGCCGTGCTCGACTCCATGGTAGGCCGTGGCACCCGCGTGGCCATCATGGCGCGTTATGAGGGTACCACCGATATTCCTGAGCACCGCTATTTAGTCAACGATACGGCCTTGAACTGGGACCTCAGGGCACGCGGGCTGGGCGGTGACCTGGAGATGCCGCTGACCAGCTGTGCCGAGGAGAATGTGCTGGCCTACCAGATAGACAAGTATCACGCTGAGGATATCCTTATCCATGAGTTTGCCCACTCCATCCACCTCATTGGGCTGATGCTGGCCGTGCCCGACTTTGACAGCCGCCTGAAGCAGTGCTACGAGAATGCAAAGGCCAAGGGCTTACTGGCCGGCACCTACCGCGAGACCGACAAGGAGGAATACATGGCCGAGGCCGTGCAGGACTGGTTTAATGTGAATGCCGAGATGCCGCATACCGACGGCAAACACAACTGGTGTAACACCCGCGAGGAACTGCAGGAGTTTGACCCTGACCTGTACAACCTGCTCGCCGAGTATTTCCCGCAGACCACGCTGCAAATCAGCAAGCATCAGAAAATCAACAACTGTCACCAGCCATAACATAACTCCATCATTATGCAGATAAGCAAAGAAACCTATGTGCGTCGCCGCACTCAATTAAAGTCCGACCTCGGTAGCGGACTGCTGCTGTTCCTCGGCAACGACGAGGTGGGCATGAACTACACCGACAACACCTACCGCTTTCGTCAGGACTCCACGTTCCTCTATTTCTTCGGCATGGACAATGCCGGTCTGGCTGCTGTCATCGACATTGATGAGGACTGCGAGGTGGTCTTCGGCAATGAACTGACGATAGACGATATCGTGTGGACTGGCACGTTGCCCACGCTGAAGGAGCGTGCCAGCGCCTTCGGCATCACATACACTCGTCCCATGGGCGAGCTGAAGGCTTATTTAGATAAGGCACGCGCGAAGGGACAGCCCGTTCACTTCCTGCCGCCCTATCGTGGTGACCACCGCGTGTGGCTGTGGGAACTGCTCGGCGTGGAACCGCAGGCGCAGCCGTCGCTGGCATCGGTGCCATTCGTCAAGGCCATCGTCAGTCAGCGTAACCATAAGGACGAGGAGGAGATAAGGCTCATTGAAGAGTCGGTAGACCTCAGTACGGAGATGCACTTGGCCGCCTACCGCACCGTACGCCCAGGCATCCATGAGAGTCAGGTGGCGGCAGTGGTCGAGGAGGTGGCATGTCGTCACGGAGGTGCCCTGTCGTTCCCCACCATCGCCACCGTGAAGGGGCAGGTGCTTCACAACCACGGTTTTATCCACGATCTGAAGGACGGCGACATCTTCCTCTTGGATGCCGGTGCCGAGACCCGCACCCACTATGCCGGCGACCTGTCGTCGTCGATGCCCGTTGGTGAGCGGTTCACGCAGCGCCAGGCTGAGGTTTATAATATCCATCTGCGCAGTTTCTGGGCTGCCGTCGATAAACTGCAGGTGGGTGTGCCTTTCCGCGAGGCTCACATCGCCGCCGCCACCGAGATTGCCCGAGGCATGAAGGAGTTAGGACTCATGAAGGGCGACCCCGCCGAGGCTGCCGAGGCCGGTGCCTATGCTCTGTTCTTCCCTTGCGGACTGGGCCACATGGTAGGCCTCGATGTCCACGACATGGAGAATCTGGGCGAGCAGTATGTGGGCTATGCCGACGGTCAGCAGAAGTCCACGCAGTTCGGTTTCAAGTCGTTGCGCCTGGCACGTCCGTTGGAGCCGGGTTTCGTCTTCACCATCGAGCCGGGCATCTACTTCATCCCCGAGCTGATGGACAAGTGGGAGGCTGAGGGCCAGTTCCGCGACTTTATCTGTTACGACCGCCTCGGTCCCTGGCGCGGCTTCACCGGTCTGCGCAACGAGCTGAACTACGTCATGACTCCTACTGGTGCCCGCCTCCTTGGAACCATCAAGAAGCCCATGACCATCGAAGAAGTGTACAAAGCCAAAAACATATAAAGCATGAACTACAGCATAAAGTACCCTGAGAATAATGGCGGCATGAACGACCGCATCAAGCGGTTGCGCCAACAGAACATGGACACGCCGACAACGCTCTCGATAGAGCGGGCATTGATTGAGACCGCATTCTATAAACAGAACTACGGCACGATGCCGACGCCCGTGCTGCGGGCCAGGAACTTCTACGAGATTTGCAAGCGGAAGACCATCTACATAGGCCCCGACGAGCTGATAGTGGGTGAGCGCGGACCGCTGCCCAAGGCCGTGCCTACATTCCCTGAACTGACCTGCCACTCGGTAGAGGACCTGCACACGCTGAACGAGCGTGAGCTGCAGCGCTACACCATCAGTCAGGCCGACATCGATACCTACGAGCGCGAGGTGATTCCCTATTGGAAGGGCAAGACGCAGCGCGAGCGCATCTTCAATCATGTCAGCAAGGAGTGGGAAGAGGCCTACCATGCCGGCGTCTTCACCGAGTTTATGGAGCAGCGTGCCGCAGGCCACACGGCTATGGATGGCAAGATGTACCACGAGGGACTGCTCGACGTGAAGGCCCGCATTGAGAAGCGCATCAGCGAGCTGGACTACATCTACGACCCTGAGGCCACCGACAAGCAGCAGGAGTTAGAGGCAATGGCCATCTCGTGCGACGCTGCCATCCTCTTCGCCGAGCGGCACGCGGAACTGGCCGAGCAGATGGCTTCCAGCGAAACCAACGGGCAGCGGAAGAAAGAATTAGAGAGAATTGCTGAGGTCTGCCATTGGGTGCCCGCCCATGCTCCCCGCGACTTGTGGGAAGCCATCCAAATGTACTGGTTCGTACACCTCGGCACGGTGACCGAGCTTAACGGCTGGGACTCGATGAATCCCGGCCACATCGACCAGCACCTGTGGCCGTTCTACGAGCAGGGCATCATCGATGGTACGCTGACCCGCGACGAGGCCAAGGAGCTGCTGAGCTGCCTGTGGATCAAGTTCAATAACCAACCCGCACCGCCGAAGGTGGGTGTTACGGCCTTGGAGTCGGGAACCTACAACGACTTCACGAATATCAACATTGGCGGTGTTGACCGCGAGGGTCGTAGCGCTACCAACGAGTTGTCATACATCATACTGGAAATTCAGGAGGAGCTACACCAGCTGCAGCCCGGCCTCTCTATCCATATTGCCGAGAATACACCCGATGAGTTCCTGTTGGAGGGCATCAAGGTCATCCGACAGGGTCACGGGTACCCCTCAATCTTCAATCCCGATACTTATATTAAGGAACTCGTGCGCGAGGGGAAGACTTTGGAGGATGCCCGCGAGGGCGGCTGCTCTGGCTGCATTGAGGTGGGTGCCTTCGGCAAGGAGGCCTATCTGCTGACGGGCTATCTGAATACGCCGAAAATCTTGGAGATAACGCTGAACAACGGCATTGACCCTGAGACGGGCAAGAAGTTAGGCTTAGAGACCGGCGACCCGCGAACCTTTACTGACTTTGAACAGCTTTACGATGCCTGGCATCGTCAGATGGAGTATTTCGTCAACCTGAAGCTGTCGGTCAATAACTACATCGAGCGCATGTTCTCGCTCTATGCCCCTGCCACCTTCCTCAGCCTCTACATCGACGACTGTATCGAGAAGGGCCGCGACTATTACAGCGGCGGTGCCCGTTACAACACCACCTACATCCAGTGTACGGGACTAGGTACCATCACCGATTGCTTCACCACGCTGAAGAAGCACGTCTTTGAAGACAAGCGGTACACGATGGACGAGATGCTGGAGGCGTGTAGGAATAACTGGAGACCCACCCCCCAACCCCTCCCTATAGGGAGGGGAGAAGATACTCCAAGGCAGATATGCATGGGAGTGCTGGGTAATTGCCCCCCTCCCTCACAGGGAGGGGCAGAGTCTGTCATGCGCGCCTACATCCGCAACCACACGCCGTTCTTCGGCAACGACGACGAATATGCCGATACGATAGCCGTCCGCGTCTATGACGACCTGGTGAAAGCCATCGAGGGGCGCCCCAATACCCGTGGCGGCAAGACTCAACTGAACATGCTCAGCACAACCTGCCACAATTACTTCGGTAGTGTCTGCGGTGCCACGCCTAACGGCCGCTTCGCCCATTTCGCCATCAGCGACGGCACATCACCAGCTCACGGTAGCGACACTCACGGTCCTACAGCGGTCATCAAGTCATTAGGCAAGCTCGACCAGACGAAGAGCGGCGGTACGCTGCTCAACGTCCGCTTCGTGCCGCAGTTGCTGAAGCGTGAGGCCGACCAGCAAAAGCTCGCCTCCCTCATCCGCACCTACTTCAAGTTCGGCGGTCACCACATCCAGTTCAACATTATTGACACCGCTACCCTGCACGACGCCCAGCAGCATCCCGATGAATATCGCGACCTGTTGGTGCGTGTAGCCGGTTACTCCGATTACTTCAACGATATGACCACTCAGCTGCAGAACGAGATTATCGCCCGCACAGAAAACGACGGTTATTGATGCAAGGGGCTTGTTGGCAACATATCGAAAAATGTCTGAGACAAATGCCTTGTGTTTTTGTACGGGAAAAATTGTACCTTTGCAGCGGAAAACGATACACTATTTTTTATCATGGTAAAAAAACTACTGACATTTGCATTTATCGCCTTGGCTACGCTCACAGCGTCGGCCCAGGGCGTGAAGCCGTTGCCAACATTGCATGTGGAGGGCAAGTGGCTCGTTGATACACATGGTAACCATGTGGTGCTGCACGGCGTGATGGACACCCCGAGTGCCTGGTTTAACAACGGCCGATGGGGCTGGAACTACGATGACGCGGGGCGGCAGCGCTGTCTCAACTATTTCGAGAAACTGTTCACGGGTCTTGAGAAGGCTCACTGTAACGTGTTCCGACTGCACTTGGAGCCGGCATGGACCAACGACAACAGCTACACTTACACCGTGGCTGCCAACCAGCCCAGCGATGCAACCGGTGAGGCTGACATCAAGCACTTCAATCCGACACGACTGACCACTTATTTGAAGACGCTTTACTTCCCCCTGATGCAGAAGGCTATGAAGCACGGCATGTACGTCGTGGTGCGTCCGCCGGGTGTCTGCCCAGGCAACCTGAAGGTGGGTGACTACTATCAGGAGTACCTTCGCACGGTGTGGGACCTTTTTACGCAGAACGACTCCATTCGTAAGTATGCCGGACAGATTAGTATAGAACTGGCTAATGAGCCTGTGAATGTGAAGAACGCCATGAATGCCGATGACCAGAAAGCGTTGCATGACTATTTCCAGCCTGTGGTCGATAAAATCCGTGCCAATGGCTTCACCGGCATCATCTGGGCACCAGGCACAGGCTGGCAGTCGGGGTACCAGAGTTATGCTAAGTACCCTATTGAGGGCTATAACATCGGCTATGCCGTGCATGACTATACGGGATGGTACGGCTGTAGTGACGAGCAGGTGGACAAGGACAAGAACCTCACGACGAGCAAGAACAATAAGATCAAGCAGTTCAAGTCGCAGGTGCCGGTGGTGGAGACCAACCCCATCATCATCACCGAGGTGGACTGGAGTCCGAAGAAGCCGGGTACGGGCCACTACAACGAACATGGCGACTGGGTAGAGTCGAACTACGGTACATGGTCAACCGGCTCAACATCGAAGTGGGGACAGTGCTACAAGGCTATGCTCGACTATTACAAGAACATCTCGATGACCCTCTCGGGAACAGCCTGCCTCATTGACATCGATACGCTGATTGACAAGAATAAGGTGGTGCCCGCCTTTGGCGGCGAGCCTGAAGCTTGCGGCAAGACCTGCATGGACTGGTATGAGGAGTACTATAAGGTGGACTACCCGAAGGCTGACTTCGCCACAACCCTTGTCAGTGACCGTGGCACGAAGTACGAGAACCCCGTTGTGCGTGCCGATTTCCCTGACCCTGATGTCATCCGCGTAGGCAACACCTATTACATGGTATCCACCACCATGCACCACTTCCCCGGTGCCACCATCTTGAAGTCTCAGGACATGGTGAACTGGGAGTACTGCGCCCAGCCGCTAAAGCAGATTGGTGCAGGTGACAAGTATAAGCTGCTGAACAACCAGAACGCCTATTCCAAGGGCATGTGGGCCTGCACGATGAAGTACCACAATGGTGTGTTCTATATCCTCATCAACCCCAACGAGAGCTATGGGCTGCTGCTCACCGCCACCAACCCCGAGGGTAAGTGGACGGTGAAGAAGCTTGCCCGCAGCTATTACGACCCGGGCATGCTCTTCGACAACGGCAAGGTCTATGTGGCCTGCGGCATCAACCACATCATGATGTGCGAACTGGATGAGAACTTCAACTTCAAGAAGGAAAAGAAGGTCATTATCCGTGACGATGCAGGACTTGAGGGCTGCCACCTTTATAAGATAGGCGACTATTACTATATCTACGCCACATACGGTGGATGGCCGTCTGGACAGACCATATTCCGCTCGAAGGACATTTTCGGCCCATACGAAGAACAGGAGAGTATGCTGGTTGAGAAGTGGATAGGTAACAGTCCCAACACCATACATCAGGGAGCTCTTATCGAGGATACTCAGGGCAAGTGGTGGACCATCATGCAGCAAGACCTTGGCGCACTCGGACGCTTCCCCAACCTCCAACCCGTGGTGTGGAAGAACGACTGGCCTGTCGTCGGCACCAATGGCGTACCTTACGCCACCTATACCAAGCCCAAGGCCGTAGGCGACAACGGTGTGAAGCGTCTGCCTACCGACGACATGTTCCGTGACTATCCCCTTGGTATGCAGTGGGAGTGGAACCACAACCCCGACAATGACAGCTGGACGCTCTTTGACCGTCCGGGATGGCTGCGTCTGAAGACTGCCGTCACCACCAACGTGCTGCCCCAGGCCCGGAACATGCTCACCCAGCGCATCTTCGCCGACAAGTCGAAGGCTTCCACGGGTACTGTGCGCCTTGATGTGCGTGGTCTGAAAGATGGCGACCGTGCCGGTATCTGCATCTTCCAGGATCCTTACGCAGCCATTGCCGTTGAGCGTGCCGGTGACAAGATGCAGCTCGTCTGGTGGCAGGACAAGGTGACCAACGCCGGTGACAGCTTCCAGGCCGCCGAGAAGACCAAGGAGTTTGAGATGCCTGCCGACAGCATTGTCTATCTGCGTGCCTCGTTCAACTACAGCACCAGCAAGGCCCGCTTCTACTATTCTCTCGACAACGCCAAGTGGACAGCCTTAGGCAGTGAGACCTCGATGGGCTTCAACCTCACCGTCTTCGTCGGTGCCCGCTTCGGACTGTTCTGCTATGCTACGAAAGAGAAGGGTGGTGTGGCCGACTTCGACTGGTTCACTACCCAGGACGCTTTCAGTGAGGAGGATACCTGTCCCGCCGATTTCGCCGTTCAGACGGCTGACAAACATACTGTGACCAAGATTACAACTTCCAAGTCGAGTACTGCCAGCATACAACCCACCATCATAGAGACGATGGTTGGCGGGTGGCGCATGCCTATCATTACCGCCACATACGCCGACAACCACAAGGCTGACGTTACGGCCTACACTGACATGGTGGCCGAGACGCCTGGTATTGTCGAGTTCTACGGTGGTCAGATCTACGGTGTGAGCGAGGGAACGACCAAGGTCAATACCACTTACTACGACGATATGGGCAACAAGGTTGAGGGTAGCTTCACTGCTAAGTCCACCTTCTTCCCCTTCGAACCGCAGTTTGTCAACAACCATGTCGTTGGCGAAGGCACCTACCGCCAGAACTCCACGAGCTATGTGTTCAAGTTCGGTGCCAACAACAACCAGATGGGCTGGGTCTATGATACGTTCGTCGATATGTCGGGCTACCGCTTCCTGGTTATTAACCTCACCTCGAAGCAGACGGCAGATGCCCATGTGAACTTCTACGTCACCACCAATACCAAGGGATCCTGCTACTCCAGTCCGAAGTTCGGCAATGACACCCAGATTGTCATCGACCTCCAAGATGCCAAATATACCTCGACAACCAATAAGGGCAAGGCACTTGACACCAAGAAGGTGCGCATGGTGACCTTTACAGGTGCTATCGAGAACAAGTTGCTCTCCATCAAGGAGATGTTCCTCAGCAACGACAGCCAATACGAGGCTATCACAGGCATCGTAGATGTCAGTGCCCGTCAGTCACAGGGAGACAAGGTTTGTGTTTACTCCCTCTCTGGCCATGTCGTCCGCAACGGTGTCAGCCGCCAGGAGGCAACTCAAGGTCTGCCCACAGGTATCTATCTGATAGATGGACGCAAGGTGATTGTGAGATAGGAACGATGAGTGTCATCACTACTCGTGATGACACTCATTGATGACTTCGAAGTCGTCAAAGGCCATGCGGTCGCCTTCGGCTATACGGTCGGCATCAAGGCGTAGGATCTTGGCTTTGACGGCTTTGAATTTTATAGTCTGCCAAATGGGGTTGTTGACAATGTTCGAGAACTCGCCCGATGCGAGCTTCGTCCAGTTCGCCCAGTCGGTGGAGGCCCAGAGCGAGTAGTGGGTGACGGTACCCTCGCGAGTGGTTTGTGGTGGCAGATAGCGGAATGAGGTGATGGTCTGTTCTGTGTCCCAGTCAATCATCATCTGCTTGGGATTGCTGAAGAAATAGTGGAGGTTGCTACTGCGTTTCTCACCACTGTCGGGGATGTCGGCCGTTAGTTCTGGGGCGAGATAGACGGAGATGCGTTTGAAGCGGGGATAGCATTTCGAATCAAGCACTGTGAAGCGCAGGCGGGTGGCGGTGACAGCGGGGAAGCAGATGATGCGGCGATGGCCGATGGTGGTCAGCCCGTCGCCATTCATTCCCGACGTACCGTCGCCTACCCGTAGCCTTTCCACGAGTTCATCCTTCAGGGGAATCCATCGCCCGTCGATCTCAGCCTCTAACGAGAACTTTTTTACACGTTGGCCGTAGCGGATGTCCTCCTCAACCACAAAGCGGTTGAAGGTTGTGGGTTTCAAGAAGTCAATGAGCCTTCCACCACTCCAAACCTTGTCGTGATTTGCGACCTCATCTTCTTGCCTTTTAGGGATGTTCAGGGGAGTTATCAGCGCCGTCTTGGTCAGGTCGTTCTTAAACACCTCATGAATCATCTTGTTGAAAGCGATGCCACGCAGCGAGTCCGTTGGATGGATGCGGCCATTTGGCGCAATGGGGAAATTCAGTAGCAGGCATGAGTTGCGGCCAACGCTTTTGTAATAAGTGTCCATCAGCTTCGAGAGACTTTTGACGTGCTCGTCCTCAGTCTTGTGGTAGAACCAGCCCGGCCGGATGCTCGTGTTTGTCTCGCCAGGCACCCATGAGTCGCCGTCTTCTAGACCATAGTGCAGCATAGGCCACGTCACCTCGCCGTCATGGTTCAGCAGGCTCCAGTTTGTCTCGCCCACGTTGCCTGCCTCTGTTCCTACCCAGCGCAGGTCGCCCCGGTCGCCGCCGTCATTCCAAATGACGGCATTGGGCTGCAGTTCTCGAATCATACTAAAGGTTTCCGCCCACTGGTAGTAGGTCTTGCCGTCAATGCGTCTCGTCTCGTTTGCACCACCGTACCAGCCATCACCACCATTAGCCCCGTCGAACCACACCTCGAAGATGTCGCCATAGTTGGTGAGCAACTCGCGTAGCTGGTTGCGGAAATAGGTGATATACTCGGGGCGCCCATAGTCCTTATGGTTCCTGTCCCATGGCGAGAGATAGACGGCGAATTTCAGACCCTCCTCGCGACAGGCATCGGCCAGCTCGCGCACCACGTCGCCTTTGCCATTCTTCCACGGCGTGTTCTTCACTGAGTACTCCGTGTATTGCGATGGCCACATGCAAAAGCCGCAGTGGTGCTTGGCCGTAAAGATGATGCCTTTCATACCTGCCTGCTTGCAGACACGGGCCCACTGTCGGCAGTCCAGGTCCGATGGGTTAAACAACTCCAACGGTTCGTTGCCGAACCCCCATTCCTCATCTGTGTACGTGTTCATCGAGTAATGGATAAACGCATACATCTCCATGTCCTGCCACCGTAGCTGGTTCTCCGTGGGCACAGGGCCACAAGGTGTCGGATTCTGTTGACCAGTGGCATACCCTGTCATCAGGAGCCATGTCATGCAAACTGTTAGAAATCTTTCTCTTTTCATGTCTCTTCTGATTTTTGGCTACAAAGATACGGATATTGCTGGAATTATGCAAAAGCCGTATCAATCTTTTTTCTCGGGCATGGCAATAAAAGACGGGACAGTAGCGTTATATAAGATGTGTCAAGACGTTTAGGCATATTGTCGCTGGTACTTGCCGCAGTGTTTCAGGCATGGGCACAGTACGACCCGTCGTTCAGTCATTATTGGGCGATGGAGCCGTCGTTCAATCCTGCTGCGGCGGGTAAGGAGCAGAAACTAAATGTGGCAGGAGCCTACAACATGACGATGGTGGGCTTCGAGCACAATCCCAGGACGATGTACATAGGAGCCGACCTGCCGCTGTATTTACTCGGGTCGTACCACGGACTGGGCTTGCAGATTGTGAATGACGAGATAGGCCTGTTCTCGCATAAGCGGGTGAATGGCCAGTATGCCTTCAAACGCCGTTTGTTTGGCGGCATGCTGAGTGTTGGTGTTCAGGGAGGACTGATAAGCGAGGATTTCGACGGCTCGGGACTTGACCTTGACGACACGAGCGACCCGGCCTTTGCCAAGTCGAGTGTCACGGGTACTGGACTCGACTTGGCTGGTGGCCTGTATTACAGTCATCGGCAGGGATGGTATGTGGGAGCTTCGGTGCAACACGCCTTGGAACCGACGGTGGAGTTGGGTGAGACCAACGAGATAGTGATTGCCCGGACATATTATTTTACGGGCGGATACAATATTCGGCTGAGAAATCCGTTTTTAACAATACAAACCTCGGTGTTGGGACGTACCGACGGCGTGGCCTACAGGGGTGACGTGACGGCGCGTCTGAAATACAACCACGAGAAACGCGTGATGTATGCCGGCCTGTCCTACAGCCCCACCAACTCGGTGACACTGTTGATTGGCGGTTACTTCCGCGGCGTTATGGTGGGTTATAGTTATGAGGCTTATACTGGTGCCATCAGCTTAGGTAACGGCAGCCATGAACTGTTCGTGGGTTACCAGACGGACATCGATCTCGGTAAGAAGGGACGAAACAGGCATCAGAGCGTGAGAATTCTGTAAGGCCCATCCAAGCCCATTCCCGAGCGAGGCTCGCCTACCCGTAGCCTTTCTCCAAGGGAGGGATGTTTAGAACAAGAAGAAAGTAAAAACAATATTAGTTATGAAATATTACGAGATAAGAAATTCCTGGCGGGAAGTAACCAGACATCCCTCCCTTTGGGAGGGCTTGGGTGGACTTTTCTGCCTTGCGTTCCTTCTTACTGGTTGTTTCGGCAGCAAGGTGGCTTCGGGCAGTGGTGGTGAACTGACGGGCTCCGGGGGCCGGGCGTTCGCGGAGCCGGCACCTTTCGGTATGGTGCTTGTCAAGCGTGGTCACCTGAAGATGGGTATTGAGAAGCAGGATTCACTGTGGGGCAAGCAGACGCCCGTACGCGACATCTCTGTCGATGGTTTCTGGATGGACGATACCGAGATTACCAACTCGGAGTATCGCCAGTTTGTGAACTACGTGCGCGACTCCATCCTGCGTGAACGCTTAGCCGACCCGAACTATGGCGGTGATGAGTCGTTCAAGATTGAGGAAGACAAGAACGGCGACCCCGTGAAACCCCATCTGAACTGGAAGAAGAACCTGCCCCGCAAGCCCAATGAGGACGAGCTGCGGGCTTTCGAGAGTCTGTATGTCACTAATCCAGTGACGGGCGAGAAGATGCTCGATGCTTCGCAGATGAACTACAAGTACGAGATTTACGACTATACGGAGGCTGCCCTGCGCCGCAACCGTCTGAATCCCGAGGAGCGTAACCTGAACACCGACATCCAGGTGGATCCCAATGAGGTGGTGTGGATATCGAAGGACACGGCCTATATCAACGACGAGGGAAAGATTATCCGCGAAACCATCAACCGTCCGCTGTCAGGACCGTGGGACTTCTTGAATACATACATTATTAATATATACCCCGATACAACGTGCTGGGTGAACGACTTCCCCAACGCCGACAACGAGGTGTATATGCGCAACTACTTCTCGAACTCCGCCTATAACGACTATCCCGTGGTGGGCGTCACCTGGGAACAGGCCAACGCCTTCTGCGCATGGCGCACGGAGTACCTGCTGAAGGGTCTCGGCCCTGCAGCCCGTTTCGTGCAGCGCTATCGCCTGCCGACCGAGGCGGAGTGGGAGTATGCAGCCCGTGGCAAAGACGGCACCGAGTTCCCGTGGGAGAACGAGGATGTGGCTTCTGGCAAGGGTTGCTTCTTTGCCAACTTCAAGCCCGATGACGGCAACTACACCAAGGACGGCAACCTCATCACGTCAAAGGTTGGTATTTACAGTTCAAACTCCAACGGATTGTACGATATGGCCGGCAACGTGGCTGAGTGGACATCGACCATCTATACAGAGGCTGGCGTCGATGCTATGAACGACGTGAATCCGCAGCTGAAGTATAATGCTGCCAAAGAAGACCCTTATAGGCTAAAGAAGAAGTCGGTGCGTGGTGGTTCGTGGAAAGACCCCGAGAGCTACATTCGCTCGGCTTGGCGTAGCAGCGAGTTCCAGAACCAGCCCCGAAGCTACATCGGCTTCCGGTGTGTGCGCTCGCTGGCCAATACCGTGAGCGACAAAGCAAAACCTGCAAAAAGGGCAAAAAAAAAGTAAGGAACAAGGGTGAGGTGCACCAGAACTTTGGGGGCACCACGATCCACTGACTCATTGCCAAATAGTAAATAGTTAATCCGTAAATAGTAAATAACTCTGATGACAAAGTACAGTAAATTCAATATCATCTACCGCTTGCAGAAGTGGCTGGACAGCGTCCCCGGGCAGACGTTCATGAACTATGCCTACAGCTGGGGTGCATCGATTGTGATTCTGGGTACGCTCTTCAAGCTGACCCACCTGCCGGGTGCCAACTTCATGCTGTTCCTCGGCATGGGTACCGAGGTGGTGGTGTTCTTCATTGCGGCCTTCGACCGTCCGTTTGACAAGACGGCCGACGGCATGGATCTGCCGACGCACGTGGAGGTGGCGAACGCCCCCCATTCAGCCCCCGAGGGAGCTACAATTGTTGGCACGCATGAAGCTGAAGTCAGCTCCGACGATGTGATTAGCGAGGGCTCTGGCGTTTCTGGTGGCGGCACCATCATCATTGGTGGCGGCGGTACCGGTGTCATCGGTGGCGGTACTGGTGTCATCGGTGGCGGTACTGGTGTCATCGGTG
>CAMHNI010000039.1 GCA_946186505.1 uncultured Prevotellaceae bacterium | reverse complement strand
CCAAAGGCCGCAAACAGGTTTGTCTGTCCTGTTATTTCGTCGATGACTTGCTGTTCGCTCTTGCCGGCATCGGGGTCGAGGTTCTCTGGTGGGGCGTCTGGGGTGTCTGGGGCATCTGGGGATAATGGGGCTTCTGGGAGACGGGTGGGGGGGAGCTCGATGATGCTTTCTATCTGGTAGGTGGTGAGGCGTTTGCCCTTGGCCTTGAAGCCCTTGACGGTGATGAACTCCTCGACATCGATGTCCTCCGGGTCACGGAAGCCGTCGGCACCGCCGTAGGTCACCCGGATGAGCGGGAAGACCTGGTCGGTGAGCAGGATGAGGCGCGACGCAGGGTTCTCGCCGAGGAAGTTCTGCTTGCGCTTCGTGGCCTCCATGAGGAAGCGCTTCACGTAGGGGTAACCTTGGTTGTCGGCATCCCACAGCACGGCGCTCCACACCTTGTCCTGCTTCCATTTCTCGATGCGCAGGATGCCCTGCTCATAGTGGTTGTTGATGTCGAAGTTCGTCAGGTAGAAGTCTCCGTTGTCCAGGACGACCAGGATCTGGTCGTCATCGAAGAACTCGCCCAAGAGCTGTCCGTGCTCGTCGTAGTTCAGGCGGTTGACATCGGGGTCGTACCACACCTTGCGTCCACCCAAGGTGGAGTGGCCGTGGCTCTTCAGTCCTATGCGGTGTATGGGGTTGCGTGTCAGCAGGTTGCCTTTCGATGCGCGTCCCTTGATGATAACCTCCGAGAAGTCCTTGTCGATGAATATCTTCTTCAGTTTCGGATTCGGGTCGAGTGTCACCTTGATGACCTCCGCCTCGCCGTTGGGGTTGGCGGTGAAGTACATCACCTTTGAGCCAGGTGTGCCCTGTGTGAGGTCGTACTCCTTGTCGCGTGTCATCGACGTGACGTTGAAGCGTTTGATGAAGTAGTCGCCTTTCTTGCCGTCACGATACACCACATTGTATATGGTGCGCGCGTCGTTCTTCTTAAATACCTGCAGGTGGAGGACGTTCTTGCCCACAAACAGTTTCTCGGCCACTCGCACCACCTTGTACTTGCCATCGCGGAAGAAGATGATGATGTCGTCGATGTCAGAGCAGTTGCAGACGTATTCGTCCTTCTTCAGCCCCGTGCCGATAAACCCGTCCGTACGGTTGATATACAGTTTCTGGTTGGCCTCGGCCACCTTCGTCGCCTCGATGGTGTCGAAGTTGCGTATCTCCGTCAGTCGCGGGTGGTCCTTGCCGTATTTGTCCTTGAGGAACTGGAACCACGAGGCGGTCACCTCGGTGAGATTCGCCAGGTCGCGGTCTATCTCGTCAATCTCGGCCTTGATGCGTGCCATCAGCTCGTCGGCCTTGTCCTTGTTGAACTTCAGGATGCGTTGCATCTTGATTTCGAGGAGTTTCAGGATGTCGTCCTTCGTCACCTCGCGCACCAGCTTCGGGTACCAGGGTGTCAGCCGCTCGTCGATATGTTCGCAGACGGCGTCGATGTTGGGAGCCTGTTCGAACTTCTTGTCCTTGTAGATACGCTCCTCGATGAAGATTTTCTCCAACGAGCAGAAATGGAGCTGCTCCATCAGTTCGCCCCGTCGTATCTCCAGTTCCTGGCGGATGAGGTCCTTCGTGCGATCGACGGAGTGGCGCAGCACGTCCGAGACGGTGAGGAACTGCGGTTTCTGGCCGGAGATGACGCAGCAGTTGGGCGAGATGTTAATCTCGCAGTCGGTGAAGGCGTAGAGGGCGTCGAGTGTCTTGTCCGATGACACGCCGGGAGCGAGGTGGACCACAATCTCGACGTTGGCCGATGTCAGGTCATCCACGCGGCGGGCTTTGATCTTGCCCTTCTCGATGGCCTTCGTGATGCTCTCGCAGAGTGTCGGCACGGTTTTCGAGAACGGCAGTTCGCGGATGACGAGCGTCTTTTGGTCGAGCTTCTCAATCTTGGCGCGCACCTTCAGCACGCCGCCGCGCTGGCCGTCGTTGTATTTCGACACGTCGATGGAACCTCCCGTCTGGAAGTCAGGGTAGAGGTGGAATTCCTCATTGTGCAGGTAGTGGATAGCGGCATCACATATCTCACAGAAGTTGTGGGGCAGGATCTTGGAACTGAGTCCCACGGCGATGCCCTCGGCTCCCTGAGCTATCAGCAGCGGGAACTTCACGGGCAGGGTGATAGGCTCCTTGTTGCGTCCGTCGTAGGACATCTGCCACTCCGTGGTTTTCGGGTTGAAGACGGTGTCCAAGGCGAACTTCGACAGGCGTGCCTCGATGTATCGGGGAGCGGCGGCGCGGTCGCCGGTGAGGATGTTGCCCCAGTTTCCCTGAGTATCGACGAGCAGGTCCTTCTGTCCTAACTGCACAAGGGCGTCGCCGATGGAGGCGTCGCCGTGGGGGTGGAACTGCATGGTGTGCCCCACGATGTTGGCCACCTTGTTGTAGCGTCCGTCGTCCATGCGCTTCATGGAGTGCATGATGCGGCGCTGCACGGGCTTGAAGCCGTCCTCGATGTTGGGCACGGCACGCTCTAAGATGACGTACGAAGCGTAGTCGAGGAACCAGTTCTGGTACATGCCGCTGAGGTGGTGTACGGCGGCGGCATCGAAGCGGTTCACGGGCTTGTAGTCGGAGTGGGCTAATGGGGCTTCAGGGGCTACAGGGGAGTCTGGGGCCTCTGGGGATTCTGAGGCCTCTGGGGATTCTAAAGGGGAGAGTATCTCGTTTTCTTTGATTTCGTCGTCCATAAATTGTTTTAGCTAATTCCGTGCAAATGTACGAAAAAAAATCTGTTTTGCCGACAAACCCGTGGTGAATTTTGTGCAAAAAAGCTAAATTTGCGGTTAAAACGTGTTGTTTCTCGTAATAATTGTGTACCTTTGCAGTCTGTATTGCTTTTTAACAAGGTAAAAGGAAGATTGAAAATGGGAAAAATCATTGCATTGGCAAACCAGAAGGGCGGCGTGGGAAAGACCACGACGACCATCAATCTGGCAGCCTCATTAGCCACGTATGAGAAGTCGGTGCTGGTCATCGATGCCGACCCGCAGGCCAACGCCTCGAGCGGCCTGGGTGTGAACATCCAGGAGGTGGACTGCTCCATCTATGAGTGCATCATCGACAGAGCCGACGTTCACGATGCTATCTATACGACCGACATTGAAGGGCTGGACATCATCCCGAGTCACATCGATCTGGTGGGTGCCGAGATAGAGATGCTGAACCTGAACGACCGTGAGAAGGTCATCAAGCAGATTCTCGCCCCCATTCAGGATGAGTATGACTACATCCTGATAGACTGTTCGCCGTCGTTAGGACTCATCACTGTGAATGCCCTGACGGCAGCCGACTCAGTCATTATCCCCGTACAGTGCGAGTACTTCGCCTTGGAGGGTATCTCGAAGTTGCTGAACACCATCAAGATCATCAAGTCGAAGCTGAACCCGAAGTTGGAAATCGAGGGCTTCCTGCTGACGATGTACGACTCACGCCTGCGCCTGGCTAACCAGATCTACGACGAGGTGAAGCGCCACTTCCAGGAGCTGGTGTTCAAGACGGTCATCCAGCGCAATGTCAAGCTGTCGGAGAGTCCGTCGCATGGTCTGCCCGTCATACTCTACGACGCCGACTCCACAGGTGCCAAGAACCACCTGGCACTGGCGAAGGAGATTATTAGCCGAAGTCTATAACTCCCTTCGCTCGACCGAAGGTCGCTTCGCTTGCGAAGAACTCCTTTAACTCCTTTAACTCTTTAATAATAAACGAATGGCAGTCAAGAAGAAATATGCAAACAGCAGCGTCCTGGGTCGCGGACTGGACGACATCGGTAGCGGTCGCGGACTGGACGCGCTGATAGACACCTCGGAGGTGAGGACTCAAGGGTCGTCGAACCTCTGTGAGATACCTATCAGCCAGATAGAGCCTAATCCCGACCAGCCCCGCCGCGAGTTTGACCCTGAGGCACTCGAGGAGCTGGCCGGCAGCATCAAGGCCATGGGCATCATCGCCCCCATCACGCTGCGCCAGACCAGTGACAACCACTACCAGATCATTGCCGGCGAACGCCGCTGGCGGGCTTCGCAGATAGCCGGTCTGACGGCTATCCCCGCCTATATCCGTACCGTCGAGGACGAGAACGTGATGGAGATGGCGCTGGTGGAGAATATCCAGCGTGAGGATCTGAACGCCATCGAGATAGCCTTGGCCTACCAGCATCTGGCCGAGACCACGGGCATGACGCAGGCCAAGATCTCGGAGCGCGTGGGTAAGAGCCGTGCCGCCGTCACCAACTACATGCGCCTGCTGAAGCTCCCCGCCCAGGTGCAGATGGCCCTGAAGGACAAGGCCATCGACATGGGCCATGCCCGTGCCCTGCTGTCATTAGACAGTCCCTCGCAGCAGATTAAGCTGTTCAAGGAGGTGCAGAAGCAAGGCTACTCCGTGCGCAAGGTCGAGGAGATGGTGCAGACGCTGAAGAACGGTGAGGACATCAAGGGTACTAAGAAGGGCGACGGTGCCCGGTCACAGCTCTCGGAGGAGTATGACACCCTGCGCCGCCGTCTGGCAGACTTCTTCCAGACAAAGGTCCAGATGACCTGCTCGCCGAAGGGCAAGGGTAAGATCAGCATTGCCTTCAATAGCGAGGAGGAGCTGGAGCGTATCATGAACGTGCTGGACGGAAGAAGTGAGAAGTGAAGAGTGAAAAGTGAGAAGTGAGATGAAGAAGACGCTTGCAGTATTGATGGTCATGCTCTCGACCTGTCTGGGCTGTCTGGCCCAGACGGACTCCACGCGGTATGAGCCGGCCGACAGCGACTCTATCTTTGTCATCAGCAGCGACTCGGCACTCTTAGACGACCTGGCACCGCTCGACACCGTGGTGGAAGGTGACGTCAAGGACCTGGAGATGAGGCTGGCACTGCCGGACACCACCGTCACACTGGGCCGGAAGCCCGGGCGTGACTGGTCAACCTGGACCCCCGACCCGCAGCGGGCTTTGTGGCTGGCTTTGGTCATCCCCGGCGGCGGACAGATCTACAATCGCAAGTACTGGAAACTGCCCATCTTCTACGGCGGGTTTATGGGGTGCATCTATGCCCTGACCTGGAACAACATGATGTACAAGGAGTACTCACAGTACTATTTAGACATCATGGATTCCGACCCGGGGACGGCCAGCTACAACAAGATCATGCACCTGGGCCGGAAGATTGACGACAGCAACGTGTCTCGCTATCAGACGCTGTTCAAGAAGCGTAAGGACAAGTACCGCCGGTGGCGTGACCTGAGTTTCTTCGTGATGGTGGGCATCTATGCCGTCAGCGTCATCGATGCCTACGTCGATGCCGAGCTGTCGGTGTTCGACATCTCCAAGGACCTCAGCCTGAAGGTACAGCCCACGGTCATCGGCAACCCCATGATTGACAACCCCATATACGCCTCGTCGCTCGGGGTGAACTGCAGCCTGAATTTTTAACATCAAAACCAAGAACAGACAAAACAGATGAAGAAATACCTATTATTGATAGCCATGCTGTTTGCCTCCATCGGTGCGATGCAGGCACAGGACATATTCGACCCCGATGAAGACGACGAAGAGGAAGACGAGATAGAGATGACCGAGGATGAGGTCATGGTCGTCGATCAGGAAGGCAACGAGGAGATGATAGATTTCCCCGAGGCCATGACCTACGACCTGGACTCGCTGCTAAACATGTATATGTCGAAGGCCTATCTGAGTCAGGACGAGGACTGCCGGACGGCCGACGAGAACCCCGCCTACGACCGCGAGGCATACATCGACCGTCTGAGGCGCATACCGGCCATCATGGAGTTGCCCTATAACGACGTGGTACAGAAGTTCATCGACCGCTATGCCGGTCGTCTGCGCCATTCGGTCAGCTATATGCTCGGTGCCAGCAACTTCTACATGCCCATCTTCGAGGAAGCCCTTGATGCCTACGGCCTGCCCTTAGAGCTGAGGTATCTGCCCGTCATCGAGTCGGCACTCAACCCGAAGGCCGTCTCACGTGTGGGTGCCACCGGCTTGTGGCAGTTCATGCTCGTCACCGGCAAGCAGTACGGACTGGAGGTGACCACGCTGGTCGATGAGCGCCGCGACCCCGTGAAGTCCAGCTATGCCGCCGCCCGCTACCTGCGCGACCTCTACAAGATTTTCGGTGACTGGAGCCTGGTCATCGCCGCCTACAACTGCGGTCCCGGCAACATCAGCAAGGCCATACACCGTGCGCAGACTGCCGCAAAGGACTCGACGGTCAACGTCAAGGACTATTGGCATATCTACCCCTACCTGCCCCGCGAGACCCGTGGCTACGTGCCCGCCTTCATCGCCGCCAACTACATCATGACCTACTACTCTGCCCACAATATCTGTGCGCTGAGGACGAAGCTGCCCGCCACCACCGACACCGTCGTGGTGAACCGCAACGTCCACCTGGCGCAGATAGCTGCCGTCCTGGACCTCGACATCGAGATGCTGCGCTCGCTGAACCCGCAGTACCGCCGCGACATCGTGCCCGGACTGACCAAGCCCTCGGCCATCAAGCTCGCCATGAACGATGTCACCCGCTTCATCGACAATCAGGATTCTATCTGTAACTACAATGCAAGCGAGTTGCTCAGCCGCCGCGACGAGGTGGCTGTCAACGAGGAGGTGCTGACATTCACTACCTATAAGAAAGCTAAGAAGGGCCGCAAGGCCACCGTCAAGCGCAAGGGCCGCAGGGCCACTACCCGCAGGGCTACTGCCCGCAAGGCTACTACCCGCAAGGCCACCGCCCGCAAGACTACTGCCCGTAAAAAGACGACCGCCCGCAAGGCACGAGCCAAGCGTAAGGGACGGAGGAGATAACTATATATAATGTATAGGAGGAAAAACAATGGATGAAGAAGAGAAAAAACGCGAACAGGCAGACGATGAACTGATATCCGGCGCGTTCCAGCAGCTGTTAGACAGTTATCTTACCACTCGCCACCGCAAGAAGGTGGACCTGATTTCCAAGGCATTCAACTTTGCACGCCAGGCACACAAGGGGGTACGCCGCCTGTCGGGCGAACCCTATATCATGCACCCCATTGCCGTGGCGCAGATAGCCTGTTCGGAGATTGGTCTCGGTTCGACGAGCATCTGCTCGGCACTGCTGCACGATGTCGTCGAGGACACCGACTACACCGTCGAGGACATCGAGAACATCTTCGGTCCGAAGATTGCACAGATTGTCGATGGGCTGACCAAGATCTCGGGTGGCATCTTCGGCGAGCAGGCCTCGGCGCAGGCCGAAAACTTCAAGAAGCTGCTGCTGACGATGAGCGATGACATCCGTGTCATCCTCATCAAGATTGCCGATCGTCTGCACAACATGCGGACGCTCGACTCGCAGCCTGCCAACAAGCAGTACAAGATTGCTGGCGAGACGCTCTATATCTATGCCCCGCTGGCCCACCGCTTAGGTCTCTATAAGATCAAGTCCGAGTTGGAGAACCTCAGTTTCAAGTTTGAACATCCTGAGGAGTTTGCTGCCATCGAGCAGAAACTGGCTTTGACCCAGGTCTCGCGCCACGAGCTGTTCGACAAGTTCACCACCCCCATCCGTGAGGTCCTCGACCCCATGGGTATCAAATACCAGATCAAGGAGCGCATCAAGACCCCGTACTCCATCTGGAGCAAGATGCAGAACAAACACGTATCCTTCGAGGAGATTTACGACATCCTCGCCGTGCGCATCATCTTCGTTCCCCGTTCGCGCGAGGAGGAGGTCAATGAGTGCTTCAATATCTACGTTGCCATCTCCAAGATCTACAAGAGCCACCCCGACCGTCTGCGTGACTGGCTCAACCACCCCAAGACCAATGGCTATCAGGCTCTGCACGTCACGCTGATGTCAAAACAGGGACACTGGATAGAGGTGCAGATACGCTCAGACCGCATGGACGAGGTGGCCGAGCAGGGACTGGCCGCCCACTGGAAATATAAAGAGGGTGACGACGAGGAGGAATACACCGAGGATGAGGCCGAGCTGAACGAGTGGTTGCGCACCATCAAGGAAATCCTTGACGACCCACAGCCCGATGCCATGGACTTCCTCGATGCTATCAAGCTGAACCTCTTCGCCTCGGAGATTTTCGTCTTCACGCCGAAGGGCGAGATCAAGACCATGCCCGCCGGGTGTACCGCCCTCGACTTTGCTTTCTCCATCCACACCTTCCTCGGCACCCACTGCATCGGTGCGAAGGTGAACCACAAACTGGTGCCCCTGAGCCACCGCCTGCAGAGCGGTGACCAGGTGGAGATACTCACCTCGAAGTCGCAGCACGTGCAGCCCGCCTGGGTTAACTTCGTCTCCACCGCCAAGGCCAAGGGTAAGATACAGGCTGCCCTGCGCCGCGACAACCGTGTGGTGATGAAGCGTGGCGAGGAGCTGCTGACGGAGTGGCTCACCAAGAACAACCGCGAGTACTCCCATGCCGTTGCCGACCAGCTGGCCGAGTACCACGACATCAGCCGCCGCGAGGATTTCTTCCAGGCCTTGGGCGAGAAGACTGTCATCCTGGGCGAAAAGGACCTGGATGAGCTGGACGGTAAGAACAAGAAGAAGAAAGACGGCGGCACCGGTGGCTGGCGCCGCTACGTGCCCTTCGTCAAGGCTAAGAAACCGGAGGAGCAGACGGAGGTGGAGATGTTCATCGTCCCCGAGAAGTTCAACCGCAAGAAGCCCATCTACATCACTGACGACAATATCCGCCAGTACAAGTTCCCTACATGCTGTCACCCCATCCCCGGTGACGATGCCTTAGGCTATATCGACAACAAGAACCAGATAGAAATACACAAGCGTAACTGCTCCATTGCCGACAAGCTGAAGTCGGGTTTCGGCAACCGCATCCTCGACGTGAAATGGGACATGCACAAGCGCCTCTTCTTCGTTGCTACCATCCGCATCAGCGGCATTGACCGCGTGGGGCTGCTCAACGACGTGACAAAGGTCATCTCGTCGCAGATGAACGTCAACATCCGCAACCTGACCATCACCTGTGACGACGGCATGTTCGAGGGTACACTTGAGCTGCGGGTTCACGACCGTCAGGACGTGCGACTGATCATCAACAACCTGAAGCAGGTGGCTGACCTGAAGGAAATCTCTGAAATCATGTAAACCGATATGAAAAAGCTAATCGTACTGACTACACTACTACTGACAACACTGGTGGCTGTTGCTGCTGGAAAGTATGACAATCCTGACACACTGGTCGTGGCCCGCGACGGCACCGGCCAGTTCCGCACTGTCGATGAGGCTATCGAGGTGTGCCGTGCCTTTATGGACTACCATAAGGTCATCTATATTAAGAAAGGTACGTACAAGGAGAAACTCATCATCCCACAGTGGCTGCAGAACATCGAGCTGTGCGGCGAGGACCGCGATCAGACCATCATCACCTATGACGACCATGCCAACATCAAGACCGCTGAGAGACCTAATGGCATGGGCACCTTCCGCACCTACACCCTTCGTATAGAAGGGTGCAACATCACGCTGAAGAACCTGACCGTCGAGAACAACTCGGCACGTCTGGGACAGGCAGTGGCCCTGCATACCGAGGGCGACCGCCTCGTGTTCGTCAACTGCCGCTTCATAGGTCATCAAGATACCATATACACCGGACAGTCAGGCACACGCCTCTATTTCAGGGGCTGCTATATCTGCGGCACTACTGACTTTATCTTCGGACCATCGACGGCGTGGTTTGAGGACTGCACCATCGAGAGCCTCGCCAACTCCTACGTCACCGCTGCCTCGACACCTCAGGACCAGTCTTACGGCTATGTGTTCAACAACTGCCGCCTCATTGCCGCTGAGGGTGTCAGCAAGGTCTATCTGGGTCGTCCCTGGCGTCCCTATGGCTATACGCTGTTCATGAACAGCGAACTGGGCCGCCACATCTGTCCCGAGGGATGGCACAACTGGAACAACACCGAGAACGAGAAGACCGCCCGTTACCTGGAATACAACAACCGGGGTGAGGGAGCCTCTGCGGCCACCCGCGTCGCCTGGAGCCGTCAGCTCACTAAGAAGGAAGCTCAGCAGGTAACGCCCCAGCGGGTGTTCAGCTACAGCAGTGAGTGGAATCCGGAAACGGGGTTTTAGGAGTTCTTCGCAAGCGAAGCGACCTTCGGTCGAGCGATAGGAGTTATAAGAGTTAAAGACATTACCTGGTCTATTAAAAAATATGTTTAGAAAAGTAATTATCTTCATGGTCAACCTGCTCTTCTGCTGCACACTTGCCGGCGCACAGACAGAACAAAAGAGCGGGCTGCAACAACATGCCGAGGCGGAAGACGCTAAAGGCAACATCGCCGGTGCACGATTCAACTACATCCGTGCCTTCGAGGACTATGCCGCCAAGGGACAGATGAAGCAGGCCGTAACGTGCGGCGTCAAGGCAACGTCGCTCTATTACAAGAAGGAGAACTACTACAAGGAAGCCTTCGATCTGCTGCGTCGCATCGACCAGACCATCCTCGCCTCCAAGCAGGACGGCGCCGCCAAGTCGGGACTGTTCTATCTGACCACCAAGGAGCGGCTGCAGATGTATATGAAGCTCAGGAAAGCCGAGAGTGCCAAGTCCCAGCTCGCCATCCTGGAGAGCCAGGCCAGTGCCGCCGGCAGTGAGGAGGTGGCCAACGACATGCTTTACACGAAGGCCATCTACTACTACACCTTCGGACTGAACGAGCGGGGCAATGCCGTCTTCAAGGAGATGGCTGCGAAGTTGACCGCCCAGAAGGAGTATGACAAGGTAGATGAGGTTTATCAGACGCTCATAGCCAACGGCCGTCGGAGCAATAATGCCAGCATGGTGGCACAGACGTACCAGAACTATATCGTCTGGAAGGACTCGGTGACCGCCCAGAAGACGGCTGACGAGATTGCCGCCCTGAAGCAGCAGATAGCCGACAACGAGGCCGACATAGCCGAGAAGGACAGTTCGCTGACCACGCGCTGGATGATGATTGTCGGACTTGGCATATTGGCCATCGCACTGGCTGCTGTCCTGGTAGCAGGTGCCCTCGTGTTGATGCGCTTCATCCTGCTGACTCGTAAACAGAAGAAGACCATCAAGACGGCCAACGAGAACAATGCGCTGAAGGCTAAGTTCATCAGTAACATCTCGGCACAGTTGGAGCCTACCCTTAGTAAGCTCGACAGCCGCATACCTGAGGTGAAGGCTCTGCAGGAATTCTCACAGCACATCCAGACGCTGTCAGCTCTGGAGACCGCGACGGACGAGCCACTGGAGATGGCAGAAACACAGATTCCGCCGTTCTGCGAAGGTCTGGTTGACGGTATTCGCAACAAGGTGAAGAAGGGGGTGGTCCTGAAAGTGAATGCTCCAAAGATGAGTGCTGTTATCAACAAGGAGTATGTCTCACACATCCTGCAGCACCTGTTGGACAATGCCGCTGATTTCACGCCCGAGGGCGGTACCATCACGCTGGAATACAAGAAACGTGGTGCGCGTAAGTTCCAGTTCCTTGTGACGAATACGGGAGAGTGCATTCCAGAGGAGAAGCGTGAAGACGTATTCAAGCCTTTCCTTGAAGTCAAGGACCTCACCACTGGCGACGGTCTGGGACTGCCCATCTGTAAGCTGATGGCAGCGAAGATGAACGGTGAGCTTGATATTGATCCGGAGTTCACCAAGGGCACCAGATTCGTACTGGATTTGTATTCGTAAATTTACGAATTGTTAAAACTTCCTTTTTTTTGGCCTCACCCGCTAAAATTCTTAACAGAATCTTTGCGGGTGAGTTTATTTTTTTGTAGTTTTGCAACCAAATAACAAACTACTACAAGTCTTTACACTTTTACTTATTAATAACTAAAACTAATTTTTATGAAACAGCAAATCAAGAGAGCCTCTATGGCTTTGCTTCTGTCTGTGATGTGCTTCATGGCTTATGCCCAGAAGACTATTACGGGCACGGTGAAGGATGCTACTGGCGAACCGATGATTGGTGTGAGTGTGCTTGTCGAGGGCACGACGAACGGCGCCGTGACCGACCTTGACGGTAACTTCACCATTCAGAAGGTGCCCAACAGCGGTGTCCTGAAATTTAGTTATGTCGGTTTCAAAGACCAGAAGGTCAGCGTCTCTGGCAAGTCGAACATTAATGTGGTACTACAGGAAGACGCAATGGGACTGGACGAAGTGGTCGTCGTGGGTTACGGCACCATGAAGAAGAAAGACTTGACGGGCTCGGTGGCCAGCATCAAGCCTGCCGACATCGCTCAGGTGGCCGCTCCTGATGCCATGCAGGCCATGCAGGCCAAGGTGCCGGGATTGGACCTTGTCTCGGGCGACGGTCAGGCCGGATCGGCCGTGAGCATTACCCTGCGCGGTAACCGTTCCATCACCGCCTCGAACTCGCCGCTGATTATCGTTGACGGTGTAGAGTACTCGGGTTCGCTCGACATTCCTGCCTCTGACATCGAGTCTATGGATATATTGAAGGACGCTTCCTCGACCGCTATCTATGGTACGAAGGGTGCCAACGGTGTCATCATCATCACCACCAAGCGCGGCCAGTCGGGCAAGACCCGTGTCAACTTCTCGGCCTATCTGGCCATGAAGTCGCCCACATCGGCAGTCAAGAGCATGTATGGTGAGACCGAGGTACAGCGATGGCTTGACCGTGCCAACTATCAGGCAGACCTGGCTTCTGGCAACTGGGGAACGTCAAACCTGTCGGTTGACGATGTGTTTGGTGCTACCACCATTGCCGGCAACGACAATTATAAAGTTGTGGATCTTATTAACAGGGGTGACTACACCGACTGGTACGACACCATCCTGCAGAACTCCACTTCGCAGAACTACGAAGCCAGCGTCAGCGGCGGTAACGACAAGACCAACTTCAGCCTTTCACTGGCTGCCATGTATGACAAGGGTCTGCTCAAACACGATGAGATGGACCGTTACAATGGCCGTCTGAATGTGGACCATATCATCAGCAAGTACTTCAAGGTGGGAGGCTCGATGGCCTTTACTTACCGCAGCCATGACGCCCGCAACGCTTCGGTGTTCAATGCCGCCCGCAAGATGACTAGCATCACACAGGCTTACAAGGAAGACGGCAGCATCAATGAGACGCCGAACGTATGGTACACCGCCCATGTGAACCCCCTGATGGACGAGGGCGACAACTATAAGCACCATATCGAGAGCACCCGCTATCTCGGCAGTGCCTATCTGCAGATCACCCCGATGACCGGCCTCGTGCTGAAGTCACAGCTCGCTGCCGACCGCCGCAACCGCCGCGTGGGTCAGTACAACGACTACCAGTCGGCAGGCCGCTACCAGGCTCCGTCAACGACCTACATGTCGAATGCTTGGGATGCGTGGACTATCCTAACCTGGCAGAACACCGCCAACTATAACATTACCATCAACGAGAAGCACGACTTAGGTTTCCTGCTCGGCCACGAACTGCGTCAGGACGTCCGCGAGGGCTTAGGCTACAATGGTACCGCCGGCAAGGAGCACTACTACAACCAGCAGTTCTATGACGTGACGAAGATTGCGGCCGACCAGACACCGTCGTCAAGCTATACCAAGCAGTCCATGCTGTCATTCTTCGGACGTGTGAACTACACGCTCATGGACCGCTACCTCCTGTCGGCTTCGCTGCGTGCCGACGGCTCGTCGGTGCTGGCCGAAGGCAAGAAGTGGGGTTACTTCCCCTCAGTGAGTGCCGGTTGGCGCATCTCGGAGGAAAGCTTCATGGAGGGCACGAAGTCGTGGTTGGACAACCTGAAGCTGCGCGTGGCTTGGGGTATCTCGGGTAACGCTGCCGTCAGCCCTTACCAGACGCTGGCCACCGTCAGTGCCACCACGCCGGGATCGAGCGACTCGTTCATCCCCATGTCGATGAGCAATACCGACCTGTCGTGGGAGACCACGTCGAGCATTAACATCGGTCTTGACTTCGGTATCATTGGCGGTCGTGTCAACGGTACCATCGACTACTACAGCACGAAGACCAAGGATCTGCTCTATTACAAGAGTGCCCCTGCCTCGTCGGTGTTCACCAGTGTGCTGTCGAACATCGGTGAGTCAAAGGGCCACGGTCTGGAAATCGGCATCAATGCCCTGGCCGTTAAAACCAATGACTTCGCCTGGGACGTCAATGCCAGCTATACCAGCCAGCACGACGAGATCGTGAAGTTGGCCGACGGTCTGGAACGCAATATCGACGGTACAAATGGACTTATCGTCGGCGAAGCCCTTTCTGCCTACTATGACTATGAGACCGACGGCATCTGGAATGTGGGCGAGTATGACCAGTACGTGGCCGACTACCAGGCAAAGGGTATTGAGTTCACAGCTCCGCTGAACAACTATGGTACGCCGGGTACGATGAAGATCGTGGACCAGAACGGCGACGGTAAGATTACCGAGGATGATAAGATGGTCTATAAGCGTACACCTGACCACATCATCGGTCTGACTAACACCTTTACCTATAAGGAGTTTGCCCTGAGCATACAGTGCATGGCCCGTCTCGGCGGCTACTTCGCCTTCGACAAGAACAACGCCCTCGGACTGAACGACGGTGATGCCAACTGGGCCGAGGTGGACTATTGGAGTCCTGGCAACACGGGTGCCAAGTTCCCGTCACCGGGTACTAACGGTACAGGTTATTCCAACCTCTATACCACGTACATGACCTCGCTGCTCTATGAGAAGAACGACTTCTTCAAGATCAAGGACATTACCTTGAGCTATAATGTCAATAAGAAGTGGCTCAAGCCTATACACATGGAGAGTGCCAAGATCTATTGCTCGATGAAGAACTACTTCACCTTTGCCAGTGTCGATGACTACGATCCCGAACGTGGCGGCAGTATCAGCTGGCCCTTGGCTAAGCAGGTCGTCGTCGGTGTAAACGTGGCTTTCTAAGATTGAAGAACTGAAGAATTGAAAAACTGAAGAAATTATGAAAAAGATATTTGCAATTATCATAGCTGCCGCCAGTCTGACTACAGGGTTCACGTCGTGCTCCGACTTCCTGGAAGAGGATAACAAGACGGGTATGACAGCCGACCTGACCTACAGCACCGTCAGTGGTATCGAAGGTCTGGTGAAATCGTGCTACGCCTACACCCGTGGCTGGTGGGGCAAGGAGGCCGGACTGGGACTCACCGAGTGCGGCAGCGACCTGTTCCTTGCCGGATTCGACAACAAACAGAAGTCGCTCACGTCCTATAACCTGACAGCCCGCTCGCTCGACGGAAACACCGCCGACGACGCTGTGCTCGACCACTACTGGGAGATGTTCTACGACGCTATTGACGTGTGTAACAACGCCCTGAAGTACATCCCGCTGAACACTAACATCACCGATGTCAAGAAGGAACAGTATCTGGGCGAGGTGAAGTTCCTGCGTGCCCTCTACTACCTGCAGATGGTGGCAACATGGGGCCCGATTCCATACAACACGGAACCTGTCACAGCACAGACCACCACCCCTGTCCGTATGCCTGAGGCTGAGGTCTATAAGAACATCCTGAAGGATATCGATGAGTCAATGACTCACTTCAAGGCTGCCAACTTCACCGCCAAGAAGAAAGACGGCGGCGAACAGGGACGTGCCACCTACTATGCTGCTGAGGCTCTGAAGGCTCGCGCTGCACTCTATGCCGCCTCTTGGCTGGGTAATAATGCCGTTGAGGGGTATTCGAACCTCTACCAGATTGCTCAGGCTGCCGCCGAGGATGTCATCGCTGGTAGCGGCGCTTCGTTCTACAGCCGTTACAGTGACACTTGGAACATGAATAACGAGGCTATTCAGGATAACAACGAAGCCATCTGGGGTGTAGCCTATAACAACTCGCTGACTACTGAGAACTGTATTCCCTACCGCTATAAGACCGATGCCAACGGCAACCACATGTCGTTCAACTCGCTCATTACCCGTACTGGCTACAGCCGTGGTGGTTCGGCCATGCTGCTGATGTTTGTCCCCATGTGGAACAATGGTAACTCGGGCGACGTGGGTGGTAACGGTACGGGCGACGACCGTCTGTTTGTCCGTGTGCTCGGTACATCTACAGCCAGCATCAAGAGTAAGCTCACCGGCCAGCAGGTTGATGTGGCCAAATACTACTCACCCTATGGCCGCGGCTTTACCCGTTATACTACCACTCCCTGGCTCTGGAAAACTTTCGAAGCCGTGCGTGCCACCGACCAGCGTTGCGACGCCACCATGCTGACCCACTATAACATACCTAACGGACTGCAGGGCAACCGTCCTAATCACTATCCTCTGATGGGCCAGTACATGACCGATCCGGAAGTGGCTTATGCTGCCGACGGGAACTACTTCAACCAGGGTGATACGGCTATCTACTTCTGTCCGTTGGACGGTGACTCTCCTGAGGGGCAGGCTAAGCAGGCATGGGCCAAGGACCGCTACCGCATTCAGTTCATCTCGGGTGGCGACATCCCCGTCTATGACTCAGCTGAACTCACCGCCGTTCCCACCCAGACTGCCAAGAAGGTCAGCGATGTCTATGGCGATGATCGTTACAACAATGTGAACATCGGCGGATGGAAGTCGTACCCCGGTCTGAAGAAGTTCCTCGATGACCAGTACAATGCCACCTATCCGACGCACGACATCTCCAGCCGCGACGCCATCGTCTTCCGCTTGGCCGAGATGTACCTCATCAAGGCTGAGTGCCAGCTGCAGAACGGCGGTGACGCCCTCGCCACCATCAACCAGTTGCGTCAGGCTCGTGCCATCAAGGGACAGGACAACAGTCTCAGTGGCTCGGTCACCATCAACACCATTCTTGACGAGCGTGCCCTCGAACTCTGTGGTGAGCAGCAGCGCTGGTTCGACCTGAAGCGCACTCACACCCTGTTGGATCGCGTGAAGAAGTACAACGGACAGGCTGCCGGCAATATTGCTGTACAGCACTACTACCGTCCCATCCCCGAGGCACAGATGATTGCTGTCACCAATGAGGTCAGCACCCCCGTCCAGCAGGATGCCAACGGCGTACTCCAATACACCGCCACCTCCGACGGCTTCTGGCAGAACCCCGGCTACTAAGCCATCGTGATACCTATAATATGCGAACGGGTGCGTCTCTTGACGCATCCGTTTGTTTTTGCAATCCGTTGTCGTTTATCACATTGATTTTTTTGAAATACTATTACCACTTCTACCACTTTTGTTGTAAGCTGCTGTGTATCAGATTGCTGTGAGGTGGTAATAAGGGTGGTGGTAGTGGTAATATAATACCACTGCACTTTTGGGCGGATAACATGCTAGTTTCTGTTGTTCCAGAGGCTACGGAACACCGTTCCAGAGCCTCTGGAACGATAGTAATCAGCTTGCAAACAATTGGGAAACGACTCGAAAATCATTGGAAAAGCAAAACACAGCTACAACAATGTAAACAAATATGATTGTAAACCTATATTGAAATTAAGAGTATAAACTGTCAACCAAAATCAGTACACTTCAACGTGTTGTTGATATCTGGGATGCTCGTATGAATCCGCAAGCCCTTAAACAAAGAATAAAATAGAGCAACCTTGTCAATTGTCTGAAAAAAAATTCCGAATAGCTTGGCGGTTCGGATTTTTTTCGTATCTTTGCATCGCCAACCATAGTGGTTGCAAATGGCTGAAAAGCCAAGCCGAAGTTTTTACCTGTACCAATAGTGGTATCAGAGAGGTAGGGCGGGGGCTTCTTTCGTGGGAATAAAAATGAAGCGTTGTGCTTCTGTCTTGTGGTTCGAAATCTGGTAAATTTCAAAATAGAACAAGATGGAATAACAATGGTTCGCGCGTATGGCGTGGACTTGTTGTATCTGTATCTTTTCTATTAGGTTTCCAGAGCCTCGAATCAGGGATGTGGATTAATAACAGATCCACGTTTCTGCGTATATATGTGGTCAACAGAGAGTAAGGAAAATAATAATTATTCACTAAACAACTACAAGAGTATGAGAGTTAACATGAAAAGAACTTGCGTATGGTTGCTGGCCATACTTGTAAGCGTTGTGACCCAAGCCTATGACTTTCAGTCGGGCGGTGTGTATTACACCATTACCACCAATGCCACAACCACAACGCCTGGTGCCGTAACCGTCACCAGTGGCGACGGTTATTCGGGTTCTGTCACCATCCCAGCCTCCGTGGTGAACGGTGGGTTGACCTACAATGTCACTGCCATTGCCTCGCAGGCGTTTGCAAACAGCATCCATCTGACAGCCGTCAATATCGGTAGCAATGTTGTTACCATTGGCTACCGTGCTTTCTACGGATGCGAAGAATTGACGGAAATCGTCATTCCTGACAATGTAAAGACGATAGGTGTCAATAACACTACTTACAACCAATCTGAAACTTTCGTCGGTTGTAAAATGCTGAGTAAGGCTACTCTTGGTGGGGGGATTACCAACATGGGCGAGAACATGTTCAACGGGTGCGAGAACCTGACCACGGTAACCATCAATAGCGGCTGTAAGTTGCTGAACGAGGGAACTTTCTATGGCTGCGTAAAATTGTCATCCATCAACATTCCCAACAGTTTGACATCTATTGGTGTTGAGGCTTTTCGTGGTTGTACAGCATTGTCAACTGCTGTCATTGGCAGTGGTGTGACTACCATCGGTGCTGGTGCGTTCTTTTCGTGTAACCATCTGAAGTCTGTCACGCTTGGCACCAATCTGCGTACCATCGGTTATAGAGCGTTCTACGGCTGCGAGCTTTTAGAGTCGGTTGTGATTCCCGACGAGGTGACCACACTGGCCGTCAACAATACGACTTACAATGTCTCAGAGACCTTCGCCGGATGTACGTCTTTGGAGTCGGTAACGCTGGGCGCAAAGTTAGCCAGCATGGGGTCAGGAGCATTCCTCGGTTGTACCAGTCTTCGCAATGTGACTATCAAGAGCGGTTGCTCCATCATTGGCAATGGTTGTTTCAGTGGCTGTACCAAGCTGGCAAGCATCAGCATACCTAATACTGTAGTGACAATCGGCTTAGAGGCTTTCAGAGAATGTACAGCACTAAAGGCAATCAGCATACCTAATAGTGTGACAACGGTCGGAGGAAGTGCTTTCTATGGCTGCACGGCGATGACATCGGCTACTGTTGGCGATGGTGTGACCACATTAGGGGGAGGCGCTTTCATGGGCTGTACCCACCTGACTACAGCCACCCTCGGCAGTAATCTGCGTACCATTGGCTACAGGGCTTTCTATAATTGTGAAGAGTTGGAGTCTATCGTGATTCCCGACGAGGTAACTACACTGGGCATCAATAATACAACCTATAATGTCTCAGAAACGTTCGTAGGATGTACTTCATTGGAATCAGTGACGTTAGGAGCGAAGTTGGCCAGTATGGGATCTGGTGCATTCCTCAATTGCACAGCACTGAAAAACGTGACGATTAAAAGCGGTTGTTCATATATTGGTGCCAGCTGTTTCGAGGGTTGCACGAAGATTGCCAGCATCACGATACCCAACACGGTTGAGAATTTAGGAGCTGGAGCTTTCTCCGGGTGTACCGCCTTGAAGAATATTGCTATTCCCAACAGCGTCGTCAGCATAGGAAACAGCGCTTTCTATGGATGTACGGCTATGACGCAGGCTACCATCGGTGACGGCGTGACGACTATAGGTCAGAATGCTTTCAATAGCTGTGTCAAATTACAGCAGGTACACATTGGCAGTGAAGTTAAAACAATCGGCTATCGTGCCTTTGCCTATTGCGAGGTTTTGTCCGACATTAATCTGACTGACAAAATCAGTGCCTTCGGAGTAAACAATACGACATACGGCGTATCAGAAACCTTCAGCGGTTGTGTCAGCCTGACCAATGTGGTACTGGGTAGCAGGGTGACGTCCATGGGTTCAGGCGTGTTCCTGAACTGCACGGGGCTGACTTCGGTTGACATTCATGAAGGTTGCGAACTGATTGGCGAGCAGTGTTTCTCGGGCTGTTCCAAGCTGCAGAGCGTTGACATCCCCAACAGTGTGACCACCATTTACAATAGTGCCTTCTATAATTGTACAGCCCTGACAACCGCCACCATTGGCGATGGTGTGGTTACGATTTATGCGTCGGCCTTCAACAACTGTACGTCTTTGAGCAATCTTACTCTTGGCAGTGAAGTTCGCACCATCAACTATCACGCATTCTATAATTGCAAGGCTTTGACGGATGTGGTATTACCCGATAATGTAAAGACATTGGGCGTCAACAACACGACATATAAAGTCTCAGAGACCTTTGCCAACTGCATAAACCTGAGGAACGTAACCTTAGGCAAGAAACTCTCTTCAGTGGGCAAGGCTGTGTTCAGCGGTTGCAACAATTTGCTCACAGTTACTGCTCGTATGGCCGAACCTATCACTATCACTGCCGACGTATTCCCTTATCGTACCACAGAGACACTTTACGTGTTTGCTGACAGCAAAGAACTCTACAGTGCAGCCAACTACTGGAAGGAGTTCGGACAGATAGCAGAAATTGGCGACACCCCTGTAGGGCCGGACGAACCAGAAGAGCCTACCGTAGCTTCTCTCTGTCCTGCTGACATCACAGCCCGTGCAGGCAAGCAGATAGAGCTGCCCATTGAGTTGACCAATGCCGACTACGAAGGTAACGTAGTGGGTGTGAGCTTCACGCTCCAATTGCCTGACGGCGTGACCGTTGCCCTTGACGAGGATGATGATCCCATCTGTGAACTCGTCAGCACGAGAATCAATAAGAAGCAGTTTAGCGTGACACCGGCCCAATATGCCGACGGCTCATGGGGCTTCCGCGTCTATACCACCACTTCAACGGGTGTCATCTCTGGTGTCGAGGGTGCCATTATGACCATCACCCTGAATATTGATGACACCATGGAGGACGGCGACTACTACATCCATCTGAAGGAGAACAAGCTGTCAGTCCGTCAGGCCGACAACAGTGTGAAGACGGTGAATGTGGCTGATGACCTCTCGACGCTGATCATTGACAACGTGCTGATGGGCGACGTGAACGGTGACGGCGAGGTGGATCTCTCCGATGCCATCATGGTGACCTACTACTCCCTGAATATCGAACCAGCCGGATTTATTGAAAGGGCTGCTGACGTGAACGAGGATGGTGAGATTGACCTCTCCGATGCCATTATCATCATCTACAAGAGTCTTGGGGTGATTGAAAGCCGGAGCACAGAGGCAGAGACAACTGGCGATGGTGCCAGCGACTATCTGCAGCTTGGTGGCAGCGGCAATGATTATGCACTCGTACTGAACAACGATGCAGACTATTTAGGCTTCCAGTGTGACATACTGCTCCCGGAAGGGATGACGCTTGAAGATGTCAGCCTGAACGAGGCTCGCAGCCACGGGCACAGTGTCATGTTCAACCAGTTGGAGAATGGCAAATACCGTGTCGTAGCCTTCTCGTTGGTAGGCCATACCTTCGCTGGAAACGCTGGCGAACTGTTGAAGTTTGAGGTCAGCGGTACGCAGGACGGTGACGTGAAGATAGAGAACATTTTCTTCGTTGACACCAATCTGCAAAAGAAACTGTTTGCTGACATGACAGCACAAACCACGAGCATTGACGCTCTGCTGACAAATAGTGAAAAAGGAAACAATGCCATTTATGACCTCCAGGGCCGTAAGGTAACCGTTCTGAAGAAGGGCTTGTACTTGCAGAATGGCAAGAAGTATCTGGTGAAATAACTATCCTCTCATCGGGGGAGCTAAAGGCGCAGCAGAAGCAAACGCCTTTAGCTTCCCTCCCTAACAGACATCATTTAATACTTATCATAAAAACTATCGCTGACAATGAAGAATATACTAATGACCTTTGCGGCCCTCCTGACAAGCAGCTTCGTGTGGGCAGGTACGGTGACGGAGCAGCAGGCACTGCAGAAAGCCCGGCAGTTTATGACGGGCAAGACACTGGAGGAGTCTAAGACCATTACCCGAAAGAACGTGCGTAAGGCGCAAGGCTCGGCAACCACAGCCGCCTATTATATTTTTAACGCCACCAACAATGGCGGTTTTGTCATTGTCAGCGGCGATGACCGCACCCAGCCCATACTCGGCTATGCCGACAAGGGTATGATTGATGCCGGCAACATGCCTGAGAATATGCAGTCATGGCTTGACGGTTATGCAGGGCAGATAGAAGCCTTGGGCGATGACGGGCAAGAGTCTGGCGGTTTACAATCTCTCCGGACTTCTCCTAACCGTGCTGCCGTGGCTCCGCTTATCACTGCACGGTGGAGCCAGGGTGCTCCCTACAATCTGCAGTGTCCTGAACTTGAGGGCAATCGTTCTGTCACCGGTTGTGTGGCTACGGCCATGGCACAGGTGATGTATTACCACAAATGGCCTCAGGGAGCAACTGCAGAGATACCGTCCTACACGTTTTCGTGGTTCGAAAATTCCACAAGTAGCTGGCAGGATAAAACACTTGATGCACTTCCTGCCACGACTTTCCAATGGAACAAAATGACGGATACCTATTCGTCTAATGATACTGGTGATGCTGCCTATGCAGTGGCTAAGCTGATGCGCTATTGCGGCCAGGCGGTTTGCATGCAGTATTCGCCTTACGGCTCTGGTGCCAATGTCTATGCCAACACCATGACCTCCTACTTTGGCTATAGCAATACTGCCAGGGACGTAGTCCGTCAGGACTATACCAGTGAAACTTGGGAACAGCTGATTTATGATGAGCTGGCAGCCAACCGTCCTGTGCTCTACGCAGGAGCTTCCGGTAGCGGCGGACACCAGTTTGTGTGTGACGGTTATGACGGCAACGGCCTGTTTCACATCAACTGGGGTTGGGGCGGAATGAGCGACGGCTACTTCGTACTCTCTCTCTTGAATCCCGATGACCAGGGAATTGGCGGCAGCACGTCGGCCAATGGCTATACCATAGGTCAGGAAGCCATTATAGGCCTGCAGCCAGGAACGGCCTCAGTTGGCGGCTCCACATGTTCTGTTTATGTGAATAACTGCTATTTCCCCTATGTAAGCTATACCCGCACTTCTACCTCTGAAAATTTCGTGAATGTCAGGCTGGAAAACTATATATACCCCAGCATCAACGGAACCATCGACCATGCATACGTGCTGGAGAAAGACGGGCAGCAGATAGCTATCCTTGATGAGAAAAGCAGCGTCAGCTTGACAGCAGGTTATGCCCAGCAGATGGGTGCGTCGGTGAGTTTCGGGGCGGGACTGGCCGATGGCGATTACGTCATCAGAGAGGTGTACCGTGCAATCGGGACAAGCGAATGGATGCCATGTGTCAACACTGGTCGCAACTTTATCATAGCCAATATAGGCGGCAAAGTCTTGTTGCTAAAACTTTCGACGAACTTTGACAACGACTTCGTTGTGAACAGCGTGACCTTTGATGGCCGTTTCGTGGAGGGCAGCCCACTGACAGCCAAGCTGAATGTAACAAACAACGGCTATGCCAACAACAAAACCCTTTATTTGAGACAGGGTACTACTGAGAGCACATCAGGCATTGTGGATGCCTGGATTGATCCGGGGCAGACGGAAGAGGTATCCATTAATTTCAATGTCAGAAACGCGGGTGAGGTTCCTATTAAGATAACAACCAGTAACAACAGCAACGTGCTGTGGTCAGGCACGGTCAACATCGCCGAGGGGCTGGAGCAAAACCTTTCAATTACCGTCGCTGTTGAGGGCGAGAGGAACAATGCCATCGAGGGCAATGCCATCAATGCTACCTATACATTTACCAATACAGGCGACAACGACTATGATGATAATGTGGTGTTCTATCTTTACCCAAGAAATGAAAATGAAAGTGTCATCTCTTCCGAAACGCGTGTGAGTTCGCAACACCTGACATTGGCAAAGGGAGAGACAACATCATTGCAGATTCAATATGCCGACCTTGCACCAGGCAGTTATAGCATGGAATGTTGCTACTATAGTAAGACAGTCAGGAAATGGTCACCATACAAGACTTACAGAGTCGGCTATCCGATGGTGCCTGTTAAGCTGACGGCTACAGTCAGTGCGGAAAATGCTGATGAGAACAATAGAATTTATGACACCACCATCAAGGCTAACATCGTATTGACAAACACGGGCGATAACTCATACAACGAACGTATCCTGATAGAATGGAGATATTTAAACGATAATGGCTCTTGGTCCTGGCTGAATCGGGAATATTACACCATGCAGATAGGTGTCGGGCAGACAAAGACCCTCCATTTGGAGAAAGACGGCCTGACGAAAGGCAATAAGTATAAGTTCTATGCCTATTATTATTCTGAGAATCTCAGTTATAATCTCGTCTCAAGCGATGCCTACACCTTGGCAGAAGAAGACGTGGAATGGTATGATGGCGACCTCTTCACTGCAAAAACAGCAGAAGGCATCGACATGACTTTCAAGGTGCTCAGTGTCGCCGACAAGACCTGTATCGTCGGTTCGGAAGAAAGTTATTCAAAGCCGTCTATCGACAAGACCACGGAAGGAACTGTCACTATTCCTGCCTCAGTGAATGGCTTTAGGGTTGTTGGTGTAGGGAAGTATGCGTTTTATAATTGCTATAAACTGACTGAGGTTGTTTTGCCTGACGACGTGCTGTTTCTAAAATACGATGCTTTCTATGGGTGTAGTCAGCTTACGAAAATTAATATGCCCAACAGCCTAGAAACAATAGCTTCTTATGCTTTCGAATATTGTTCAGCGTTACAATCGCTTGTTATACCTGAGGCTGTCAGTTCTATTGAGGAAAATGCTTTCAAGGGCTGTTCTGGTTTGAAATCTATACAGGTAGCTTCTGGTAATCTATATTATGATTCTCGCAACGGCTGTAATGCTATTATCAATACTTCTACCAATGCACTGGTCGCTGGATGTAGGAATACGGTAATTCCAAATACGGTCACTTCCATCTTGAGTAACGCCTTCTACAGAAATCAGTTTGTATCGATTGACATTCCCAACTCTGTGACTTCTTTAGGTAATTATGCGTTTGCAGAATGTGGATCTCTGACAGCGGTTACGTTTCCCGAATCGTTGACTACTATAGGAGATAATGTTTTCTCTTACTGTAATTTTGAATCTGTGGTTATTCCTGCTTCGGTGTCCTCTATCGGGACGAATCCTTTCATAAACTGCAAATTCTTGACTTCAATCGTCGTGTCGCCAGAGAATACTACATTTGATTCACGCAACAATTGCAATGCTATAATCCACTCTGCTTCCAATGAGCTTGTTAGCGGTTGTTTGAATACGGTGATCCCTAATACGGTAACGGCGCTCGGACGCTATGCATTGTATGGTCTTAGCATGGAGTCTGTCAATATTCCCTCTTCTGTGAAGACTATTGGCTATGAAACTTTCGGTTATTGCAGGTCATTAGCTTCAGTGGGAATTCCTCAATCGGTAGTTTCCGTAGGCGAATATGCTTTCTATAGATGCACGTCTATGACATCGGTCGAGATTCCTGCTTCGGTAAGTTCTATTGGTACCTATGCGTTTGCATATTGTCAGAAGTTGGACTCTGTATCAGTAGGGTGGACTGCACCGATTACCATTGATGCAAATGTGTTTTATGGCGTACCCATTTCCGATGCAACGCTATATGTTCCTGTCGGCTCGAAATCTCTTTACGAGCAATCAAACGTATGGAAGGATTTTAAGGAGGTTGTTGAGGTGGAAAGCCAGCAGCCTGCCAATATCGAGTTCGCCGATGCCGAGGTAAAACGCATCTGTGTGGAGAACTGGGACACCAATGGCGACGGTGAATTGTCGTATGACGAGGCAGCAGCAGTGACTAATCTTGGAGAGGTTTTTAGAAGGAACTATCGTATTACATCCTTTGAGGAGTTGAAATATTTTACAGGAATGACCAATCTTACAGATTGCGCTTTTCAGGGTTGCTCATCTCTCGTTAATATAAAATTACCTATTCAGCTAAAGACTATTGGACATAGCGTATTTGAGAATTGCCATAAACTACAAGCCATCGAATTACATGAAGGGCTGGAGGGAATTGATTGGGCGGCATTCTCTAGTTGCCGTCAACTAAGAACTGTCGTTATACCCTCCACCCTAACACAGTTGGGCATTACGAGTAAAGTAAATCCTTTTTCTCATTGCCATTTGCTCAGTGCAGTTAGTGTGGCCAAAGGGAATCCTGTTTATGACTCGCGCAATGGTTGTAATGCAGTCATAGAGACAGCTACCAACACGTTAGTAATGGGATGCAATAGCAGTACCATACCAGAAGGTATTGTAAAACTGGGATCATTGGCTTTTGCAGGATATAAAGAAATAAGCTGTATTGTGCTTCCCTGTAGTGTAAAGGAACTAAGCAATCAAGTGTTCATTGATTGTGAAAAATTAGAAAGTATAGACCTCTGTAATGTAGAGACAATCGGCTATGCTTGCTTTGCGGCAGCAGCCCTAAAGGAATTATTTATTCCCGCGACGGTTAAATCTATTTATTTAAATCCTTTTACTGACTTTTACGGAGTATTGCAGAAGATAACTGTAGACAAAAATAATGCTTACTACGACTCCCGAAATAACTGCAATGCAATTATCCGTACTAATAACAATGTGTTGATTTCTAGTTGTAAAAACACCGTGATTCCATCTGATGTAAAAGTTATTGGTGAGTATGCGTTTGAACATTATCCTAATCCAACTATCAGTTTACATGAAAATCTGGAGGAAATCAGAAGTGGTGCATTCCTGCGTTCGAATATTGAGCAAATTGAGTTTCCTAGCTCTCTTTTGCTGTTAGGAGATAATGCGTTCTATGACTGCAATAAGCTAACAAGAGTTGTTGTACATAACGATGAACCATTGACAATAGATAGTAATACATTTAACAAACGATCTAACATTACCCTCTATGTGCCCAAAAGCAGCAAAGCAGCCTACGAAGCCGCTGAATATTGGAAGGACTTCAAGGAAATCATTGAGACAGGTGATGACGTGGAAATGGGTGACGTTAGCGGCGACGGCGAGATAGACCTGAGTGATGCCATTATGGTTATCTATTACACGCTGCATCTCGAACCGTCAGGCTTCAACATGGCTGCTGCCGACGTGAACGGTGACGGTGAAGTAGATTTGAGTGATGCCATTACCATTATCTATAAGAGCTTAGGTGTGCTGCCGAGCCGTAGCATGGCTCATGAGGCAGTAGCCGACACGTCGAATGACTATATGCAGATGAAGACCGATGGTTACAGTTATGCTGTATCGCTGACAAACGAAGGCGAATACGTGGGCATGCAGTGTGACATAACCTTGCCTGAGGGCATGACGCTTGAAGACGTCAGTCTGAGCGAAAGCCGGGCTGCAAAACATACGGTGCTGTGGAACCGAATGGAGGACGGCCGCTACCGTATTATGGTGTTCTCGATGAAGGGTGCGGCGTTCTTCGGCCAGATGGGTGAACTGCTCAGCTTCGAGGTAAGTGGCAACAGGATCGGATGGGTGAAGATGGAAAATATCTTCCTGGTGGATGCCGACCTGCAGAAACACCCGTTCGCCGACCTCACCGTGCAGACTACGGGTATTGACACTCCGCTGACGAAGAGTGAAGAAGTGAATAGTGAGATGTATGACCTGCAAGGACGCAAGGTGACGAAGCCCCAGAAGGGCATCTACCTGAAACGCAACAAGAAAGTGATAACTAAATAAAAAAGATATTGAACTATGAGAAAAAAACTATTTTCTGTATTGGTGGCGCTGTTCGCATTGACAAGCACCGCCATGGCACAGCAGGAGAGCGTTACCATTGCTGACGTCAGCATGGAAGTAGGCGAAGAGGCTGTGCTGGAGATTAACTATCAACTGCCTGCTGGGGGGACATACGTGGGATTCTTGTTCCATGTAGTCCTGCCTGAAGGACTCTCACTTGTAGAGGATCCCGACGATCCCGGTTACCCTTGGTACGACGATGAGGTGACGGCCATCTCGAAGCTCAGCATTACCACTACCGAGAGCTACGGCTTTGCTGCTACGCCAAAGAAGGCATCTTCGACCATCAACGGCACCAGCGGTGTGCTGATGCGCCTGAAAGTGAAAGCTGATGCCACACTGGCATCCGGCACCTATACGGGTACCGTGAGCGAACTATCGTTCAATCTGCGTGATGCCAATTACAACGTGACCAAGTCGAAACTGGCCGACGTGACATTCAACGTCGTCATAGGTGGCGGCGGGGATGAGCCTGTTACTATCACTGCGAACAACTATACCCGTCAATATGGCGAGGCTAACCCGACATTCGGCTATACCGTCTCAGGTGCCGACCTTGTGGGTGTGCCTTCCGTCAGCTGTACGGCTACGGCTACCTCACCAGTGGGAACCTATCCCATCGTCATCACACAGGGAACGGTGCAGAACGGCAGCGTGACCTACGTGAACGGTACACTGACCATCACCAAGGCTCCGCTCACCATCAAGGCTGGTGACTACACCATGAGGCAGGGCGGACAGCTGCCGACGTTCACACCGTCATACGAAGGCTTCAAGAACAATGAAAACAGCAATGTGCTGACCAAGCAGCCGACCATCAGCTGCACAGCTGCGGCAGAGAGTACGCCCGGCGAATATGTGGTATATGTCAGCGGTGCTGAGGCTCAGAACTATAACATCAGCTATGTCAACGGCACACTGACAGTGACGGATAGCGATGCTCCTGTCGAAGTGACCGACATCACGACGATGGCCGATGCTATCTACATCGAGCCGTTCGAGGCCCGTCTGGGTGACGAGGTTGACATTGAGGTGAAGGTGAAGAATGCTGCTGAGACTACGTCCTACGGCTTTGAGCTGGTGCTGCCCGAGGGCATGACGATAGCCACCGATACCGACGGTGCCTTCGATGACGCGGTGACACTCAGTGCGCGCAACAGCAAGCACAGTGTGACGACGAACAAACTGGCTGACAATACGTACAAGCTCGGTGTGGCTTCGCTCAGTTCGAAGGCTCTGACGGACAACGACGGCGTGGTGCTCACCATCAAGGCCAGCGTGGCCGAGACTATGGCTGTAGGCACGTACCCCGTAGTGGTGAAGAGCCCGCTCATCGTTTATACCGATGGCACGAAGCCGACGGTGCAGCAGACCCAGACGGCGGTCACCGTAGAGGACTACAAAAATGGTGACGTTGACGGCGACGACGTGGTGGACTTGGCTGACGCCGTGCTGGTGATCAACTACTACGTAGGCAAGCCCGTCAGCACCTTCGTGCAGAAAGCTGCCGATGTTGATGGCGACGGAGTGATAGACCTGGCCGATGCCGTGCTCATCATCAACTACTATGTAGGTAAAATCCCGAGCCTGTCACGTGACGCTGAGACACAGGAACGTGAGGCTGAGTAAATTAGCAGAGAACAACATAAGACAAATAATAAGGAAAAGACAATGAAAAAAGTATTGAAACTTGCGGCCCTGTTCCTGACACTGGCGCTGAGTGCAACGGCTCAGAACGCCTTGACGGTGGGTGACTTCACCATGTCGCGGAACGGCGGGTCGATTGCCGTCGGCCTCACTCTGGCAGAGACCGGCGTGTACACATCCTATCAGTTTAAGGTGGAAACACCTGAAGGAATGGCATACGTCGTGGACGGTGACGATGATGTAGATTGCACCCTGGGCGGTAGCCATGCGAAAAGCCATGCAGCGACGGCTCACTGGAACAGTAGCGAACGGCTCCTTGCCGTCGGCGTGGCTTCGATGAGCTCAGCGCTGTTCACCGGACAGAACCTGACCATCAGCATCCCGCTGGCAGCCACAACGGCTGACATAGGCTCCACATTTAACTTCACCGTGACAGGTATCACCTTCATCAAGCAGACGGGCGAAAAAGTACCATTGGATGACGTGACATTCACTGTCACTATTGGTGACTCGCGTGTAGTGCTTGACGAGAATGCCGCCACTGCCCCTGTGGATGCCGAGGGTGTCGATGTCCGCGTGAAGCGCACCATCAGCGCTGGCCGCTGGAGCACCATCTGCCTGCCATTCGCCATGAATGAAGCTCAGGTGAAGACGGCCTTCGGCGAGGAAGTGCAGTTAGGTGACTTCGTGGACTATGATACCGAAGAAGATGGTGATGCAATCATTGCCATCCAAGTCAATTTTGAAAGTGCAAGTGCCATTGAGGCTAACCATCCGTATATTATTAAGGTCTCAGATACTGTGGAAGAGTTCTTGGTCGATAATGTTGACATAGAGGTAGAGGAAGAACCTTCTGTAGAGTATGACAATGGCCTTACCGGAAAGAAACGCGTAGTATTTGCATGGTTTACAGGAACCTATGTGCCTATGGAAGTTCCCGAAAATACACTGTTCCTAAATTCCAATAAATTCTGGTACTCAAGGGGAGCTTCTTTGATGAAGGGCTACCGTGCCTATTTTGATTTGACGGACATGCTGTCGTCAGTAGATGAATCCCGTATAATATTGTCTGTACCATCAGAAGCCACGGGCATTAGCACACCGCTAACGAATGGTGAAAGAGAAAATGATGAGATATACAACCTAAGCGGCCAGCGCGTAAAGACAGCAGGTAAGGGCGTGTATATCATGAACGGTAAGAAGGTTGTTAAAAAGTAGAAACGGATATGAAAAGAATATATTTGGCTCCAGCCGTGGACGTGCTGGAATATGTGACGGAAGGAATGGTGTGCGGCAGCGGCGTGACGAGTGACGACATCGGCTACGGCGGCATAGACGAGAACGGGGCGATGGAGGCCGAGACGCGACAGCTGTTCAACATCTTCCTGTTTGACTGATAATGACCATTTATGAAAATCCGGAAGTGATATGCTTTCGGATTTTCTAATAATATATACAAGTTTCGCAAGCTTCGCTTATGTATAATCTGATATTTTTCTGCAAAGATAACCGTTTTTCTCAAATGACAAGAAATAATCAGTTGTAATTTGATAATTTTTGGGAAGAAGGATGTTCTGCATTGAATATCTCGCTGAATGACTGACAGATGGGCGCTTTTGGTTGGTGTGATAGTTGACCGTAATGGGAAACTTTTGAAAGAAGATTATTGGGCAAAGTTTTCCGTTTTGTTTTGTAAGTAGCTGGCTGTTAGAAGATTGACATTTATTAACACGAGAAAAGTTTTCCAAAAGATACAACATTGGGATAATTGTCGTATCTTTGCAACTCATTTCATCTAATAAACCAATAACAGCAATATGATACAGACAGTGAAGAAGCGCGATGGGCGCATTGTGGGATTCAACGAGCAGAAAATCATGGCCGCTATCCGCAAGGCCATGCTTCATACAGATAAGGGCGAGGACGAACGGTTGCTCTATCAGATTACTGACCGGATAGCACAGCGAGGCGACGAGCAGATGACCGTGGAGCAGATACAGGACATGGTGGAGATGGAGCTGATGAAATCGAGCCGCAAGGATGTGGCTCAGAAGTACATCGCCTACCGCCACCAGCGTTCAGTAGCCCGTAAGGCGAAGACCCGCGAGGTGTTCCTCGACATCGTCAACATCAAGAATAACGACGTGACGCGTGAAAATGCCAATATGAACGCCGACACGCCAGCAGGCATGATGATGAAGTTCGCCTCGGAGACCACGAAGCCCTTTGTTGATGACTATCTGCTGAGTGAGAAGAGCCGCGACGCCGTGGAGCATAACTACCTGCACATCCATGACAAAGACTATTACCCCACGAAGTCGCTGACATGCTGCCAGCACCCGTTGGACAACATCTTGAACTGCGGTTTCATTGCCGGTCACGGTGCCTCGCGTCCTGCGAAGCGCATAGAGACGGCATCGGTGCTGGCCTGTATCTCGATGGAGTGTGCGCAGAACGAGATGCACGGCGGTCAGGCCATTCCTGCCTTCGACTTCTATCTGGCTCCCTACGTTCGCATGAGCTACATTGAAGAGCTGAAGAACCTGGAGGAGCTGAATGGGGAGTCGTACCGTGACCTGTATGACGAGCCGCTGATGGACTACCTGAAGCAGCCGCTTGACGGTCTGCAGGGTATTGACCGTGTGCGTCAGCACGCCATGAACAAGACCGTGGGCCGTGTCCATCAGGCCATGGAGGCTTTTATCCATAACATGAACACCATCCACTCCCGCGGTGGTAACCAGGTGGTGTTCTCGTCCATCAACTACGGTACGGACACCAGTGCCGAGGGACGCTGCGTCATGCGTGAGATCCTGCTCTCGACCTACGAGGGCGTCGGTGGCGGCGAGACGGCCATCTTCCCCATCCAGATATGGAAGAAGAAGCGCGGCGTGAACTACCTGCCCGAGGACCGTAACTTCGACCTCTACCAACTGGCCTGCAAGGTGACGGCGCGGCGGTTCTTCCCCAACTTCCTGAATCTCGACGCCTCCTACAACCAGGACAGTGAGTGGCGTGCTGATGACCCGAAGCGCTATATGCACGAGGTGGCCACTATGGGCTGCCGTACCCGTGTCTTCGAGAACCGCTTCGGCCCGAAGACGTCGGTGGGACGCGGCAACCTGTCGTTCTCGACAATTAACATTGTAAAGTTGGCCATTGAGTGCATGGACATTGAGGACAAGCAGCAGCGCATTGACCGTTTCTTCGCTAAGCTTGACAACATGCTGGAGATTACGGCGAAGCAATTAGACGACCGTTTCCAGTTCCAGAAGACGGCCTTCGTCAAGCAGTTCCCGCTGCTGATGAAGAGTCTGTGGATAGGTGCCGACAAGTTAGGTCCCAATGACACTGTCGAGAGTGTCATCAACCAGGGAACACTGGGCATCGGCTTCATCGGACTGGCCGAGTGTCTTGTGGCATTGACGGGCAAGCATCATGGCGAATCGGAAGAGTCACAGGAGCTGGGCCTGAAGATTGTGTCATACATGCGCCAGCGTATCAATGACTTCTGCGAGCAGTACCATCACAACTACTCGGTGCTAGCCACGCCGGCCGAGGGTCTGAGCGGCAAGTTCACGAAACGTGACCGTAAGGAGTTCGGTGTCATTCCCGGTGTCACCGACCGTGATTACTATACAAACTCTAACCACGTACCTGTTTACTACAAGTGTTCTGCCCGCCACAAGGCCGAGGTGGAGGCACCGTACCACGAGCTGACACGTGGTGGCCACATCTTCTATGTCGAGATAGACGGTGACGCCACCCACAACCCGCAGGTGATTATGTCTGTCGTTGACATGATGGACCGTCTTGACATGGGCTACGGTTCGGTGAACCACAACCGTAACCGCTGCATGGACTGCGGCTACGAGAATGCTGCCGATAAACTGGAGAAATGTCCGAAGTGTGGCTCGACGAACATCGACAAGCTGCAGCGTATCACCGGCTATCTCGTGGGCACTACTGACCGTTGGAACTCTGGCAAATTGGCCGAGCTGAACGACCGTGTGACGCACATCGACCACGGCCAGCAGGACATGTTTGCATAGTAAGATACAAATTATTCTAAATAATTTATTATTAATTCTTAATTTTTTGTATCTTTGCACCCAAATGGAAAAACAAACATTAGGGTTGCTCAAAAGAATTGACTTTCCAGCAGACCTTAGGCAATTGTCGATAGACGATTTGCCGCAGGTCTGTCAGGAGTTGCGGGAGGACATTATCAAGGAGCTGTCAGTAAACCCCGGCCATCTGGCTTCGAGCCTCGGCGTGGTGGAGCTGACCGTTGCTCTGCACTATGTCTTCGACACGCCTGACGACCGCATCGTCTGGGACGTGGGTCATCAGGCCTACGGCCACAAGATACTCACAGGACGCCGCGAACAGTTCTCAACGAACCGCAAGCTGGGCGGGATACGCCCGTTCCCCTCGCCCGAGGAGAGTCCATACGACTCGTTTGCCTGCGGTCATGCCTCCAACAGCATCTCTGCGGCGTTGGGCATGGCTGTTGCAGCCAAGAGACAGCATGAAAACCGCAAGGTCGTGGCCGTCATCGGTGACGGTGCCATGTCGGGCGGTCTGGCCTTCGAGGGACTGAACAACGCATCGTCGTCGCCCAACGACCTGCTTATCATCCTGAACGACAACAATATGTCCATTGACCGTTCCGTCGGCGGCATGAAGCAGTACCTGTTAGGGCTGAACACCAACAAGACCTACAACAAGATCCGTTTCAAGGCAGAGCGGTGGCTGCATGGCAGGGGGATGATGAACGATGACCGCCGCAAGGGACTTATCCGTCTGTCGAATGCCATCAAGAGTGCCATCTCCCATCAGCAGAACATCTTCGAGGGCATGAACGTCCGCTACTTCGGTCCCTTCAATGGACATGACGTCAAGGAGTTGGTGCGCATCCTGTTTGAGATCAAGGACATGAGCGGACCGAAGTTGTTGCACCTGCACACCCAGAAAGGTCACGGCTACGCGCCTGCCGAGCGGGATGTCACCACATGGCATGCCCCTGGGAAGTTTGACCCCGAGACCGGCGAGCGACTGGTGGACAAAGACCCGTCGAAGCCACAGAAGTATCAGGACGTCTTCGGCTATACCCTGCTGGAGCTGGCAGAACAGAACCCGCGGATAGTGGGCGTCACACCCGCCATGCCCACAGGCTGTTCCATGAACATCATGATGAATGCCATGCCCGACCGCACCTTCGATGTCGGTATTGCCGAGGGGCATGCCGTCACGTTCTCCGGCGGTATGGCCAAGGATGGGCTTATCCCCTTCTGTAATATCTACAGCGCCTTTGCACAGCGGGCATACGACAACATTATCCATGACGTGGCCTTGCTCGGCCTCCATGTCGTCTTCTGCTTCGACCGTGCAGGACTTGTCGGCGAGGACGGCCCGACGCACCACGGTGCCTTCGACTTGGCTGCGCTACGTCCCATCCCCAACCTGACCATTGCCTCGCCCATGGACGAGCATGAGCTGCGCCGGCTGATGTTCACTGCCCAGATGGAGGGACAGGGCCCCTTCGTCATACGCTATCCCCGTGGCGGCGGTGTGCTGAAGGACTGGCGCTGTCCCTTTGAGGAGGTGAAAGTGGGTACAGGCCGGAAATTGCGTGACGGCAATGAAACGGCCGTGCTCAGCATCGGGGCTATAGGGAATGTTGTGGCTGAGGCTATTGAGGGGATTGATGGGACCAATGGGGCTAATGGGAGGGTTGCACACTACGACATGCGCTTCCTGAAGCCACTTGATGAGGAAATCCTGCATGAGGTGGGGCGTCGGTTTAGTCGTGTTGTCACTGTCGAGAACGGCGTTCGCAACGGCGGACTCGGCTCGGCAGTCATGGAATGGCTCGGCGATCACGGCTATTCCACCCGCGTCACCCGTCTGGGACTGCCTGACGACCGTTTTGTAGAGCACGGTACCGTGGGCGAACTGCAACATATCTGTGGCATCGATGCTGATAGCATCAAACAGACCATCATAAACTCCTTAGAGATATGAAGATAGTCATTGCCGGTGCCGGAGCTGTAGGCACACATCTGTCAAAACTGCTGTCACGCGAGCATCAAGACTGCGTGCTCATTGATGACAACGAGGAGCGCTTAGAGGGCGTGGCCGAGTATGACGTAATGACATACAACGCACTGCCTACCAGTATCAAAGCCTTGAAAGATGCAGGCACAGCGGGAGCCGACCTCTTTGTTGGGGTCACCACCGAGGAGACAACCAACATTGCTGCCTGTGCTATTGCCCACGGTCTCGGCGCTAAGAAGACGGTAGCCAGAATCGACAATTATGAATACCTCTCTGCGCAGAACCAGCGTTTCTTCAAGCAGATGGGTATAGACTCCATGGTCTATCCCGAGGTGCTTGCTGCCATCGACATTACCAACGGTCTGAAGATGTCGTGGGTCCGTCAACGGTGGGACGTCCATGAGGGTGCCCTCGTTTTGTTAGGTATCAAGCTGCGCAAAGAGTGTGAAATCCTTAGTCAGCCG
>CAMHNI010000038.1 GCA_946186505.1 uncultured Prevotellaceae bacterium | reverse complement strand
CAGCACAGCGAACAGGCGATGAGTGTATGTTTTATGCTTTTGGTAATCATAATTCCTAATTTCTCATTTCTCATTTCTCATTTCTCATTTCTCATTTTGGCCTCCGGCCACTTTAGAATCCCACCTGGATGTTCAAGGTTACGGATTTGGACCTTGGGGTCTGCGAATTGTCATAGGCGATGCCCCATGAACCGGGAGAGTGCTCTGGGTCGGTACCGCTGTACTTGCTCCAGCAGAACAGGTTCTGGCCCGAGAGGCTCGTGGTGAGACGGTTCAGCCCCAACGACTTGAGCATCTTCTTCTTGAAGGTGTATGACAGCTGGATGTAGCTCATGCGGATAAAAGAAGCATCCTCGACATAGCGGTCGCTGCCGAGCCAGTTGTAGCCCGTATCGAACATGGCGCGTGGAATCTGGGTGTCGTCGCCGTTCTTGCGCCAGCGCCAGTTAACGGCTGAACTCTGGTTGTAGGCATTGAACATCTCCTCGAGTTCCATCTTGGCTGAGTTCACAATCTTGATGCCCTGGCGGTAGTTGAAGCTGCTGCGCAGCGACCAGTTACCGTATTGCATGTTGAAACCGAAGCCGCCGTTCAGATGGGGGTTGGAGTTGCCCAGATAGACAATGTCGAGCGAGTTGATCTGGCCGTCGTTGTTGATGTCCTCGTAGATGGCGTCACCACCCTGGAACTTATAGGTAGATACGCCGTCGTCAAAGTTATAGACCAAACGAATGGGGTCGCCCTGTGAGTCCATCATGACGTGCCCCTCATTGTCAATGGCCACAGGAGCCGTCTTGCCCTTGGCTAAGAACTCGTTGTTGATGAAGGTCTCCAACTGTTCACCCGTCCAGCCGTTGCTGACTTTCAGATTGGTCAGGTATTCGTAAGTGTACTGATAGACACCCTTGTAGCGCAGTCCGTAGATGGAGCCGAGGGGGTTGCCTTTCTGTATGCGGTTCAGGTATTGGCCACGCTTGCTGGAGTCCCATTCGGCGTTGATGCTCTCCAGCACGCTCTCGTCCATCTCGACAATCTCGTTGAAGTTCTGCGAGATGTTGAAATTGGCACTCAGGGTGAACTTGCCAATCTTCAGGATTCTGTTGGCCGACATGTTCAGCTCCCATCCTTTGTTGGTCATCTCTCCGACGTTTGCCCATGCTAAAGTAGTGAAACCTGCGGTCGATGGGATGCGTACACCTGACATCAACAGGTCTTTGGTGTGCTTGTAGTAGTAGTTGAAGTCACCCGTCAGACGGTCATTGAAGAAACCGAAGTCACCGCCGATATTCAACTGGTTGGTACGTTCCCACTTTAGGTTGTTCAGCTGCAGACCGTCAAGATAGGTGACGCTGTGCTTGTCGGAGATGCTGCCGTAGATGCCTGATGTGTTGTATTTGGCGTACTGCAGGTACTGCGAGCCGGGCTGGCGGCCCACCACACCCCATGAGGGACGGAAGGCCAGCATCGAGACGAGGGGCTTCAGTTTCTGCATGAACGGCTCGTCGGAGATAATCCACTTGGCCGACAGGCCGGGGAAGAAACCCCACTTCTTGGAGTCGCCGAACTTCGTCGTGCCGTCAGCACGCAGACGGGGTGCGATGATGTAACGTCCCTTGAACGAGAAGTGGCTATCATAAACAGCCGACATGGAGCGCCACTGGCCGTTGCCCGTTGACATGTTCTCAATGGCGGTGTCAACCGTGGGCGATGTCGTGCCGTTGGGGGCATTGTAGTTCACCACCGTCTGGCTGTTGTCGTTGCCGGTAGTCAGTTCCCAGCGTACCAGTGCCTGGGCTTCAAAGTCCTCGTTCGTGAAATGAGGCTTGAACATCAGGTCGTGGCGGGTGGTGAAGGCCAGCGAGTTGTAGTCATAGACTTGTGAGCGGTTGTAGTTGCTGTCAGACCATCCGTTTGTCGATAGTGAACCGGGCCAGTACTTCGGTTCGCTCTTTGAGAAGATGTCCATGTAGGCCGATCCCGTGTAGTTCAGTTTCGTCGCCGAGTCATCGGTTCCCAAGAGGTAGTAGTCGAGCTTGAACTCCGGCGAAATGCGGTAGGTCTTCTCATTACGCCAGGCCAGCTCTGCTATGGCAACAGGGTTGCCTAAGTTGCGGATAGACGAAAGTTGTTTTGACGAGGTGCCTGCCACGGATGAACCGGCTTCGTTCGAAGCGCCCTCGGGCAGCATGATGTAGAACTCGTTCGTGTCGCTGCCGTCAGCGTTCTGGCGATAGACCGACATGTTGGGCGACAGCTTCTGGGCGCGACCTAAGATGTTGTCATCGAAGTTACGCAGGTTCTCGGTATAGGTCAGCGGGAACGTGATGCGGAACGTGATGCGGTCTGACACGAAGTAGTCCAATGCCAGCTTTGTGGTGAAGCGGTCCAGTTTCTGCTTGATGATGGTACCGTTCTGGTGGTCATAGCCGGCCGAGACGCGGAAGTTGGCCTTCTCGCCACCGCCCGAAATAGTCAGGTAGTGGTACTGGCTCCATCCCATCTGCTGGACCTCGTTCACCCAGTCGGTGTTGTTGTTCCAGTTTTCGAATTCAGCCCATGAGCGGTTGTAGTTGATTTCGTTGATGTTGGTCGTGGCTGTGGCGCTCTGGGAGGGGTTATAGTACATTTCCTTGAGCATCATGGTATAGTCATCACCATTCAGCAGGTTGTAGCCCTTGGGCTGCCACGAGGCCTGGATGCGCAGTGAGTAGTCCACACGTGTAGCACCGCGAGAGCCGCGCTTGGTACGGATCTGGATGACACCGTTGGCACCGCGTGAACCCCAGATGGCCGTTGCGGCGGCATCCTTCAGCACCTGAATATCCTCGATGTCCGACGGGTTCACCGACAGCAGTGAGGCGTAGGTCTCTTCATTGGCGTTCTGGAAGTCGAAGTTCTCATCGGGGTTGTCGAAGATGTTGCCGTCAACGACGATGAGCGGCTCTGCCGAGCCGTTGATGCTCGTCACACCGCGCAGTCGCATGGTCGTACCGGCACCGAGGTTACCAGAGTTGGCCACGATGTCGAGACCGGCAATCTGACCCTGCAGGGCCTCATCTGCCGATGTGAAGGCCAGACCCTCCACCTCTTTCATGTTGAATGTCTGGGCAGCCACCGATACCTCACGCTCAGGAATGGCCAGACCGCCGGAGTTGAACCTCCGCTTGGCGGTGACGGTCACTTCCTTGATCTGAGTGGCATCCTGTAGTCTGATATCGAAGCGGGTGCGCGTGCCGATGGGTATCATCTGGGTCTTGTAGCCCACGTATGAAATCTTCAGCTTGTTCTTCGTATTCTTGACCGTCATCGAGAAATTACCGTTCATGTCGGTCTGTGCGAACGAGATGTTACGGTTGTTGCCGTCAACCTCGACGACGTTACACATCATTACCGGTCCCATGGCGTCGCTGACGGTACCCGATATGCGCGCCTCCTGGGCTACGGCCATGACCAAGAAATTAAAAAATGAAAATATTAAAATAAGCAGTCGTTTCATAATCCTTTAATTCTTAAATTCTTTAATTTTCCAATTTTCAATTCTCTCGGTCGTACCTTTTATATAAATAGGTGTCGAACTGCTGGCGATAAGCTTTGAGCCGTTCCCTCGCGCCACTGCCTGTCCAGGTTGTGTCGTAGCGGTTGGTATCCTTATGACTGCACAGTGGCGTGCTGATCTGGTGTATCACGGCGAACGACGACGTGGAAATAGAATGCTTTTTGCTGTCTATCACAAAGTCGCGGGCCATCTGGTTCGTCAGTTTCGAACCGTCCATGACAATTGCTTGTCCGTTATTGTCTGTCACCGTCATGCTTCCAGAACCTCCCGTAATTGTCAGTTTCTCGCGGATACCTAACGAATCGGAACAGGCCGTGGGATAGATTCCCTCGTCGATAGTATTATCGACATAGACGGAGTTGTCCTGGAAGTGGTAGCGTATGAAGGCATTGATCTCCTCGACCATGGCCAGAGCCTTGTCGCGGGCAGCCTGTACCTCGGGGCTGATGATGCCACCGCTCTTCTCGCGGTCCAGTTGCTCGTTGTATTGGTCGAACAGCACCTTGATGTCGCTCCACTTGGGAAGTCCCCTGTCGTAAGCCTTCTGCATGGCCTCGTTATCAGGAGCATAGATGGTGTAGTTATATGAATTGAAGTAATTGACGTTGTCTGTCAATCCGCCCTTGGCGGCAAAGGTGTGGTAGGCCTCCATGCGCTTCTTTTTGGTCACGGGGTTCGTCTCCACCAGCTTGTCGCTGGCAAACGCCATGATGTCATCCATGTCGAAGTCGGTACAGAGGTTCAGGAATTCCGTGAATTGCGAGTTACCCTCCAGGACGTCCAGCACTGACCGGTGGGGACCTTGTATGACGTGGTCGATGGCGTAGGCTGTACCGTTCTTTTGGTTGTAAACCTGTGTAATCTCCGACACGGGAGCCCTGCCTTCCATCTGGGCACCGCTCTTGACGGTGTTGCCCTCAAGCAGGATAGTGCCGCCGTGCTTCGTCTTGTAGTACTTGTTGCCGCTCAAGGTCTCGCCTTCCTTCAGCACAATAGTGTGGTAGTTCAGAATGTCAACAAACTGTGTACGGAACTGGTCAGGGCTGGTCAGTCTGCCGATGGAGTCGGCAGGCGTGGTACCTACGGTGCCTGTAGCCTTGTCGTACTTCCATGCCGAGCAGAACACGTATGGTGTCTTGTTCTGATAGTAGAACTTCAGGGCGCGGGGCTGGTCAGAGTTCAGGTAGGTGGGATCGACATAGTAACGGCCAAAGGCATCGTCCGTCGGAATGAAGAAGGCGTAGTTGGCACTCATGGCCAGCAGGTAGGCATAGTAGTTCAGGCTCAGGGCCAGCGGCTTCCTGCCACCCTTGCCGTCGTTCACGGCCTCGTTCATGATACGCATGTTGTCGCTCAGGGTCACCGGTGCCGAAACGGCAATCAGCGACGGTGGCGCGAACACCGTGTTCAGCATATAGACAACACCGTTGTTGGCTATCTTCACGTCATAGGATCCGTCGCTGCTCTTATTCAGCACGTCCAGGCCTAACCCCATGGGGTCGTTAGCCTCGTCCATTACGCGGTTGAACTTCGACGGTACAGTACCTACGAACGAGCTTTTCATAAGGTTGCCGACAATCTGCTGTATGTTCTGCAAGGGAATGGAGTCGATGTTCTCTTCCAGGTTCTCAGGTGTGTTGGGCTTTTTGCCAAAGGCGTTGATGAGGAACTCACCGCCGCCGCCCGGCAGGAAGAACTCGGCCATGGCCTCGTCTGTAGGTACAAACATGGCCCCGATGTCCATGATAGCGTTCTCGCCTGTGCCGTTATTGTAATTGTTCCACCCCGGGTCGAACGGCAGTACGTACTGTGCCGTGATGTTGTTGGGGTCGTTGGTCAGTGCGCCACCTTGTGAGCGCAGGCTCATGTATCGCTTCTGGAAGATGGAGTCTATCAGTGGCAGGTTGTTAGCCTCGGCGTAGTCGTTGTAGTTCTTCGTCGTGGCAGCGTCGTAATATGGGGCACTGAAACGGTCGAGCATCCGGCTGAAAAACTTGCTCTCGCCGTTGTTGCGAATCAACTCGGCCATGTTGCCCGGTGGCACCAGTACGTCCTGCATCTGGTGGATGTATCCGTTCTTACAGGTCACGTCAGCGTTGATAATCTTGTTGCGGAAGATGTAGGCAGACTTCTCTTCGGCATTGTAGGGCGTTCCCGTCACCACTTCGAAGTCGCTCTTGTCGTTGCGTGTGGTGATGTTGTTGCTCGTCATCTGTTCCTCGGTGAAGTGTACCATCATGGGCCTTGTGGCATCCATCACCATGTAGAGTCCCTTGTCGTAGTACTTCGTCCAGTAGGGATTGTTCACAGGCATGTCGGCCTGTCCTCTCAATCGGGTGATGGTGTCTATCACGTTAGCACCCGTCGTGTGCTTCATTGCCTGTCCGGGGGTTACTGACGTGGAGCCGTCGGAGATGTTCGACAGCATCTCCACCAAAAGGGCATTGTCGAGCATTGAGGCATAAAGCAGCTGACGTTTCATGGCATCCGTCAGGTCCTCATACTTGCTGACACCCCACTGGTTGTTGGCATAAAAACGTCCGAAGGCCTCGTCGTTGGCAGGGAACACGGTCTTCGAGCCCGTCTTCTGCAGTGTCTCGGCGTAGCCCAAGTCGTCAATCAGCCGCAGGTAGTTGTTGAAGGTTCCTGTCAGTACGTTGCCGCCATTGCTTTGCAGGTTCTCCGGGTTCTTCATGGCTTCATAGATACTGCCGCCTAACCACGACGGGTAGTTACCTTCGTCGTCCAGGTCGTAGTCATCCGTACATGCCATGAATCCACCGCAGAGCATAGTCAGGCAGACACCCGCAGATATCTTCCTGATTGCTTTCGCTAATAGGTAATCCATAATTTATTGGTTTTTGTTATTCGTTATTCCTTAATGATAGGGACTGCAAAGATACAAATTTTTTTCTGAAATTAAAATAAATTTATAAAAATATTTGTGATGGGAATCAAAAAAATAATATTGACGCTTATTCCCGACTTCAGGGGGCACATCTGTAAGTTCCCTGTTACACCTCTTCCATGGCGTAATACTGGTAGTCGCGGACGATGCGCCGCAGGAAGAATTCGTCGTTGGACTCGTGACGGCTGACGCCCAACAGTTGCTGTACCTTCTGCGAAAGCAGGGTGATGCGTTCCGGCTGGTCGGTCTCAAGGGTCCGGGTGATGGTGTCCACCTGTTCCAACGACAGGTCGGAGGCCTGGGGATAGGAGGGGCGGTAGCCCTCGGTCAGGTAGTCGTACTCGTCGAGGCTGACTTGTATCTTGGAATAGCTCTGGAGCTTGACGACGAGGGTGCCCGCAGCCATATCGCCGAAGCGCTGGTTGCTGCGGTTCAGTATCATCACCAACACACCGATGCAGCCTAACATGGGACCATCGACAATCATCAGGAGCCAGCGCAGCAGGTAGGCGGCGGGGGAGGGTAGGGTGCCGTCGGCCATGATGACGCGCAGCTTGACTATCTTCTTGCCAAGGGTCTGGCCACCGGAAAGCGTCTCGCATATCGGACAGTAGAACAGCACGGGCAGTATGATTAAGAAGATGGTAGGCAAGGTACTTAACCCGAGGTCCAAATAGATCCACAGGGCAAAGTAAGCCACCTGTATGACCCAGTCTATAAGCTGGGCCAGCATGCGCTCGCCGATGCTGGCTGGTGTCTGACGGATGCGCACATATTGTCCGGTAACAATGCTCTTCTCTGCCATATCGGATGCAAAGGTACAAAAAAAAGTGAAAAGTGAAAAGTGAAAAGTGAAAAGTTGTGCGTGCAATTCGAAAATAATTCGTAACTTTGCAGTCGCTATGAAGGAAGTGACGTTTATCAGACAGAATATCTCGAAATGGCGGGGAGCGGAGATCGTGGTGGAGACTATCGGTGACACTGATGCCACCGAACTGGCCGACACCTATCTTGATGTGACCAGCGACTTGGCCTTTGCCCAGACGCATTACCCGGAGTCGAAGATCACGCGCTACCTGAACAACCTGGCCTCGGCCCTGCATAACGAGATTTACCGTTCCCGTCGTCAGCGCTGGTCACGTCTGCTGACGTTCTGGACAGAAGAGGTACCGCAGACCATGTGGGAGGCACGGCGCGAGTTGCTTCTGTCGTTCGTTGTCTTTGCTGCCAGCGTCTTCGTCGGCTTCCTGTCACAGCTGCTCGACCCTGAGTTCTGCCGTATCATCTTAGGCGATGGCTATGTCGATATGACGCTGCAGAATATTGCCAACGGTGAGCCGATGGCTGTCTATAATGGTGACGCCGAGGACGAGATGTTCGGTAGCATTACGATGAACAACGTCAGGGTGTCGTTCGTCGTCTTCGTAATGGGTATCTTTACCAGCATTGGCACAGGGGTCATCCTGTTTATGAATGGCGTGATGCTTGGCTCGTTCCAGACGTTCTTCGCCCAGCACGACCTGCTGTGGCAGTCGGCCTTGGCCGTCTGGCTGCACGGCACGCTTGAGATTTCGGCTATCATCGTGGCCGGAGCCGCCGGCATTGCGATGGGCAACGGCTGGTTGTTCCCGGGCACCTATCCGCGACTGGTGTCGTTCCGGCGGGGGGCACGGCGCGGACTGCGTATCGTGGTGGGCACGGTGCCGGTGTTCATTGTGGCCGGCTTCATTGAGAGTTTCTTCACCCGCCACACCGAGTGGCCCGACCTGTTGCGCCTCAGCATCATTCTCTGTTCGCTGGCATTTGTCATCTATTATTATATTATTCTACCTAAAAAGAGAAACCATGAATCAAGAGAAACCATTGATTAAGCTTTACCGGACACGCACGTTCAGTGAGAAAATGTCCGACACGTTTGACTTTGTGCGCGAGAACTGGCGTACGATGTTGAAGTACATCACCTATCTGTTGCTGCCCGTTTCGCTGGTACAGACCTTTGCCATGAACAACTTTATGACTGGCTACATGTCGTTTACCACCGGTATTGATCATGCTGACATTGAGACGATGCTGCCGTGGCTGACCTCGATGGGCGTGACGATGCTGTTCTACTTCCTGGCTATGGTGCTGGTCGATGCCCTGATCTACACCATGATGCAGCTTTACGAGCAGCGTCAGAACCGCCTGCAGGGCATTACGTTTGCCGAACTGTCTCCCGGCATCTTGCAAAAGTGCGGACGCCAGTTAGTGTTGCTGCTGACTGGCATTGTGCTGATGGTTGTGATTATTCTCATTGTCAGTCCGCTGGCACTCTTGGGACCAGCCGTCATGATTCCCGTCGCCCTGCTGCTGTTTCTGGCATTGCCACTCATTTTCCTGGTTCAGCCTATCTACCTGTTTGAAAAGATTGGCGTTCTCAAGGCATACGCCAAGTCTGTCCGCTTAGGATGGAAGACATGGGCAGGTGTCGTGGCTGTCATCACCGTGCTCTACGTTATTGTCACCATCGTGCAGAGTGTGGTGTCGATGCCCTTGTACATCATGGTAACACTGAAAACCATCCTCTCCACCCAAAGTTCTGAGCCTGCTTTCGTGTCGTCGTTTGGCTATACGGCCATTCAGTACTTGTTGGGTGTCATCTCCAACTTTTGCGGCAGCTGTCTCTTGACGCTGCTCACCATCGGTATGGCCTACCAGTACGGTCATGCCTGTGATAAGGTGGATGGCGTTACCGTTGACCGCGACATCGAGAACTTCGAGACGTTGACCATTGAGCATTGAGCATTTGGCGCAGCAACTTCTCACTTTTCACTTTTTCACTGTTCACTTTTCACTCCTCTCTTCTCACTTTGAAAGATACCCTTGTCATAGACAGTGCGCAGATTGCCCAGTGGCAGACGGAACCTGACTTCGACTACAACCGTGAGTTGGTCGAAGGCGGTACGACGTTTACCCAGTGGCTGATGGATCAGTTCCATGAGCTGATGCGAGACATCTTTGGTCAGGCGTGGAGCAGCGATTACACATGGTGGCTGTTGGCTGCCGTCGGTGCGGTGGCTGTGGGCATCGGCATCTGGTATGTCTGGCGTTTCCATCCGGGGCTCTTCGGAGGTCAGGGGAAAGAGCAAGAGGCATACGAGGATACGGAGGACACCATCTACGGCATTGACTTCGATGCTGTCATCAGCCAGGCTCTGGGCCGTGAGGACTACCGCGAGGCGATCCGTATGATCTATCTGCGTTCCCTCAAGTCACTGAGCGACAGTCAGCAGATAGACTGGCAACCCTTTAAGACCCCCTCCCAGTACGTCCGCGAGCTTTCTGCCGCTTGTTCGCTGCGCAGTGGCAGTGCCACTGCCAACCCCACCGCCTTTCGTGCTCTCACCACTCATTTTCTGCGCGTGCGCTATGGCAATTTCCCTGCCACCCGAGTCCTTTACGACGAGGTGGAAAATTTAGGAAAGGAGGTGTCCCGTGAGTCGTAAGTTCTGGCTGTCTGTCATCGCCCTGTTAGCGCTGATGCTCGTCTTGGAGTACCAGATGCCGCGCCGGTTCCAGTGGGAACCTACCTTCGCCCATGCCGACCGCCAGCCCTTCGGCTGCTATGTCTTCGACAGCATCTTCAGTCAGGAGATGCCCCACGGTTATACCGTCTGCCGTAAGTCGCTGTCGCAGTTGGCCCTGCAGGATACTTCACCGCGTTCCATCGTCATCCTCTGCTCAGGCTTTCGGCGGGAGCAGATCAATGTGGACACCCTGTTGGCGCTGGCGCAGCGCGGCTGCCGCATCCTGTATGCAGATTCTTATCTCGATCACCAATTGTGCGACACGTTGCACATCAAATGCGACTCACATAACTATTTCGCGTTTAAGGACTTTATGCAACAGGGACATCAGCGTGATACCATTTTCTGGACGGGTGACACACGTCATTATCAGCCCACTGCTTTCCTCGTCTATCCACAGCTTGTGAATGCCTGTCTCTTAGACACGGCCGACGCTGAGCCGTTGGCGAGAATAAACGATAAGGAAGGCATTGAGTTTGCAAAAGAGTACATCAGCAAAGACAGCCCGTTCATGAAAAGAGACCCGCTGAAAGAAAAGGTAGCCGACATCGTAGCCCTCAGCTATCCTGTTGGCAAAGGTGAGATAGTCTTTGTCACCACACCGCTGCTGATGACTAACTATGGCATACTCGACAGTCCCGGCTACGTCCATCGTCTGATGAACCGCCTGAAAGACCTGCCTGTAGTACGTACCGAGGCCTACATGCCCAACTACGATATGGCGGAAAGTTCACCTTTCCGCGAGTTCCTGAAGCGGCCGCCACTACGCTGGGCTCTCTATCTGGTATTGCTTGGCATCGTACTGTTTATGGGCTTCAACGCCCGTCGTCGCCAGCGTGCCATCCCCGTTGAGCAGCCGCCTCACAACTACCAGTTAGACTTCATTCGCCACATAGGCACCCTACAGTTTATGAAGTCCGCTCATAAGTCCCATGAGTCCCATTAGGCCCATAAAAAAACCATACCCCCAATAATATGGAAGAAAGAAAAAACTTAGACCTGACAGCTTTCGCTGAAAAAGTGCAGACCCTGCGCGAGGCCATCGCACAGGTCATCGTCGGTCAGGAAGAAAACGTAGAGATGCTGCTGACGGCCATCCTCGCCGGTGGCCATGTGCTGATAGAAGGTGTCCCCGGCGTGGCCAAGACGCTGTTGGTCAAGCTTATGGCCCGTCTCATCGACGCACAGTTCAGCCGTGTGCAGTTTACACCCGACCTTATGCCCAGTGATGTGCTGGGCACCAGTGTGTTCAACATGAAGACGCAGGAGTTCCAGTTCCATGCCGGCCCCGTCTTTGCCGATGTCGTGCTGGTCGATGAGGTGAACCGTGCGCCGGCTAAGACGCAGGCCGCCCTCTTCGAGGTGATGGAGGAACGGCAGGCTACCATCGACGGCATTACACATCCCATGTCGCCGCTCTATACCATCCTCGCTACCCAGAACCCTGTCGAACAGGAGGGCACCTATAAGCTGCCTGAGGCACAGACCGACCGGTTCTTGATGAAGCTTACGATGGACTACCCCTCGGCCGAGGAGGAGCTGCGCATCCTGCAACGTCACCATGAGAATGTGGCGTTTACCGACCTGAGCCGTGTGCAGCCCGTCATCACCAAGGACGAACTGCTGCAGCTGCGCACCCTGTTGTCGGAAGTCTATGCTGAGACATCGCTGCTGCAGTACGTGGTTGATATTGTGCAACAGACACGCAAGAGCCGCGTTGTCTATCTCGGAGCGTCGCCCCGTGCCTCTGTGGCTATCCTGCAGTCGGCCAAGGCATACGCCCTGTTACAGGGCCGCGACTACCTGACACCTGATGACGTGAAAGCTGTGGTGCCTGCCGTGCTGCAGCATCGCCTCGTGCTCACCGCCGAGGCTGAGATGGAGGGCTACACGCCGCAGAAGGTGGCTCTTCGCCTGCTTGACAAAGTGGAAGTCCCTAAATAACCCTCCCCCTTTAACCCTCCACCAAAGAAGATGTTCCTGCGCCGCCGCTTCTACCTCCTGCTGCTCGCCGTCGCTCTCCTTACAGGCATCGGCTATGCCTACGCCCCGCTCTATACGGCAGGGCGGTGGCTCACGTTGCTGCTGCTTCTTGCCACCGTCGCTGATATCGTCCTGCTGTGGCATAAGCGGGCCGTCACCGCCGAGCGTCATCTCAGTTCCCGCTTCAGCAACGGTGACGACAATCCCGTCACCATCAGCGTTCAGAGCTCGTACCCCTTCCCCGTCCGTTTCGAGGTCATCGACGAGCTGCCCTTCCAGTTCCAGCAGCGCGACAACACTTCCCACTTTTCACCCTTCTGCTCGGCGACGTCAGGAGACGCTTCGTTAGCGAAGAATTCTCACCCTTCACTCTTCACTCTTCACTTCTCTCTCCGTCCCACCCGTCGGGGCATCTACTCCTTCGGCCATGTCCTCGTCTTCGTCTCCACCCGCCTTGGTCTCGTTGAGCGCCGTTACCGCTGTGCTGCCCCGTGCGATGTCAGCGTCTATCCTTCCTATCAGAAACTCCACCAGTATGAGCTGATGGCCATCAGCCAGAACCTGCAGGAGCCGGGCATCAAGCGCATACGCCGTATCGGCCACAACACGGACTTCGAGCACATCCGCGACTACCTGCGCGGCGACGACTACCGTACCGTCAACTGGCGGGCTACCGCACGCCTCAGCCGCCCGATGGTGAACGTCTATCAGGACGAACGCTCCCAACAGGTGTTTTCCGTTATCGACAAGGGCCGTGTCATGCAACAGGCTTTCCAGGGCATGACGCTCCTCGACTACGCCGTCAACGCCTCGCTGGCTCTCAGCTACGTTGCCATGCGCAAGGAAGACCGTGCCGGACTGCTCACCTTTGCCAACCGTCTTGACACCTTCGTGGCACCCGACCGCCGACCTGGACATATCAACAAGCTCATGGAGACACTCTATGCCGAACAGACAGACTTTGGAGAGACCGACTTCTCGGCACTCTCCGTGGCTGTGGGGCGCCATATCAGCAAGCACTCGCTGCTGGTGCTTTATACCAACTTCATGGGGCAGGTGTCCCTGCAGCGTCAGTTACCGTTCCTGCAGCAGATCGCCCGCCGCCACCGCCTGCTTGTCGTCTTCTTCGAAGACATAGAACTGCAGCAGTTCATCGATGCTCCCATCCGTAATGACGAGGAGCGTTGCCAACATGAGGTGGCCGAGAAATTTGCGATGGAGAAGCAGCTCATCAGTGCTACCCTCCGTCAGTACGGCATCCTCTCGCTGCTGACCACGCCGCAGGCTTTATCGGTGAATGTCATCAACCGCTACTTAGCTGTCAGGACTGCGTCCCTGTGACTCCTATCACGCACCTATTTATTATATATACAGCTATCGCATGTTTGGAGTTATTAGGAGTTATCAGTAGTTAACAGGCTCTCAGCCTGTGGAGTTCTTGGCAAGCCAAGCGGCAAAGCCGAGCGACCAGACGTTACTTTGCATCAGCAGGTCTATGGTCCGCTCGCTCGACCTACAGAAAAACTGGCCTACATTCGCGACGAATGTAGGCCAGTTCTTCCGCACCAGGACGGATTATTATTTCTCTGCCGGTTCAATCATTTTCCAGATACCGGCGGCACAGGCACCACCGATGAACGGGCCGACGATGAAGATCCAGAGGTTGGCCAGAGCCGTTCCGCCTTGGAAAATAGCAGGAGCGATAGAACGGGCCGGGTTCACCGAGGTACCGGTATAGCGGATGCAGACCAGATGGACGAGTATCAGTGACAGACCGATGGCCAGACCGGCGAAGTTGTTGGTGGCACCGTTGGTCTTTGCCGTAGCACCAAGCACGACCAGCACAAACACACAGGTAAAGACAATCTCAGCAATGAGGCCGCCGGCAACGGAAACGTTAGCCTGCAGGTCGTTGGCACCCGTTCCCTCCAGTCCGGGGACATTGGCCGTCAGCAGGGCCAGCAGGGCCGAACCGATGAAGGCACCGATGACCTGGAACAGCATGTACATGCCACCCTCCTTCGCTTCCATGCGCCCGCTGAGGATGCAGCCGAGGGTGATGGCCGGATTGATGTGGCAACCGGAAATGCCGCCGATCGTATAAGCCATGGCAACGACAGCCAGTCCGAAGGCGAAAGCTGTACCAACGACAGCCGGAATGTTGTTGACAGGATCACAACCCAGGCTCACGGCGACGCCGCAGCCCATCAGTACGAGCACCATCGTGCCCACCATTTCTGCTAAATACTTTTTCATAATGCTAAATTTAGATGGTTAATGATTAACAATTTCGGTGCAAAGATACACTTTTTCTCCGAAACCAGCAAGCACTTCGCTGGAAAAAAGTTGTCCTTCTTGTTATTGTTTCCCGATTTGACTCAAGTTTCGCATTGGCTAAACTTCTTTGTAGTTAGAAAGAAAAAACGGGAGTGTCATCACGACAGTCCCGTTCTTGTTCTAACTAACTTATTATCAACTATTCATTACTCATTCTGCGTGCAAAGGTAGTGAGTTTTTTGCATCATTGTATCGGAAAAGTGCAAAAAAAGAACGTAAACGTTTGCGGTTTTCGTGGTTTTTTCCTAACTTTGCCCCCGACAAACAAGATGATATGCCAAAACACAGGACTTCACTCAAGGATCTTGCCCAGGAACTCGGTGTCAGCATAGCCACCGTCAGCCGGGCACTCCATTCCTCGCCGGAAATAGGTAAGGACATGCAACAGCGTGTCAAAGATCTGGCCAAACGGCTGAACTACCGTCCCAACCCCTTCGCCCAGAGTCTGCGCAAAGAGGCGCCGAAGGTCATTGGCGTCGTCGTCCCCAACCTCGTCACCCACTATTACGCTGCCGTGCTCGACGGCATCGAGGACGAGGCACGCCAGACCGGCTACAGTGTCATCAGCGCCAACACTCACGAGAACTGTCTCGACGAACAGCAGGCCATCGACAACTTCATCGACCTCCATGTGGTGGGCATCATCGCCTGTCTGGCACAGAGCACCACGGACTACAGCCACTTCGAGGAAATCAGCGACATGGGCATACCTCTGGTGTTCTTCGGCCGCACCTGTCTGCCTGACAAGTTCTCGAGCGTGACGGCCAACGGTGACGAAGCCGCCCAGAAAGCCACCCAGCATCTCATCGACACCGGCAGCCGCCGCATCGCCTTCATCGGAGGACCCAACCACCTCGACATGGTGCGCCGCCGCAAGCACGGCTACTTAGAGGCCCTGCGCGACAACCGCATCCCCGTGGACCGCGAGCTGGTGGTCTGCGACAATATCGACTTCGAGGTGGCCCTGCACAACACCGTAGCCCTTCTGCAGCGTCCCAACCGTCCCGATGCCATCATCGCCTTCAACGACATCCTGCTCTTCGCTGCCTTCAACGCCATCAAGCAACAGGGACTGCGCATTCCCGAGGACGTGGCCCTCATCGGTTTCACCGACGATGTACACGCCCGCTACACCACACCCTGCTTGTCGGCCATCGAAGACCAGTCGTTCAAGATGGGCCAGACGGCATGTCGGCTGCTGCTCCGTAACATCGGCGGCGATACGAAGGTACGCAAGGAGATTGTTCCCCAGAAGCTCGTCATCCGCGACACTTCCGCAAAGCGGAAGCCAGCCGGAACGTAAAAAAGTCGGGAGTTTTTTGGTCATTTCATCAAAAATACGTATCTTTGCACAAAACAACTAAAGCCACAAGACTCATCGTATGCGAACAATACGATTCATACTGACCATCATCCTAACCCTGCCCACCCTGTTGCATGCGGCTATCCCCGACATTAAATTCCGGCGGTTAGACACACGCGACGGGTTGTCAAACTCACAGATACTCTGCGTATTTCGCGACTCCAAAGGCTTCGTATGGATAGGCACACCATACGGACTGAACCGCTACGACGGCTATCGCGTCAAGACCTATTATTCCGACATGCGCGATACGACGACCCTGCGCACCAACTACGTGGATGACATCTTCGAGGCATACGACGGCAAGCTGTGGTTGAAACAGGGCATGAGCTACACCGTGCTCGACCCCATTACCGACAAGTGCGAGCGCCATCCCGAACGATGGTTAGAGAAGCAGGGCATCACGGGTGGCGTGGAATACCTGCATATCGACAGCAGGAAGGACTTCTGGGTGAAGAGCTACAACGACGGCTTCTTCCACCTCAATCCCCAGTCGAAGAAACTCAAACAGTTTAAGTTCGGCTATGGCGAGCAGGAGTTCAACACCGACATCGGTGTGTCATCCATCAACGAATCAGGCACAACGGTCTTCCTGTCATCAAACAACGGCGAAATCCTGTGCTTCGACCGCGACAAGGACGTCATCACCCGTAAGGTGGACTATCTCAGGAAGAACGGACTGACACGCGACCAGGACTGTAAGATGAGGGTTGACCTTGAGGGCAACGTCTGGGTCATCACACAGCCCGTCACCTACTATTGGAACCCCAAGACCAACCAATGGACGCACACAATACAAGGCGCCCTGCACGCCCTCGGCTTTGAGAACCTGCCTGAAGAGATGAAGGTGTGGGATGTCTTGGCCGACGACAAGCATCGTCTCTGGATAGCCACAGACCATGGCGGCGTCTTCGTGTGCGACCTGCGCAGCCACGAGATAAGACAGCTGCTGACCAACAAGTACGACGAGAGCACCATCAGCGACAACACCCTGCGCAATATCTATATGGACCAGATAGGCCGCATCTGGATAGGTTCCTATATGAACGGTGCGAACCTGTTCACCGGCAACACCTCCAGTTTCCGCAACCTCGAGCTGGGGGTCATCAACACCGTCTGCTACGACAAGGCTGGCTACACCTGGCTCGGCACGAACGACGCAGGTATCATGCGCTACGACAACCGCACAGGCGAGAGCCTGGTCTATGACAAGGCCAACAGCGGCATAGGCTCTAACACGATGGTCGGCTCGTTAGCCGCTACCGACGGCTCGGTGTGGTTCGGCACCTACGAGGGCGGACTCATCCATATCAAGGACGGCCAGCTGACCAACTACAAGGCATCGAACGACACCATGGGACTGTCGTCCAACAACATCTGGACTGTCTGTGAAGATCAGTGGCAGAATATCTGGATAGGCACCCTGGGCGGCGGCGTGCAGCGCATAGACAAGCGCACGGGGAAGATTCGTACCTTCCGCATCAGCAACTCCACCTTACCCAGCGACTACATCTCCACCATCTCACGGACCAGGAAAGGGTGGCTGCTGGTGGCCCATTCCAAGTACGTCTCACTGATCAATCCGAAGACGTTCCGAATAGTCAACTTCGACATCACCGACAACCAGGACGGCGTACCCATTACCGAGATGTCTATCATGGCCATGGAGGACAGCCGGGGGATGATATGGCAAGGCTCCTCATCGGGTGCCACCATCTGGGACTACCAGCGAAACAGGGTCTATCTTATTGACATGAGGTCGGGACTCTTCGGTTCCACCGTCAACAGCATCGTCGAGGATGGCAATCACACCATGTGGCTGGTGACCGACCACGGCATCTCGAACGTACTGCCCCAGCTGCAGGAGAACGGCCGCTACACGTTTATCGTGCGCAGCTACAACAACCGCGACGGCCTGCAGAACGGTCCCTATAACCAGCGGTCGGCATGCTACACCCCAACGGGACTGATACTGACAGGCGGACAGGGTGGTCTTGACGTCCTCAATCCGAAAACCCAGGGGAAGGGCCGCATGAAGGAAGTGCCGGTGTTCAGCGGCCTTCAGTTGTTCGACCAGGACGTAGCCATCGGCGAGGAGGTCGATGGCCGTGTGTTATTAGAGGAGGCCCTCAACGAGTGCCGCCAGCTGAAATTGCGCTACAGCGACCAGTTCACCATCCAGCTGGCGAGCACCAGCGGCGAGATTCACAACCGCTCACGCTTCGTCTATAAGTTAGAGGGCTTCAACGACAACTGGGTGAAGACCTCCGAGACGAACCCGAACATCAGCTATATGTCACTGCCCTCCGGCAGCTACACGCTCTGCGTGCGGATGCTGAACGACGACGGTACGATGGGCGAGGAGGAGAGCCAGCTCGACATCACCATACGCCCGCCGTTCTACAGGTCGTGGTGGGCCGTCCTGCTGTATATCCTCACAGGCGGCTGCCTGGTCTTCCTGTGGTACCAGCGTACGGTGCACAAGAACGCCGAGAGGATGGAACTGGAACGGCTACGCCGTGAGACGGAGAAACAGCAGTGGATGAACGAGATTATGGCGAAGATAAGTGCCGGTCAGATGCCTGTCCGCACCGTGAAGCAGGAACAGCTCATTTACAGTCCCACTCTGGTCGACCTTGTCGGATTTGTCAAGAACACCGTCGAGGGGTTCCGCATGCCCGAGGGCAAGCGGGCCAAACTGTCGTTCCTCTCATCGCTGAATAGGCTGACCATGTACTTTGACCCTGCCCTGCTGAGACGCCTCATCGAGATACTGTTAGTCAACAGCGTGAAATACTCACCCCGTGACAGCCGCATCTTGGTGACCGTCGGCGAGACCGACAACAAGGCCGAGATCAAGGTGGCCGACCGCGGACTGGGCATCCCCGAAGAGGCCCGTGCCCACATGTTCGACCCGAGTGCCGACCCCAACATCCAGCTCTATGTCGTCAAGCAGATTGCCGAGCTGCACAGCGGCACCGTCCGGGCCGAGGACAACCCTCAGGGCGGCACCGTCTTCATCGTCCACCTGCCTACAGACCTGCAGATGGGCCTTCCCGTTGAGGAGCCTGTTGTCAAAGAGTGATTAACCATTAAACATACTTATATTATGATTGCATTAGTTGTTATTATCGCCCTGGTAGTTCTCATCGGCGGCTATTTCATCTCCACCCAGCGCTCGCTGGTCAGCATGGACGAATTGTGTAAGAACGCCCTGAGCCAGATTGAGGTTCAGCTCAACTCCCGTTTCGACGCCATTCTGGCACTGGCCAAGACGGCAGCACAGTATGCCAAGCATGAGTCTGAGACACTCATCCAGACCATCCAGCAGCGTGGCACCGTGGCTGGTGGCTCGCCGGCAGCCATCAACCAGCAGTCGGACCTGCTGGGGCAAGTCATGGGACGTCTGAGCGTCGTCTGTGAAGCCTACCCCGACCTGAAGGCCAGCGACCTGTACAAAGAGGCACAGAGAGGCGAGAAGGAGTATGAGGAGAACGTCCGCATGTCGCGTATGGTCTATAACGACACCGCCACGAAGATGAACCGCCTGGTGCGCCAGTTCCCGTCGAACCTCGTCGCCTCGATGCTCAACTTCGGTGTGAAGGAATACCTGAAGGTGGATGACGAGAAGAAGAAGCAATATCCCGACCTGGATGAGGCATTCAAGAAATAGGACACTGTGCCTGCTGCTGGCTCTGCTGGCGGCAGCAACAGGACTCCACGCCTCGCCGATACTGCGCGATCTCAACATCTATGTGGTGCTGAGCCGTAACGGCGATGCCCGCATCACCGAGACCCGTCAGATGTATATTGACTCTCAAGGTACGGAGTGCTACATCGGGCTGGCCAACATGGGCGGCAGCACCGTCTGCGACCTGACGGTCACCGACGAGACGGGACGGGAGTACGAGAACGTGGGCGAATGGGACATCGACCGCAGCCGTGACTGGAAGGCCGGCAAGTGCGGTATAGCCACCACCAGCAAGGGCTACGAGGTGTGCTGGGGATTAGGCGACAGCGGCGAACGCACCTACGTGACCACCTACACCCTCACCGGACTGGTGCGCTCCTACCCCGATGCCGATGCCATCCGCCACGTCTTCCTCGACCACAACGTGTCGCCCAAGCCGCAGCATGCCGTCGTGACCATCACGTCGGCCGACAGCCTCAGCTTCAATGAAGACAGCTGCGGCATCTGGGGCTTCCGCTACCGTGGCTTCATCAATTTCGTTGATGGCGACATCGTGGCCGAGACCTCTGAGTCGATGAGCCACGAGAGCAGTAGTGCGCTCTATATCATGGTGCGCTTCGACAAGGGCATGTTCGAACCCACACTGGCTGAGAATACTACTTTTGAGCAAAAAAAGCAAGAGGCTTTTGAGGGCAGCGATTACACCGACTCTGGCGAGGAGTTTACGGCAGAAGACATCTTCTACATGATTCTCAGCGTGCTGGGATTTATCGTCTTCCCGCTCGTTGCCTTTATCTACCGCATCGTCAGCGTCTGGCGGTTCCGTCGTCGAGTTAATAAGGACCTGTTGTGGTATCGTGACATACCGCTAAAAGGCAATTTACAGAAAGCCAACGACATGCTGAACGCCTACCGCTACCTCGGCAGCAACTACGACAACCTGCTGTCGGCATACGTCCTGCAGCTGATCAACATCGGGGGCATCGCCATCGAACAGCGCATGGACCAGAAGGGCAATCCCAAGCAGTTCTTCGTCATCAAGGAACTGGAGCAAAAGGGTCTTCAGCCCAGACTGGTGCGCATGGTACACAACATCTTCAAACAGGCTGCCGGCGACGACACCATCTTGGAGCCAAGGGAACTGAGACAATGGATGAACAGTAGAGCCAACCGCAGCTACGTCGAGTCGTTCGTGGTGGCACTCCAAACCAGGGCTGACGTCTCTAACTACAAGTCTAAGGAGAAGCTGGCTGAGGTTCAGCAGGTGTTCGGACTGAAGAAGTTCCTCAAAGACTTCACCCTGCTCGACGAACGTCATGTCAGCGAGGTCTCGCTGTGGAAGGACTATATGGTCTATGCCACCCTCTTCGGCATTGCCGACCAGGTAATCAAGGACATGAAGAAGGTCAACCCCGAATACTTCAACCTGGACCAGGTGGCCCAGCAGATGGCCGACAACATGACCCTGCCGATGATTTCTACAGCCCTGCGCACCAGCACGGCGCGTGCTGCCCAGGCAAAAGCAGCCCGCGAAGCCCGTGCCTCGGGTCGCGGCGGCGGCTCGTCGTGGGGTGGCGGCGGTGGCGGCTTCTCCGGTGGCGGTGGTGGCGGCGGCGTCAGATAACACCTCCTCCATCTTTTCCTCATCAACAACATATAACTATGAAAGCAAACTTCAATCGTTACTTATTGGCTGTCCTTCTGTGCAACGCCTTCATCATTGGGGAGGCACAGATAATTGATGAAGACTTCTCTGGATTAGAAAATGCAGAACTGGTAAGCAAAACAATTCCTCCATCACTCGCTGATTGGGAGTTTTCTCCGTTCTGTAAAGGAACCTTTATCAATGGCAATGTCTCAAAAAAGGCTTTGAAACTTGAAGGGTCAGAAACTACTGATCCCTATATTGAAGGATACGCAATCACAAAGGAACTGGATTATGAAGGGGGTGTATATCTGTCCTTTATTCACTCAAAAACTAACAAAGGTGACACTAACGTAAAATTGGATCTAACCATTATTGGCGGAGGACGGTTTGCAGACAACAATTCGGACACCAGAACAATTCCTGTAACAACATATATAGGGGATGCAACCGCAACCTCAGAAAGTTTTCTAATAATTGGCACCACAACAGACACAAAAATCAAATTCTCTACTCCTCAGAAACAATTCATTGCCATTGACAACGTCAAGGTTTTGAAAGCAACAACTCTTTCAGAATCGATCAACAATGATGGAACAATATCTGACTTGGACAATAATCTAGTTACAATTGAGACTGTACGCACACTCACCGGTGGCATCTGGAACACCCTGTGTCTGCCGTTTGACGTGACGAAGGCAACGATGGAGAAGGCATTGGGGAAGAACCAGGACGTTCAGATGCGTACTTATAGTAGCTATGCCGATAAAGAAATGACGTTTTCAAATGCTAATAATAGCACCATTGCTGCTGGAACACCGTTTCTCATCAAACTGAACACAACAATCACAAACCCAACCTTCCAAGGGGTAACCGTAATAAATACTCCGGCACAGACGGTATCTTATGGAGATGTTGGACTCGCTGGTACCTACAACCCGAAAGAGCTTAATTACGACGGTACACACCTGTTTATTACAGCATCAAACACACTGGCCAAACCAGCAGAAAGCACACGCACAATGAGAGGACTACGTGCCCACCTTATCGTACCATCAAGTTTCAGCCCTGCAGGCACAAGACTTGTTTTTGCAGACAATGATGATTCGGAAACCACAAAGGTCAGAATTATACCTAATAATTATCCCGCTACTACCATCTATAACCTCCACGGCCAGAGCATAAAAACGCCCAAGCAGGGTCTATATGTCGTTGACGGCAAACTGATTCTGACCAAATAACAAAAGACTATGAAAAAGACATACACTCCCCCTACCATTAAACAAGTCGTGTATTGCTGCCTTCAATTACTCAGTGGTAGCGGTAATAAACAATTCATGAATGCCACAGGAGATAATGCATCTATTAATCATGTTGAAGGAAACGGAAACGCCGACGCAGCAGTCTCACGTGTAAGTTTCTACGATGACGACGAGGAGGAAGACTGACCGCCATTACACCGTAATCTCGCCGCTTCCGTAGCAGCGGTGGTGCTGCGCGTCATAGACAACGCAGAACTGGCCGGGGGCCACGCCGTGGATGGGCGCGTCGGCATGAACCATGTAGCGTCCGTCGCCCTGAGGTTCCAGCCGGGCGGGCAGGTATTCCGGCGTGTGGCGTATCTTCAGCGTGATGCGCTCTCCGGGCAGCTGGCCGTTGATGCTATGGAAGTCGTGTATGGGGAAGTCCTGCTTGTATGCCGTCTGCGGGTCGTAGCCGTGCGACACGTATAGAATGTTCGCCTCCACATCTTTCTTCACCACAAACCACGGACCGCCGCTGAAGCCCATGCCCTTGCGCTGGCCGATGGTGTGGAACCACAGCCCTCGGTGCTCGCCGATGCGCCGTCCCGTCTCAAACTCAATGACATCGCCGGGCTGTTCGCCTAAGTAGCGGCGGACGTAGTCATTGTAGTTGATCTTACCGAGGAAGCAGATGCCTTGTGAGTCCTTGCGGCGGGCACTCACCAAGTGCTCGCGTTCAGCTACCTGCCGCACTTCGTCCTTTATGTAGTGTCCGATAGGGAAGATGGCTTTGTTCAACTGCCAGTCGTATATCTGCGCCAGAAAGTCTGTCTGGTCTTTCACTGGGTCCGGGCTGGTGCAGAGCCACTTGCAGCCTTCGTCGTCTATTTCCGTCTGCGCATAGTGTCCGGTGGCGATGAGGTCATAGTCGTGGCCGCGCTTCTCGTGGAAGGCACCGAACTTGATCAGTCTGTTGCACATCACGTCGGGGTTCGGCGTCAGTCCCGCGCGCACCTTATCCATCGTGTAGCGCGTCACCTGGTCCCAGTACTCGCGGTGGCAGTCAACCACCTCCAACCGGCACCCGTACTTCGTCGCCACGGCGGTGGCCATCTCCAGGTCCTCCTCCATCGGACAGTCCCAGCCATCCTTCCCTCCTTCGGAGGGGTCGGGGGAGGCTCCTATCTTGATGTAGAAGCAGTCGGGGTGCAGCCCGAGCCTTGCAAACTCATAAACCACAACACTGCTGTCAACACCTCCTGACAGCAACACAGCTATCTGCTTATCTTCCAGTTCTTCACTCATCTCTTTCTTTCATCGGTGTTCAGGCGAGCTTTGCTCGTAACCTTCACATTCATGCTGCAAAGGTACAACTATTTTTCTGAATAACACAGAAAAGCAGCACAAATATAACGACCAAAGGTCGTTTTTGAAAAGATGACATAATTTCCATAATTATCCTACCACCATCAGGAATTCTTCTATTCCTTCCAGTCCGTTAAGTCCTCTGCAAAATAGACATCATCACAAAGTCCTAAAGTCCCGTAGTCCGATGCTAAAAGACCCCACCCCAGCCCCCCTCCCCCGAAAGGGAGGGGAGCGGCTGCGCATGGATTTTTCGCAGAGCTGTCGTTTATTCCTCTATCTCGTCATCTTCCCAGTCCTCCCAGTCGTCCTCCCAGTCCTCCCAGTCATCGCCGCGGGAGTGTGCCTCACCGCTGTACGTCGTACCGTTGCTGACCGCTGTTGCGAACGTCTCCCACTCAGCCGGTGTGCTGATGGTAATGTCCGCCCACGCCGTGGCCGTGGTGAGCAGCATCATGAGCAGGGTTATTAACTGTCGCCCGCTACGGGCGTAGGGGATAGGTTTTGCAGTTCCTGCGAACGCAGGCTGCGCCTCGGCATAGCTGGAGCGAGCACCGTTCTGCTCTCGGCTACATAAAACGTTGAATTGTCTGGTTTATGGGGTTAAGGTTTGGAACACAGTAGGGTCAGGTGTGCACTTGATGCATTTTATTAATCTGCTGCAAAGTTACGAAATAATGCTGAAACAGAAAAGCATTTTTCGTAGATTAACGCAGATAAGCCCATAAATAAAGGCAAATGAGCGCAATTTGAGTAACTTTCGCCAAGAGGCTCTACGCAAATCGAGGCAGATTGCGGAACGACTTAAGTCTCTTATTCGTAACCCGATTGGGCCACGGTCGAAAGTTAAACTTTCTTAACGGACTACGCAAATCAAGGCAGTTCACGGCAGTTCGAACCGTTTTCACATTTCGCGTTTTTCTTTCCTAAATCTGCCGCGATTTGCGCAGTGGTTTTCTCCCAGAAAGGTATTACTTTTGCAGCCCGAATTTTAAAACGATTTAGAAGAATGAACAGAAGCACATTTTCGGTATTGTTCTACGTGAACAAGGGTAAGGTCAAGAACGGCATAGCACCAGTGATGGGACGAATCACCATCAACGGTACACAGAGCCAGTTCAGTTGCAAGCGGAGCATTCCACTGACAATGTGGGACGTGAAGGGTAATTGTGCCAAGGGCAGAAGCAGGGAGGCACTTGACTTGAACCGTGACCTTGATAATATAAAGGCTCAAATCATCAAGCACTATCAGCACCTTTCAGACCGTGATGCATTCGTTACGGCTGAAATGGTGCGTAATGCCTATCAGGGTTTCGGCAGCGAATACGAGACCCTGTTGGGTGCATTCGACAAGGACTTGGCCAATCTCAAACGTCGTGTCGGTAAGGACAGGGCTTTGGGAACATACAAGTTGCAGTTGAGGTCAAGGAGCTATGTGGCGAATTTCTTGCAGATATGCCACAGGCGCAGCGACATATCCATGCAGGAACTGACACCCGACTTTATCAAGGAGTTTAGCGTTTACCTCAGCAATGACCGAGGACTTGCCAGTTCTACTATCTGGCTGTCGTGCATGCACCTGAAAGGAGTTGTAGGACGTGCCCACGATAACGGAAAGATACAGCGCAATGTCTTCGCCCAGTTTCATATTAGCCCCAAGTGCAAGGAACGCACCTACCTGACAGAAGAGGAACTTAGGAAGGTGATGACGCATGAGTTTGAAGATGGCAATCTCGCCTTTATCCGCGACCTGTTCGTCTTCATGAACTTCACGGCACTCTCTTTCGTGGACTTGAAGGAACTGACTACGGACAATATCGTGGAGATAGAAGGTGACAAGTGGATAGTAGGCAAGCGTCACAAGACAGACGTGCCCTATCAAGTGAAACTATTGGACGTTCCTCTACAAATTATCGAGCGTTACAGCAACTTCCCCAAAGAGAATCCGAAGTCAGTATTTGGTGATGTCAACTATTGGAGTGTCTGCAAGAAGTTGAAAACGGTGATGAAGGAATGCGGTATAGACAAGCCTATCTCCGCTCACTGTGCAAGACACGGCTTTGCAACGATGGCTTTGACCAATGGCATGCCCATAGAGAGCGTGAGCCGAGTATTGGGTCACACGAACATTGTCACAACCCAGATTTATGCCCGCATCACCACAAAGAAGTTGGATAACGACCTGACTATGTTAGGTAACAAGCTAAACGCATCATTCAGTAACATCAAAACAGCATAGGTATATGGAACAGAGAAACATCATTGAGTGGACTGAGTATAGTGAGTACAGAGAACTGACTATACCGCGTGGAGAGATTTGGATGAGCGAGTCTGAAATGATTGACCTCTTCGGAGTGTTCATCCCCAAGTTAAGAAACACCATCCAAACACTTTACAAAGAGGAACTGGTAAAGCCTTACGAGGCAGAGCGTATTATCAAACAACGTCAAAACCTATACCTTACTGTATATAACATGGAGGTCGTTCTGCTGCTTGCTTTCCGTCTTAATTCCTATCAGGCAAGGGCTGTCCGCAAAGAACTGATAGAGCGTATCATCCGAGACCACAAGCCCTTTGAGGTGATACTGACGGCACAACATCCATCCTCCAGTTAGTCCGTCAATCAATTAATCCATCCGTCAGTCAGTCCATCCGTCCGTTGCAATGTTGCAACATTTTGGAAGCATACTGCGATGGAATCATGCTGGCGCAGGTACGGATATTTCCCACAAGCTGGAAATACCGTAGCCTATTAGGGGATTTTTCGAGCCGCATTGTTGCCACAACGCTAAAAATCCCCAATAGGCCGAGGGGCTGCACCCCTCTGGACTCCCTGCAAAGAACGTCGGCACAAGCCGAACACAAACAGGAACGAGAGACGAACAAAAACATCGTAAACGAACAAACTAAAAAAGCATATGTAATGGGATACGCAGTATTACACTTAGAGAAAGCAAAGGGCGCAGACAGCGGGATGTCGGCACACATCGAGCGCACCATCCAACCGAAAAATGCCGACCCGAAGCGGACTCACCTCAACCGTGAACTTATCCAGTTCCCTGAAGGAGTCCGTAACAGGACGGAAGCCATACAGCATCGCCTCAATACAGCAGGGCTTACACACAAAATAGGCAAGAACCAGGTACAGGCTATCCGCATCGTACTGACTGGCACCCATGCAGACATGGAGCAGATAGAGAAGAACGGCAGACTTGACAAGTGGTGTCAGGATAACGTTGACTGGCTCCGCAAGACCTACGGAGCAGATAATGTGGTGTCGGCAGTGCTACACATGGATGAGGAAACACCCCACCTTCATGCCACCATCGTCCCCATCGTCATGGGAGAGCGCAAGAAGCAGAAGAAAGAGCTGGCAGTCAAGAAGAGATATAGGACAAAAGCCCCTGCCCCTCGTCTGTGTGCCGATGAAGTCATGAGCCGTGCCAACCTGATACGCTATCAGGACACCTACGCTGAACAGATGGCGGCATACAGACTGCAACGAGGCATCAAAGGCTCGGAAGCCCAGCATATTTCCACACATGAGTATTATCGTAGTTTGATTGCACAGGGTGAGGTCTTACAGGCGAACATCACACAATTATTAGCAAAGGCAGACGAGGCACAGCGTACTATTGCCGAAGCTGCCCAAGCCAAACAGGAACTTGCACGCATCAAGTCTGCGATTAAGCGAGAGCAAAGACATGCTTGCATGGTCGTTGCCGAGTGTGAGCAGACTCGGCTGAAAGCCAAGGCAGAGACAAAGACAGAGGAACTGAAGAACTCCGCCACCAAGACCGCAACCGCAGCACTCAACGGAATCAATTCTCTTCTTGGTGGTAACAAAGTAAATCGACTGGAGAAGGAAAACAAGGAACTGCGAAATGAGGTGGAGGATTTGAACAGACAGATAGAGAGACTACACGCTGATATGCAGAAGATGAAGGACGACCACGCAAGAGAAATGAACAGGGCCAACGAGCAGCATCAGCAGGAAGTGAACAATCTGAAACGTATTCTCGAAAAGGCATACCAGTGGTTCCCGAGTTTCAAGCGGTTCCTCAGTATGGAACGTGAATGTCTGCAATGTGGTTTCAGCGAGGAACAGACGGATAAACTGCTGCATGGTCACACCATTAACTATAGTGGTTGTCTTCACTCCAATGAGTACAGACGGAATGCCCTTGCAGATAATGTTTCGGCACAAGTGATAAGGGACGAGAAGCGAAACTTGTTCCTCCATATCAACGAGATGCCTATTACTCAATGGTTTAAGGAGCAGTTTGGGATAGGGCAAGAGCAACGGAGAGGAATTAAAATGTAAACAACGAGGACAATCGGAATGATTGCCCTCGTTTCATCATATTCGATTTGCACCAGCCTGTCGTTGGGATTTAGAATCGTCAAGACGCTCTTGGATCTGCTTGTCCATCATCTTGTTGACAACAATCTTGCCAATCAGCCAGATAATGAGATATACAAATGCCGTTGTGAAGTTGAACACATACCAAAGCAACAGGGCAAGAACCCACAACCAAGTGGAGTATTTCTTGATTTTCTCCTTACCATTGACAAAAGCCACATCCTCTTGATCTATGGGATAAGAATATGAAGTACGCTCACCTATGCCATCCATTAGGAAGTGGTATTGCTGATTGTTGAATGTATAATACACGAACCAGAAAGGAACCAGAACATACACACCTGTTGTCGTCAGATTCCAGCTTGAAGTTGCCCTGAAGTTTCTGATTTCCTGATTTCCTATTTGTTGGCGAGCTGCGTTTTCGGCAGTTTCATTCACCAGATCTTTACCATGCTTTTGCCAAACAAGCGTGGCATCGGCGTTCCGTTCTACTGTAATCATCTTTGGATCATCTGGAAGTAGAATGTCATCATATTCTTTAGACATCATCACGTCGTATGGGAATTGCATGGTGAAGTTGCGCAGTTCTACCGGCAAGTCATCTTCTGTCTCGTTAGCGAGACACAGGAAAGAAAAGTTGCCTGCAGCATTACCATTCTGCGGACGCCATTTTTTTACGTCTTTCGTTGATACGCTACTGCTGCTCACCTTTACCTTCTGATCCATGTATGCGGACTCACAACTCCATGAAGCGTTGAAAGTTCCCTCATAGAGGTACATAGGGAGATAAGCCTTAAACACCTTGTCTGTATTAATCGCAGAAAAGATATTCTTGTCGCAATACTCTTGGTTAATCAATGAGTTTACTAATGCATTCTCAAAAGTCTGTTCGTCTGTTGTGAACGGTATGATACGTTCTGGACGGACAAAAGCCTTGGCTGTTGCCATTGGGTTCTTGATAATGTTTCCACAACGTGGACAACTCATTGTTGACTTAAGTGAACTTAAACGTGTAATCGGCTTCCCACAAGATGGGCACTTAAGCACTTGAAGTCTCATAGATTCTTCTGCCATAGTTTTAAAGTTTTAATTAAACAATTAGTGAAAATATTTTAATGTTGCTTTTCTTTCAGCTATAAGACCTTTTAATTCCGCAAGATACTGCTTGACTTCAGGACTTGTCTCGTCTCCTTGCCGCACCCGCATCTTCAAGGCTCCTATAAGGTTGGATATGTCAATATCCAGCCCGATTGTTTCTGCTGTTTGTCTGCTACCACTGTAGTACAAGGCATCATAAACATCCATAGTTTCTTTGCTAACCTGTTGGTCTTTCATCATCATTGACACTTTTTTTAATTCACTGGTCATTTCCCGGAATGGTGCAATCTCTTGGCTCCGCTTTTCCAACGACTGGGTTGTCACTTCGTTGGCCCAGGTGTTACCAATCAAGATGGCAGCGTAAACCAACCAAAGGATGGACTGGACAAGTAGTGGCCAAAGTATGGAGTCGGGTGACCAAACGATGCAAGCAACACCTATTACAAGTTCCAATAGGAAGTATGTGATGGCTTGATTAAACAGCGTTGCGTTCAGATAGAAAGAATCTTTCCCCTTAGAGCGTATGAGTGGTATGACGAGGATTGTAAGATACGCTACGTGTATGAATCCGTAGGAAATCCATACTGACGTTTTGTTGTCTGTTCCACATAGAAGAAAGAACAAGACGTTGAAGACAATTAGAAAGACTAAAGCAAAAGCGATTTTCAAAAAAACTTTTTTCATATCCATTCCTCTCTCTTTACATTCTACTCAATATTTCAGCTACTTTCTGATCGTAAACGGCTTGGGGTATAAGTCCCTTTTCAAGCATCTGTTTCATCTTCTCCAATACTTCGATAGGGTCTTGTGGGACTGATGCTGACGAGGGAGTTGGTTGTTCCTGTCCACCCGTACCGAAGCGACTGGCACCGCCAAAGTTTGATTGCTTCGGTTGTTGTGGCTGTTGTTGTACACCAGAGAAAATTGACTGGGCAATGTTCCCGAAAGCATTGCCTGCCGCCATTCCCATTCCGAGTCCTGCACCAGCACTAGCTATACCACCTGCACCTGGATTTTCTGCAATAGTCTGAAGCATCTCCATTCCCTTGATGGTGGTGTAAGCATCTCCCATGGTTTGCATCTCACCAACTTTCCCCTGCGCGCTAATAACACGGGCCTGAGCTTCGCCCTGGGCAGTCATGCGCTGTAGACGGATGGCACTTTCATACATCTGCCGTTGTTCTTCATCTATAAATAGTTCTGCGGTGAAGTCAACTAGCATAAAACCGAATTCATCCAACAGCGTCTGAATACGCGGCATACATAGCTCGCTGATTTCATCAACCTTCTTCGACACTTCCATGCCATTTATCTGGTTTTCCTCCAATACATTGGAAATAATGCTTGCAACACGTTTATAAATACGGCTAAGCAGTTTCTTGCTAAGCATGTCAACATCATAACTCTCATTATCACGAAGAATTGTGCCGCAGAACTTTTCTGAGTCCTGAACCTTAATAACATAAACACCTCCGCCGCGTACTTGGGCTCCAGGTCCCATTAGTGGGCATGTATAGCCTATTGCTTCCGAAGTGCCCCATTCCACTTCAAACTGTTCCGTGGATACGAAATACACCCTGCAGGGGAACATTGTTTGTCCACCAGAAAGAGCCTCGCGAAAAGAGCGTATGACAGCGTAGTTTTGTGTCTCGAGCTCATATTCTCCTGGTGGGAAACAAACATATTCGCTTCCACCGTTTTCGAATATGGCCTCCTCACCTCGTCTAACAATAAGTTTTGAGTGCGTGTTGAAGTCCTTACGGGGGTCGCGCCATCCGATAAAACCGCGTCCCGTATTGTTACCCTCATTCTGAATAAGCGTAACAAATGAATGCCCTTCAGAGGGCTGTGCCACTGTTGGCCTGTGAAATAATCCCATAGTTGTTATGCTTTTAGTTTATAATTTATTCTACATCATCACCGCCACTGAAGTCACTGCTGGAGTCAGTCATATCACCACCATCGGTGCCCCAGCCGCCACCGTCGCCCATGCCACCATCGTAGTCATCGTCGCCAGAGTCGTAGCTGTCATCTCCTTGATCCCATGAATTCTCATATTCAGGGAAATACCCGCCACCTTCTTCATCGCTGCTGTCATCGTTGTCGTCACCGCCAGTGGTATCCCATTCGCCAAATGTCCCATCATCCTCGCTACCCGTTGTATCCCAAGTTCCAAAGTCATCATCTGAGGAACTATCGTCTGATGAGTAATCTGGCCCACTGTCTGTCAGATCATCGCCAGATTCACTGGAGGAGTAATCGGGTCCGCTATCTGTGACATCATCACCAGACTCACTTGATGAGTAATCTGATCCACTGTCTGTGACGTCATAATCATCACAGCCACTTTCTCCACCGTCATAATCCGTATCAGATTGTCCATCATCTGAACTCATATCCTGAGTGTCAGGCTGATCAGTGTCAGGAGCATCATCCTGCCAATTGTCTTCGCTATCACTATATTCTCTCATATCATTTATGTTTTAGGATTGATAATCTCTTTTTATGGACTCTTCAATGTCTGAAGGCCGGATTCTCAATTTGGTATCATACATCAACCGCCTCCAGAAGTGTACTTTCACGCAGGTGCGCAACTCTGGGCTGAAGGGCTCATCGTTCAGTTCTGCTTTTATCAACGACGTGAACTTTGAAAATGCTTTCTTCACGGGTTCGGGATCTTTGGTATTCGTTGGTATATACCCACGGAATATCCTCCTTGCTACCTCGCGTGCCAATAGCCGTCGCTCATAGTTGCAACACTCCTGGCAACAAGGAGCGAAAGCACACTCTGGATATGGTCGTAGTTTGTCTTGTTTGTTATTCCAATAAGTAGTCAGTTGCTTAATGCCATCGTCTGAAAGCGATATGCTAATCTTATTATCAAGACGATAATCCGGTGTAATTATTTCCTCAGGTTCGTCAAGACGATTAAAAAAAAGGAATGCCTCACCTGGCTTTAGTTTGGCAAGTCTGGCCATTTGCACTTCATTCATACTGGTTGAGTTAGCAAGAATTTCCTTATCTTCTCCCTCAACCAAACGAAAAGCCACTTTGATATCAGTCAATGCAACGATATCTGTACCAACCTTGCGTGGTGACTGGTCAGCAATGGCAATGCCCACTCCATAGGAACGTATCTCTGCCAACATGCGCTTGACCAGTCCTTGCGCTATGGCACTGGGATTGGCTGAACCTTCTCCTACATTGGTATCTGCATCAAGTAGTACATGAGCTTCTTCCAATAGGATAAAATTCCGCAATCCACCTTCACCTATGTAGTTAGCATTCACGTATGCAAGAATAGACAATAGCAGTAAGGCTATGATAAGAGCCTTTTGCTCACTGTTCTCTATGGCTGCTAGTTCAATGATGGTTGGCTTTGACAATATATCTTCAATCGGTATGGAATAATAATTATCGAACAAATTCACTAAACTTTTCAGGCGGACGATACCTGCACGTCCAATATTCTTGGCATCGCCTGTATAGCCAATTTCATCGAATGTTTCTTGGAAACACTTGATGAAGTCTGTGATGTTGAAGATTCTGCCCTTATTCTCTGTCGTATATGAGTCAAGCCATCTGAAGTCTGAATAACAGTTGTTGATGGTGTCCTCAAAAATCTTGTCAAGTGGTGTTGACATCGATACACCTGCTGCAAAAGCGGTTTTGAGGGTTGATTTGTATGTCTCAAGTCTAACATTCTTTGGCGGAACAAAGGGATTGAACACAAATGGAGAGATAAAGTTTTTGCCTGGCGTGAAAACTTGCAATTCAGGAATACTTTGTACCAGTGATCGATATTCGTTCTTTGCAGGCTCAATGACAAGGAATGGAATATGATAATCTTTCCAAAGACGGTCAAGCAACCCCACGGAGAACGTTGTCTTTCCTGAACCAGGAGTACCCACAACAAGCATGTGTTTGGCAAGGTCTTTCAGCGTGAATCCAATGGAGTTGGCTGAAGACGATTTCAACTTTCCAATCTCAATATCACCTGCATTAATGAGATTCTGAGAATAGGTCTTGCTGGTTTTCCCTGTCTCATTTACATTCAATCCTGCATTTACCTTGTCATCGCCAATAGGCAGACGGAAGAACGATGCAGCCTCTTCTGCCGTCACAACGAACGGGAATCGGTAGAGGGCGTTGCTGACATATCCACTGCTCCAGATGGCCTGATTTCTGTTTCTGTTGAGCAGCAGATCGCTCACCACCCAAGGCTGAGGGTAGAGCATCTCCTGTGAAGAACAGACCTCATCATGAGACAAATTCACAATCTGTAGATTGGGTGCTTGTTCCTGCGTAGAGTTCAACTGTCCAAGCACCCTTGTGGAAACTGCGCTTAACGACTGATAATCTCCATATATAATAATGTTGTACTGAAAAAGAGCCCGACTCTTATTGTCAGCATAATACTTATACAGTTGACTCAGTCTTTCCGCATTGCTGAAACTGACATTTCCCACCTGCCTGTCGTGCACACCCTGACTCAACATGCTTACATTTTGATTAAGTTGGTTCAGTTCTGCCAGTTCCTCATTATTATAATAGGTAGGTATCAATTGGAAGGATACTGCACAACCTGGATGCATAATCAGGATGTTGGCAATTCTGCTCAAGTTCTGATAGTCAGTGGGCATCTTGTCGTATGCATAACTCACAGGCAGATAACTGTTCTGTAGGTCTTCCATCCGTTCCTCTTTTACAATAGCCTGACAACCACCGCCCGATGCCTGTTTGAACTTATCGAAGTAGTCTGCAAACGAACTGTCGGTATATTCATATCTGCCACTGTCCAAGGTCGCCTTTAACAGTCCCGACAGTACTTCCAGCGTCTCTTCTGCCCGCTGCTGAACAGAGTGAATACTCCGTAAGAGAATGAAGAGATGAATTTTTGCCTTATATGGCTGGTTCGCGACAGCCTCCGTAATCCAGTTGAGCTCTATGGCAATATCCTGACTCTGTCCCGCTTGCTTGAAGAGTTCCTTATATTGTTGGTAGATTTCACTAAGCAGGTTGGACATGTCTTGGGCATAATGCTCAATATGTTCCTGAGGCTGAAGTTTCTCAGACAATATGGAGATGTGCGGAATTGACTTGATAGCCAGAATCCTCATTCCTACATATTCACCACTATTAATCTGTATGACATCCATTCCTTTCTGCCGTACCTAAAGCGAACCCTGTCCCCCTATCGGCTCTGTTAAACTTCTGGTCTGACGGCATAAAAAAGAAAGCGTGGGAACTTGCTTTGTCGCCCGTCCCACCTTTAGAGGCTTCTCGCATTGCCCGATATTGAAGAACGAGCAACGTCGAAGCCCACGCCGATATGAATATAGTAATCCCCTTGAACAGACATAAAAATGGGGAAACCATATATGTCTGCTAAAGAGATGCGTATAAACACATCCCGAGGACATCTACTGTTGCCTCATCCTTGACAATATCTGAATTTTGCGAGAATTCCTAAAGGTCAAAGACAAGACGCTTGAAGACGCCTTTTTAATATGTCGTGACTCTCTCTTCCCACCCAATGCCCGCTTTGTTATGGCGGCATCGCCTCACTCGGCCCGGCGTGGACTGTCTTTTGCCTATGTATTATTTAGGACACGTCCAAATTGTTTACGTTGGCTCAAGACAAAGAGTCAGGTGCAAAATTACAAATTTTCTTGCATATTATATTGTTTTTTGAGAAAAAACTTCAAAAAAAGTTGCATATTTTAAGAAAATGTGCTATATTTGCAGCCGAAATAAGAAGATTCTCGGATAAGTTGTCCGAATCAAACGATAACAGAACCCGTCGGCATCCCGTAGATCTGCTGGCGGGTCACCTTTTTATATAGACAGCAATGAGCAATCAGAAGCCACGTACGATAGAAGAGCAAATCAAGTTGCTCCGTTCAAGAGGGATGCAGTTCAACAGTGAGGAGTATGCGAAGGAATGCCTGTCGCATATCAGCTATTTCCGTCTGAAATACTATTGGACGGATATGATTGACGAAGAAACGGAACATGACTTCCTTGAAGATGCTTCTTTTGATGATGTGATAGCACGATACAACTTTGACCGTAGCCTCCGTCTGATTCTTTTTGATGCCATTGAGATTATTGAGGTCGCACTGAGGGCTAAAATTATCAACCATCTGTCACAGGCAAAGGATAGTGGACTTTGGTATCTGGATGAATCACTCTTTGAAAAGATGGAATACTACGAGGACTTTGTGCTTGACCTCAAATATGAGTTTGAACGTAGTACAGAGCCTTTTGCCAAAGAATACATAGCCAAGCACACAAATTGGGATAGCGAGTCAATGGAAGGTGACAATCCTGATGCATGGATGATACTGGAAGTTGCCACATTCGGCACACTATCAAAGATGTACAAGAACCTGAAGAGTCAGTTGCCCCAACGCGCCACTATTGCTAACGAGTTTGGACTATACTCTGCTAAGGAACTTTCCAGTTGGTTAGAGGCAATTTCCGTTTTGCGAAACATCATCGCCCATCATTCGCGTCTTTGGAACAGGAGCCTTGCCAAGCAGCCTATGAACATCAAGGGACATCGCGACAAGTGGTTAAACACCCCATTTACAGACAATCAGAAAAAGAAGCCCTACGGAGTTATCACGGCTATGCTCTATCTCTGCAATGCTGTATATGCAGAGAATCAAATCAAGGCAAAGATTCTTTCCCTGCTGGATAATAGCAAAGATATTCCCTACGGCAAGTTAGGCTTTACAGGCAACTGGCGAAGCGAACCGATATGGAAGTAAAGGGGACTGCTAATAAGTCCTAATTTATTTTGCCGTCTCAATTATTCTGTGTACATTTGTCCCCGACAATGAGCCATTAAACAGGCTGGTGGCTCAACGTCGGGAGTTCTTTGACTAACAAAGCGTGCATAGCACGATTACATTGACAAGCAA